>DASVVC010000174.1:0-64536 GCA_036386755.1 Telluria sp.
AAACGCCGATCTCCTGCTACCGTTGCCACCCGCCAATATACCCCCTAATCGTATAAGGGTAACGTTTTGTGGTTACTGAATCAACCCGAATGTGATTTGAACCACAATATTTGTAATAAATCAGAGCAATTTCTGTAGAAAGACTCTAATTTCGACCACCGGCGCAGCAAGCGTCGCCTCATTCTGCGACCTGCTACCGGCAGTATTCTCCGCTGTTACAAATTGTTGCCATGCGGATTTCAAAACCGCGACGGACAGGACTACCATGTATTGGTGGTTCTCAGGCTTGGAACTCAGAGCCCTCTTACATTGTCTTACCCTACATAACGAGGTATCCCATGAACATGCACACCAAACTGATCGTGACAGCCCTGGGCTTTTGCGCCCTGCCGTTGGCCCAGGCGAGCGAGTTCGCCGACTACGGGCGCGTGATTCGCGTCCAGCCCAGGGTCGAGCAGATCCGCCAGCCGCGCGAGGAATGCAAGACCGAATACGTGCAGGTGCCGGTCCAGCAGCAGCCGCAGCAGCGTAGCGCGGGCGGCGCCATCATCGGCGGCATCGCCGGGGCCTTGCTGGGCAACCAGGTCGGCGGCGGCAGTGGCCGCGCGGCAGCCACGGCGGCCGGCGCGATCGCCGGCGCGGTCGTTGGCGACCGGGTCGACAATAACGGCCGCGCAATCCCGAACCAGCAGCAGTACATGCAGGAGCAAGCCGTGCGCCAGTGCCGCATGGTCGACGCGTACGAGTCGCGCACGACCGGCTACGACGTCACTTACGACTACCGCGGGCAGACGTATACCAGCCTGATGGACCGCGACCCGGGCCAGCGCATTCGCTTGCGCGTGTCGGTGGAGCCGGAGCGGGGGCAGTAATTCGGGGTGCTTCAACCTTCGCGAGGTTATGAACAACGGTACTCTAAGGCCGTCTTTCCTGCCAATGGCAGGAAAGACTTCCCGGCAAATGGGCGGCGACCCACGGCAATCGAAGGTGCCTTCGCTGAGCGACTATGCCTTGGGTTCCCGCCTGCGCGGGAATGACGGTTTTTGGGTTAACGTTTTTCTCAAACGGATGAAGCCCGCACTCAATCCCATTGCCTCCCGCATTTAGCTTGCACTCAAGTAAGCCATCCACCGATAATGGGCGATCGAATCAGGCGTCCTATGCTCATCAAACGAAAATCCATCGAACAGGCCGAATCCTCGCGCCGTCCAGCCCGTAAGCCCAAGTTTGCGCCCGTCACCCTCTCCGAACAGGACGGCGTGCGCTACCTGCATTTCGGCACCGAATGGGTGCAGGGCGCCATGCGCATCCGCAAGCCCGACTGGCCGGAACTCGAATACGCCCAGCAGATGATGGCCTGGATGCTGTTCATCGAGGCGCCGCGCGCCATCGCCCAGCTCGGCCTGGGCACGGCCACCCTGACCAAATACTGCTACCGCACCTTCCCCGAGGCGTCCGTCACGGCGGTCGAACTGAACCCGTCCGTGATCGCCATCTGCGCTTCGATGTTCAAGATGCCGCCCGAGGACGAGCGCCTGCGCGTGCTGGAAATGGACGCGCTCGACTTCGTCAACGATGCGGCCAACGCCGAGGCCTTCGACGTGCTGCAATGCGACCTGTACGACGCCACCGCGCGCGGCCCGGTACTCGACACCCCCGAGTTCTACCAGGCCTGCAACGCCTGCCTGCGCGACGGCGGCATGATGACGGTGAACCTGTTCGGCGACCACCCCAGCTTCGCGCGCAATATCAAGGCGATGAAGTTTGCCTTCGCCCATGTGATCTGCCTGCCGGAAGTCCACGACGGCAACGTTGTCGCCCTGTGCTTCAAGCAACGCCCGGCGATCGACCCCGAAGCGCTCGCCGCGCGCGCCGCCGAGATCGTGACGGCCACCAAACTGCCGGCCAAATCATGGGTCAAGGGCCTGCTGGCGACCAAGTAGTCGGCCAATCACGTGCCTATTGCCAACGGAGAAAATGGATTGAACGCAGAACTGAAAGAAGCAAGCGCGGCGCCCAAGCGCATCACCCCCAAGTCGCTCGACCTGCAGGCGATCTTTTCGTGGCTGCTGGCCGACGGCATCGTGGAAAAGGTCAACGTCAAGGCCAATTTCGCGCAGGCCCAGGGCATCCTCAAGACGGCGGTCGGCTCCATGCATCCGCTCTCGGCCGTGGCGCAGTGCAAGCTGATCTCCGCCACCATCCCGCACCGCCTGCTCACGCTCGACGTGCTGACCGAATGGGCGGCGGGCAAGGTCAAGCTGCCCTTCATCCGCATCGACCCGCTCAAGATCGACTTCACCAAGGTGGCCGATGTGATGACCGCGAGCTATGCCTCGCGCTTTAACATCCTGCCGGTCGAACTGAGCGGCACCACCTTGGTGGTGGCCACCGCCGACCCGTTTTCGGTCGAGTGGGAAGCCGAGATCACCAAGGTATCGCGGCGCAAGATCGAGCTGGTGATCGCCAACCCGCTGGAAATCTCGCAGTATATTGCGCAGTTCTTCAGCCTGGCCAAATCGATCAAGGACGCCAACAAGTCCAAAGGCCAGGACCTGGCGCTGCGCAACAACTTCGAGCAACTGGTCGAACTGGGCAAGTCGAACAAGCTCGACGCCAACGACCAGCACGTGGTCAACATCGTCGACTGGCTGTGGCAATACGCCTTCGAGCAGCGCGCTTCCGACATCCACCTCGAACCGAAGCGCGACATTGCCTCGGTGCGTTTCCGCATCGACGGCATGCTGCACCAGGTCTACCAGGTGCCGGCGGTGGTGATGATCGCCATGACGGCGCGCATCAAGCTGCTCGGGCGCATGGACGTGATCGAAAAGCGCCGTCCCCAGGATGGCCGCATCAAGACCCGCACCAGCGGCGGCCAGGAAGTCGAGCTGCGCCTGTCGACCATGCCGACCGTCTTCGGCGAAAAGCTGGTGATGCGTATTTTCGATCCGGAAGTGGTGGTCAAGACCTTGCCCGAGCTGGGTTTCCCGGCGGACGACGCGGCGCGCTGGGATGGCCTGACCACGCGCCCGCACGGCATCATCCTGGTGACCGGCCCGACCGGCTCGGGCAAGACCACGACCCTGTACACCACGCTCAAGGCGCTGGCGACGACGGAAGTCAATGTGTGCACGGTGGAAGACCCGATCGAGATGGTCGAGCCGTCGTTCAACCAGATGCAGGTGCAGCCCGGTGTCGACCTCGGCTTTTCCGATGGGGTGCGGGCGCTGATGCGGCAAGATCCGGACATCATCATGGTGGGCGAGATCCGCGACCTGGCCACGGCCGAAATGGCGATCCAGGCGGCCCTGACCGGCCACCTGGTGCTGTCGACCCTGCACACCAACGACGCGCCCTCGGCCGTGATGCGGCTGCTGGAGCTGGGCGTGCCGCATTACCTGCTGGAAGCGACGCTGATCGGCATCATGGCGCAGCGCCTGGTGCGCACCCTGTGCCCGCTGTGCAAGGCGCCCGGGGGCGAGCTCAACGACGATGTGTGGGACAGCATCGGCGGCTCCTGGAACATTCCCAAGCCGGCGGTGGTGTACCGGCCGATCGGCTGTCCGGAGTGCCGCCAGACGGGTTTCCGCGGCCGGACCGGGCTGTACGAGCTGCTGACGGTGACGGAAGGCTTTACCAACATGATCGGCAAGCAGACCGACCTGGCCGCGCTGCGCAAGCAGAGCGTGGACGATGGCATGAAGCCGCTGCGCATCGCGGGCGCGTACAAGATTATCGAGGGCATGACGACAGCCGAGGAAGTGCTCAAAGTGACGGCCAAGCTGACCTGAACCAGGGCTGGACAACATCTGTTGCAAAACTTCCTAGCGGAAATCGGAATCGCCAGCTATAATATTGCCTCTTTCGGGGTCGTTAGCTCAGCTGGTAGAGCAGCGGACTTTTAATCCGTTGGTCGCAGGTTCGAATCCCGCACGGCCTACCACGAATTCGCAGCAAGCAAATGGGGCAGTCGCGAGCGATCGCTACTGCTTTTTTTGACAGTGTTACCGTTTTACCTTGGGTCGTTAGCTCAGCTGGTAGAGCAGCGGACTTTTAATCCGTTGGTCGCAGGTTCGAATCCCGC
Source organism: Telluria sp. (assembly GCA_036386755.1). Classification (GTDB taxonomy): domain Bacteria; phylum Pseudomonadota; class Gammaproteobacteria; order Burkholderiales; family Burkholderiaceae_D; genus Telluria_A. Next base: position 4,088 of record DASVVC010000174.1, read on the forward strand.
ACGGCCTACCAAGATGCATCAAGAAAGCCCACGAATTCCGGTTCGTGGGCTTTTTTGTTTTGGGCCGCAAAGTTTCGGTGATATGAGAGTTCCTGATGGCGATCAATACCGTCGCTTAAACAGCATCCTGGTTTTTCCTCTGCCGTATAATTGGCGGACTATGAACAAGCACCTTTCCCCGATCGAGTCCGAATTCACGACAGTCGAACAAGCCGAGGCTTACGACCGTTGGTTCCGCGCAAAAGTACAAGCGTCGCTGGACGACCAGCAGGCGTGCACACCTCATGATGAGGTCATGGCCCGAATGCGGGAACTGATCGAAGCGAAGCGCGACGCCAATGCTTCCGATTCTATGGCGCGCTGAGGCGCAGGCAGACCTGGCCACAATTCTTGGCTATATTGCGGAACGCAACCCGCGAGCCGCACTCGATTTGTATAACGACATTGACTGGGCGGTTTCGCAACTCCCGGCCCACCCCTACATGTATCGTCCAGGACGCGTACCGGGCACGCGCGAGCTGATCGTTCGTCCGAATTATCTGATCGTGTACCGGGTTGGCGCGACAGCAATCGACATTGTATCGGTAATGCATGCACGACAACACTACCCTTGATCAGTTGCCTGCGCGCAGTCTGACTTCGAATAAGCCCCAGCCATGAACGCCGGACGATGCGCTTCTCTCGGCTCGCGCATGATCGCGTCTAACGGAAGGCTTTGTTCACTTAACGTGGGGCGCTAAACTGTCCAGGAACACACTTTGCGGGCTGGAATTGCTGTACTGGTAGTCGCCTGTCCCCACCATCGGTCTTCCTCGCACCCATAAGCCCGCATGCCCCGGCCTTTTTAGGTTATTACTGGAAAAGGCGCACAAAATGTCGGTGCGGGAGCAATATCGATGAATGAACCAACTCCGCTCATGCCGGATATGTCGCATGTTTTTCTGATTGAAGGAATGCTGACCAAACTTCACGTAGCGTCAGGTAAAGAAAACCTTTTAGCGCAAATCGGCCAGAACAATTGTTCAAAAAACGTCGTCACCGGTCTGGGCGCGACTGTAAGCAGTCTGAAAGCCCAGGCTATGGCAGCGGCCGTTGTTGGCATATACGATGGGGAGGTCTGGGTCCGGCACGCCTGGGGCGCGACGGCCGACATGTGGGCCAATTACACCATCGCCGCATACTGCTTCTGCTTCAGCATGTTTTGCGTAACCTTTTGCATCCTTTTCCTTGGCGTGAACCCGGCTGTGAGCAAGGTCGCCACCTTTATCTGGAGCGCGGTCGCGACCGGCCTGCCCTGTTTTGGCATCGCTTGGTGGAACAGCGCGACGATGAATGCGCTGGCAGACCCCGCCACCGAAGTTTTTCGCTTGCTGGGATTTGCCGATCCGGACAAGGTCAACTTGAATCGCTACCAGTACGGCATTGTTAACATTCACGAACTCATCCACACAACGGAGACGCGGGCGAACTACGGCAATATTCACTGCTACAAGAAGGCCATGGAAGACGGAAAACTAGCTTTAGCTGGGCTTCGTAGTCGCGCAGGCACAACATGGTGGGCTTGGCCATGAAGAAAATAATCAGGATGCCGATGATGTTGATCCACGCCATGATGCCGACACCGATATCGCCGAGATTCCAGATATAGCCCGCGCTGTTGATCGTACCGTAAGCGCAAGGCCCGGTGGCGCCTCGGGATAGGCGCTCTTGAGCGCGCACGTTTGAAAAGTGATTGATTGCAGGCACGAGCAAGGCGGGACAACCCGTACGCCAGCGCAGCCGCCCCGGGCACGATCCGGGCGGGAGAGGGTGATCGGGGGCGAAGGGCGACCACCGAAAAACAACGCTTTGCTATCCCTCAAGATCGGTGGGAATCCCGAATTCATCGTGATTGCCGCGCCGCAAGGCCGGTTTGGTCAGCACCCGCAAAGACACGCTGATGTGGACCGAGTTGTCCGCGAGATACTCCGCAGCGCCTACCGTTCCCAGCATGGCTTGCAAAATAATACCGACCTCGACCTTTTGCGCGGTGAGCGTATCGCCACGCCCGATCACGCGCAAGGGGCGCACCGGGGCCGTCAAGGCCGTGGCTACGGCAATGGGATCGTTACTGGCCGGAACAGTTCTGTTCAGGACCGCATCATCAAGTTCAGCGAAAATTTTCATTCTGGGGATACTAAGGTTGATCTTACATGTGGTCGGTTCGCCAACACGCATAGACAGGTCGCGAACAAGCATTGTATCTCAAACATCTTAATTAAAAAAATGCAACTGAACAGTGCATTCAAGCCAACTTTGTTGCTCTAATGCGCTATGATGGCTGACAGACATCCGAATCAGCTCATCCATTTGAGCACAAAAAACGCCATGCAAATACCAAAAAGAGTGTTCCAACTTGCGAAACAACCCGCACTGTCGGGTTTTCACGTCCTCGCCGCCAAAACTATCGCCGAGTCCGGCGCAACCCTGGACAAGACCCTGCAGGGCAAGGGCGTGCCCGACGAGCGCCTGTTGACCAATGCGCGCTACATCTTGCGCCAGAACGCCACCCTGCTGCAGGAACGCATGGAGCATCACTTCGCCGGCTACCTCGAACGCGCCATGGACACCATGTACATGGACACCCGCGCCAGCATCGACGACATCAGCGCCGAGAACCTGACCCTGATCGAGGATGATGTGGTCACGCGGCAAATTGAAATCGACCGCCTCGTGATGCGCCTGCGCGACGCCGACCAGCCCAGCCTCGGGCGCCTGAACCTGATGATTGCGCAGTTGCATGGCGATGGCGACGTGCGCGAGCGCGAAAACCCTTTTCGTCCCTACCTGCTGGCACGCTCGCTGCACGAAGCGCTGCGCCAGTGCGTCATGGACGAGGCCCAGTCGAAAGTGCTGTTCGACACCCTGTCGCTGGCGATGGTGCGTTGCCTGCAAGGATACTACGTTGCAATAGAAGAAGTATTCGAATCGCGTGGCATTTCAACCAAGCTGACCGCGCGCCCGACGGCGCTCACGCGTGCCCAGCGCGACCGGCTGGCATGGCAAAAAGCGGCGGAGCAGCTGCTCGCCCACGGCACTGGCGGCGGGCGCGCTGTTGCGCAGGCGGCACATCCGGCCAACCCGGCCAAGCCGCCATCTTTGCCCAAGCAAGCCCGCATGATTCCGGAATTGCAACGCATGATGCAGCAACAGCGGCAGGGGGCGGCATTTCACGGCAGCGCCCTGTCCCAGCAACCCATGCCCGACTTGCAAGAGATGGTCTGGAACGTCTTCAACCAGCCGGCAGCGTCGCGCCCGCCGCGCCATGCCCACACGCCAAGCGTGGCGGGCGACGCAGGCGGCGCCCTGGAGGCGCAACTGAAGCAATTGCAGCAGGCGCGCCCGGCCCAGGGCGGCGCGCGCACGGCGTCAGCCCCGCTCGACCTGCGCGCCAGGCTTGCCGATGCCGCCAGCAGCGAGCCGGAATGGGTCACGATCGACCTGGTCAGCCTGCTGTTCGAATCCATCGTGCACGATGAGCAATTGCCTGAAGGCGTGCGCGGGCAGCTTGGCCGCCTGCACGTACCGTTCCTGCGCGCCGCCATGCAGGAGCCATCGATGCTGCACGACGCCCAGCACCCGGCGCGCCGCCTGCTCGACCGGATCGGCACGGTGGCTACCGGCATCACACCCGAGATGGCTTGCTATCCCGCACTGGAAAACAAGATCGATACGGTACTGGACGGTGTACTGGACGGGTTCGACACCGACATGGCCGCTTTCGCCGATGGCCAGCGCCAGCTCGACCAGTTCATCTCGGCACTGTTGCCGCGCAGCGACATCGGCCTGGCGCGCTGCATCGATACCCTCGGCGCGCTCGAAGCGGCCAGCGCGCGCGACAGCGACACCGCCACCGCCCTGGCCCCCTTGCTCGCCCCGCTCGATATCGATCCGCGCATCGGCACTTTTATTACCGATACCTGGAGCCGGGTGCTGGCGCATCCCGCCAGCGACCTGGCCGCCAGCCAGGCGATGCTGGCCGATCTGGTTTGGAGCGCCCAGGAAAAAACCACGCTGGAAGACCGCGCCCTCATGGTCAGCATGCTGCCCGGCATGGTCAAGCGGGTACGCGAAGGCCTGGCCGCGGTCGGCATGGGCGAGGAAGCAGCCAAGGCCGCGCTCGACCGGCTGGTCATGGTGCACATGGATGTGCTGGGCCAACGCCAGCCGCCATCGGCCCGGCCGGTCACCCTGGACCAGTTGCGCGCGCACTTCGCCGCCTTCGACGGCCTGCCCGACACGGGCCGCGACGCGGTCAGCATCGGCCACGCCCAGCTCGAAGCGGCGCTGGCGCAGCGCGGCGTCCGCGCCGACCTGTACACCGATCCGGGCAAGAGCGCCGCGCCGATCGCCGACGAACAGGAATGGCTGGGGATGGCGCTGCCGGGAGCGGGCTTCGAAATCGCCCTCGACGGGCGCTACGTGCCGGCGCGCCTCTCCGCGGTGAGCCCGCGCGGCAGCCTGTACCTGTTTTCGGTCAAGGGCCAGGCCGCGCCCGCCACGTTCACCCGCGACGCCCTGCTGGCGGCGATGCAGGATGAAACCTTGCGAACGGTGGAACACGCGCCCGTGTTCGAGCGCGCGGTCGAGTCCCTGATGGCTGGCGCCGAAGCGCTCAGCAACGCCTGAGTGCCTTTACAGCTGGCGCGCGGCGAAGGTATCGCACTGCGCGACCTGGCCGTTGTCGAGGCCGCGCTTGAACCAGCGCGCGCGCTGTTCCGAGCTGCCGTGGGTAAACGAATCGGGCACCACATGGCCTTGCGACTGACGCTGCAAGGCATCGTCGCCGATCGCCGTGGCCGCTTTCAGCGCGGCATCGACGTCGCCCTGCTCCAGGATCGCGCGCGACTGGTTGGCGTGGAACGCCCATACCCCGGCGAAACAGTCGGCCTGTAATTCCAGGCGTACCGACATGGCGTTCGCCTGTTTTTCCGTGCCGCGCTGGCGCGCCTCGTCGACCTTGTCGGTCAGGCCCATCGAATGCTGCACGTGATGGCCGATTTCATGGGCAATCACGTAGGCCTGGGCAAACTCGCCCTCGACCTTGAAACGCTGTTCCATCAGCTGGAAAAAGCTCATGTCCAGATACACCTTGCGGTCGGCAGGGCAATAGAAAGGCCCGGTCGCGCTGCTGCCGGCACCGCAAGCGGTCTGGGTGCGGTCGGAATACAGTTGCAGCGCCGGCTTCTGGTAGGTGCCGCCCTGCTCGCGGAACAGCTTGGTCCACACATCCTCGGTATCGGCCAGCACCACGCGCACGAACTTCGAGCCACGGTCGCTGGCCGGCACGCCGGGCGCCTGGCCTTGCTGTTGCTGCACCGGCGCCTGTCCGCCACCGCCGCCGCTCATGATGTTCAGGATGGTCATCGGGTTGACCCCGAAAATCCAGCCGCCCACCAGGGCGATGACGATCGAGCCGATGCCGACCGAGCGTCCGCCGAAGCCAAAACCCCCGCCGCCTCCGCCGCCGCCACCTGACCCGCGCACATCTTCCACGTTGTCGCTTTCGCGATTACCTTCCCATTTCATGTTCTGCTCCACAATGCATTTTGTTAATCTTATAATGACTTTACGCTGAAAGCCAATTTCCTGGCGCACACAGCGATTTACGCGTTCGCATTTCGCGACCACTTGCCCTGCCTGCCATCCATGACCGAGCCGTCCACTCACTTTTTCCTTGCCGCCGCCGGCCTCAGCGCCGCCGCGGCCGCCCTCCACTTTGCCTGCATTGCCGGCGGCCCCGCCTGGTACCGGGCCCTTGGCGCGGGCGAACCGATGGCCCGCATGGCCGCGTCCGGTTCGTCATATCCCGCCATCGTCACCGCCGCCATCGGCGCCGTGCTGCTGGTCTGGGCCGCCTACGCGCTGGCGGGCGCCGGCGTGCTGCCGCGCCTGCCCTGGATGCGCGCGATCCTGTGCGCCATCACCGCCGTGTACGTGGTGCGCGGCCTGGCCTTTGTGCCGATGATGATCCTGATGCCCGGCCGCAGCCTGGTTTTCTGGGGCTGGAGCTCGGCCATTTGCATGGGCATCGGCATCGTGCATGTGCTCGGCCTGCGCCAGGCCTGGGCTTCGCTGTGAAAGCGCGGCGGCATCCGCTGCGTGCGCGTGCGCCGAGCCTGCCGGCCACGGCTGCGGCAAGCGCCTGCGTGCACATGCCGGCCGTGAACAGCATCTGCATGCACACGCCGCCGGCCGTGAACAGCATCTGCATGCACACGCCGGCCATGAAAAGCGCCTTCGTGCGCGCGCGGCGGCCATGACCGACATCCTGGTGCGCGTGCTGCTCATGCCACCGATGAGCCTGATCGTGCTGATCCTGGCCGGCTACGCCCTGCGCCGGCGCTGGCCGCGCCTTGGGCGCGCCGTGAGCGCTGTGGGACTGGCCATGCTGCTGGTGCTGTCGACCAACGCCGGCTCGCTGCTGCTGGTGCGCCCACTTGAACAACTCACGGCGCCGCTGGCCGACGCGCGCGCCAGCGGCGCCCAGGCGATCGTGGTGCTGGCGGCCGGCAACGTGCATGCCGCGCCCGAGTACGGCGGCGCCGACATTCCCGACGACATCGCCCTGCTGCGCCTGCGTTACGCCGCGCACCTGCAACACGCCACCAACCTGCCGCTGCTGGTGAGCGGCGGCAATGGCGAACCGGACAAAGGCATTCCGCCCAAGGCCAGCACCATGGCGCGCGCCCTGCGCGAAGATTTCCGCACGCCGGTCGCCTGGACCGAGGAACGCTCGGCCGACACCACCCAGAACGCCCTCTACAGCGCCGCCATCCTCAAGGCGGCCGGGGTGCGGCGCGTGCTGCTGGTCACGCACGCCATGCACATGCCGCGCGCCGAGCGCGCCTTCGCCGCCGCCGGCCTGGAAGTCGTGCCGGCGCCGACCATGTTCTATTCGCGCAGCACGCTCTCGCCGCTGATGTTCGTCCCCGGCTGGAGCGGCATGTTCCGCTCGTATTACGCCACCCACGAATGGATCGGCCTGGCGTGGCAGCGCCTGCACTGACCGGCCGGCGCCCACGCGCCTGCAGCGGCCGGCGTGGCGCGCGGTGGTCCCTCAGTCAGCCGGCCGGACTGTCGCGCGCCCTGTCAAGCAGCCCGCCCAGCATCTCCAGCGGCAGCGGAAACACGATCGTCGTGCTCTTGTCGCTGGCCAGCGTGCCCAGCGTTTGCAGGTAGCGCAGCTGCATCGCGCCCTGCTGGCGCGCCAGCACATTGGCCGCCTGCATCAGCTTTTCAGATGCCTGCAATTCCCCTTCCGCGTGGATCACCTTGGCGCGCCGCTCGCGTTCGGCCTCCGCCTGGCGGGCGATGGCGCGCACCATCGATTCATCCAGGTCGACGTGCTTGATTTCGACGTTGGCCACCTTGATGCCCCAGGCGTCGGTCTGGGCATCGAGCACCTGCTGGATATCGATGTTGAGGCGCTCGCGCTCGGCCAGCATGTCGTCGAGCTCATGCTTGCCAAGCACCGAGCGCAACGTGGTCTGCGCCAGCTGGCTGGTCGCTTCCATGAAGTTGGCAACCTGGATGATGGCGCGCTCGGGGTCGATCACGCGGAAATACAGCACTGCATTGACCTTGACCGAGACATTGTCGCGCGAGATCACATCCTGCTTGGGCACGTCGAGCACGATGGTGCGCAGGTCGACCCGCACCATTTGCTGCAGCACCGGAATGAGCAGGATCAACCCCGGCCCCTTGACCGACCAGAAGCGCCCCAACTGGAACACTACGCCGCGCTCGTACTCGCGCAGGATGCGCACCGACATCGCCAGCAACAGCAGCAGGACCACCAACGTGCCGATACCGAACCCGAGTTCATCGTCCATCGTTATTCTCCTGTGTTGACATGGCTGAGAGGCGCACTGCTGGCGGGGGCATGGTTGACGGCGACATGGTTGACGGCGACGACCTCGAGCCGCGCCCCCTTGCGCGCCAGCACCCGCACCGCCTGCCCGGGCCGCAGGGCGACACCGCTGGCAACGCGCCAGGTCTCGCCGTTGACGTTGGCCCAGGCGTCACCTCCACTCGTGCCGATGACTTCGGCCAGGCTGCCGATCAGCGCGTTCGGCCCGCCGGTTGCCGCGCGCCGGCGCGTGCGCAGCGCCACCGCGCCCATGCCAGCCACCAGCAGCGCGCTGACAATGGCCAGCGGCACTACCAGAGCGGCCGGGACGCCGTAGCCGGGCAAGTCGGTATCGACCAGGATCAGCGCGCCGGCCACGAAGGCGGCAATCCCGCCCAGGCCGAGCACGCCGAAGCTGGGCAGGAAGGCTTCCCCCACCATGAAGGCCAGGCCCAGCAGGATCAGCCCGAGCCCGGCGTAGTTCAGTGGCAGCAGATGCAGGCCGTACAGGCCCAGCAGCAGGCACAGGGCGCCCACCACGCCGGGCGCGACCGCACCGGGACTCATGAATTCGAACAGCAGGCCGTAGATGCCGATGCTCATCAGGATCAGCGCGAGCGAGGGCTCGGAGATCGTCTCCAGCAGCCGGGTGCGCCAGTCGGGGCCGGCGGCGTGGAGCGGCGCGCCGCGCGTGTGCAGGGTGTGCGTGCCCGCGTCCGGCAAGTCCAGCCGGATCTTGCGGCCATCGACCAGCGCCAGCAGCGCCGGCACATCCCCGGCGACGTAGTCGATCACGCTTGCCTTGAGCGCATCGGAGGCGGGCAGGCTGAGCGCATCGCGCACCGAGCGCTCGGCCCAGTCCGCGTTGCGTCCGCGCAGTCCGGCCAGCGCGCGGATGGACGCGGCGGCATCGTTGACCAGCTTGCGGCCCATCGGCGTGCCGGACTGTGCATCCGGTTTGCGGGCGCTGTCTTCTGCCGGCCCGCCCAGTTGCACCGGCGTGGCCGCGCCCAGGTTGGTGCCCGGCGCCATGGCGGCGATGTGGCTCGCCATCAGGATGAAGGTACCGGCGCTGGCCGCGCGCGCGCCCGACGGCGCAACGTAGACCGCCACCGGCAGGCGCGATGCCAGGATGGCCTTGACGACCGTGCGCATCGACGTGTCCAGCCCGCCCGGGGTATCGAGTTCGATGACGACCAGCTGGTGGCCGTCTTGCGCGGCGCGCGCAATGCCGCGCGCCAGATAGTCGGCACTGGCAGGGCCGATGGCGCCCTCGACCGACAGCAAGGTCACCGGCGCCGGCGCGGCCGCTGCCGACGGCGTCCACAGGAGGAGAAAGAGAAAAGTGGCGCCCGCAATCAGCGGGCGCAGCAAGGACAGCGGCCCGGAACCGGGACCGAAAACGCGACCGACAACAAACACCCAAGCGTGCGCAATGCGCCTCATAGCTCCCCCGGCATGGGACCCGTGTCCCACCTTGCCTGGGGTTAGAAGCGGTGAACGCGCTTTGGTTCCGTGGATTTAAGCAGCGCCGCGTTAAACGGGCTTTTAAGCGGGCTTTTAGACGAGCTTAGACGAGCTTTTAGGCTTGCCTTTAGACGAGCAGCGCGGCGCTCATCGATTTCACTTCGTCGGCCGACTCGTCGAGGATCGATTGCAGGGTATCGTTGTCGATGACAAAGTCGAGCACCGAATCGGCGTGCTCGGGCAGCGGCTCTTCCGACACGCCCAGCGGCGAACGGACGGGCGCGAACTGGTTTGCCAGCAACAAGGTATCGAGCAAGGTGCTCGGCGGCATGGTGAGCCAGCCATCGCGCAGCGCCAGGATGGCCTGGGTCACGGTCTCGGGAATGGCGAGCTTCTTGAGCACTTCGCGGCTGACCACTTCCTCGCACAACTCCGCCCATTTTTCGGGATCGTCGTCGAGCAGGCCCGGAAATTCATCGGCGCGCGAGAGCAGGTAAAACCCGCCCACCTCGTGCACGATAGCGGCGAACATGGCCGTATCGGGATTGACGAACGTCACCCGCCGCGCCAGCACCTGGGCCAGCGCGGCCACGTGGGCGGTATGCTCCCATAGCTGCTCGGCCTTGGCGCGCAGCACCGGGTCGACGATGCGGCTGCCGAACTGGCGCACCACCAGGCTGGCCACCAGGGTCTGCAAGCTGCGGTAGCCCACCCGCATGACGGCCGCGCGCACATTCGTGATCGGGGTGTCGCCGTTGCGGTTGAAAGCGGCCGAGTTGGCCAGCGCGACGGTGCGCGCGGCCAGTTGCGGCTCGCCCAGCACCAGCTTGATGGCGTCTTCAATATGGCAATCGGGATTGTCGAGTGCAAGTTGCAGGCGCAGGGCGGCATTCACGCTGGTGGGGAGGGTAATCTCCCCGCGTGCGGCTTGCGCGGCAATATATCCAAAGGCTTCTAGTCTGTTCACAGGAAAATTATACAGTGGGGCGGGGCCGACGCGATGGATTGCAGCAACAAAGCCCCGCACAGTGCGGCGATGCAACACAATCGCATCGTCGCACCGCAAGGGGCTCCTGTTTTCTGCCGGCCGGCCCGCTATGCGCGGGTCGGCCCTGGCAGGTCAACACGTGAACTTACTTGACCTTGATAGCGCTCTTGACCGAGGTAACGCCATCGACGCTCTTGGCCAGGCGCACGGCTTTCTCGGCATCGGCCTTGGAATCGACGAAGCCGCTCAGCATAACCACGCCTTTTTCGGTTTCAACGTGGATCGCCATCGATTTCAGTTCAGGCTCCTTGAAGATGTCGGCTTTGACCTTGGTGGTGATCACGGAGTCGGCCACGACAGCGCCGGTTTTTTCGGCGGCACGGTCCATCTTGGGCGCCATGGTGTCGGCGGCACGCTCGGTTTTGTCGGCCATGGTGTCGATCGCACGCTCGGTCTTGGCGGCCAGGGTGGCGCCGGCGGCACGGGTTTTGTCGGCGGCGTTGTCAACCGCGTTGGCGGTGCGCTGGCCGGCCGTGTCGGCTGCCATCTCGGTGCGGTTGGCTACGGCGCCGGCGGTGGTGGCGGTGCGGTTGTTGTTATCGACCAGGCAGCCGGTGTTCGGGCTGCCCGCTACCTGGGCGCATTTGTCCACGGCGGCGGACTTGGTGGCGTCGGTCGTGGTGGTGCGCGTGACCGGGCTCATGGTATTGGTGGTGCCGGTGCTGGCGACCTGCAGGTTGCGGTCGGCCTTGACGTCGGCCAGCGCTGCGGTGTGGACCGCGCGCGCATTGCTCATGCAGCTGTCTTTTTCGGCGCCGGCGGTGTCGGCGCACTTGACCTTGGCCAGCGAGTAGTCGGCATTGGCCAGTTCGGTGCGGGCCTTGGTGCGGCCTTTGAGGGTGTTGTTGTAATCGGTCAGGGCTGCCAGGTCGGCGCGCGCGCGCGTCACTTTCGCTTCTTCCATGCACACGTTGCGTGCGTTGCCGCTCATGTCCTTGCACTGCGCGGAGGCCAGCTTGTAGTCGGCGTCGGCTTTTTGCGTCATCGTGCGGTAGGTCGCGGTATCGGTCTTGGTGGTCGTCTCGGCGGCATAGGCGCTGGCGAAAGCGGCGCTGAGGGCGGTGGCAAGCAATGTGGCGACGATAGGTTTCATGGTGAGGTCCCTTTAAATGTATGGTTGTTGGTAGACGGATTTAACATCCTAACCACTCGCAACATCTGTGCGACAACGTACATACGAACACAAAAGAACTATCGATATCTGTTTAATCGCTCATCTGCCTGCGCAAACAGATTCTCGTTGGCATCTTGCGGCCCTTCGGCGAGGGCGCGCTCCAGAAGGGCCACCGTGTCGTGCTTGGGCTCGCGAAAACGGGTACGCACGCGCAGCATTTCGTTGACCAGGGCCGTGTAGCGATCCGGGTGGAAGCGTGCGATCCAGGCCACTGCCGTCATGTCGGCGTAGGCTTCCTCGGTGCGCACGCGGCGCGCGAACCAGTCGCGCACGGGTCCGATCCAGGCAACCACGGGCAACAATTTTTCGTTATGCGGAAAGCCGTTCAGGCGACGGTGGCAATGACCAACTTCATGCATCGCCGCGCCGGCCAGGAAGGTGTCGAGCAGCTCGGGCGCAATCATCGCACTGAGCTTGTCGGCGGTTGGATTATTACCGGCCGAAACGACCAGGGTGCAGCGGCCGTTCTCGCTGGCCAGCCCGACCGGCGTATGGCCTGGCAAACCGTTGCCGTCGACGACTTCCAGCGCGATCGGCATGCCCTGCGCACGGCCGTAGGCCACCGCTTGCGTGGCGGCGGCGATCCACTGGGCTTCGGTCGCAGGCGCGGCCGACGCTGCCGAGCCGGCCAGCGCCAGCAACACGGCGGCGCACGGCTTATTCATCGTTGAGCAGACCGGCTTGCCACATCGTGACGGCGTCGTCGAACGGGGTGGCGCCGCGGCCGAAACCGTCGGCGTTTTTCGCCAGGCGCACCCAGGCGCGGGTATCGTGGCCGCTGCGCTCGGCCGGCACCGCGTCGCGCAGGGTCGACAGCCAGGCGTACACGCGCCCGTAGTCGGTGGGATGCTGGCGCTGGACCCAGGACAGCGCCACCAGGTCGGCGAAGCCTTCTTCGCGGCGCATGTCGCGCATGGCTTTCGATTCGGCCAGCAAGGTCACATCCTGCGCCTGTTCCTCGCCGGTCTCGACGAAGCCGGCCGGCAAGGCATGCCACACGCCCTGCACGTAACGCCAGCAATGGCCGATTTCGTGGGCCGCCATGGTTTCGATCAGCAGCGCGCGCTCGCCTTCGGGCACGGTGTTGAGGATGTTTTCGGCGTCGGGATTGCCGCGCATCGACAGCACCAGCTTGCAGCGGCCATTGACAAAGCCCATCGCCAGCGGCACATCGCCGGGACGGGCTTTTGGTTGCACGGTGATATCGATTGGCAAGTTGATACGTTGCGAATACGCCAACACGGGAGCGGCGGCGTTGAGCCAGCGCGTTTCCAGCTCGGTCAGGGCTGCGCCAGCGGTGGCGGCAGCGGTGGCGGCAGTGGGAACGAGGGTGATACCGGCGAGCAGTGCGGTCAAAAGGTGCTTGAACATGGCGTTTCCTCAAGAGGTCTATAAGTGCCTATGAGCAATAATATAGACCTCTGGAACGCTTTGGGAGAAATATCTTTCCTTGTGGAAAATCCTCAACATGGCGCTATGTCAAGCTAGCGCTGGCGCAAACAATCAGAAGGTTTCCCACTCGTCAGCAACAGTGGCGGCAGGCTTACTTGCCTGGGCAACTTTGCCGTGCGGCGCCGCCGCAGCACGCGCCAGCGCCTTGCCCTTCGCCACCGGTGCCGGTGCCGCATGCGCCTTCACCCGTGCCGGCGCCGGGGCGCGCACGCGGCCTTCCGCCAGCACGAACACGCCCACCACCTGGGTCAGCGAGGCCGCCTCGTCATTGAGCGACGAGGCCGCCGCGGCCGCCTGCTCGACCAGCGCGGCGTTCTGCTGGGTGGCCTGGTCCATCTGCCCGATCGCCTGGTTCACCTGTTCGATGCCGGCCGTCTGTTCCTGGCTGGCCAGGCTGATTTCGGCCATGATGTCGGTCACCCGTTTCACGCTGGAGACGATCTCCTGCATCGTGCTGCCGGCCTCGTCCACCAGACGCGCACCGGCGTCGACCCGCTCGACCGAATTGCCGATCAGCGTCTTGATCTCTTGCGCCGCTGCCGCCGAACGCTGGGCCAGGTTGCGCACTTCCGACGCCACCACCGCAAAACCACGGCCCTGCTCGCCCGCGCGGGCCGCCTCCACCGCCGCATTCAAGGCCAGGATGTTGGTCTGGAAAGCGATGCTGTCGATCACGCCGATGATGTCGACGATCTTTTTCGACGATTCGTTAATCGACGCCATCGTATCGACCACCTGCGACACCACCGCGCCCCCCTTGACCGCCACCTCCGAGGCCGACAGCGCCAGCGCATTGGCCTGGCGCGCGTTGTCGGCGTTCTGGCGCACGGTGCTGGTCAGCTCTTCCATCGACGACGCGGTCTCTTCCAGGGTGCCGGCCTGGCTTTCGGTGCGCGCCGACAAGTCCAGGTTGCCGGCCGCAATCTCCGACGAGGCCGTCGTGATGGTCGCCGTGCCGGTCCGTACCTGGGCCACGATGTCCACCAGGCTGTCGCGCATGCCTTTCATGGCGAACAGCAGGCTGCTGCGGTCGCCGTTCACGGTCTCGATCTCGACCGCCAGGTTGCCGGCGGCAATGCTGGCCACCACATTGGCCGCGTAATCGGGCTGGCCGCCGAGCTGGCGCAGCAGGCCGCGGCTGATATACCAGGCCGCCAGCGAACCGACCGCGACGGCAATCGCGCACAGCACCGTCATCCACAGCAGGAAGGAACTGGCCAGGCTGCTGGCGTTGTCGGCCTGCACGCCGGTCATCTTTTCTTCGAGGTCGATCAGGCGGTTGATGCTGGCCAGCCAGCCGACGAACGCCGGAGCGGCCTGCTTGGCCAGCAGCGCGTTGGCCTCGGGCAGCTTGTCTGCCAGGCGCAGCGCGATCACGTTGGCGATCAGCGGCATGGTCTTGTTTTCGCTTTCCTTGATGCCGGCCAGCGCGGCTTTCTCCTCGGCGGTCGCACTCGCGTTATCGACCAGCGCGTCCAGCGGCGCGGCCGAGCGCGCATAGTTGTCGGCCAGTTGCTTGATCAGGTCCAGGTGCGGCTGCGCGAGCGCGGCGTCGGCGGCCAGCACCACGTCGCGCAGCGCGATGGCGCGGTCGTGCACGCTGCCACGGAAATTGATCGCGTAGCGCTGCTTGACATTATTGACCTTGTTGATTTGATTCAGGCTCGCTTCGATGCTGCCCACGCGCGAAATCGCCATCGCCGACAGCACCACGATCAGCAGAAAAACGCCGCCAAAGCCCACCGCAAGGCGGCGTCCAATGCTCATTCCAGAAGTAGTCATGTCTCGCTCGCAAAAGTTATAGAAGTGCCATGTGGCAACACTCATAAACTCTAGCACGCGCGCACGCTCGTACATTGGCTGTCGTTGGAAATCAGTGCAAACGAACGCGTCAGAGACGACAAAGCGGGTCAAACAACGCAAATCCGTGGTTTTCCCGTCTGTACAAAACCCGCCGCCATTGGCAATTACGCCACGCCGCCGGCCTTATTTCGCGCCCGTCAGTGCCGTCGCCGTGGTGAATGCCGGTCGAATATCGTTCGGCACCGCTTTCATCTTCTCGCGCCCCTTTTGCACGTCCCAACGGCAAAAACAGCATCCTGATTCTATCCCTCCCGCGCCCCGCATTCCATACTTCATACGACAGGACAGCCATCCGGCCCTGCCCTTTTGAAGGAGTGAGCAATGTATCTGATGTCGATCGGAGCCGGCGTGCTGGTAGGGGTCATCTACGCGCTGATCAATGTGCGTTCGCCCGCGCCGCCGGTGATCGCGCTGTTGGGCCTGCTGGGAATGCTGATCGGCGAGCAGATGGTCCCCATCGCCAAGCGCGTCATCGCCGGCGAACCTTTGAGCATCGCCTGGTTCAAAACCGAATGCGCCCCCAAAATCACCGGCCTCCAGGCCCCGCACAACGACAAGGACCAAGCGTGAGCGCCTCCCTGATCCTCATCAACGGCCGCTTCCACACCACCGACCGTTCCAACCCGGTCGCCAACGCGGTCGCCATCGCCGACGAGCGCTTCCTGGAAGTGGGCGACGTCGACGACGTGATGCGCCACCGCGGCCCCGCCACCGACATCATCGACCTGGCCGGGCGCACCGTCATCCCGGGCCTGAACGACTCGCACATGCACCTGATCCGCGGTGGCCTGAACTACAACCTCGAACTGCGCTGGGAAGGCGTGCCATCGCTGGCCGACGCCATGCGCATGCTGCGCGAACAGGCCGAACGCACGCCATCGCCGCAATGGGTGCGCGTGGTGGGCGGCTGGACCGAATTCCAGTTCGCCGAAAAGCGCATGCCGACCATCGACGAACTCAACGCCGCCGCCCCCGACACGCCGGTCTTCGTGCTGCACCTGTACGACCGCGCCTTGCTTAATCAAGCTGCGTTGCGGGCGGTCGGCTACACCCGCGAGACGCCCAATCCGCCCGGCGGCGAGATCGTGCGCGACGCCGCCGGCAACCCGACCGGCATGCTGATCGCCCGTCCCAACGCGATGATCCTGTACGCCACCCTGGCCAAGGGCCCCGCCCTGCCGCTCGAACACCAGGTCAACTCCACGCGCCAGTTCATGCGCGAACTCAATCGCCTGGGCGTGACCAGCGTGATCGACGCCGGCGGCGGCTTCCAGAATTTTCCCGACGATTACGCCATCGTCGACCAGCTCGCGCGCGACAAGCAGCTCACCGTGCGCATCGCCTACAACCTGTTCACGCAGAACAAGGGCGCCGAACTGCAGGACTTCCAAGCCTGGACCAAGATGATCAAGCCGGGCGACGGCAGCGACTACTACCGCCACAACGGCGCCGGCGAAATGCTGGTCTTTTCGGCCGCCGACTTCGAAGACTTTTTGGAACCGCGTCCCGAACTGGCCGCCGGCATGGAAGACGAGCTCGAAAAAGTCGTGCGCCACCTGGTCGAGCAGCGCTGGCCGTTCCGCCTGCACGCCACCTACGACGAATCGATTTCGCGCATGCTCGACGTGTTCGAAAAGGTCAACCGCGACACGCCTTTCGACGGCCTGCGCTGGATGTTCGACCACGCCGAAACCATCACCGCGCGCAATATCGACCGCGTGCGCGCGCTCGGCGGCGGCATCGCCATCCAGCACCGCATGGCCTTCCAGGGCGAGTATTTCGTCGAGCGCTACGGCGCCGAAGCGGCCCGCCACACGCCGCCGATTGCCCGCATGCTGGAAGCCGGCGTGCCGGTCGGCGCCGGCACCGACGCCACCCGCGTAGCCAGCTACAACCCGTGGACCGCGCTGTACTGGCTGGTGTCCGGCCGCACCGTCGGCGGCTTGCGCCTGTACGGCGCCGATCAGCAGATGCCGCGCGCGACCGCGCTCGAACTGTGGACCTCGGGCAGCGCCTGGTTCTCCAGCGAACAGCATCAAAAGGGCCGCATCAAGGCGGGCCAGCTGGCCGACCTCGCGGTGCTCTCTGGCGATTTTTTCAGCGTGCCCGAAGACGACATCAAGGCGCTCGAATCGGTGCTCACCGTCGTTGGCGGCAAGGTGGTGTACGGCGCCGGCGACTTTGCGCCGTTCGCGCCCCCCGCCATTCCGGTGCTGCCCGACTGGTCGCCCGTGAAAGCCTACGGCGGCCATTACCGGCCAACCGCCGCCCGCAGCGCGCTGCCGCACCTGTGCGCCGGCGCGTGCGGCGTGCATGGCCACGCGCACGGCATCGCGCGCAAGTCGGCCATCCCGGTCAGCAGCCATACCGGCTTCTGGGGCGCGCTCGGCTGCAGCTGCTTCGCGTTCTGACCAGCCCCATTTTTCAACCCAAGGAGTGCACTACATGAATCCGAAACTCGACGTCCTGACCCCGCAAAATTCGCAACTGATCTTCATCGACCACCAGCCGCAGATGGCCTTCGGCGTGCAGTCGATCGACCGCCAGGTCCTCAAGAACAACACGGTGGCGCTGGCCAAGGCCGCCAAGGCCTTCAACATCCCGACCGTGATCACCACCGTCGAAACGCAGGCGTTCTCGGGCCACACCTACCCGGAACTGCTGGACGTGTTCCCGGGCCAGAAAATCCTTGAGCGCAGCTCGATGAATTCGTGGGACGACCAGAAAGTGCGCGATGCGTTGAAAGCGACCGGCCGCAAGAAGGTCATCGTGGCCGGCCTGTGGACGGAAGTGTGCAACAACAGCTTCGCGCTGTGCGCCATGGCCGAAGGCGATTACGAGATCTACATGGTGGCCGATGCCTCGGGCGGCACCTCGAAGGAAGCGCATGATTACGCCATGCAGCGCATGATCCAGGCCGGCGTGGTGCCGGTGACCTGGCAGCAGGTGATGCTGGAATGGCAGCGCGACTGGGCGCACCGCGAAACGTACGACGCCGTCATGGCGATCGTGCGCGAACACTCGGGCGCGTACGGCATGGGCGTCGATTACGCCTACACGATGGTGCACAAAGCGGCCGAACGCACCACGGGCGAACACGAAGTGCTGGCGCCGGTACCGGCGAAGTAAAGACCACCGCCGGAGTACCCCCGACCACCACCTCGTCGTTCCCGCGAAGGCGGGAATCCATGGCACCTTCGCTAATCAACGGTGTTATAGATTCCCGCCTGGCGCGGGAACGACGGGGTAAATTAACCGCATAGAAAAACGATACCTGCCATGTCCACAAACGAAAACCCGAAAACCCTCTCGCGCCGCGCAGCCATCACCGCCGGCGCCTCCCTGGCCGCCGCCATCCCGCTGGCCGCCATGAATTCCGGCGCCCAGGCAGCACCCGCCGCCGCCATCAAACGCAGCTCCAGCACCATCACCACCAAGGACGGCGTCGAACTCTATTACAAGGACTGGGGCACTGGCCAACCGGTCGTGTTCTGCCACGGCTGGCCTCTGAACAGCGACAGCTGGGAATCGCAGATGTTCCACCTTGCGAACAACGGATTCCGCGTCATCGCCCACGACCGCCGTGGCCACGGCCGTTCCAGCCAGCCGTGGACCGGCAACGACATGGACCACTACGCCGACGACCTGGCCCAGGTCATCGAAGCGCTGGACCTGAAAAACGCCATCCTGATCGGCTTTTCGACCGGCGGCGGCGAAGTGGCCCGCTACGTCGGCCGCCACGGCACCAGGCGCGTCGCCAAACTCGGTCTCATCTCCGCCGTGCCGCCGCTGATGCTCAAGACGGCCGACAACCCGGGCGGCCTGCCGATCGATGTCTTCGACGGCATCCGCGCCGCTTGCGTCAAGGACCGCTCGCAGTTCTACCTCGACCTGGCCTCCGGCCCGTTCTACGGCTTCAACCGCCCCGGCGCCAAAGCCTCGCAAGGCCTGATCAACGCCTGGTGGATGCAGGGCATGATGGCCGGCCACAAGAACACCTACGACTCGATCAAGGCGTTTTCTGAAACCGACTTCCGCGCCGACCTCAAAAAATTCGACAAGCCGACCCTGGTCATCCACGGCGCCGACGACCAGATCGTGCCGATCGACGCCGCCGGCAAGGCCTCGGCCGCCATCGTCAAGAACGCCAAGCTGATTATCTATCCCGGCGCCCCGCACGGCCTGACCGACACCCACAAGGACCAGGTCAACGCCGACATTCTCGCTTTCGCCAAATCGTGACCCCCGACCAGCGCAACCGCCTCCGCAGCATCGACATGGGCTTCCTGGCGGGCTATGTGGACACCCTGGGCTTCGTCGCCCTGTTCGGATTGTTCACCGCCCATGTCACCGGTAACTTCGTGCTGATCGGGGTTGCGCTGGCGGACGCCTCGAAGGCGTCGATCCTGCTCAAGTTTTTGGCCTTCCCCGCCTTCATCGCGGGCATCGCCATGGCGCGCCTGCTGATCCTGGCCTGCGACAAGCGCCAGTGGCCGGCATTGAAACTCGCCTTGCTGCTGCAGGTGGTCCTGCTGGCCGGCTTCATGCTGGCCGGGATGGCTGCCGCGCCCATCGGCGACACCGCCTCCCCGCTGGCCATGGCGGCGGGCCTGCTTGGTACCGCCGCCATGGGCGCGCACAGCGCCAGCAGCCGCCTGCTGCTGGCACAACTGGCGCCGACCTCCATGATGACCGGGAACGTGACCCAGGTCGTCATCGACAGCATCGACGTGCTGCGCGGCGCCGGCGACGCCGCCACAAGCGCGCGCTGCGGCAAGTTCTTCTGGCCCTTGCTGGCCTTCGGCACCGGCGCCATCGCCGCCGCCTTTGCGTTCATGGCGTTCGGCTTCATCGCCCTGATCGTCCCGATCCTCATCCTGTGCGCAGAAATGGCGCTGCCCGAGCCAAGCAAGGGAGCCGCATGAACAAGGTCCGCCTGGAAGCATTCAGCGATGGCGTCATTGCCATCATCATCACCATCATGGTGCTGGAACTGAAAACCCCGCACGGCGCCGCGCCGCACGACCTGGCGCCGGTACTGCCGGTGATGCTGCGCTACCTGCTCAGTTTTATTTACGTGGGCATCTACTGGATCAACCACCACTACCTGTTCGACAAGGTGCAGAGAATCGACGGCGTGGCCATGTGGGCCAACCTGCACCTGCTGTTCTGGATTTCGCTGATCCCGTTCGTGACCGCGTGGGCCGGCGAACACCCCTTCGATTCGGTCCCGGTGGCCATGTACGGCGTGGTGCTGCTGATGTGCTCCATCGCCTTCGTGGTGCTCGACGAGGTGCTGCGCCGGCGCGGCGCGACGCATGCCATCGCCACGCACCCGAGCTGGATGGAGCGCAAGAACCTGGCGTCGATGCTGCTGTACGCGCTGGCGATCCCGCTCGCGCTGTGGTACGCCCCGGCCGGTTCAGCCATCCACGTCATCGTCGCCCTGCTCTGGCTGCGCCCCCGCGCACCCGCTTGAACCCATGGCGCCGGTGGTATCATCGCGCGCCATGAACAGCGACAGGCCAGCAGCCGCCAGCCCGGCGAACAGGACCAACATCGTATGACACCGCACCGCATGTCCGGCACACGCCGATGGCACCAGGCCATCCTTGCGCTGGCGCTCGCGTTGAGCAGCGCCGCGCAGGCGCAGGTGCGCTCGTTCGACCAGCTGGAACACCGGCGCTGGGTCGCCGCCGACGGCGGCCCGAGCCAGGTCGGCGCCATCGCCCAGACGCGCGACGGCTACCTGTGGCTCGGCACCAATGAGTCGCTGTTCCGCTTCGACGGCTTTCGCTTCGTGCGCTACGAAGCGCCGGGCCTGAACACGCTGAACATCGTCGCCTCGCTGCTGGCCGTGGACGACGAACTGTGGGTCGGCCTGCGTTTCGGCGGCGTGCGCGTGATCGGCCCGGGCGGCATGCGCGAACACCTGCCCGGCCCCAACCTGCCGGAAGGCGCCATCTACAGCCTCGCGCGCGACCAGGCAAAAGCGGTCTGGGTCGCCGCCGACGATGGCCTGGCGCGCTACAACGGCGCCCACTGGGAACGGATCGGCTCCGACTGGGGCTTCCCCGGTAAAAAAGCGCGCGCGGTGTTCGTCGACGGCGGCGGCACGCTGTGGGCCGCCAACGAAAACCGCCTCCTGTACCTGCCCAAGGGCGAGCGCCGTTTTATCGACAGCGCCCTGGCGGTGGACTGGGTCAGCCAGATCACGCAGGCGCGCGACGGCGCCATCTGGCTCACGGAGCGCTACAGCGGCAAGATCCACCGCGTGCTGCTGTTCGATGGCCACCTGACCAGCGGCACCCTCACCATCGACACGCCGGCCATCGGCCTGCTGTTCGACCGCAGCGGCGGCCTGTGGATCAGCACCACCGGCAACGGCGTGCAGTACGTCGCCAAGCCGACCAGCATCGGCGCCATCAACACGCGCAGCGCGTTCACCGCGCGCGACGGCTTGAGTTCGGACTTCATCTGGAAGATGCTTGAAGACGGCGAAGGCAATCTCTGGGTCGGCAGCAACGGGGGCCTGGACCGCTTCCGCCAGCGCACGCTGATGCCGGCCGGTCTTCCGGCCGGCTCGCTCAACTTCGCGCTCGTCGCCGGCAACGACGGCAGCCTGTGGGCGGGGCCCAGCAACCGGCCCGCGATGCGCCTGATGGATGGCGCCACCGGGGTGCTCAACATACAAGTGCTGGACATGCCGGCGCCGGTGTCGTGCGCCATGCGCGATGCGGACGGCACCATCTGGATGGGCGGCCCGTCCGGCATCTGGCGCTCGCGCGGCACGCGCCTCGACAAATTCGCCGACCTGCCGCCGGCCGCCCTGGCCGAATCGTCGGTGCGGGCGATGGCGCGCGATGCCAGCGGCGACCTGTGGGTCTCGTTCAACCGGCTTGGCCTGTTCCGCCTGCACGACGGCGTGTGGATCGCTACGCCGCCGCCGTCCTCCTCAGCCAACCAGCGCATGCCGGTGTCCGCCTCGGCCGACGCCAGCGGGCATCTGTGGTTCGGCTACCGCGACAACCTGCTGGTCACCCGCGAGGGTGGCGACGACAGGCGCGGTGGCGAAAAGCGCTGGGGCGAAGCGGACGGCATGGACATCGGGCACGTCACCGCCATCACCCATCACGGCCAGCGCACCTGGGTCGGCGGCCAGCGCGGCATCGGCTACATCGACGGCCAGCGCTACCAGGCGCTGCGCCTGCCCGACAATGGGCTGTTCGCCAACATCTACGCCATCATCGTGGTGCCGGTCAAGGAGGGCCACGGCGACGACCTGTGGGTGCATTCGCGCTCGGGCATCTTCCAGCTGACCGCCGCCGAACTGGCGCGCGCGTATGCCGATGCGAGCTACCGCATCCGCTACCGCTCGTACGACCTGATGGGCGGGCTGGCCAACGACCCATACCAGGTGCTGCCGCTGCCGACGGCGGTGCGCAGCCGCGACGGACGGCTGTGGTTCTCGACCAGTAACGGCGTGGCCTGGATCGATCCGGAGCGCCCCCACCCGGAACAGGCCGGGCCGGCGGTGCTGATCGAATCGGTCCATGTGGACGGCGTGCGCGCGGCCAGCGGCGCACCGGCCGTGCTTTCCGCCGGCGCGCAGCGCATCGTGATCGACTACACGGCCCTGAGCCTGTCCGCGCCCGAGCGCCTGAACTTTCGCTACCGGCTCGATGGCTACGACGTGCTGTGGCAGGACGCGGGCCGCCAGCGCCAGGCCGTCTACACCGGCCTCGATGCGGGCAAGTACCGCTTCCGCGTGCTGGCGCACAACCAGGATGGACTGCCCAGCACCCGCGAAGCCGTGTTCGAATTCGCCATCGCGCCGGCGCTGTACCGCCAGCCGCTGTTCCTGCTGGTGGCGGGCTCGCTCGGCTTTGGCGCCTTGTGGGCGCTGTACCGGATCAACATGCGGCGCGCCGCCGAGCGCCTGCGCGAACGCATCGAGGAGCGCCACAGCGAGCGCGAACGCATCGCGCGCGACCTGCACGACACCTTGCTGCAGGGCGTGCATGGATTGATCTTGCGCTTCCAGGCCATTGTCTACACCATCCCGGCCGACAGTCCTGCGCGGCGCAGCCTGGAACAAGCGCTCGACCGCGCCGACCAGGTGCTGATCGAAGGACGCGACCGCGTGCGCGACCTGCGCATCGGCGCGGTCGACCTGAGCGAACTGCACGACGCCCTGCACAAGCTGGGCACGGAGCTCGAACAAAAAGGCGGCGCGCGCTTTGCGCTCACCGTGCGCGGCACGCCGGCGCAATTGCGCCCGCTGGTGCGCGACGAGGTGTACCAGGTCGGGCACGAGGCAATCGTCAACGCCTTCCGCCACGCGCATGCGCTGCATGTGTCGGTCGACATCGACTACGGCGCGCGCCTGTTCCGGATGACGGTCGCCGACGATGGGCTGGGCATCGACGACAATTACAGGACGCCGCAGGGACGCCCGGACCACTGGGGCTTGCGCGGCATGCACGAGCGGGTTGCGCGCATCGGCGCGCAGCTGGTCATCGACAGCGACCCGGCGCGCGGCAGCGCGATCCGGCTCGGCATCAAGGCGCAACTGGCCTACCGGCGCACGCAGCAAAGCCTGTTCGCATGGCTGCGTACAAAAACGATAAAAGGGGAGAACAATGAATCCTGAGACACCACCCATCCGGGTGCTGGTGTGCGACGACCATCCGATGATGCGCGAAGGGATCGCCGCCGTCATCGCCAGCCAGCCGGACATGTGCCTGGCCGGCGAAGCGGGCGACGGACGCGAGGCGGTGGCGCAGTACCGCGCCTTGCAGCCGGACGTGGCGCTGATCGACATCCAGATGCCGGACATGAACGGCATCGAAGCGATCCAGGCGATCCGCGCCGAATTCGCCCAGGCGAGGATTGCGGTGCTGACCACCTACCGGGGCGACGCGCGCGCCTTGCAGGCGATCCGCTCGGGCGCGCAGGCCTACCTGCTCAAGAGCGCGCTGCGCAAGGAGCTGACCGAGGCGATCCGCGCGCTGGCGGCCGGCAAGCGCTATTTTCCGGCGGAGATCGCGGCCGAACTGGCCAACCACCTGGGGCAAGAGCGCCTGACCCCGCGCGAAGTGCAGGTGCTGCAGCTGATCGCGCGGGGCCACAGCAACAAGCAGGTGGCGGGCGAACTGGCGCTGTCGGAAGATACCGTCAAGGGGCATCTGCGCAATATCATGGACAAGCTGGGGGCGAACAACCGCACGCACGCGGTGACGATTGCGATCGAACGGGGGTTTATCGGCTTGTAACGTGAGTAGCACGGCTGATAGAAGAAGCGTAGGATGAGCCAGCCGTTGATGAAATAAACATCATTGACATATTAGCTATCAATCCGCGCGACGGCGCAATTGGCTGATGGGTACCGCGATGAATTTTCGACGCTTTGCCAGATCGCGATGGGGTTCGGTTTTCTCGTCCATCCTGTTTTTTGCGGGCGCTTTCGTTATCGGCATGGCGCTGCTGGGCCTTGTCTCCCTCTCCTGGCCAAGCTGGAATACTGTCCTCAAGTCAGGATGCCTGTTTGCCCTTGCCGGCGCTTATTATGGATCGGTCGCGACGCTTGACGGCGGCTCGCCGCTGGCCCCCCGCGACCATCCGCTGATTCGTACCGTGCTGTGCGCAGCGTTCGCCGCCGCCCTTGTCCTTGTTGCGCAGGCATGGCCGCCCGCGTCGATCAACCAGGTATGGATCGCTGGCGGTGCTGTCATCGGCGGCGCTCTTGGATGGATCGGGTGGACCTGGGCGAAATACATCAACTTCTAGTGGCATGAGCATCGCACCCACACTTTTGGGGGGGTACGCAGTCACCTGAGCGGCCCTGTTCGCCCAAGCTGGCTTCACGCATTATCGTCGCTGACGCAACATCGTCGGCCACCCTGGAGCGAACCATGCAAGCGACCCTGTTTTCCACCACCCCCAAGGCTGCGCCGGTGCGCCGCTGTCACCCGGCGCCGCCGATTGCCGCCCCCGACCATGGCAAGGGCGCCCTCGCCTCCTGGCAGGTCCGCCAGCTGACCGCGCACATCGACGCCAACCTGTGCGCCACCCTGCGCACTACCTACCTCGCCGCCACCGTGGGGCTCAGCGTGAGCCACTTTTCGCGCGCCTTCAAGAATGCGGTCGGCGTGCCGCCCCGCGTGTACGTGCTGCGCCGGCGCGTGGCGGCGGCCTGCGAAGCCATGCTGGCCGGCGACGAGCCGCTCACGCACATCGCCCACGCCCACGGCTTTTGCGACCAGTCGCACTTTTCACGCGCGTTCCAGATGCTGATCGGGATGGGGCCGCAGGCCTGGCGCCGCAGCCAGCGCTAGAATCTCGAAGGGATTCGACCGCTAGTATCCATCTGGCATACCTGCCAATACGCTGTTTATTCGCTTGAAACAATGCCCTACCCGTACAGGTCGAGGCACAGACGCGGTAGTGGATCCATCACATCCAAATAAAGAAAATCGTCCATCACCCAGGACGCACACGATCTCGCCGCGCGCAACTCGCCAAAAACAACTCCCACGATAAACAGGTGAGAATTTGTGAGTAAGTGTCAGTACGGAATATGCTAAGGTGAATTCACCGATGCTGTCCACCAAATCTAAGAATGTCAGCAATGCTGGCAGCGATGTGCGTTCGTGCCGTGGGAGGGCCTTTGAACGAATCAACTATTGAAACCCCCGCGCCAGCGGAGCCGCCGGAGTATTCGCTGCGCATTTGCAATGCCGACAAGCTCAATCTGGCTGACTTTCAAAATTCGGTGCCACTCCTTCGTGAGCTGTGCGTTGTCAATAACAGCGAACGCGAAATCGTCCACTTGCAAGTATGCCTGGCGTCCATTCCGCCTTTTCTGAAATCGAAAACATGGACGATTGATGCATGTGGGCCGCGCTCGACCTATGCTGTCAAAGACTGCGACGTTCTGCTTGACGGTACCTTGTTGAGCAAGCTTACCGAAGCGGAAGCAGCGACCATTATTTTCACGCTCACAGAGAACACTGGTAGCGTGGATGAACGTCACCTTGCGGTAACTGAGTGCAAAGTAGAGCTTCTACCCAGGAATCAATGGAGCGGCTTGTCGCATATGCCGGACCTGATAGCCGCGTTTGTTCAGCCCAATGAACTGACTTCTGACCGCTTGCTCAAGCAGACCGCCGAAGTCTTACGCAATGCAGGCAAGAGCGCCGCGATAGACGGTTATGGCGATGGAGCGAAACGTGTATGGGAACTGGCCTCGGCTCTGTGGAGCGCAGTTGGTGATTTAGGTATTGACTATGCCCTACCGCCAGCAAGCTTTGAGCATCGCGGACAGAAAGTGCGCAGTGCCGCGCAAGTGCTCGACGCCCGCATTGCCACTTGCCTCGATTTGACCCTGCTGATGTGCTCAGTCTTGGAACAAGCCGGGCTCAATCCCATCATCGTTTTTACAAGGGGGCACGCTTTTCCCGGTGTTTGGTTACGGGCAGAACAGTTTCCCACGGTAGTCACTGATGACGTCACCGCCATTCGAAAGCGTCTCAGGCTCAAGGAACTCGTGGTATTCGAGTCGACACTGATTACCCATCGTCCGCCACCAAGCTTTACATATGCCACCGAAGTCGCGGCTGCAGCTTTGTCGGTCGAGAAAGAGGAGGAATTTGAACTCGTTGTGGATATACGACGCGCCCGGATGCTGCGCATAAAACCCTTATCCAGCAGCGACCAGCAGTTGCTCAGCGTTCCCCCGATTCCGCCTGCCTCGACCACACAACGCGCATTCGAGGAGGCTCCCGATCTCCCGGAAATCGATCTGACTGCCACCGAAACAGCGTTTGCAGGTCGGATCGACCGCCTTGCACGGTGGCAGCGCAAGCTGCTCGATCTCTCGCTACGTAACAATCTCCTCAATTTCAAGAACAGCAGGAAGACATTAAAACTGGATGCCCCGGAGCCCGGCGCTTTGGAAGACCTCCTGTCGGACGGCGCACCTGTCCGTCTTTTACCACGTCCTCAACTAATGGATGGTGCCGACCCGCGCAATCAGGCCATTCACGAACAACGTACAAGAGAAGATGTCCGCCGTGAACACGCGCTGGACGCACTCAAACGTCGGGAAGTATTCGTCGCTGTAGAACAGCAGGAATTGGAGTCAAAGCTGGTTGAGCTGTATCGCTCCGCCCGCACCACACTCCAGGAGGGAGGCGCCAATACGCTTTTCCTTGCGCTTGGCTTCTTGACGTGGACGCGTGAAGACAAGGCAAACCAACAATACAAAGCACCGTTGATTCTCATACCTGTATCGCTCCAGCGCAAAAGTGTACGCTCGGGATTCACGATATCCTTGCACGAGGATGAACCCAGATTCAATCCCACCCTGGTCGAAATGTTACGCCAGGATTTCGCCCTGAATTTAGGAGTGGTTGACGGCGACCTGCCTCGGGATGAGGCGGGGTTGGACATCGGGCTTATTTGGAAGATGGTATCGCATGCCGTTCGAGATATTTCTGGTTGGGAGGTCTCCGAAGAAGTCGTGTTGTCGACTTTTTCGTTTGCAAAATACCTGATGTGGGTCGATCTTACCCAGCGCATTGAGCAACTCCGGGAAAATCCCGTGGTCAGGCATTTGATCGACTCGCCCAGAGATCCCTATCCTTCCAGTGTGGATTTCCCGGATGCCCGCCGGCTGGATGTGGACTTTACGCCCGATAAAACCTTCTGTCCATTGCCGGCCGACTCTTCGCAGCTCACCGCTGTCATGGCAGCTTTCAAGGGTAAGGATTTCGTACTGGTCGGCCCGCCCGGAACCGGAAAAAGCCAAACCATTGCGAATCTCATCGCTCATTGTCTGGCCGAAGGCAAACGGGTGTTGTTCGTCTCTGAAAAAATTGCGGCGCTCGATGTCGTCTACCGTCGCCTGCGAGAAGTCGGGCTCGGCGAGTTTTGCCTCGAACTACATTCGAACAAGGCGCGTAAGCTCGATGTGTTGGCGCAACTTCAGAAAGCGTGGGAATCGCAGGCTCAATTCGCCCCCGAGGAATGGCAAGCCGAAGCGGACAAACTGCAACGCTACCGCGACGAACTGAATCGATACGTCGGGCGACTTCACCACAAACACCGCAACGGCTTGACGATATTCAGGGCTATTGGCGTCGTCGTCGAGGGCGCAGAGGTACCCGCGCTAAATCTGTTCTGGCACAGCCCGGAGGCACATAACGCACAGGAATTGGACGCAATTCGGGATGTGGCGGAGCGATTGGGCGTCAATGCAACAGCGGTCGGCCAGGCACAACTGCTCAGTGGACCGCTATCCGCAGTAAGCCATGACGACTGGACGCCGGTGTGGCAGCAGGCGTTCCTCGCTACGACGCGCCACCTCATCCCCATTGCCGAAGCCGTTCTGAAAGCAAAAATCGCCTTCGAAAAGGTCACTGCGCTGCCTGATTTACCGACCAATCATCGCGCGCGCGAGGCCCTGCTTTCGCTAACACAGTGCCTGCCGGCGGCGGCTGGCCATCACTGGCGATTCGTGTTCCGACCGGACGTACGGGAACTGTTTACGCGTCTGCACAACGGTCTGGACCTCGTATTGCAACATCGCGCCCTCAATGATCAACTATCGCCGCTGTGGAGCGACGCCGTTCTCGCCCAGTGCAAAAAAGCGTTGGCTCTGCTGGCCGAATATGACCGCATTCGCTCCCAGCTGAGTCAGGTGTGGCCGGACGACGTAACTTCACAATTAAACAAGGGCCTGCGACTCCTCGGCGACATCAAAGAAACAGAAAAGCGTCTCTCAATGAACTATGGCGATCAGATTGAGCAGCTCAATGTGCATCAACTGCATCGCAACTGGCTAGACGCTGAACAGAGCGTGTGGCCAGTGTCATGGCTGCTGAAACGTCAAATTACCAGCACACTCGGCGCAGTTGCCATCGGTGGAGAATCGCCCCAGGCAGCCGTCGACTTGCCTGCATTGGCCAGGATTCGGGAACTGAGAGACGAAATCAAGCAGATCGATCCTGGCCCGGCGACCGAAGGTGTGTGGATGGGTTTGAAAACGCGCGCCGATCTTGTTGCGACGGTGCTCAAATTTCAGGCTGCCATGGCTTGCGCCCACCAGCGGGAGCCATGGTGCGATGAAGGCTTTGATGCGATCGCCAGTGGCCGTTGCGGCTCGCGCGTGGCAACGGAACTGTTGAACCTCAGAGCACTACGCAATCTGGAGGCCGATATCGCTGACATGGCCGCATTGTCGGAGCAAACGGACAGTCTATGGGCAGGACACGATACACAGACTGGTCTGCTCTCCGCCGCGATGCGCTTTATAGTCTCTCGTAAATTCATCACGGCATCCGGTGCGCTTCCAGGTCACCACGAGGAGGTCGCGGCATCCGAATGTGGCGCGAGGCTCATGGCGGACTATCAACTACTGCTGCAGCGCACGACAATCGAGCAGCGCCTGAGCGCATTCGACGCACTAGGCGAACTCACCGGAACGATTTGGGCCGGACTAAACACAAAACAGGACGATATCAGCCAAGCCGCTGCGTTTTCGACGGCAATCGCATCCGCCGTCGGCAGCCTGGCCGACACACCTGAAGCGGCAGGTACTGTGCGCATGGCCTTGGAGCGATTGGTTGCAGACGGTAATGCAATGCTCGAGCATGACGGCCCCGTTGCGGACGCGGGGAGACAATATCAGCAGGCCTACGAGAACTTGCGACCGGCACTTGCCGAAATGAAAATGGCAGGTTCATTCAGCGAAACGAGTTCATCCGATTTACAAGACCTGCCACTACCAAGCCTGATCAAGCGTTGTCACGACATTGGCAGTGCCGAAAATCGCTTGCATGCATGGTGTGCGTGGCGAAAGGTCCGCTCGGAAGCGCTGACGCACGGATTGGCCAACCTGGTGACAGCGATTGAGAACGCTGCCTTCAAGCCGTACGAGGTGCGGCGAGCGTTCGACACGAACTACAGCCGCTGGTGGCTCAATGCCGTGATCGACAACGAGCCCGTGATCCGCACCTTTGTGTCAGCTGAACACGAAAAACGCATAGGCGACTTTCGGGCGCTCGACAAGCGCTTCACTGACCTCACGCGCTCGTGGATCCGCGCATCGCTGTCGGCCGGCCTTCCAAGAACAGAAACGGTGACGCGCAACTCGGAATGGGGCATTTTGCGCCATGAAATGAGCAAAAAGAAACAGCACTTGCCGCTGCGAACGCTCATGGAAAGCATCCCGACCGCCTTGGTGAAGCTGACACCCTGCCTTCTCATGAGTCCCTTGTCCATTGCTCAATATTTACCTGCCCAAGCGAACGCATTCGACCTCGTCGTCTTCGATGAAGCCTCGCAGATCCCGGTATGGGATGCGATCGGGGCGATCGCACGAGGCAAGCAGGTAGTCATGGTAGGTGACCCAAAGCAGCTTCCGCCGACCGTGTTCTTTGATAGAGCCGACTCGACACAGGACGACGACGATGCAGAAACTGATCTGGAGAGCATTCTGGACGAATGCATGGGCGCTAATCTTCCGACGATGAACCTGGCATGGCACTACCGAAGCCGGAGCGAGTCACTCATTGCTTTCTCGAACCACCACTACTACGGTGGCGCATTGGTGACGTTTCCATCGCCGTCTACGGAGGATACGGCGGTGAGCTTTCACTATGTCGACGGTGTCTACGAAAAAGGCGGAGCACGCACCAACAAGCCCGAAGCCAAGGCACTCGTGGCGGACATTGTCGCGCGTCTCAAGTCGCCAACATTTCGTGAATCAAAATTCACGCTTGGCGTGGTGACGTTCAACACCGAACAAATGACGTTAATTGAGGATTTGCTGGACGAGGAGCGACGCAAGGACCCGTCCATCGAGTCCTATTTTTCGGAGTCGGCGCTTGAACCCTTGTTCGTAAAAAACCTCGAATCGGTTCAAGGAGACGAGCGCGATATCATGTATTTTTCCATCACCTACGGTCCCGATCATAGTGGTGCTGTTTCCATGAATTTTGGCCCTATGAACCGGAATGGCGGTGAGCGTCGACTGAACGTCGCCATCACGCGTGCGCGTGTTGCGCTTCGAGTATTTTCCAGCCTGAAAGGCGAGCAGCTCGACCTATCCCGGACACAAGCTGCGGGTGTGCGCGATATGAAACACTTCCTGGAATTTGCAGAGCATGGCCCGCGCGCTCTGGCCGAGGCGACGAAAGGGAGCATGGGTGGATTTGACAGTCCTTTTGAAGAGGCGGTTGCAGTTGCACTGGCGTCCAAGGGCTGGCAAATTCATACGCAAGTGGGCGCATTCGCCTTCCGAGTGGACCTTGGCATCGTGCATCCCGATGCACCCGGTGCCTATCTGTGCGGGATCGAATGCGATGGCGCAACGTATCATCGTTCTGCCACAGCACGTGACCGCGACATGCTGCGTGAGCAAGTACTACGCGGACTGGGCTGGGAAATTCTGCGTATCTGGTCAACCGACTGGTGGATTGATCGTGCAGGAACTCTCGACAAAGTGGACGGGGCCCTGCATCGACTTCTCGAAATTTCCCGGATTACACGTGCCGAGCAACATGAAAAAGAAGCGACTGAGCGAGCCGTGCTTGAGACGATGAAGTGGGCATACGCTTATGCCGCCCACGCAGAAATGTCGGCAGTTGAAAAGCCCATACAGACGGCGCCCCTCCCCTCCACTCACGACCAGGTCGACACGCTATTCGACGATGGAGAAACCGTGCGCCCCACGACCGCCTACGCCGACAATGTTCCGCCATCGACCTTGAAAATACCGTTGGTTTTTGTCGAGGCCGATCCAAGGGCGGCCGTCGAGTTAATTGATGCTGAGGCTTTTTTTGAACCCAGTTATGACGGAAGGCTTCGTCAGATGATCGAATACGTTACAGACATCGAGGGTCCTATCCTCGATACAGTGCTCGCGCGCAGGATTGCACGGGCACATGGATGGCAACGCACCGGTGCGCGTATTCAGGAACGCGTTTCTACCTTGGCATTGTCATGTTTGACAGCGAGCGACGAAGACGTGGGCGTCTTCTTTTGGGCCAACTCAAGAGGACCCGACGTACCGCTGGTGTTCCGCAGCAGCGAGGAAGAAAGCAGAAAGGTGGATGAAATCTGCATGGCGGAACTTGTTTCGATTGCCAAGCATGTGGAACAAAGGGACAGTTCCGTCGATACTGCCATCGCAGCTATCGCACGGGCGCTAGGGCTGCAGAGGGTCAAAGCCATGAGTCGGGCACGCTTGGAGAAAGCCCTGGATCTGGCGCGTCAGACAGACGATTAAGCAGTCAGCGACAAATGTACTGTTCGGCGGTTAGGGCTGCACCGGCAGCGCGCGCCGGTACGCCCCCGGCGTGGCGCCGAACTCGCGCCTGAACAGGTTGATGAACGCGCTCGCGCTGGCATATCCCAGGTCCAGGGCGACCATGGTCACCGGCTTGCCGGCGGCGAGCATTTCGAGCGCCCGCATCAGGCGCGCGCGCTGGCGCCACGCCACGAAGCCGAACCCGGTTTCGCCGGCAAAGCGGCGCGTGAGCGTGCGCGAACTCATGGCGGCCCATTGCGCCCAGTCCTCCAGGCCGCGTTCGTCGGCCGGGTTATCGATCAGCGCGCGCGCCACGCGCTGCAGGCGCGCATCGCGCGGCATCGGCAGTCCGAACGGCGCCGGCGGCGCGTGGCCGATCTCGTCGAGGATCACCTGCGCCACGCGCTCGCGCTGCGCGTCGAGCGGGTCGAGCCCCCAGGTGGCGGCGCGCAGCACCGCTTCGCGCAGCAGGCCCGAGGTACGGATCGTGCAAGGCCCCTGCGGCAGGCCGGCGCATGCCGGTTCGGCCACGTACACGCTCCAGCCGGAGAACGGCCCGTGCGAGCGCACCGAATGGAAGTGGTGCGGCGGCAGCCAGAGCGCATGAATCGCCGGGACGATCCACTGGCCCTCTTCCACACCCACCGACAGCAGTCCGCGCAAGGAACCCATTAACTGTCCGCGCGCGTGGCGGTGACCGGGCGACGTGCGTTCGCTATCCTGGCTGCCGGCAGCGACGATCACGACGGGACCTGCGGCGGTATTGACGACGGCGGGATCGATGGTCAGGTCGGACATGGCGGATTCGAGTGAAAAGTTGGCGGATGTAGTGTACAGCGGACAAGGCAATTTGCTTATCCTGCGTTTTTACCTACCCGGAGACGAGCATGCGTGCACAAGATGTCCTGCCAGACGACGTGAATGAAACCAGCTTCGACGGACTGCCGATCCGCAAGGGAACGGTGGCGGCCTTTCTCGCCAATGCGCGCGCCTTCGCCGATCCGGCGCTGGCGGACGATGCGCGCGCCGCCGTGCTGGCCGATATCGAAGACGCCCTGCCGGCGCTGCGCGCGCTCGGCCTGTTCGATGTTCTGGAGGTCCGGCATGCGCCGCTGCGCGCCCTGGTCGCAGGTCACGCGCCGGCCGCGCAGCCTGACCTCGACGCGCTGTATGCCGCGCCGGCCGAACGCATCCAGAAGGCGGTGCTGGATCACCTGGTGCCGGTGCACGAAGACTATCTGAAGGCGGCGACGTTTTTCTCGTTCGCGACCGGCCGCGCGCAGGGACTGGACGTCTCGCCACGGGGCGGGCCGCCCGGCTTTGTGCAGGTGCTCGACGCGCGCACCGTGGCCTTTGCCGACTGGCCGGGCAACAACCGCATCGAGTCGATGCGCAACCTGGCCGACGACGAGCGCGCCGCCATGCTGTTCCTGTACCCGGGCCTGGAAGTATTCATGCGCATCAACGGGCGCGCGCGCGTGACGACCGAGGCGGCGCTGCTGGCCAGGCTGGCCGAGGGCGGCAAGGCGCCCAAAGCGGCGATCGTGGTGGCGATCGACGAGGTGCTGATGCATTGCGGTAAGGCCGTCAACCGCGCCCGCCTGTGGCGCGAGGAGTCGCGCCTGGACCGCGCCGGGCTGCCGACGGTCGGCCAGATGCTGGTGTCCATGGCGATGATCGGCGAGGCCGATGTCGCGCAGGCCAACGCCCACTACGAGCATGCGGTACGCAACGATCTGTATTGAGCGCGCCTGCCGGTCGCCGCTGGCGTCCCCAAGGAACTGACGCTGGGGCCAATGGCCGGCATGCGCAAGCGGCAGGCAAGTACCGTCTTCGATCAGTCCCAAGCTGGCTGCGGTAGTCGAATCGCGTGCGAACCGCTGGCAGACGCAACAAAACGTTGGTGTAAACACGACAGAAGCGCACCGAAACCGACGTTAGGCCGTGCGGGTTTTGACAAAATGCAAAATGTGCAAGATACTCAAGATGGGTGGAAACGCTTCCATTGATATGGTTATTGCTGATTGTACCGGCTGGAACTTGTTGTTGCCCACACGTAGAACCCCTAACTATAAATTCGGAGACTTTCAACATGAAGATAAAGACGATTAACGTCCTGCTGGCATCAGCATTGGCTGCCGGCGCACTGGCCGGTTGCGGCGATAACGCGGCGCGCGATAGCGTCGATGGCGGGAAAGCCCCCATCCCCCCGGTGCAGACGGCGACCGAATCGGGTTCCAGTGCCAACATGGCCTCCATCTGCACACTCCAGGCTGAAAGTTATTCCGACGCGTTCGACACCACCGCCGGCAATACAGGTAACCAATACCGCACCGATAACGTCGATATTGAAGCGACGACCGATGCCGGCGGAGGTTATGACGTTGCCTGGACTGCCAACGGCGAATGGCTGGCACACAACAACATCACCTTCCCTACCAGCGGCGCCTATACCCTTGCGTACCGTGTTGCGGCTCCTTCAGCCGGCGGCGTGATTTCGGCCGACCTCAACGCAGGCACGATCCCGCTGGGCAGCACGTCGGTTCCCGCAACGGGCGGCTGGCAGAACTGGACCACCGTGCAGCGCACGATCAACGTCAATGCCGGCACCTACAACCTCGGCACGTTCGTCAGCAGCGCGGGCTTCAACCTGAACTGGATCAGCATCGCCGGCGCGAGCTGCGGCACAACGCCGCCGCCTCCGCCAACCGGCGGCTGGACCTTGGCCTGGGCGGACGAATTCAACGGCACCTCGCTGGACGGCGCCAAGTGGAACATCGAGGTCAACGGAAATGGCGGCGGCAACAACGAGCTGCAGTACTACACCGCGCGTCCGGAGAACATCCGCGTCACCGGCGGCGAACTGGTGATCGAAGCGCGCAAGGAAGCCTATCTGGGCAAGCAGTACACCTCGGGCCGCATCACCACCCAGAACAAGGCCAGCTGGCAGTACGGCCGGATGGAAGCGCGCATGAAAATTCCGACCGGCAAAGGTACCTGGCCGGCCTTCTGGATGCTGGGTAACTCCATCAGCAGCGTGGGCTGGCCTGCAAGCGGTGAAATCGACATCATGGAGCACGTCAATTCCGAAGCGGTTACCCATGGCACCATCCACTGGATGGATAATAACAACGTGTACGCGAATTACGGCGGCCCATCGGGCAACCTGGACTTCTCGCAATACCACGTGTATGCCGTGGAGTGGGATAGCTCGGTAATCCGCTGGTATGTGGACGGTAACAAGTTCCACGAAGTGAACATCGCTGGCGGCGTCAACGGCACGTCGGAGTTCCATGCGCCGTACTTCCTCCTGTTTAACCTGGCCGTCGGCGGCAACTGGCCTGGCAGCCCGGATGGATCTACCGCATTCCCGAACCGGATGCAGGTTGACTACGTTCGCGTCTATCGCAAGTAATCCCAAGCTGGAGAGGACGCTTGTTCTCTCCAGCTGCCCTTCAGAGCGCCCGGAAAGGGGCGCTTTGATCGACGGGCACAAACGTCTAATCATCCGCGACAGGTGGTGGGTATTTCAGCGGCTCGGTATCCCACATGTCCTCCTCGCGTTTGTACCAAGTAAGCTGGCCAATCAATACCCCTTCCCCATCGTACACCCGGATGTTGGCCGGGCTATAGACACCGGGACCAGGTCCACAGTACGGGCCAATGTGATACCCGGATTCGATGAAACCGAATTCGCACTGCGCATGTTTGAGTATAGGCTGGGCCACGTCCATCAACTGATAACGCGATCCTCCGCAACAGAGCGCGCGCGCCGGATGGCGCCGCCCCATGCGCCAACGCAGGTGGTCCCCGACACTTTTCACCACTTCCGCCGCTTCCATATAGTCGGAATACACCGGGTATTCGAGCGGCCGGCCATTGCGCGCAGCGCCGTAGGCATCTTCAAATACCCGCAGGGAAGCGATGTCCTCCACCACGCACACGCATTCGCAATCCTTGCACCATACGGGACGAACGTTGACCTGTAGCAGATCGCCGAAGGCGACCTGCTTTCCAAGTGGCGCCGCGCCCAAGTAGTAGCGTGCCTGGCGAAATTCGAATTCGAATTTCTCGTGGCAGCTGCTGCAAGTGTAATTATTGGGGAGCATGGCAGGACCTTGGACGGATATCGGGACGCGTCATTATCCGCCTTGTCCTGACTGCCAACAAGCGCGCCGGCTTACCACACCCGGTACACCTGCCCCGTCTGCGGGCCTTCCACACTGCGGCTGTACGCCAGCGCCACGCGACTGGCCGGCGTCGCCTCGAATCCATAAAAATACGGCCCATACGCGTCGAGCGATTCTTCCAGCACCGTCGGGCTGATGGCATTGATGCGCAAGCCGCGCGGCAGCTCGATGGCTGCGCCGCGCACGAATCCTTCCACCGCGCTGTTGACCATGCTGGCCGACGCGCCAAAGCGGATCGGCTGCTCGGCCACGATGCCGCTGATCAGGGTGATCGATCCGCCGTCGTTTAACCATTCCGGCGCCACCTGCGCCACATTCACCTGTCCCATCAATTTGCTGGCGATACCGACCTGGAACTGCTCCGGTCCCAATTCCGCCAGCGGGCCGAAATGCACCGCGCCGGCGGCTACCACCACCGCGTCCACCTTGCCGGTTTGCTCGAACAGGCGCCGCACCTGCGCGATATCGCGGATATCGGCGCGTACGTCGCCGCTATTGGCGCCCACGGTGACGATCTCGTGGCGCGCGCTCAAATGAGT
The DNA here is from genome assembly GCA_036386755.1 of Telluria sp. Taxonomy (GTDB): domain Bacteria; phylum Pseudomonadota; class Gammaproteobacteria; order Burkholderiales; family Burkholderiaceae_D; genus Telluria_A. Next base: position 41,026 of record DASVVC010000174.1, read on the forward strand.
GGAAACAGCCGTGCCGATGGTGCCGCTGGCGCCGATAACGATGATTTTCATAGCTACTCCATATATAAGTGAGAAACGAAGGATGCAGGCAATCAGTATCGCGCCGTTAGCAATGCAGATAAATACGCTAACATGACGGATATTACTTACTGACGATTCGGAATCAATGGACAAGCTGCGCAGCATGGAGATTTTTACGGCCGTGGTCGACGAAGGCAGCTTCACGGCGGCCGCCGCGCGCTTCGACATGTCGGCCGTCATGGTCGGCAAGCACATCCGCTTCCTGGAAGAGCTCCTGGGCGCACGCCTGCTGGCGCGCACCACGCGGCGCCAGAGCCTGACCGAAATCGGCGAACAGTTTGCGGAGCAGTGCCGCAGCATCCTGGAACAGGTACGCGCCGCCGAATCGGGCGCCGAGGCCATGCGCCTGGCCCCGCGCGGGCGCCTGCGCATCAGCGCGCCGGTGACGTTCGGCAGCGAATCGCTCTCGCCGCTGCTGCCGGCCTACCTGTCGCAGTATCCCGACGTGAGCCTCGACCTGGAATTGAACGACCGCCTGGTCGACGTGGTCGACGACGGCTACGACGCGGTGATCCGCATCGGCGAACTCGATGACTCGGGCATGATCGCGCGCCGCCTGCGCCCCTATCGCATGCTGATCTGCGCCTCGCCCGATTACCTTGCGCGCCATGGCGAACCGCGCGTGCCGGCCGACCTGGCGCGGCACGAATGCCTGGACTTCATGCACTGGAAAAAACTGGTGCGCTGGCGCCTGGGCGACGACGACGGCGCAACGCCGGCGCGGGTCAGCCGCTTCCGCTCGAACAATGGCCGGGCGCTGAAACAGGCCGCACTGGCGGGCTTCGGGATCGTGATGCAGGCGGAAGTGATGCTGGCGCAGGAAGTGGCGGCGGGACGGCTGGTGTCGCTGCTGGAAGCGCATATTCCGCAGGCGCGCACGATGCACGTACTGTATCCGCGCGACCGCCAGGCCACGCCGAAACTGACGACCTTTGTCGATTTTCTGCTGGCGCACTTCGGCCCGCAGTAAGCAGCGGCGCGCATGGTGCGCGCCGCCACGGGTAAAACTTAGCGCGCCGCCTGGGCGATGGTCGCCTCGGCCGCCGTCTGGCTCCAGCCGCCACCGAGCGAGCGCGCCACCGCCACGCTCGCCAAGAGGCGCTGGGTGCGGATCTGCGCGGCCGCGCGGTCGGCTGTCAAGGAACTGCGCTGGGCGTCGGTCACGTCCAGGTAGGTCGACAGGCCACGCTCGTAGCGCGCCTGCGCCACCAGGTAGGCGCGCGCCGCCGCCTGCTGCGACTGGGCCTGCACTTCACCCTGGCGCTGGCGCTGCTGCACGTCCGACAGCGCATCTTCCACTTCGCGCAGGGCCGTCAATAGCTTCGTTTCGTGATTGGCGCGCGCCTCGGCGTAGCGTGCCTGCGACATGGCCAGGTTGGCCTTGTTGCGGCCACCGTCGAAGATCGGCAGCGACAAGGCCAGCGGCCCGATCGAAAACTGGCGCGCACCGCTATTGGTCAAATTGCTCAGGCTCTCGGAAGCGAAACCAAAATTGCCGGTCAGGGTCAGCGACGGATAGAATGCGCCTTCGGACACCGCCACCTGCGCATTGGCCGCGCGCAGGCCCGCCACGCTCGACGCCAGGTCGGGCCGCTGCGCCAGCAAGGTGGCCGGCAGGCCGACCGGAATGGCCGGCGGCGCCGGCAAGTCTACCTTGTCCATGGCGGCGATCAGCGGCGACGACGGCGACACGCCGACCAAGGTGGCCAGGCTGTGTTCGAGCAGGTTACGCTGGCGCTGCACTTCATGCAGGTCGGCCTCGGCGTTGCCGCGCTCGATGCGGGCACGCGACACATCGAGTTCGTTGGTCAGGCCGGCGTCGAAGCGCGCTTCGACCAGCTGCTGCGATTCGCTACGCGTGGCCAGCGCGTTTTTCAGGATCGCCATTTCGGCATCCATGCCGCGCAGCTGCCAGTAGGTGCTGGCCACCTGCGCCGACAGCAGCAAAATCACGCCATCGCGGTCGTCCTGGGCCGCCAGCGCCTGGGCATCGGCCGCTTCGACCACGCGCTTGACGCGGCCCCACAGGTCCAGCTCATACGAGAGCGAACCGCCGACAAAATAGTTATTGCCTTCGATCGAACGGTGGCCCAGGGCCAGGCCCTGCGAGGTCTCGGCCGAACTGCGCGCGTTGCTGACCGACGTGCTCAGGTTCACGCTTGGCGAGAGCGCCGCGCGCAGGTTGCCCATTTGCGCCTGCGCCTGCAGCAGCCGTTGCGCCGACGCTTTCACGCCCGGATTGTCGCGCACGGCGCGCTGCTCAAGCTCGTTCAGGGTCGCGTCGCCGAACACGGTCCACCAGCTTGCCGGCAGGCGCGCGGCCTGGTTGTCGGCGCCGGCGTGGCGCCAGGCGGGGTTGGCGACGGCGACAGGCTCGACGAAATCGGTGCCGATGGTGGCGCAGCCGGACAGCGCCAGCAGCGCGCACAGGATCAGTGGCTTCAAGATGATTCTCCCTACTTTTAATGTGCGCCCGCGCCGGGACCGGACGGGGCTTTGACGTTGTCGGCGAACAGCAGCGCGCCGACGCAAGCGAACAGGAATACGGCCATGATGACAAAGCCATCGTTGTAGGCCATGACATAGGCTTCGCGCCGCACCACGCCACCGATCACGGCCAGCGCCTGGTTGGCGGCGGTGGCCGGGTCGATGCCGCTGGCGATGAAGGCGGCGGTCAGCTGGTCCAGGCGTTCCTGGACCGGGGCCGACATGGCGGTGACGGACTGGCCGATGATCGCCGAGTGAAAGTGCTCGCGGTTGGTCAGGGTGGTGGCCAGCATGGCGATGCCGATCGAGCCGCCCAGGTTACGCGTCATGTTGAACAGGCTCGATGCCGACGAGGTGTCGGCCGGCGCGATCTTGTGCATCGCGAAGCTCGACAGGGTCAGCATGATGAAAGGCTGGCCCAGGGCGCGCACGACCTGAGACCAGAACAGCTGGTCGTACCCGGTGCTCGCATCCATGTGCGAATTCATCAGGCACGAAATTCCGAACAGGGTCAGGCCGATCGAGCACAGGATGCGGTTGTCGACCTTGGACGAGAGGGCGGCGGCGAACGGCATGATGAACAGTTGCGGCAGGCCGGCCCACATGATGACTTCACCGATCTGCATCGGCGTATAGCCGGCGATCTGGCCCAGGTACAGCGGCAGCAGGAAGGACGACCCGTACAGGCCCATGCCGATCACCGCCGACAGGATCGTGGCGACGATGAAGTTGCGCTGGCCGTACAGGCGCAGGTTCACGAATGGATCGGGGCGCGTCAGGCTGGTGACGGCCCACCCCACCAGGCCAATGAGCGACATGGTGGCGAAGATGATGATGAAGCTCGAATCGAACCAGTCCTTCGAATTGCCTTCTTCCAGGAAGATGGTGAGCGAGCCGAGGCCCATGGCCATCAGGAAGATGCCGAGCCAGTCGGCCTTGATCAGCAGGCCAAGGTTGCTGGGACTGCGGTCCAGGCCCCACCAGATGCCGCCGATCAGCAGCAAACCAGGCACCCAGTTGATGTAGAAGATCGACGGCCAGCCGTAGATTTCGGACAGGTAGCCGCCCAGGGTCGGGCCCATGGCCGGGGCCAGGGTCGCCGTCAGGCCGAAGATGGCCATGCCGACCGAACGGCGCGAGGCCGGCAGCTTGGCCATGACCAGGGTCATCGCCATGGGGATCAGGGCGCCGCCGGTAAAGCCTTGCAGCGCGCGGAACACGATCATGCTTTCCAGGTTCCAGGCCGAGCCGCACAGGGTCGAGAACAGCAGGAACAGCGCGGTGGTGCCCATCATGTAGCGGCGCATGCCGAACACGCGCGCCAGCAGCGCGGTCATGGGAATGACGACGATTTCGGCGCACAGGTAGGCGGTGGAAATCCACGAGCCTTCTTCCTGGGTGGCCGAGAGGGTGCCCAGGATGTCTTTGAGCGAGGAGTTGGTGATCTGGATATCGAGGATCGCCATGAACGCGCCCAGCATGCCGGCGGCGACGGCGATCCAGGTGCGCAGGTCGACCTTGTCGGAGATCGGCGGCGCTGCCGCCGGTCTTGGCGCGGTCATGGTGGTGGTCGGGCTGCTCATGAAATGGGCTTAGTGGGCTGCGGGGGCGGCAACCGGGGCGGTCGCGGTTTTGGTGGGAGGAGCTTCCTGGCCGATGTCGATTTCGGCCAGTGCCGACATGCCCGGCACCAGGCGCCCTTGCAGGGCCTTGACGTCGTCGGCGCGCAATACGATCTTGACCGGCACGCGCTGGACGATCTTGGTGAAGTTACCGGTGGCGTTATCGGCCGGCAGCAGCGCGAACTGGTTGCCCGACGCCGGCGAGAAGCTGTCGATGCGCCCGACCAGCGGGTGCTTCGGCATGGCGTCGATCACGACGTGCACGGCCTGGCCGGGATGCAGGTCGGCCAATTGGGTTTCCTTGAAATTGGCGGTGATCCAGACGTCGTCCTGCACGATGGCGGCAAGCTGCTGGCCTGGCTGGACGCGCGCGCCCACTTCCACGCTGCGCCGGCCAAGTCGGCCTTCGACGGGCGCCACGATGCGGTTGTAGGCCAGCTGCTGCTGGGCGTCCTTCAACTGGGTTTGCAGGACCTTGATCTGGGCCTTGACGACATCGCGCGCGGCGCTGGCGGCGGTGATCTGGGCCTGGGCCGCGACCACGGTGCCGCGCCGTGCGGAGACGTCGGCCACCGCACCGGCGCGGCCGGCATTGGCGGCATCGAGTTCGGCTTTCGAGACGGCCTTCATCTGCGAGGTATACAACTGGCCGAAACGCTCGGCGTCCTGCTTGGCGCGCAGCAGCTGCGCTTCCGATTGCAGCACCTGGGCCGAAGCGGCGGCAGCCTGCGCGCGCACCTGTTCGACCTGGGCGTCGGCCTGCAGCACCTGCTGCTGCGCGCTGGCGATCTGCGCCTGGATCTGTTCGACCTTGACGCGCTGGTCGGCCGGATCGAGTTCGGCGATCACGTCGCCGGCCTTGACGCTCTGGTTGTCTTCCACCAGCACCTTGGTCACCACGCCGGAAATGCGCGCCGATACCGGGTGCACGTGGCCGGAGACAAAGGCGTTCTCGGTCTCGACGAAATGGGAGCTGCGGTACCACATGCGGCCGCCGGCGCCGATCGCCACCACCGCGATCAGGGCCAACACGCCGCGCACGCGCCAGTTGGGCGGGGTCGCGGCGGGGGCCGAGACGGTTGGAACGGCGGCGAGCTCTGTTGGCTCGGCCTTGGCTTGTGCTTGCGACATGGTACTGCTCCGATAATGAAATGGGGTAGGGGCATTATTCCCTAAGCAATCGGTCAAGTCAAGAAATGAAACGGTTGCATTTCATTAAAGATTGAATTAGAGTGACGGCATGACGACAGCCTCCCCTGCCCCACCCGTACCGGCCGCCAAATCGGCGGGCCGGCCGCGCGCTTGCGAGCTCGAAGCGCGCCACAACAACCTGATCCAGACAGCCGGCGAACTGATGCTCAAGCATGGCTACAGCAAGGTCAGCCTGGAAACCATTGCGCGCGAAGCGCACGTGGCGGTGCGCACGATTTACGTCAAGTTCGGCGGCAAGGCGGGCTTGTTCCAGGCGGTGCTGCTGGCCAACCGCAGCCGCTTCTTCACGGCCAGCGCGGTGGAAAGCGACATGCGCCCGCTCAAGCAGGTCATCTCCGAATTCAGCCTGCAGTTCTTCGACATGATCACCGCGCAGGAAGCGCTGAGCATGCAGCGCATGGTCATTGCCGAAGCGGCGTCGAATCCGGAATTATCGACCTCGTTTTACGAAGCGGGGCCGCGCCAGACGCGCGAGATGCTGATGCGGTATTTTGCGCGGCCCGACATCCGGGCCCAGTTGCGCGAGGACCTGGCGCTGGAATTGATCCCGACGTTCTTGCTCAATTGCGTGCAGGGCGAATACTTCGGGCGGTTTTTGTTCCAGCCGGTTCCCCAGGCGCGCGAAGATGTGGTGAAGGCCCTGGAGCAGAGGCTCGATCTGTTTTATCGCAGCGTTCTGCGCGCGCCATGAACGGCCGCGTGCCCGCGAGAATGTGCGTCATCGCACCGAAGTGGTGCGTTTTTTCTGGCACAGTTCATCCTTTCAAGGAGGATGTATGAGCAAGTCGGCTCGGTATGAATGGCATGACCAGCAAGCGTCACTGAATGAACGGATGAAGGGTTTTTTAGAGAACCCGAACATGGAACAACTCGAAGCGGTCGTCGCCGAGATGCACGCGTATGCGGCTGCGGCACGGTCGGGCAATATCGAGATTCCTGCGCGGTGGGTGAGTTTTCATTGAGAGTCCTGCGACTCGATTAGCGCCCAAATAAGCGCTCGGCATCGTCGTCCCCGCGAAGGCGGGGATCCATGGCACCTCTGATTAACGGTGCTATGGATCCCCGCCTCCGCGGGGACGACGGATCTCAATGTAGTGGGACAAAGTTCTATACGGATAGCGCAGCGCATGAAAAAAGCCCCGTCGACGCATAGCGTGAACGGGGCTTTTTCCATGTGTGGCTTTTACTTCTTGCGCACCGGCGGCAAGTCCGTGCACACGCCTTCATACACTTCCGCTGCCATCCCGATCGACTCGCCCAGCGTCGGATGCGGGTGAATCGTCTTGGCGATATCGATGCCGTCGGCACCCATCTCGATCGCCAGCGCGATCTCCCCGATCATGTCGCCCGCATGCGTGCCGACGATGCCGCCACCGACAATCCGGTGCGTCTCGGCGTCGAACAACAGCTTGGTGAAGCCCTCGTCGCGGCCATTGGCCACTGCGCGGCCGCTCGCAGCCCACGGGAAGTGGCCTTTTTCGAGCTTGATGCCCTTCGCTTTCGCCTCGTCCTCGGTAATGCCGACCCATGCGACTTCGGGATCGGTGTAGGCCGCCGACGGAATCACCTTGACGTCGAAGAACGCCTTCTCGCCATGCGCCGCTTCGGCCGCCACGTGCGCTTCATGCACCGCCTTGTGCGCCAGCATCGGCTGGCCGACTAAGTCGCCAATGGCGAAGATGTGCGGCACGTTGGTGCGCATCTGCGCGTCGACCGGAATGAAACCGCGGTCGGTGACCGTCACGCCGGCCTTGTCGGCAGCGATCTTGCCGCCGTTCGGGCTGCGGCCCACGGCAACGAGCACCATGTCGTAGATCTGCGGCTCGGGCGCGGTGGCGCCGGCTTCGGCGGCTTCGAACGACACCTTGATGCCCTCTTCCAGCGCTTCCACGGCGACCGTCTTGGTCTTGGTCATGACCTTGTCGAAGCGCTTCTCGTTGAACTTCTGCCAGACCTTGACCATGTCGCGGTCGGCGCCCTGCATCAGGCCATCGAGCATTTCGACGACGTCGATGCGCGCACCGAGGGTCGAGTAGACGGTCGCCATTTCCAGGCCGATGATGCCGCCGCCGATGACCAGCATGCGTTTCGGGATCTGGCGCAGTTCCAGCGCGCCGGTCGAATCGACGATGCGCGGATCTTTCGGCACGAACGGCAGGTTGACCACGGCCGAACCGGCGGCGATGATCGCCTTCTGGAACTGCACGATCTTCTTGCTGCCGTCGTCAGCGGTCACTTCGATGTGGTTGGCGCTGACGAACTGGCCGACGCCCTGCACCACGTTCACCTTGCGCATCTTGGCCATGCCGGCAAGGCCGGTAGTCATCTTGGTGATGACCTTGTCCTTGTAGGCGCGCAGCTGGTCGATGTCGATCTCGGGCTTGGCGAAGCTGATGCCGTGCTTGGACATGGCCTGCGTTTCATCGATCACGGCCGCCACGTGCAGCAGCGCTTTCGATGGAATGCAGCCGACGTTCAGGCACACGCCGCCGAGCGACGCATAACGCTCGATCAGCACCGTGTTCATGCCCAGGTCGGCCGAGCGGAATGCCGCCGAATAGCCGCCGGGACCTGCGCCCAGCACCATCATTTCGCATTCGATGTCGACCTTGCCGTCGTACTTGGCCATCGTCGGCGCGGGGGCTGCGGCAACCGGCGCCGCTGGCGGCGTGGGATGCGCAGGCGCCTGCGATTCGGCAGGCGCGGCGGCGGCCGTTGCCGCCACTGCTTGCGCAGGTGCCGCCGCAGGTGCCGCAGCGGGTGCCGCAGCAGCGTCACCGGCAACGTCAAGCACCAGCAGCATCGAGCCTTCGGCGATCTTGTCGCCCACCTTGACCTTGATTTCCTTGATCACGCCGGCGTTACTGGCCGGGATTTCCATGCTGGCCTTGTCGGATTCGACGGTGATCAGGGACTGGTCGACCTTGATCGTGTCGCCCACCTTGACCATCACTTCAATGACTTCAACTTCCTTGAAGTCGCCGATATTCGGTACTTTTACCTCGATTGTGCTCATCGCTGTGTCGTCCTTATAACAAGGTCTTGCGCAGATCGGCCATCACTTCGGCCAGATATGCGGTGAAGCGCGCGGCCATGGCGCCGTCGATCACGCGGTGATCGTACGACAGCGACAGCGGCAGCATCAGGCGTGGCTGGAATGCCGCGCCGTCCCACACCGGCTTCATGGAGGACTTGGACAGGCCAAGGATCGCCACTTCCGGTGCGTTGATGATTGGCGTGAAGGCGGTGCCGCCAATGCCGCCGAGCGACGAGATGGTGAAAGTCGCGCCCTGCATGTTGGCGGGACTGAGCTTGCCGTCGCGCGCCTGGGCCGACAGCTCGCCCATTTCGACGGCGATCTGCGAGATCGATTTCTTGTCGGCGTCCTTGATGACCGGGACCATCAGGCCGTTCGGGGTGTCGGCCGCAAAACCGATGTTGTAGTACTGCTTGAGAATCAGGTTGGCGCCGGTGGCGTCGATCGAGGCGTTGAAGGCCGGGTATTTTTTCAGCGCGGCGACGCTGGCCTTGATCACGAAAGCGAGCATGGTCAGCTTGACGGTCGACTTGGACTTGGCCAGCGCGGCGTTCGAATCGACGCGGAACTGTTCGAGGTCGGTCACGTCGGACTCGTCGAACTGCGTCACGTGCGGGATCATCACCCAGTTGCGGTGCAGGTTGGGTCCACTGATTTTCTTGATGCGCGACAGCGGCAGCAGTTCGGTCGGGCCGAATTTGCTGAAGTCGAGCGATGGCCATGGCAGCAGGTCCAGACCCACGCCGGAACCGCCGCTTGACGCCTTGGTGCCGTTGCCGGGCGACGCGCTGGCGAGCACGCCCTTGACGAAGTTCTGCACGTCTTGCTGGGTGATGCGGCCTTTCGGTCCGCTGCCGGGCACGCGCAGCAGGTCGACGCCGAGTTCGCGCGCGAACTTGCGGATCGACGGCGAGGCGTGGGCCTTGGCGTTCGATTGGGCTGGTGCGGCTGCGGCGGCCGGTGCTGCCGGTGCCGGCGCTGCGGCAGGTGCCGGTGCGGCGGCAGGTGCCGGAGCGGCGGCGGCTGGCGCGGCTTCTGCCGGTGCCGCTGCGGTTGCGGGTGCCGCGGCGGCAGGTGCTGCGGCCGCCGGTGCGGCTGCGGCATCGTCGCTTTCGAGGATCAGCAGCAGCGCGCCTTCGGCGACCTTGTCGCCGACCTTGATTTTGAGTTCCTTGACCACGCCGGCGTGGCTGGACGGGATCTCCATGCTGGCCTTGTCGGATTCGACCGTGATCAGCGACTGGTCGACTTTAATCGTGTCGCCCGGCTTGACCATCAGTTCGATGACTTCGACTTCCTTGAAGTCGCCGATATCCGGGACTTTGACTTCCACAATGCTCATAGCGTTACTCCGTTCTTATTCGTTTAGTCGCGCGTCCGCAGCACCCCGACACTTGGGTTCCCGCCTTCGCGGGAACGACGAGGCTGGCTCCGTCGTTCCCGCGAAGGCGGGAACCCAAGTTAAGCACGAGGGCTCGAACGCCGTGGCAAAGTTACTGGGTCACCGGATTCGGCTTTTCAGGATTGATGCCGTACTTGGCAATCGCATCGGCCACCACGGACGTCGCGATTGCGCCTTCATCGGCCAGCGATTTGAGCGCCGCCACCACGATGTAGTAACGGTTCACCTCAAAGAACTCGCGCAGCTTGACGCGGCTGTCGGAGCGGCCAAAACCATCGGTACCGAGCACCTTGTAGGTGCGGCCCTTCGGCATGAACGCGCGGATCTGTTCCGCGAACAGGCGCATGTAGTCGGTCGTGGCGATGATCGGACCAGTGGTCTTTTCCATCAGCTGCGTGACGTACGGCAGGCGCGGTGCATCGGTCGGATGCACCATGCTCCAGCGCTCGGCGTCCTGGCCGTCACGGGCGATCAGGGTCAGCGACGGCGCCGACCAGACGTCGGCGGCGATGCCGAAGTCTTTTTGCAGCAGTTCGGCCGCAAAGATCGACTCGCGCAAAATGGTACCGGAGCCGATCAGCTGCACGCGCTGCTTGGCAGCGGCGTCGCCCGCCTTGAGCAGGTACATGCCTTTCAGGATGCCCGCTTCCGTGCCTGGCGTCAGGCCTGGCTGCTCGTAGTTCTCGTTCATCAGGGTGATGTAGTAGAACACGTCTTCCTGCTCCGCCACCATGCGGCGCAGGCCGTCCTGGACGATGACCGCGACTTCGTGCGCGAAGGTCGGATCGTACGGCAGGCAGTTCGGAATGGTCGCCGCCATCACGTGGCTGTGGCCATCTTCGTGCTGCAAGCCTTCGCCGTTCAAGGTCGTGCGGCCGGCGGTGCCGCCCATCAGGAAGCCGCGTGCGCGCATGTCGCCCGCCGCCCACGCCAGGTCGCCGATGCGCTGCATGCCGAACATCGAGTAGAAGGTGTAGAACGGGATCATGATGCGGTTGTTGGTCGAGTACGAGGTCGCCGCGGCGATCCACGAGCTCATGCCGCCCGCTTCGTTGATGCCTTCCTGCAGAATCTGGCCGGCCTTGTCTTCGCGGTAGTACATGACCTGGTCTTTATCGACCGGCTCGTACAACTGGCCCTGCTGATTGAAGATGCCGATCTGGCGGAACAGGCCTTCCATGCCGAAGGTACGCGATTCGTCGACCAGGATCGGCACGATGCGCTGGCCCAGGTTGGGGTCGCGCAGCAGGGTCGAAATGATCCGAACGAACGATTGCGTGGTCGAGATTTCACGGCCTTCGGCGGTTGCGTCCAGCACGTTCTGGAATGCCGACAGCGCAGGCACCGGCAGCGATTCGGCCGCTTGCGGACGGCGCTGCGGCAGGTAGCCGCCCAGCAGTTCGCGGCGCTTGTGCAGGTAGACCATTTCGGGCGCGTCGTCGGCCGGCTTGAAGAACGGGATCTCGGCCAGCTTGTCGTCGGGGATCGGGATCGCAAAGCGGTCGCGCATTTCGCGGATCGCTTCGTCGTCGAGCTTCTTGGTCTGGTGCGCGGTGTTGCGCGCTTCGCCGGACTTGCCCATGCCGAAGCCCTTGACGGTCTTCACCAGCAGGACGGTCGGCGTGCCCTTGTTTTCTTGGGCGATCTTGAAGGCGGCGTAGATCTTGTGCGGATCGTGACCGCCGCGCGTCAGGCGCCAGATGTCGTCGTCGGTCATGTTGGCGACCATTTCCAGCAGCTTCGGATGCTTGCCGAAGAAGTTCTTGCGCACGTAGGCGCCGTCCTTGGCCTTGTAGTTCTGGTACTCGCCGTCGACGGTTTCCATCATCACGCGCTGCAGGATGCCTTCCTTGTCCTTGGCCAGCAGGGCGTCCCAGCCCGGGCCCCAGATGACCTTGACCACGTTCCAGCCGGCGCCGCGGAAGTCCGCTTCGAGTTCCTGGATGATCTTGCCGTTGCCGCGCACAGGGCCGTCGAGGCGCTGCAGGTTGCAGTTGACGACCATGACCAGGTTGTCGAGGCGCTCGCGCGCGGCCATGCCGATCGCGCCCATCGATTCCGGCTCGTCCATCTCGCCGTCGCCGCAGAAGACCCAGACCTTGCGGTTGGAAGTATCGGCGATCGAGCGTGCGTGCAGGTACTTCAGGAAGCGCGCCTGGTAGATCGCCATCAGCGGGCCCAGGCCCATCGACACGGTCGGGAACTGCCAGAAGGTCGGCATCAGTTTCGGGTGCGGGTACGACGACAAGCCCTTGCCGTCGACTTCGCGACGGAAATTGAGCATCTGGTCTTCCGACAGGCGTCCTTCCAGGAAGGCGCGCGCGTAGATGCCAGGGGACGAGTGCCCTTGCAGGTACAGCAGGTCGCCGCCATGGTCCGCGGTCGGGGCACGCCAGAAGTGGTTAAAGCCGATGCCGAGCATGTTCGCCAGCGAGGCGAAGCTCGAAATGTGGCCACCGAGGTCGCCGTCGGCACGGTTGGCCTTGACCACCATCGCCATCGCGTTCCAGCGCATCCACGAGCGCAGGCGCTCTTCGTACTCCAGGTTGCCCGGGCAGTGTTCTTCGAGGTGGGTGGGAATGGTGTTGACGTAGGCGGTGTTGCTGGAAAACGGGATGTGGGCGCCGCGGCGGCGGGCCAGGTCGACCATGCGTTCCATCAGGTAGTGCGCGCGGTCGGTGCCTTCATTTTCGATGACGGCTTCGAGCGCGTCGAGCCACTCCTTGGTTTCGAGCGTGTCGGGATCGTTGGCGGCTGCTGCCGTCAACTGGTCGAGTTGAGCTGACATTGATGCGTCTCCTTTGTTAGTGCCCTACCCGATCGACATCGACGGCGGACGTTTTGCTGATTATTTACCAATACCCAAATTTAGTGGAGCAATTCTAACAGCAGTTTTCTGCTTTTTCAAATTACGATATATCGTTTCATATCGTGGGAAATTGCTTTACGTGAAGGTAAACTACATCTTTCTTTCAAGGCAAGAGTATGGTCAGTTCCGGGGATTCGGGGCACGCGATAGCGGCAGTGGCTTTATAATCCCGCTTTTCTCCCACGCTTTTCTCCCCACTCTTTTCCGGCAAAAAATCATGTCCGCTCAACTGATCGATGGTGTTCTCCTCTCCCAACAATTACGCGCAGAAATCAAGCAGCGCGCCAGCGTCCTGACCGCCAAGGGAAAGCAACCCGGGCTGGCAGTGATCCTGGTGGGGGAAGACCCGGCCAGCCACGTGTATGTACGCAACAAGGTCAAGGCCTGCGCGGACGTGGGTTTCCATTCGATCCTGGAAAAGTACGATGCCGACCTGACCGAAGCGGCCCTGCTCGAGCGCATCGCCAGCCTTAACGCCGACCCCGCCATCCACGGCATCCTGGTGCAGATGCCGCTGCCCAGGCATATCAACCCGAACAAGGTGATCGAAGCGATCTCGACCACCAAGGACGTGGACGGCTACTCGGTCTTGAGCGCCGGCGAACTGATGACCGGCTTGCCGGGTTTCCGCCCATGCACTCCGTACGGCTGCATGAAGCTGATCGAAAGCACGGGCTATGATTTACGCGGCAAGCACGCGGTCGTTATCGGGCGCAGCAACACGGTCGGCAAACCGATGGCGCTCTTGCTCTTGCAAGCGAACGCCACCGTGACCATATGCCATAGTGCGACGCCGGACCTGGCTTACCATACGCGCCAGGCCGATGTGGTCGTGGCCGCCGTGGGACGGCGCAACACGCTCACTGCCGACATGGTCAAACCCGGGGCGATCGTGATCGATGTGGGCATGAACCGCGACGATGACGGCAAGCTGTGCGGCGATGTCGATACCGGCGCGGTGCGCGAAGTGGCCGCCCACATCACGCCGGTGCCGGGCGGCGTCGGCCCGATGACGATTACCATGCTGCTGATGAACACGGTCGAAGCGGCCGAACGCGACTGACCGCACGCGACTGAACAGGCGGCCCGGCGCGACAGACACTTATTGAAACCGAGATTGAAACCGACATGAGGAAAACACGATGACAACCGATACCAGCAATCCCCTGCTCGATTTCAGCGACCTGCCACGTTTTAACGACATCAAGCCGGAGCACGTCACGCCGGCCATCGACCAGCTGATCGCGCATGCGGGCGCGGTCGTGGCCGAGCTCGAAGCCCCGGGCGACGACGTCACCTGGGACAACTTCGTCATTCCGCTCGAAGAAGCGACCGAACAGCTCGGCCGCGCCTGGGGCGTGGTCAGCCACCTGAACAACGTGGTGGACACGCCCGAACTGCGCGCCACCTACAACGACAACCAGCCGAAAGTAACCGAATTCTGGGCCGCGCTGGCCCAGAACGAAGCGCTGTTCGCCAAGTACAAGGCGATTCGCGCCAGCGCCGCCTTCGAAGCCCTGTCGCCGGCGCGCAAGCGCATCGTCGAAAACGCCCTGCGCGACTTCCGCCTGGGCGGGGCCGAACTGCCGGAATCGAAAAAACAGCGTTTCGCCGAGATCCAGGAGCAGCACGCCAGCATTTCGACCCGTTTCTCGGAAAACGTGCTCGACGCCACCAACGACTATAAACTGATGGTCGATAACGAAGCGGATCTCGCCGGCCTGCCGGACGACGTCAAGCAGGCCGCGCGCGCCGCCGCCGAAAAAGACGGCAAGGCCGGCTGGCAGTTCACCCTGCACTTCCCGTCCTACTTCCCGATCCTGCAATTTGCCGACAAGCGCGAACTGCGCGAAACGATTTACCGCGCAAGCAGCACCAAGGCGTCCGAACTGGGCACCGTGTTCAGCGAGCTGGAAAAGTGGGATAACACCAGCAACATCGCCAGTTTGCTCAAATTGCGCGACGAAGAAGCCAAATTGCTCGACTATCGCAATTTTGCCGAAGTTTCGCTGGTGCCGAAGATGGCCCAGAGCCCGGAACACGTGATCGAATTCCTGGAAGACCTGGCGCGCCGCGCGCGTCCGTTCGCCGAACAGGACCTGGCCGAACTGCGCGCTTTTGCCAAGGATGAACTCGGCATCGGGCAGGTCGAAGCCTGGGACCTGACCTACGCCTCCGAAAAACTGCGCGAGCGCCGCTACGCCTTCTCGGCCCAGGAAGTGAAGGAATACTTCCCCGAGCCGAAAGTCGTGGACGGCCTGTTCCGCCTGGTGCAAAGCCTGTTCTCGGTCGAGATCAAGCCGGACACGGCCGCCGTCTGGCATCCGGACGTGCGCTTTTTCCGCATCGAGCGCGACGGCAAGCTGGTCGGCCAGTTTTACCTCGACCTGTACGCCCGCAGCGGCAAGGGCGGCGGCGCCTGGATGGACGACGCGCGCGGGCGCCTGCAGACCGGCGGCCTGCTGCAAACGCCGGTGGCTTACCTGACCTGCAACTTCACGCCGCCGGCAACGCTTGACGGCCAGCTGCAGCCGTCGCTGTTCACGCACGACGAAGTGACCACCCTGTTCCACGAATTCGGCCACGGTTTGCACCACATGCTTACCCAAGTGGACGAAATCGCCGTCTCCGGCATTTCCGGCGTGGAGTGGGATGCGGTCGAGCTGCCATCGCAATTCATGGAAAACTTTTGCTGGGAATGGGACGTGCTGCAGCACATGACCGCCCACGTGAAGACGGGCGAACCGCTGCCGCGCGCGCTGTACGACAAGATGCTGGCCGCTAAAAACTTCCAGTCCGGCCTGCAAACCCTGCGCCAGGTGGAGTTTTCGCTGGTCGACATGCACCTGCACTACGACTTCGATCCGGCCAGCGCCCAGACCGTGCAGGAACTGATCAACGACGTGCGCCAGAAGTTTTCGGTCATGATGCCGCCCGCATTTAACCGTTTCCAACATTCTTTCGGACATATTTTTGCCGGAGGGTACGCCGCCGGTTACTATAGCTACAAGTGGGCTGAAGTATTGTCCGCCGACGCCTACGCCGCCTTTGAAGAAGCGGTCGAGGCTGGCGGCGGGGCCCTTTCCGAAGAAACCGGCAAACGCTTCCAGCAAGAGATACTGGCCGTCGGCGGTTCGCGCCCCGCGCTCGAATCGTTCAAGGCTTTCCGTGGCCGCGAGCCCAGTATCGATGCGCTGTTGCGCCATAGCGGCATGCAGTCCTGAAAGACCGTGCCAGCAGGAGAATTGTAATGACAGTAGCAAAAATGATGGCTGGCACGATGATGGCACTGCTGCTGTGCGCGGGCGGCGCCGGCGCACAGCAAATGTATAAATGGGTCGATGCCGCCGGCAAGGTCACGTTCAGCGACAAACCGCCGCCGGCGAACGCCAAGCCGATCGAAATCAAGGCCGGCGCCGGCGGCGCGGCCACCGTGCCGCTGCCGTATGCGCTGGCGCAGGCGGTGCGTACCTATCCGGTGGTGCTCTATACGCGCACCAAATGCGATTTTTGCGACCAGGGCCGCACTTTTCTGAAGAATCGCGGCATTCCCTTCACCGAGAAAACCGTGCAAACGGCCGCCGATGAAGCCAAGCTGAAGGAAGCCGGCAGCGATGGCCGCCTGCCTTACATCGTCATCGGGCGCGCCAAGTCGACCGGTTTCGAGGCCGGTGCGTGGAATACCATGCTGACCGAGGCAGCCTATCCGGAAAAGAAAATCCTGCCGCCGTCGTACCAGTTCCCGAAACCGGTTTCCGCGGCGCCCCCGGAGCCGGTGGTACCCAAAGTCGATGACAAGGCCAAGGCTGCCAGCGAAGCCGAACGCAACCCCGCGAAGCCGCAGGAAAAAACCTCGCCGCCCGGCTTCGTGTTCTGAGTGCGCCGATGACCCGGATCGATTTCCATACCAACATCCCCGACAAGCTGAGCTACGCCTGCCGGCTGGCGCGCAAAGCCTACGCCAGCCGCGCCCGCGTGGTGCTGCTGGCCGAGGATGCGGCGCAAGCGCAAGCGCTGGACCAGGCCTTGTGGACCTTGTCGGAAACCGATTTTCTGCCGCATGTGATGGCCGGCGACCCGCTGGCCGCGCACACGCCGATCATCATCGCCCACAGCGATACGGCCGAACTGCCCCATCACGACATGCTGGTCAACCTGACGCAGGCCACGCCGGCCCAGCTCGGGCGCTTCCAGCGGGTGTTCGAAATCATTTCCACCGATGAGAACGACGCCGCCGCCGGGCGCAAGCGCTATGTCGCCTACAAGCAGCAATCCTATCCATTGACCCACTTCGTCGCAGGCCAGTCATGAGCCAGGCTCGTCCGTTCGACCCGAATATTCCCGTATTGACGGAATTGTTTTCCGATCAGGGCGACGCCCCTGCCGAGCCCGCCATGGACAGTACGCCAGCGTCTGCGCACAGCACGCCCGCGGGCAGCGCCGATCCGGAATGGGCGGCGCTGGAACGGCGCCTGTCCGAGCGCATCGTCCAGCAACTGCAGGGTAGCGTCGACATCATGCTCGAACAGCGCCTGCGCGAGAGCATGGAACAGGTGCTGCGGCAAGCCGTGAGCGCTGTCACGGCCGAGCTGCGCCGCAGCCTGCAAGACAGTATCGACGGGATCGTCGCGCGCGCCGTCGCGCAAGAGCTCGGCGCGCTTGGCCACCTTGCGCCGCCGCCCAGGTAAGACCTGGGCCACGCCGGCCGTCCTGGCCGGCGCCTTTCATCTGCTGACCTTTCATTTGCTTACAAAACAGCCTCAATTGCGTGCAGCGCGCCGTGCACCAACGCCAGGCACGCACGTTTATGGTGAGCAGCGTCAATTTGTTACGAAAATTCCGACAATCGGCTTTGCGTAGCAATTAAATTGTTGTACCTTTTGCCCTACACAAAATTTTCGAAACGGCGCCACGAGCGCTGTCTGTTTTCAATCCAATGGAGAATGCACATGCAGTTCACGACCAAACTCATTCCACTCGCAATCGCCATGGCCTTCGCCGCCAGCGCCAGTGCACAGGATGTCGTCAAGATCGGCCACGTCGGTCCGATTTCGGGCGCCAGCGCACACCTGGGCAAGGATAACGAGAACGGCGCCAAAATGGCCGTGGAAGAATTGAACGCCAAGGGCTTCATGATTAACGGTAAAAAGGTCAAGCTGGAACTGGTGCTGGAAGACGACGGCGCCGATCCCAAGCAGGGCACGGCCGTGGCGCAAAAGCTGGTCGATGCCAAGGTCAACGGCGTGATCGGCCACCTTAATTCGGGCACCACCGTACCGGCTTCGCGGATTTACCACAACGCCGGCATTCCGCAGATTTCCCCGTCCTCCACGATCCCCGAATACACCAAGCAAGGCTTCAAGTCGGCATTCCGCGTGGTCGCCAACGACAACAAGCTCGGCGGCACCCTGGGCCGCTACGCGGTCGAGACCCTGAAGGCGACCAGCATTGCCGTCATCGATGACCGCTCGGCCTACGGCCAGGGCGTGGCGACCGAGTTCCTCAAGGGCGCCAAGGCAAAAAATCCGGCGATCAAAGTGGTCGGCAAGGAGTTCACCAGCGCCACCGCCACCGACTTCACCGCCATCCTGACCTCGATCAAGAACAAAAAGCCGGACCTGATCTTCTTCGGCGGCATGGATGCGGTCGGCGGCCCGATGCTCAAGCAAATGAAGGCGCTCGGCATCAACGCCAAGTTCATGGGCGGCGACGGCGTCTGCACCGAATCGCTGGTGCGCCTGGCCGGTGATGGCGTGGGCGAAGGCAACGTAACCTGCGCCGAAGCGGGCGGCGTCACCGGCGACCAGGAAAAAACGTTTGCGGACTTTGTGGCGCGCTACAAAAAACGCTTCAATGCCGACGTGCAGCTGTATTCGCCGTATGTGTACGATGCGGTGATGGTGATGGCGACGGCGATGCAGAATGCCAAGTCGGCTGACCCGGTCAAGTACCTGCCGGAACTGCAAAAAATCAAGTACCAGGGCGTTACCGGGCTGATCCAGTTCGACGACAAGGGCGACATCAAGGATGGCGCGCTGACCATGTACACCTTCAAGGGCGGCAAGAAGACCAAGATGTCCGTGGTGAAGTAAGCGCTGGCGGGCGTTGGCTGCGGCCAACGCTTGCAGCAGACGTAAAAAAACGCGCCGATGGCGCGTTTTTTGTTGGGAGGCAGCGACTTACTTCTGGGCCAGGATCCATTTCACCAGGGTATGCGCTTCGGCATCGCTCACCTGCGGATTGGCTGGCATCGGTACCGCGCCCCAGGCGCCGGCGCCGCCCTTGAGGACTTTGGCAACCAGTTTAGCTTCGGCATCTTTCTGGCCGGCATACTTGGCCGCGACGTCCTTGTAGGCTGGCCCGACTACCTTGTTCGCGACTGCGTGGCAAGCCATGCAATTTTTTGCTTTTGCCAGATCGGCGTTCGCCATGGCGCTCGACGACACCAATGCCGACAACACCGTGAACAACATCAGGGACCGTTTCATGTATTTCTCCAGAGTGAACAACTAAATGCGATTTTACCGTGTTTCGACAATGCGAATGTGCGGCCACACGCTCTATAACGGGTCAAGCGTGTGGATGGTTGACCCAACTATTTGCCTGACGACACGATTTTACTGCCCCTCGGGAGGAATTGTTTGTAAGATACGCATATGAAAAGGAGTTTGCCATGCCAGTGATTCTATTAATTGCAGCGCTTGTCGGTCTGCGCTATTTCGAAGTCTGGAAGTTTGCCACCTTGTCCTGGTGGTGGATCGTCGGCCTGATGTTCGTCGCGTTCATCTGGTTCGAGTTCGTCGAAAAGATTCTTGGCCTGGACAAGAAAAAAGCCCACAACGTCGATGAGGCGCGGCGCAAGGCGCGCATCAAGGAAGCGTTTGACAAGGTCAACAAGCGGTAAAGAGAGCGCCGCCACGCCAGGGCGGCCTCGACTCGAAAACCGTCGCCCCGCGCAAGGTGGCCCCGTCTTAAAAACCGTCGCCCCCGCGCAGGCGGGGGCCCAAGTTCTCTGCTCAGTTGCAGGCTATCCCGTCACGGCGCCCTTGCTGGCCGACGAGGCGAGCGCCGCGAACTTGGCCAGCACCCCGCGGGTGTAGCGCGGCGCCGGCTTGACCCAGTTGGCGCGCCGGCGTGCGATTTCCTCGTCGCTCACGTTCAGCTGAATCAGCTGCTGGTGCGCATCGATGGTCACCGAATCGCCCTCTTCCACCAGCGCGATCGTGCCGCCATCGAAGGCTTCCGGCGCCACGTGCCCGACCACCATGCCCCAGGTGCCGCCCGAGAAGCGCCCGTCGGTAATCAAGCCCACCGATTCGCCCAGCCCCTTGCCGATCAGCGCCGCCGTCGGCGCCAGCATTTCCGGCATGCCCGGACCGCCCTTCGGCCCCAGGTAACGCATCACCAGCACGTCGCCGGCCTTGATGCCGTCCGCCAAAATGGCATCCATGGCCGAATACTCGTCGTCGAACACGCGCGCAGGACCCGTGATGACGGGGTTTTTCAGCCCGGTGATCTTGGCCACGCAGCCTTCCGGCGACAGATTGCCCTTCAGGATCGCCAGGTGGCCCTGCTTGTACAGCGCCTTGTCGATGGTGCGGATAACATCCTGCTTCGGGTCCGGTACCGACGGGATATCGGCTAGTTCCTCGGCGATCGTGCGCCCGGTGATGGTCATGCAGTCGCCGTGCAGGAGGCCCGCGTCGAGCAGCAGCTTGAGCACTTGCGGCACGCCGCCGGCCTTGTGCAGGTCGGTCGCCACGTACTGCCCGGACGGCTTGAGGTTGCAGATGACCGGCACTTTCTGGCGCACGCGCTCGAAGTCGTCGATGGTCCACTCCACTTCGGCCGCATGGGCAATGGCCAGGTAGTGCAGCACGGCGTTGGTGGAGCCGCCCGTGGCCATGATCAGCGACACCGCATTCTCGATCGACTTGCGGGTGATGATGTCGCGCGGCTTCAAGTCCTTTTTCACGGCCTCGACCAGCACGCGCGCCGATTCGGCGGCCGAGCCGACCTTTTCGTCGTCCGGGTTGGCCATGGTCGACGAATACAGCAGCCCCATCCCCAGCGCCTCGAACGAGGACGACATGGTGTTGGCGGTGTACATGCCGCCGCAGGAGCCGGCCGACGGGCAGGCGTTGCGCTCGATGCCGTCGAAGTCTTCCTTCGACATGCGCCCGGCCGTGAATTCCCCGACCGCCTCGAAGGCCGAGACGATGGTCAGGTCCTTGCCTTTCCAGTTGCCCGGCTTGATGGTGCCGCCGTACACATAAATGCCCGGCACATTGGTGCGCGCCAGGGCGATCATCCCGCCCGGCATGTTCTTGTCGCAGCCGCCGATCACGACCACGCCATCCATCCACTGCCCGTTGACAGCCGTTTCGATGCAGTCGGCGATCACTTCGCGCGAGATGAGCGAATATTTCATGCCTTCGGTGCCCATCGACATGCCGTCCGAAATGGTCGGCGTGCCGAACACCTGCGGGTTGGCGCCGGCGCCCTTGATCGTGGTAATGGCGATGTCGGCCAGCTTTTGCAGGCCCGAGTTGCACGGGGTGATGGTGGAGTGGCCGTTGGCGATACCGATCATCGGCTTGTCGAAATCCTCGGTTTCATAGCCCATGGCGTAGTACATCGAGCGGTTCGGGCTGCGCGAGACGCCTTCGGTGATGTTGCGGGAACGACGGTTGTAGCGTGGCTGGTCTGACATGGCTTGCTCCGGTGATGATCTGATAGCGACAAGAATGCCTTGCAGGCAAGCGCACGTCAAATATATCATTTGCATCGCTGTGAGTCGCGTGGCATATCACAGCGATCAATTTACATGGAACCGCATATCGATGAACCTGGAACTGCGCCAGTTGCGCTATTTTGTCGCCGTCGCCGAAGAGCTTCACTTCGGCAAGGCCGCGCTGCGCCTGCACATGACCCAGCCGCCGCTGTCGCAAACCATCTTCGGCCTCGAAGAACTGCTCGGCGCGCCGCTGTTCGCGCGCAGCCGCCGCGCCGTCGAGCTCACGCCGGCCGGCCAGGCCCTGCTGCCGGAAGCGCGCCGCATTCTGGCCGCCAGCGCGCTTCTTCCGGCGCTGGTGAAACGCGCCGCCGGCGGCGAGGCCGGCCGCCTGTCGCTGGCGTTCGTATCCTCGGCCGATTACAGCGTGCTGCCGCCCTTCCTGCGCCGCTATCGCGCCGCTTTTCCGCAAGTGACCATCGCGCTGCAGGAAGCGACCTCCGACGTGCAGATCGATCACCTGCTGCACGGGCGCATCGACGCGGGCCTGCTGATCGCGCCGCTGCCGGACAAGGCGCGCCTGGAACTCGATTACCTGAAGGTGCTGACCGAACCGCTGATCGTGGCCCTGCCGGCCGGCGCGATCGCGGGCGCGGCCGGCCAGGCGGTCGCGCTGGCCGGCCTGCCGCCGCTGCCGCTGATCATCTTTCCGCGCCTGATCGCACCAAGCCTGCACGACGCCATCCTGGCCTGCTTTCGCGCGGCCGGCATCACGCCCGAGATCGGGCAGGAAGCGATCCAGATGCAGACCATCGTCAGCCTCGTCTCGGCCGGCATGGGGATGGCACTTGTGCCACAATCCGTGTCGAACCTGATGCGCCCCGGCGTTCAATACCGGGCCCTGCGCGAAAGCACGCCGCAGGTGGAAACCGGGCTGGCCTGGCGGCGCGACGCCGTCTCGCCGGTCCTGCAAGGCTTTTTGCATTTACTACGAAAGAATACCGATGCTGACCCACCCGATGCCTGACCCCGTCGCCTTTTCGCTCGGACCGCTGCACGTGCACTGGTACGGCCTGATGTACGTACTGGCGTTCGCCATGTTCATCGCCCTCGGGCGCGTGCGCATCAGGCAGTCGCACATCGCCGCGCGCGGCTGGAAGAAGGAAGACCTGGACGACATGCTGTTCTACGGCATGCTCGGGGTGATCATCGGCGGGCGCCTGGGCGAAGTCTTCTTCTATCAACCGGCACGCTTCATGGCCGATCCGGTGGCCATCTTCAAGGTATGGGAGGGCGGCATGTCCTTCCACGGCGGCTTTTTGGGCGTGCTGCTCGCGATGGCGCTGTGGGCGCGCAAGGCGAAGCGCAACTTGCTCGACGTCTACGATTTCATCGCGCCGCTGGTCCCGCTCGGCTACGCCGCCGGGCGCATGGGCAACTTCATCAATGCCGAACTGCCGGGCCGCGTGGCCGACGCCAGCCTGCCGTGGGCCATGCTGTGGCCGGGCGTGCAGGGACCGCGCCATCCGTCGCCGCTGTACCAGATGATCGTCGACGGCCTGGTGGTGTTCGTGCTGCTGTGGATCTATGCGCGCAAGGAGCGCCCGCGCCTGGCGGTGGGGGCGATGTTCACCCTGCTCTACGGCTGCGCGCGCTTTTTTACCGAATACTTCCGCGTGCCGGACTGGCAGGTCAGCCTGGCCGGCCTGCCCATCACCTCGGGCCAGATGCTGTCGCTGCCCATGATTGCCGGCGGCGTGGCGATGCTGGTGTGGGCCTATAGCAAAGGCGGCAAGGGCGGCGGCAAGGATGGCATCAGTGAAACGCCTTCCACAGCATATAGCCGGCCAGCGCATACAAAATAAACGCGAAGATGCGCTTTAGCTGCTGCACCGGCATGCGGTGCGCGGCGCGCGCGCCCAGCGGCGCGGCCAGCACGCTGGCGGCGGCGATCACGGCCAGGGCCGGCAGGTAGATGTAGCCGAGCGAATACGGCGGCAGGCCGGGCTGGTGCCAGCCGAACCAGATGTTCGACAAGGTGCCCGAGAGCGCGATCGGAAAGCCCAG
>DASVVC010000175.1:0-51192 GCA_036386755.1 Telluria sp.
GTTCCCGCGAAGGCGGGAACCCAAGTGCGTACTGCAGCCGTGACATGAGCGAGCAACTTGGGTTCCCGCCTGCGCGGGAACGACGATACTGCTTTCAATCCATCTAGGAATTCCATGTATCTCGAAGACATCAAAACCATCCTCACCGACGTGCTCAGCCTGGGCGATGCCGGCAAGGAACTGAACGAACAATCGGCCCTGCTGGGCAGCATCCCCGAGCTCGACTCGATGGCGGTGGTGAACCTGATGGCCGCGCTCGAAGAACACTTCGGCATCACCATCGACGACGACGAAATCAGCGCCAGCACCTTTGAAACGCTGGGCAGCCTGAACGCATTCGTGCAGCAAAAACTGGCCTGATGACTGCCCATCCCAAGCCGCCGGGCGCCGAGCCCTTCTTTCTCCAGACGGACTTGGGACAACGTTTCTGCCTGTTCCACCCGCCCGCCGGCGCGCGCTGCCGCGGCGCGATCCTGTACGTCCATCCGTTTGGCGACGAAATGAACAAGTCGCGCCGCATGGCCGCCCTGCAGGCGCGCGCGCTGGCCGCGCAAGGCTACGGCGTGCTCCAGCTCGACCTGTACGGCAGCGGCGACAGCAGCGGAGAGTTTGCCGATGCCCGCTGGGATATCTGGAAAGACGACCTGGCCGCCGGCTGCGCCTGGCTCTCGGCGCGCCTGGATGCGCCGCTGACCCTGTGGGGCCTGCGCCTGGGCGTCTTGCTGGCGCTCGATTACGCGCACGGCGCGCGTCATCCCATCGCCCGGCTGGTGCTGTGGCAACCCGTGCAAAACGGCGCCACCTTCCTGACCCAGTTCCTGCGCCTGCTCACCGCCAACGCCATGCTGGCCGACGGCGGCGACATCAAAACTCCCGGCAAAAGCACCAGCGCCTTGCGCGCCGCCCTGCTCGGCGGCGAGACGCTGGAAGTGGCCGGCTACGACATCGCCCCGGCCCTTGCCGCCGCCATCGATACCGTCGATGCGGCCAGGCTGGCGCCGCTCGGCTGCCCGGTGCACTGGCTGGAAACCGCCGCCTCGGCCGAGCGTCCGCTCACGCCGGCCGTCACGCGCCTGGCCGACGCGTGGCGCGAGGCGGGTGTCGACCTGCACCTGCAACAAGTGACCTGCACGCCATTCTGGTCGACCCAGGAAATCGCCGAGTCGCCCGAACTGCTGGCGGCCACATCGGCCCTGTTCGACGCAGCGCCGCAGGCAGGCCAGCCCGGCCACGAAGCATCGCAGGGCCAGGTTCGCCCTGCGATGCACGCCGATGGCGGCACTTCGCCCCCGGCCCCCGCATCACCCGGCGCGGTCGTGCCGGCTCCTGCCGGCTACCGTGAAGACGTGCTCGGCTTCAGTTGCGGCGGCGACGCCCTGTTCGGCATCGTCAGCGTGCCCGGCCAGGCCGCCAAGCGCGCCGTGCTGATCGTGGTCGGCGGCCCGCAGTACCGGGTCGGCAGCCATCGCCAGTTCACCACGCTCGCGCGCGGGCTGGCGGCGCAGGGCATCGCGGCGCTGCGCTTCGACTACCGCGGCATGGGCGACAGCCACGGCGCCATGCGCGACTTCGAGGTGGTCGGCGAGGACCTGCGCGCCGCCGTCGACAGCTTGTTCAAGGCCGTGCCCGGCGTGGAAGAAGTGGTCATCTGGGGTTTGTGCGACGGCGCCTCGGCCGCGATTTTTTACGCCGCCGACGATGCCCGCGTGACCGGGCTGGTGCTGCTCAACCCGTGGGTGCGCACCAGCGGCGGCCACGCCAAGGCCACCATCAAGCACTATTACCGTGCCCGATTGTTTGACCCGGAACTGTGGAAAAAGATCCTGCGCGGTCAATTTAACGTCGGTGCGGCCGCCGGCTCGTTCCTGCGCATTGCCGGCGCCGCCTTCGGCAAAGGCAAGGGCAAGGGTGGCGGGTCCGCCGGCGCCGCCGCAGCGGCAACGCTGCCCGAGCGCATGCAGGCCGGGCTGGCGCGCTTTCGCGGCAAGGTGCTGTTGATCATCAGCGGGGCCGACCTGACGGCCCAGGAATTTCTCGACACCGCCGCCGCATCGGACCAGTGGCAAGGCTTGCTGGCCGCGCCGCAGGTGTCGCGCCAGACACTGGTTGATGCGGACCATACGTTTTCGCGCCGCGTGTGGAAAGACCAGGTGCTTCACTGGACCGGCGACTGGTTGCGCTCGTGGTAAGCGCGCCGCCGCCTTCATGCCACCCACAAGGACATCGATGAAACTATTGCCTTACCTGTTAGCCGGCACCGTGCTGCTGACCTCGACCGGCGCCCATGCGCTCAACTATTGCGGCGAACTGAAGAACCACTACGGCCCGCTCGACTACCGCAAGCGCGGCCAGGTCAACCTGGAGATCGTCGAGGGCGCCCACTTCACGCCCGAAGTCGAAGCCGGGATCAAGGGCAACACCAGCTATCTCGGCGGCGACCTCGACTACACCCTGCGCGCCATTCCCAACCACGCGCGCGCCCTGGCCACCCTGGCCATGGTCGGCTTGCGCGACAAGCAGGTCAAGGTGCCGGCGACCAAGTGGCCGGTGGAATGCTATTTCAACCGCGCCATCCGCTTCGCCCCGGATGACGCCGCCGTGCGCGCCACCTACGGCAGTTACCTGCTCTCGCTCGGCAAGACCAAGGAAGCGGTCGGCATGTTCACCACCGCCGTCGAGCTGGCGCCGGAAGACCCGACCATCAATTACAACGCCGGCCTCGCGTACCTGAAAAAGAAAGACTACGACAAGGCCCGGCTGCACGCCAAAAAAGCCTACGAGCTGGGATTTCCTTTGCCGGGACTGAAGAACAAGCTGGTCGAGGCCGGCAAATGGGACGAGCCGGCGCAATGACGGGTACGCCGCAACCGGGCTGGCGCCGCCTTTCCTGCGCGGACTGAAGGCGCATCCGATGCGGCGCCTGGTCCTTGTCTTCCTTGTCCTGATCGTCTACGGCAGCCTGTATCCGTTCACCGGCTGGAGCGAGCCGCTGGCGCCCCTGTTCAGCTTCCTGTTTGCCAGCAATACGCGCGTGGAAAAGGCCGACCTGGTCCAGAACGTGCTCGCCTACATGCCGTTCGGCCTGTTCATGGTGGCCTGGCTGATGCGCAGCACGCGCTTCGGCGTGGCGCTGGTGACGGCGGCCGTGGCCGGCGGCATGCTGAGCCTGTTAATGGAATCGATCCAGCAATTTTTGCCCAGCAGGGACGCCTCGCGCATCGACCTGATTCTCAATATCGGCGGCAGCGTGGCCGGCGGCGTGCTCGCGTCGCTGCTGCATGGCCACACCCTGGCCGGGCCGCGCCTGGTGGCCCTGCGCGCGCACTGGCTGCGCACGGGCACCTTGCCCAACCTGGGGCTGGTGGCGCTGGCCCTGTGGGCGCTGTCGCAAACGAGCCCGCTGGTGCCGACCTTCGACCTGGGGCAGGTGCGCCATGGACTGGCGCTGCTCTACCGATCGCTGCGCGAACCGGACACGATGCAAGTGGCTCAACTGCTGACCTACGCCTGCTACCTAGCCGGCCTGGGTTTGCTGGCGCGCAGCGTCACCCGCGCAGACAAGCCGGCCTTGCTGCTGTTCGGTTCGCTGGTTGCCTGCGTGCTGGTGCTCAAGATCATCGTCGAAGGGCGCCAGCTCTCGCTCGAAGCGCTCGCCGGCGCCTTTGCCGCGTGGATGTTCTTGCTCGTTGCCAGCCGCCTGCGGCAGGCGGCGTGGATGGGCATCGTGCTGATCGGCGCCGGTTTCGTCATCAGCGAACTGGCGCCGGGGCCGGACGGCATTGTGTACGGCTTTAACTGGATTCCGCTGGTGGGGCAAATGCGTTCGCTGTCGGGATTGCAGAATATCCTGGAGATTTTCTGGCCGTTTTTCGCGATCGCCTGTTTTGCGCGATCGGTGACCCCGTTCGGGCATCGCCAGCCGGTGGTGGTGATTGGCACGGTGGCCATTGCGGCGGCGGTGTTCTGGCTGGAATGGTCGCAGCAAGACTTGCCGGGGCGCTTCGGCGATATCACCCAGGTGCTGCTGGCGTGCGCCGGATGGATCATTCCGTGGACGTTCGCGGGGCCCGATTTTGATGCGGCTGCGACGGCAACTGTGATGGGAACCAAGCATCGCATTCGTCCAACGCCGGATCGATGATGGCGCACATGCCTGGCATGCTCCTACCCGATGAGCGGCGCGCCGGCACCGCTCAGGCGGATTCTCCCGCAGCGCGTGCGTCCCGCACCAGCAGTTCGCTGACCTCGTCATAGCTGCGCGCCTGCATTTCCGCGAGCCTGCTGAGCGTCCTCGACAAGTCATGCGCGCCGACCAGCTCGCGGATCGCCGGCGAGAGCGGGCGGTCGGCAGCGATCAGGAGCTGATGACGGTGGTCGTAAAGGATGTCGACCAGCCAGATAAAACGCTGCAAGGTGCTGGGGGAGGTCAAGGCCTGGACATGGACTTGGTCGACGATCAGCGCCTGCCAGCGCTCGGCCAGTTCAAGATAGTCAAGGTGGGAGCGGCTGGCCACGCACAAGGCGTCGAAGTCCACCCACAGCATGCTTTTCCCGGCGGCGCGCGCTTGCAGCGGGCGCCCGGCCACGTGGACCATAGCCGGTTCAGGCTGGTAAGTGTCTTCGGCATGCGCGTAGATCTGGCTTAGCTGCCCGGCCGTCTGGCGGTTCAGCGGCGTCAGGAAGCGCTGCGCTTCCGGGCGCTCGCCGTTGCAGCGGTAATCGCGCGCGCCGGTGAAATGGACGATCTCGAAGTCTTTCTCGATGCGCTCGATGGTGGGACGGAAACGTTCATGATACTGCGGGTTGGGCAACAAGCCTTCAGGCGCGTAATTCGACGTCAGCACGACCCGCACGCCCAGTTCCAGCGCCGTGTCGAGAAACCCGCCGACCAGGAACGCGTCGGCGATGTCGTGGACGTGAAATTCATCGAAGCACAGCAGCTCGATGCCGTCGAGCCAGCGCCTGGTCGCCATGACCAGCGGATCGCCGCTGCCCGGCGGCTCGCTCATCTGGCGCTGCCTGATTTCGCGCAGAAATTCGTGGAAGTGGATGCGCCGCTTCGTACACGTGGCCAGGGCGAAAATGGTGTCGACCACCATGCTCTTCCCACGGCCGGGCAGGCCATGGCAATACACGCCCAGCGGCCCACGCCGGCGCCGCAGCCAGCCGCGGGCCTTGTCCGCGCCAAGCATGGCCACGATGGCGCCAATGGCAAGACGCTGACTGGCGTCCGGTTCGATGCCGCGCGCGGCCAGGGTGCGCAGAACCAGGGCTTCATCAAGCATTGCGCATCGCCCCGGCCGGCTTGCCGCAGCCGAAACTCGCCGCGATTGGCCGCAGCATTGGGCGCAGGTGCCGCATTGGCCATAGGCCAGGTGCGCCGCGTCTGTTCATCATCGATTCATTCTCCGGATTATGCATATCGAATATAGCGCGCCTATGCGCATATCCACGATACCACAACTTGCATTATCAAACGTGCCGCAATGCAATCTAAATAAGTCAATCCGATTGCGCGTGATTATTTGGTTTATTCAAGATAATGCCATCATGCGCGCGATTATCTTCGGCTGCGATATAAGTCAATTTTTTGCGCATATAGTCGCTTAAAAATTTTTCTATTCGAATATCGCTGGGAAATGAAATAAAGATTCTTATGAAAACCTTGTCACGTCGAATAAAATTCCGCTGAATGACAAAGCAATGTTATTTTCTGAAAAACATTGCGTGAAACATAAAATATGACTTGCACCGCCTTCGGACTGGTTTAGAATTCATTCCGTGCCGCATTAATGCCGGGTAAAAAACGAGGGACACAGATCGCGAATGACGTGCGAATGCGGTCATCTCCGCGATATAACCAGGGCAACGTGCGCATACGGTATCACGACGTATCGGGACGCCATGCGGATGAGATGCAGGACAAGCATTGCGTGTTTAAGGGAATTTGAAATCAATAGTACCTAACTTTGCGAAATATCAATGAAACATCAATTACTTGACCATATGAAAAGCGTCGAAGCCCATCCGGTCTTCGATAATGACTACTTCAGGTTTGTAAAAGAAAATCCGATCACACCGCAGCTGTATGCGGTCCATCGCGCCAATTTCTTTTTCCGCACCATGGCGACGGTCATCGGCATTGCGCACGTCTGCGCCGCAGCCGCCAGCAACCATGACCAGGACACCCTGATCCTGTTTTCTTATATCCTCAATGAGGAATGCGGCGACGGCCAGCAGTCGAAATGCCATGAACTCCTGATGGAGCAGTCGCACAATTTGTTCGGGCAGTTCGAATTCGATTTGCCGGCATTGAAAGTCAGGGACCTCGAAGGCCGCCCCGATGGTTCGCGCGATGAACATGCGTATAAGTTGGTGATCGATGAAACCAAGGAATACCGCACAAAAATCCATGCCTTGTTAACCCGGAATTATCCAACGATGCTGGGCGTGGCTTATGCGCTGGAAACGCATGCCAGCATCATGCTGACCTGCTTCAGGGAGATGTTCAACCTGAACCGCAAGCATCTGGAGAAGGACGATTTCGTACGTAAAGTGGAAATTTACTTTAATTGCCACCTCGATAGCGGTGTCGAGGACCGGCACGCCAGCGATGCGCAGCAATGCGTACTGAATAATTGCGTCTCCGAAGCGGATCTGGCCGATATCAAACACGGCATCGATGCCACGCTGGAGATTCAGCATGCCATGTGGAATGGCATGTACCGGCGCGCCCTGGCGATCCAGAACAACTAGCACAGGGATTTTCAGGCTTATTCCCCAGCCTGTCGCATGCCGTCCTGCCGGATTGCAAAGCCCGGCGGGCGGCCGAGCGGTTCCACGCTACGCCATCGAAGTCCCTTCTATTCCAAAGGTTGAAATAATGAGCAAGATACAAAGTGCTTTTTCCGATGCCGCCCTCAGCATCGGCGAATCGATCACCCACGGCGCGCGCATGCGCATCGCCAAGCTCAATGCAGGCTGCGCCGAGAACGACAAGATCATCGACTTGAGCATCGGCACGCTCGACACGGCGACCGACCGGTTTATCGACAACGGCGTGATCGACTTTATCAAGAACAAACCCGAACTGATCCACCAGTTCGCTCCGGTCAAGGGCTTCGATTTCCTGCTTGACGCGATCTCCAAGCGCCATGAGCGCGTGCATGGCCTGGTCTACGATCCCGCCACCGAGATCATGGTCACGCCAGGCGGCATCAAGGGATCGATCGCCGTGGTGCTGCATACCTTGCTCAATCCCGGCGACGAGGTTGTCGTGCCGCTGCCGAACTGGCCGCATTATGCCGACATGATTCATCTGCACGGCGGCAAGCCGGTGTTTGTCCAGTCGCGCGACTTCATCGAAAAAGGACTCGATGCCGAGGACCTGGATCGGGCGATCACGGCAAAAACCAAACTGCTGATCCTGGGCGATTGCATCAATCCGACCGGCAAAGTGTATACGACCGAGGAACTGCACAGCCTGGCCGCGGTGGTCGCCAGGCACAACCTGCAGCGCGCCAGCGATGGGCTGAGCCCCTTGTTCGTGTTGTACGACTGCCCGTATGAAGCGCACGTCCTGCACAACAGGCCGCAGGCGCTGGCGGCATGCTCGGTGGACGGCTATGCGCTGCGCGAGCATGTCATCAACGTCACCGGACCGGGCAAGACCTATGGCATGCATGGCGACCGGATCGGCTATCTGTGCGCTCCGGCGGCGTTCATCGCCGTGGCGGCGAATGTCCAGGTCAACCTGAATTCCTTCGCCTGCACTTATGGCCAGGTGGCATGCTTTTATGCCTTGCACCGTAACATGGACGAGGTCGCCCTCAGCCGGGCCACGCACGCACGGGACAATACCCTGCACATGATCGATCTGTTGCGCGCTTGTCACTTGTCGGTGCATACGCCGCAGGGAGGATATTTCATTTTTGTCGATCTGGCGGCGTATGCCGGACGCTATGGAGAACGCGGCATGCAGAGTGCGGAGCAATTTCTGCTCGAAAAGGCCCGCGTCGCGGCGATTAACGGGGAGCATTTCGCCGAAGGCTATGCGGATGCCGGCCGCTATCGCCATTTTGTGCGGATCAATTGCGGCCGGGACCGCGAGGTGCTGGTGCAGGCGGCCGGACGTATCCAGGCTGCGCTGGAAGAGCTCGGCTGATGGTGCGCTACTGCATCATCGGCACCGGCTTCTCCGGCACCTGCATGCTCTGGCATCTGGTCGACGCGCTGTGCCGGCAGGCGCCGGCGGACGGCGACCTGCGCCATATCGACATCGCCACGGTCGAGCGGCGGCCCCGCAACGGGCCGGGCCTGCCCTACGATGCCGATGAGGTAGCGCCTTACCATCTGTGCAATAATCCGGCCGAAAAAATGTCCCTGTTCGGGAATGACTTTGTGAACTGGATGCTGGCGCACCGGGACGAGCTCGTCAGGCTGCACCCGGACCTGATCCGGGCAGCGCATCCGACGCTCGCGCTGGACCAGTGGCAACCGCAAGCGGCGGCATTTTATCCGCGCGCCTTGTTCGGCATCTATCTGTCCATGCGTTTCGACGAAGCATGTGCCCTGGCCGAAAGCCGCGGCGCCACCATTCGCCACTACAACGGCGTCGAGGCAATCGACGGCTTGACGCGCGACGGCCGCTTTCACCTGACCATACGGGACGTGCTCAGCGGGCAGCTGCAGATCCTGGCCAGGCTGGACAAAGTCTTGCTGGCATCGGGCCACTGGGAAGACGCCGGCCGGCAAGCACCGCGCATGCTGGCCTCGCCCTACCCGGCGCGCGAAGTCCATCGCGCCGTCGCCGCCATGCAGGAACGGCAGCCCAAGCAAAGCCTGACCCTGGGCGTGCGCGGCATGGGGCCCAGTGCGGTGGACGCCATCCTGAGCCTGTGCGACGGCGGCCTGTTCGAGCTCGACGCCGATGGCCTGGCGACGCGCTTCCTGCCTTGCTGGGACAGTTTCCAGGCAAGCGAGGTCAGCATCGTCGCCAGCTCGCGTTCGGGCTTTTTTCCCGGCGTACGCTGGCCGCTGGTCGATTATGCGTTTGCCCATTTAACGGACGAGAACATGGCCGCCCTGCGCGCGCGGAACGGCGGGCGCATCGATCTGACGGCGCTGCTGGCACTGATCGACCGGGAACTGCGCGCGGCAAGCCATGACGATCTCGATCTGGCCACGGTGTTCCGGCCCAGGTTCGCCGGCGCGTACCAGAAATTGACGGCCGATGCGCGCGGCGCCATGCTTGAACGGCTGGCCCATACCGTCATCCTGCGGGCGCGCCGCTTGCGCTTCTACCAGGACCTGAGCGCGGCGGACAAGCGCATCTACGACACCGAACTCGATACCCATTTCATCCGGACGGCAGTGCCGCTTCCCCTGCAGAACGCCAGGAAGCTGATGGCCTTGATCGAAGCCGGCGTGCTCTCGACCGTCGCGCTCGGCTATGACGCCCAGGCGGCGGCGCCTGCCGCATTGCCCGGCCCCGCGGCGGACCTGGTGATTTGCTCGCACGGCCAGAACTACGACCTGGACCGGCATCCCTCGCTCCTGATCCAGCACCTGCTCGAAAGGAAGGAAGTCGTCGCCTACAGTGAAGATGGTTACCGGACCGGCGGCATCGGCGCCAGCGAGGCCAGCCTGTTCCGGGTGCAGAACGCGCTCGGCGGGCGCACTGCTTACTCGGCGCATCTGTATTCCTTCGGTCCGATTACGCAGTACTGGCAAAATCAGAATAACTTTGCCGCCGCTTTCGTCAGCGCGGCCCAAGTCGTTGCGCAAGACTGGCTTGCCGGCGCAGCCGGGCAGGCCGACGGCGCGCATGCGGCGGCGCAGTGCGCATCAAGCTGACCGCCTGGTCGCCATGGCGCCTGCGTGGCGACGGCGAGCAGCGCCTCTATTTACAGGGAGTGGAAGGATGGATTTCAAGGATTTTTCATTCAGCCCGGATGTTCGGGTGAGTATCTATCACGTCGGCCATGAGAACTTGGCCTATCACCGGCATGCGCATGTGTCGGACATTACTTATTGTGCGTCGGGACGGCTGATGCTGGAGCTGCCCTCGCTCGGGGGCGCGTACATCTTTCACCCCGGGCAGTTCGTCCAGGTGCCCTGCGATACGGTGCACCGGGTCTCCCACTGCGCGCCGCACGCCGAACATTCCACGTACATCCTGGTGCAGATCGGGCCATTTAGCATCGACTTCGAGCGCGACGCGGGCATTGTCCACGGCCGCAATCCGGTGGACCTGGGCGACACCAGTCTCGGCTACCGCATCGGCGACGCCAGGGAGCGCCTGCGGTCGGTTGCGCGGCAATTGCGCGAGGAGCGCCCGGCCAGCTTGTCCGACGCCGAGCATGCCAGTATCCTCGGCATGCTCGATACCGTCTGCAAGGATGGCATCGCGGCCGCGCCCGACAGGGCGGTGCTGCTCGCGCAGTTCCACGCGCTCGGGACCAGCCCTGGCGGCGTGCCGGCGGATCACTAATCTTATTTGCGGAATTACCCGATGACTACAGAAAGCAATCGCAACATATCGATCGTCCTGATGGTCTTGCTGTTGTTCGCGACGCAGGCCTGCACCGACATTTTTTTGTCGGGCTTGCCGATGATGGCGCAGGAATTCGGCACCACGATGAACGTCACCAACCTGACGATTTCGGTCTATAACTACAGCCAGGCGGTGGTGGTGCTGTTCATCGGCGTGATCAGCGATGTGCGCGGGCGGCGCGCGACGATCCTGACCTGCCTCGCGCTGCATATCGGCGCCACGGTCTGGATCGCGCTGTCGTCCTCGATCTCGTGGGTGATCGCGATGCGCGTGCTGCAGGCGACCGGCAGCGCGGCCGTGTACATCATCCTGCGCCTGATCATCAAGGATACGATGGACAAGAAGGCGCAGATTCACGCCACCGGCCTGCTGGTCGTCGGCCTGGTACTGTCCCCCATCCTGGCACCCGTGGTGGGGGCGTGGATCATTCATTGGTCCAGTTGGCGCAACTGCTTCTGGACGATCGCCCTGTTCGAAGTGCCCTTGTTCGCCTGGGCCTGGATGACGATCCGCGAAACGAATCACAAGCAAATGGCACTGCGTGCGGCGTTCAGCCTGAAAAATCATGTACGCAGCTATGCCGGCGTGCTCCAGGACCGCTATTTCCTGGGCATGGCATTGATTGTCGGGTCGGTGTTTGCGGCGTTTTATGCCTTCATCAGCATTTCCAGCTACCTCTACATCCAGCAGTTCGGGATGCGCGAGACCAGCTATGCGTATGTGTTCATCGGCATCGCCGTGTCTTATCTGATCGGTAACCGCCTCATGAGCAAGCTCAATGCCGACAACCTGACGCCGCAACGGATCATCGGGCTGGGCATTGTCGTGTCGCTGGTTGGCGCGGCCTGCATCCTGGGCGAGCTGCTAACGCAAAACCGGCTGGTCATCATCGCGCTGATCACGCTCGGCACCTGCCTGCTGCGCCTGGCGACGGCACTCATCAACCCGCCCGCGCAAGTGGTCGTGACGAATCATTTTCCCGATAGCGGATCGCATGCGCTTGGCTTGCTGACATGTGCCCAGTACTCGTTTGCCGCCGTCGGCACGATGGTCGTATCGGGACTGCCGCTGGCGCCGAGCGGCAACTTCATGGTCAGCACGGCTTTGTTCGTCGCGCTGTCGGTGGCCGGGTATCTGTTTGCTTTCCGGCGCACTGTTGCCGTGCCGGTGACGTAAAAGATGCCGTAAGCGGGCGACGGTCGAGGATGGCGGCCCGGTCAAAAACACGGCACTTGGCTTTTCTGCCACAATGATCCGGTCGTCCCCTTGCCTCAACGTGAGGCAAGCAGGATACCGCTGCAAGGCGCCACAACCAGCTTTACCACTCGAGAACTATCACCGATGACCCTGTCCACTGTATTTTTCTGCTTGCTGGCGGCGAAAGCCATCTCCGAGCTGCTCAGCTTGTTCCACAACCACCCTGTGGTGGACATCGGCGCCGGCGTCTTTTTCGGACTTGGCGCGGCCGCCATGCTGGTCGCGGACGTCACCAACGCGTCGGCCTACGTCGCGTTGGCCGTGTCGCTGTACTGGCTGGCCCAAGGCGCCAGCGCCCTATCCCAACAGAAGCGCCGCAACGCCAGGCTGGCCGGCGCCGCGTAAACCGCCTTTCCCGCTTGCCGCCGCCGACTTGATCGCGTGTCACCCTAATCGGGTCATACAAGGTCGGCCGCCTAATCTCCAGCGACCGCGCCGTGCGCGGTACATTCTTCAGTCGCGCGAAGTTATTGCGTAAATGCAATATTCTAAACTTAGGATTCGCTACGATTGGCTTTCTACCTGGCAATTTCAAGCCAGCAGTCTCTTCCAAAAGACAGGGAACGCCATGGACCTTCGTGCAGCCAGGATTTTGCCGTCAATTAGCCAGTTACTGCGTTTCCCACTCCTGTTCCTTGTGTTTCTGGTAGGTCATGCGCAGGCTGCGAATGGCATGCCGGAGGGAACGCTAGGCTGGTCCTATTACACGGGAGTGTTTGGGCCGGACGAGTTCGCAGCCGACCCGGTAACGGCGTGCCAGAAGACGGCGATGAAACACATGGGACGACCGCTGAAGGCGATGCGTCCGCATGAGGGGCACCGTAACTGGTATGACTGCATATATCCGCATTTTTTGAAAGTCGGCGGCACTGAGTGGTATGGGAGCACCCTGCTGATCTGTGAGCGCGGATATACAGCTTACGCTCAAGGCGTTTGCCGTAAGGAGCAACCGGAAGTTGCCGTACCATTGACGTGCCAGGGATCGGCAGCGAATCCGGTTCAATTTACCAGCGGCGCCAAGGTCCAGCATGAAACCGACCTCATCGCAG
Source organism: Telluria sp. (assembly GCA_036386755.1). Classification (GTDB taxonomy): domain Bacteria; phylum Pseudomonadota; class Gammaproteobacteria; order Burkholderiales; family Burkholderiaceae_D; genus Telluria_A. The sequence goes on from DASVVC010000175.1 coordinate 12,862, forward strand.
GTCCTGGTGCTGCACTGCATATCGTCCGCACCTACCGCAGCGTGCGCGAAAATGGACTCGGCCAATCGGCCGGCTTTAACTGGTCGTTTTCTTTCGAGCGCGCGTTCTTTGCGCCGCGCGACTTTGGCAGTACGATCCGGCCGAAAGTGAGTGGCACCCTTGGCGACGGCAGCTATTTCCAGTTTTCGCGCCAGGGTGACGGCACCTATCGTTCCGACTTCGACAGGAGCATGTCCCTGGTCTTGCAAGCCGATGGCGGGTGGCTGCTGTCGACACCCGACGGAACGGTAGAACGCTTCGACAAGATCGACGACACTTTCAGGCTAAGCAGCTCGCACAGCCGCGATAGCAGCGTCACGCAATATGTTTACGGCGCGAACAACCAGCTCAGCGAGATTACCGACGCCAGCGGCCGCGGCGTCACGGTCAAGTGGGAAGGCGACACGATCGTGTCGATCACCTCCGCCAGCGGCAGCGTGGGTTACGAGTACGAGCAAGCGGACATTCCCGGCTATGGCCCCATTGAAGGCATGGGCCGCTTGGTAGGCGTGCATTTTCTCGACCGCGCCGGTGCCGAGATATCGTCGCGCACCTACCACTACGAAGACGCCAACCAGCGCTTCCTGCTGACCGGCATTACCGACGAACATGGCAAGCGCTTTGCCACCTACGCTTACGACATCAATGGCAAGGCTGTGCTGTCGGAGCATGCCGGCGGCGCCGGGCGCCACACATTCGAGTACCCCAGCCGCACCAGCCGGATCGTGACCGATCCGCTCGGCAGCCGCCGCACGGTGGACCTGAGCTTCGGTGCCGATGGCATCGGCAGGGTCGCCGCGCAAAGCCAACCTGGTGGCGCCGGCTGCGCCGCAAGCGCCAGTGCCCAGACATTCAGCGCCAAGGGCGATGTCACGAGCAAGACCGACTTCAACGGAAACAAGACCTGCCTGTTTAACGACCCGTTGCGCGGAACGGAAAGCGCGCGCATCACGGGACTGGCCAAGGGCGCAGCGTGTCCAGCCGGCATCGACAGCGCGCTGCCGGCGAACGCGCGTAAAACCAGTACGCGCTGGCATCCGGATTGGGCGATGGCAGCCGCGACAGCCGGGCCGGGACGGCTGGAAACGAAGGTCTATAACGGCCAGCGCGATGCTGCCGGCAAGGTCGTGGAGTGCGCCAGCGGCGCGGTGCTGCCCAACGGAAAACCGATTGCCGTGGTCTGCCGTGCCACCGTCCAGGCGAGCAACGACAACAATGGCGGGCTCGGGTTTGCGGCGCCAGGGACCGGCCTGGTGCAGGAATGGCGCTACACGTACAACCGCAGCGGACAGCTGTTGACGAGTACCGGTCCGGCCGGTGCCGATGGCAAGGCCGAATCGGCCAGCATGAGCTATTACGCAGATACCAGCGCAAGCCATCGTCCTGGTGACCTGGCGAGCGTACGCAATGGTGTGGGCGAAGTTACCAGCTACCTCGAATACAGCGACGATGGCTTGCCTACAAAAATCAAGCATCCCAACGGCCGGATTGTCGAGTCTGAATATGACGCGCGCCAGCGCCTGGTCTCCAGCACTGTACGCGCGGTCAGCGGACAGATTGAAACCACGCGCTACGAGTATGACGTCGCAGGCCAGCTGATCCGCATGGCGGCGCCGGACGGCTCGCTGCTGGAATACGCCTACGACGATGCGCATCGCCTGACCGGCTTGCGCGATCGCGCCGGCAACAGCATCAACTTCACACTCGATGCCATGGGCAATGCCGTGCGCCAGGAAGTGAAAGATCCGAACGGCACACTGGTGGCGCAGACCACGCGCGCGTTCGATGCACTCAATCGTTTGCAGCGGGAGCAGAAGAGTGCCAGCGACCCCGGCGCGCGCTTCGAATACGATGCCGTCGGCAACCTGACAGCGAGCATCGATCCGATGGCGCGCACCAGCAAGGGAACTTACGACACGTTCAACCGTCTGATACAACAGACGCTGCCTGCGGCGGATGCCACGGGCAAGCCGGCAATGATTGATTACGCCTACACGCCGCAGGATCAGCTTGCGTCGGTACTCGACCCGCGCCGCTTGCAAACGCGCTACGTCGTCAACGGGCTGGGTCAGCAGACGACGCTGATCAGTCCCGATACCGGCACCACGAGCACCCAGTTCGATGGGGCGGGCAACGCGATATCGCGCCTGGATGCGGCCGGGCGCAAGACCGCGTATCGGTACGACGCGGCGGGGCGCGTGACCGGTATCGGCACAAGCACGTTCGAGTATGGGGTGGCCGGCAGTGCCGCAGCAGGCCGTGTTACGGCAATGACGGATGAGGCCGGAAAGACGGTGTATGCCTACGATGGCATGGGAAGGCTGCTCAGGAAGGAGCAGACGAGCGGCGCGGCGTCCAGGCGTTTTGTGACTGCCTACACCTATGGCAGCACTGGCGGGGCGGTTGGCCACGTCACCTCGATGACCTACCCCAGCGGCAACCGCATCGACATCACGTACGACAGCAATGGGAGACCGTCGGCCTTGGGCTTGACGCGACCGAATACTGCGCGCATCACGATTCTAAGCGACATGACTTACCAGCCGTTCGGCGCTGTGCGCTCGTGGTTATGGGGCAATCACAGCGCGGCCAGCCCCAATAAATACGAGCGCCAGTTCGACCTGGAAAATCGGCTGGTCAGCTATCCGCTGGGACACCTGGCGGCCGGCGGCGCGGTACGGACGCTCAGTTACGACGCCGCCGGGCGGATAGTTTCAAGCACACACAAGGGCAATGCCATGCCCGGCAGGCTGGACCAACGTTATTATTACGATGGCCGTGATCGTCTTATCGGTTTCGATAGCGTCACCGCAAGTCAGCGTTTCGAATACGATGCCAACGGGAACCGCACTAAGTTAACTGCCGGTTCCAACAGCTACCTCAACACCATCGATCCTGGCAGCAATCGGCTGACCGCTACAGCCGGCCCGGCGCAAAGCAAACGTAATACGTATGATGCTGCGGGAAACCTCGTCAGCGATGGAGCGTTGCGCTTCGGCTACGGAAACGAAGGCCGTCTGAACAGTGTGTCGGGCGCCAGCGGTGGCGCCGTTCAATACCGCTACAACGGAATTGGACAACGAACCATCAAGTCCGACGTTGCTGGTGCATCGACTTACTTCGTCTACGATGAGGCCGGCCATATGGTTGGCGAGTACGATACCGCAGGCACGCCGATACAGGAAACGGTTTTCCTGGAGGGCTTACCGATCGCGCTGATCAAACCACGCGGGGCAGGCGCAATAGAAAATGCATACTATATTTATGCTGATCACTTGGCAACATCGCGGGTTATAACACGCGCTAGCGACAATAAAATGGTATGGCGCTGGGATGGTGCAAATCCTTTTGGCGAGGATCCTCCTGATGAAAATCCGAATCGCTTGGGAATTTTTGCTAACAACCTACGTTTTTCCGGACAATATTATGATAAAGAGACGAACCTTTATTATAACTACTACAGGGATTATGATGCCCAGACGGGGCGTTATGTGCAGAGCGATCCGATCGGGTTCAACGGCGGTATGAATACTTATGGCTATGTTGACGGAAGCCCCCTTGATAGTGTGGATCCCTTTGGATTGGAACGCATTGATCGCGTTCCTGGCTACGGACCAACACCTGGCAAGGTAAGTCCAGAGGTAAAATCCTATCTTTGTAATTTAATAAAAGAATGCCAAGGTGACCTAAATTGCGTGTACCGCCGTTCAAATGAAGATAGAAGAGGTGGAGGTCCAAAAGGCGCCAAGCCGAACCCGGCGACGTGGAACGATCCGACTCTTAGAAATGCGGAAAATTGGGCCGCAGCAGCATCAGGCGACGCGCTTCCTCTACCTGCGATAACCGATACGGAATTAGGGATACTTATCTATCAGTTCATCATTAAAGAGAAAATCTATCCGGCGCTTGGGAAAAGTACCACGCCTTCCTCCAAGGATGCTGCGTTGGCGGGTTTATCTGGACTTGAGTGGAAGGACAGGAGTCCATCTGAGGCGACAAAAGCAGCTGCGCAGTGGTGCAATGACTGCGCAAAATAGTATCCTAAGAAAATTTAATATTGCAATTTTCATCTCCGCAAAATCACATACAAATTGTACCCCTGAATGCGTCATCTATTCTGTATGGGATCTCATAATAAGGAAATTAGACCGAAATGGATGATCTACCGAAACTTGGAGGCGATGTCGCTAATACATTAGTAAAGATTGTGGGAGGACTAATGTCCATATTCGCACTGTTGTGGGGCTTACTTTGGTATCCAAACTGGGCTGCAGAAAAGAATGCAAAAAATTTCTGCTCCAGGATTGAGCCAGGGAGCGACATCTCGCTTGCCATAGTGAAATTCGAAAGAGAGATATCCAAAAGCAGTGCGCTGCACTACGGTTCTAGCAAACAGAAAGAGCACGTTTTTATATTCAAAGGTTTTATGTTTGACAAAGCCTATTGTATCGTAGTTGAAGACGCGAACAACAAAGTTGTAGCCAAGAATTCATTTATGCAGTATGACTAATGGCTACGGATGGAGTTTTTCAAATTGTCTCAATAAGTGCTTACGGGATGCCGGATGTAAGCCTAGCTCAACCGGGGGGAATAGGAGAAAGATATGAACACTGACGTTGCTGCCGAGTTAAGTCTACGGCTTATTGAAATCTGCGTCTGTTAGATAATTCAATTCATTTTGCGAAAGAGAACTGCACAGAAAAAGAATTCCAGGATTTTCGAAAAGGCATTGGAAAGTGATGGGTGAACTCGTGCTAGAGGGGCTGAATCCGCTGTATTTAAAAAATCCAGAAGTTAAGCCGGTCGAGTATAAAGACTGGTGGGAAGCGCGGAAACTGGGTGGATCAGCGGGCGGACATTAAATTGGGGATGTGCAATTTTGCATATTTTCGCTGGCTGTATTCGAAAAATCACCAGCTATCCAAGGATGTCGTCTTGACAAAATGGGTGTACGCAGTACGCTTTCTTTGGATAGCGTTTCACCTTGGGCTCGTGTTTTTCATAACGTTCAATGGAAGGTTGGCCTAACGGTGGAAGGAGTGTTGCGCTTGATTCTTAATTGGAGTGCGAATTATGTATTTACTAATGTCCGTAACGGTATTGCTGTCAAGCGCAACTGCGTTTTTATGTCGGAATATAACGAAATCGTCGCATAAAATTATGATTGTGGCGTTAGTGTCTCTTGTCGCTTCGCATGCTCTATACTGGTTATCATCTTGGCATGGTTCCACCAGCGACCAATACTCGATATGGGCTCCGTTAGTTATTGGTATTTTCTTTTGCGCTGCCACGTTAACTGGTGGTATTGTGCTGATAGTAATGAAAGTTTTAGAGGCTTATAAAAAAGCCGATCCTAAGAAACGCGTAAGAAGGGCGGGAGATTTCAATGTGTAGTCATGTGGCGGGCCACAGTGCGGTGCCCAGTATTCCGACCCATGTGAACGACCCGGACAAGCAGCTTTTCTGAGACAATCCTTTAAGCATGCTGCTATCCCGGCGTAGCCAACAACTGCCGGCATGCGCTCAGGGCAGCACTACCACACGAGAATTCCGCCCATGACATGCCTGCCGTATTTCTCTGCCTGCTGGCAGCGAAAGCAATTTCCGAACTGCTCAGCCTGTTCCACACCCACCCTCTGGCCGACATCGGTGCCGGCATCCTCTTCGGCCTGGGCGCCGCCGCCATGCTGGTCGCAGACGTCCGCAACACGTTTGCCTACGTCGCGCTGGCTGTCGCGCTGTACTGGCTGGTGCAAGGCGCGACCGCCATGTCCCGGCCACAGCGCCGCAACGCCACGCCGATCAGCGCGCGCTAAAGACCATCAAGCGCCCGCCGCCGCCGACTTGATCGCGTGCCGTCCCATCAGGTCGTACAAGGTCGGCCGGCTAATCCCCAGCAACTCCGCCGCGCGCACGATGTTCCCGTCGACCCGCGCCAGCGCCTTGACGATGGCCGCGTACTCGGCCTCGTCGCGCACCTGGCGCAGGTTGATCGGCTGCTCGGGTTCCGCCGAGGCCGACAATCCTAGATCCTCCGCCGTAATCTGCGGCCCATCGGCCATGATGATCGCGCGTTTGATGCAGTTTTCCATCTCGCGCACATTGCCCGGCCACGGGTAGCTTTCGATCACGCCGATCGCTTCCTGGCTGAAATGCAAGGTCGGCCGCGATTCCTGCGCGCAGAATTTGTTCTTGAAATGGTGCGCCAGCAAGGCCGCGTCGCCCACCCGGTCGCGCAGCGGCGGAATGGTCACCACGATTTCCGACAGGCGGTAATACAGATCCTCGCGGAAGCGCCCGCTGGCCGACAAGGCCTTCAGGTTCTGGTGGGTCGCGCACACGATGCGCACATCGACCGCGATTTCTTCATGCCCGCCCACGCGCTCGATCACGCGTTCCTGCAAGAAGCGCAGCAATTTGGCTTGCAGCGACATCGGAAGATCGCCCACTTCATCGAGGAAGAAGGTGCCGCCGTGCGCCAGCTCGACCTTGCCCTTGGTCTGCTTGGCCGCGCCGGTGAACGCGCCTTTTTCGTAGCCGAACAGTTCGCTCTCGAGCAAATTCTCGGGAATCGCCGCGCAGTTGATCGCCATGAAGCGCTGGTTCGCGCGCGGACTCAACTGGTGCAGCGCGCGCGCCAGCACTTCCTTGCCGGTGCCGCTTTCGCCCAGCACCATCACCGACGCCGACGTCGGCGCCACTTTTTCGATATTGCGGCACACGCGCTGCATGCCGGCGTCACGGCTGATCACGCCGCTGAGCGGCGAGTCGACCTGCGACTGGCGCATGCGGCGGTTTTCCTGCTGCAAGGCGTGCAGATAAAAGGCGCGCTGCACCACCAGCCCCAGCATTTCAGGGTCGAACGGCTTTTGGTGGAAGTCGTACGCTCCCAGTCCAATTGCTTCGACCGCGTGCGCGTGGTTCTGGTTCCCGGTCAGGACGATGACTTTGGTGTCCGGCGCCAGCGCCAGGATCTGGCGCAGGGTGGCCAGGCCTTCGGTGGCGCCGTCCGGATCGGGCGGCAAGCCCAGGTCCATGGTCACCACCGCCGGTTCGTGGCGGCGCACTTGCGCCAGCGCGGCGTCGCGGTCGCCCGCCACCACCACCTCGTAGGCATCGAAGCACCAGCGCAGCTGCTTTTGCAGGCCGGGATCGTCTTCGATGATCAGCATCTTCATTTTATTTTGGGTCACAGTGATCCTCTGGCCGTCATGCGGCTTTATCGACAGTTTGAGTGTCCTGCTGGCACAGCGGCAGGGTGATTCTGAAGGTGGTGCCGTGGGGCGGCGTGCTGCTGACCGCCAGGTTGCCGCCGAGTTCGTGAATGTATTCACGGCTCTCGAAAGCGCCAATCCCCATGCCGGCCGATTTGGTCGATTCGAACGGCTTGTACAGGCGTTCGCGGATGAATTCTTCGCTCATGCCTTCGCCGGTATCGCGGATCTCGATGATAACCGAATCGTTCGCACGGCTGAGCGTGATTGCCACCTGGCCCTCCTTGGGCGTGGCTTCGATGGCGTTCTGGATCAGGTGCCCCACGACGCGTTCGAGCCGTTCCCAGTCGGCCACCACGCGCAGGCGCGGTTCGACAATGGTCAGCAGCGGACGCGGCTCGAAAGCGGCCTTGCTGGCCACCGCCTGGGCCAGCAGTTTTTCGATCGACAGCGGCGCCGGGCGTTCCTGCGAGGCGCTGCGGCTGAGCTTTTGCAGCATCAGGCGCATCTTCTGCACCGACAAGGTCACGGTTTCGAGCATGTCGCGCTGGAACTCCGGGTTGTCCTTATGCTTTTCGGCATTCGGAATCAACAGGCCCAGTTGCGACACCAGGTTCTTCAGGTCGTGCACCACGAAGGTCGACATGCGGTTGAACGACTCGAACTGGCGCGCCAGCATCAGGGCGCTGGCCGCTTCGTGCTGGGCCAGGTAGCTGGCGGCCTGGCTGCCGGCAATCTTGAGCAGGTCGATCACTTCCCAGTTCAGGGTGATGGCGCTGCGCGGCTGCAACAGCAGCATGAAGCCGAACAGGCGGCCCTGCAGCATCAGCGGCACCACCAGCCGTCCGCGCGGGAATTTACTCATCCACTCGGGCAGCACCAGGCCCTCGTACTTGTCCGGGTCCTTGGCGAACTCCTGCAGGTCGACTACCCACTGGCGCGATTCCAGGAAGCGGCAGAAGGCCGACTCGTCCGGCTCGGACGGGGCCAGCTCCGGCATGTGCCAGTTGGCCACCGGCTCGCACAGGCCCGCTTCGCGCCGGATCCACAGCATGCCGCCGGAGCTTTCGACCAGTTCGCCGACGGCTTGCAGGGTGCGCTCGCCCAGGTTGGGCCCGGCTTCGGACAGGGTGCGGGTAAAGCGCAGCCATTCTTCGCGGTAGTCGTAGTTGTAGCTGTAGAAATGCTTGCTGATGAACACTTTCAGCCAGGAGCGGAAGGTGCCGGAGAATAAAATGCCGGCCAGCAGCACCAGGGCGCCGAACAGGAAGGCCATCTGCATCAGCGAGCCCCACTGGCCGCCGAAGTAGCGCAGATAATAACCGGCCGCGCCCATGGCCAGCAGGTAAGCGGCCGAACCGAACAGGGCGGCCGAATGGAACAGCAGGCGGCGCGACACCGCGATGTGCGACGACCACGACGCGCTGCGCGCCACCGACACCGCGATCAGGGGCGCGGTCAAGGCGTCGACCACGCCACGCGCGGACCAGATTTCGGGATTGACCTGGCGCATCAGCAGGGCGTTGCTGTACAAATAGAAATCGAAGACGAAGATGCCGCCGATGCCCAGGCAGGCGAACTTGATGGCCCAGCGTTCCTGCACCGGCTTGTTGCGGTACAACTGTTCGACCAGCAGCATGCCGAGCACGGCCATGCCAATGCGCGCCATCACGGCCACGATACCGCTTTGCTGGCCCAGCACGGCCGGCATGAATTCGGACAGGATCTTGTCGGCCAGCACCATCAGATACAGCAGGGCGATGGCCGGCAGGGCCGGGGTGCGGCGCAGCTGGCGCCAGCTGGTGCCTTCGAAGTGGCCGAGCAGCGACAGCAGCACCACGGTCCAGGCGCCGTTGCGCGCCACTTCCAGCAGTTCGCCGGCCCAGTTGTCGCCCAGCATGCCCCAGGCCTGGGCCGCCAGCGCGCCCGCCCACACCACCGTCAGCGCGCAGGCCGAGGCCAGCACGGAGGCATGCTGGCGGCTGCGCCAGCGCGTGAGCAGCAGCACGCCGAGCAGCGCAAACGCGAGCGCGGCAATCAAATAGCTAATGGTGGCGATGTTGGTCAGCATTCCGGTGCGCTTGTCTTTCCCGTGTGGATGACGGTGTGGATCACGGTGGGTGGATCGACGCGCCGGGCGAGGCCGGCGCAGCGGCCCGCCCCAAGGTTGCAGGCCGCGGTTAACGCCCGTGACTGCCCATGACCACCTTGAGGGTGTCGATCAGGATCAGCAGGTCGAGGAACAGGCTGTTGTTTTTCACATAATACAGATCATACTGGAGCTTTTGCACGGCGTCATCGACAGATGCGCCGTAACCGTAGCGTACCTGGGCCCAGCCGGTGATGCCGGGCTTGATGCTGTGGCGTACGTTGTAGTAGGGAACCTGCTCGGTCAACTGCTCGACGAAGTACGGCCGCTCCGGGCGCGGGCCGACGAAACTCATCTCGCCCTTGAACACGTTGAGGATCTGCGGCAACTCGTCGATGCGGCATTTGCGGATGAAGTTGCCCACGCGGGTGACGCGCGGATCGTTCTGGGCCGCCCACTGCGGCTTGCCGCCCTTTTCGGCGTCGTTGTACATGCTGCGGAACTTGAGCACCTTGAAGGTCTGGCCGTTGGTGCCCACTCGTTCCTGCTGGTAAAAAATCGGGGCCCGGTCTTCGATGAAGATCGCCAGCGCGGTCAGGAACATCACTGGCAGGGACACCAGCAGCAAGGTGGCGCTGACCACCAGGTCGAAGGTGCGCTTGACGAAAATGCGGATGAAGCTCTGGTCGAAGCCGCCGCCGAACACCAGCCAGCTCGGCTGCAGCGAATCGACCCGGATCTGGCTGGTCTCGCGCTCGAAGAAGGTGGCGGCGTCGATCACTTTCACGCCGTACAGTTTGCATTCGAGCAAATCCTTGATCGGGAAGGCGCCGCCGCGGCGGTTTTCCACCGACACCACGATTTCCTCGACATCATGGCGGCGCGCCAGGGTCAGCAGCGACTCGTCGCCGCGCACTTCCAGCAGCGCCGAGGCCGGCACGCGCGAATCCTCGGACGGCATGGCGATGAAGCCGGCGATCTCGTAGCGGTGGTAGACCTGGTCGCGGTTGGCCAGTTCGCGGCATTCGTTGGCCAGGGCGCCGCCGCCGACGAACAGGATGCGCGATTCGAACTTGCGCGCTTCGGATGTCTTTAGGAAAATCGTGCGCGCCACGAAAATACCGGCGGCCCCGATCATGAACACCAGCAGCATGATGCCGCGCCCGAAATATAGGTTCGGCACCACGTAGAACAGCAATGTCAGGATGCAAAAGCCCATCGCGAACGAGGGCAGCAGCTTCTGGAAGAAGGGATTGCGCAAGCCTTCGGTCAGGTTGAGCTGGTACATGCCGAGCGCGCTCATGCTGAACACGATGGCGATGGCGTAGGCGATCGCCGAGATCAGGAAATTATCCAGGTGCGGCGGCAGCGAGGTCTTGCCGTCTTCATAGACGCGCAGCGCCGCGCCCGCGTATGCCGAGCCGATCAGGATCAGCACCTCGACAAACAGCAGCACGAACACAACCCGTGAGACATAGTGATTAGAAATCCGAAACATTTTTCCACCCTGGACAGGATAAGTGGCGTTGCGTGGCGGGCACCGTCTGTGCCCCGCTGCAGCGCTTTTAATTGTTATAAGTCAAATTCCGGATATACCACGCCATGGCTTGCTGCATGCCTTCGCCGATCCGGTGGGTGGGGGCAAAGCCGAGCAATTTGATCGCTTTGGAAATATCGGCCTGCGAGTGACGCACATCGCCGGCGCGGAAAGGCGCATATTGCGGCTGATGCTCGCGTACGTGCGGAAACTGTTCCGCCAGCAATTCGCACATCATCGCGTGCAGCTGGTTCAGGCTGGTGCGCTCGTTGAGCGCGACGTTGTAGACCTGGTTGCTCGCATCCGGGTCGTCGGCCAGGGCGGCCAGCAAGTTGGCCTGCACCACATTGTCGATGTAGCAGAAGTCGCGGCTGGTTTCGCCGTCGCCATTGATGAACAGCGGCTTGTTCTTGATCAGCGCGGCGATCCATTGCGGGATCACGGCGGCGTAGGCGCCCTCCGGGTCCTGGCGCGGGCCGAACACATTAAAGTAGCGCAGGCCGATGGTCTGGGTGCCGTAGCAGCGAGCGAACACGTCGGCGTACAGTTCGTTGACGTACTTGGTGACGGCATACGGCGACAGCGGGCTGCCGATCTCGTCCTCGACCTTGGGCAGGGCCGGATGGTCGCCGTAGGTCGAGCTGGAGGCCGCGTACACGAAGCGTTTCACCTTGGCATCGCGCGCGGCCACCAGCATGTTCAGGAAACCGGTAACGTTGGTGTCGTTGGTGGTGATCGGGTCTTCCATCGAGCGCGACACCGAGCCGAGCGCCGCTTCATGCAGCACATAGTCGACGCCGGCCACGGCCCTGGCGCAGTCGGCGGGTTCGCGGATGTCGCCGCGGATCATCGTGAAATTGGCCCAGGCCGCGCCGCCGACCAGCTCGCGCACCTGGTCCAGGTTGTGCTGGTGGCCGGTGGCGAAATTGTCGAGGCCGGTAACCTGTTGGCCGAGCCGCAGCAATGCTTCGACCAGGTTCGACCCGATGAAACCGGCCGCGCCCGTAACCAGCCAGTGGCTGCGGTGCGCGCGCAAGTGCTGTTGAACCTCGATAAATTTACCCACGACAGACTCCAATTTCTTATTCATGCTGCATACAGACAAGCGCCAGCGGGCGCTTGCCATGGGGCCCTACAGGCGCCAGACGGAAAACCCGGCGGCGCGCAAGGCGTCCTGGTCGAACAGCGATTTGACATCCATGAAGCAGCCACCCTGGTTCAGTTTGGCCTGGAGGTCGGACAGCGGGCGCGCCAGCAATTGTTTATGCGACACGGCCGCAATGATGGCGTCGGCCTGCGGCAGCGCTTCCCAGCTGTCGAGCTTCACGCCGTACTCGTGCATGGCTTCGGCGGCATCGGCCACCGGATCGTGCACGTGCACCTGCACGCCATACGTTGCCAGTTCGGTAATGATATCGGCGACCTTGGAATTGCGCAGGTCCGGGCAGTTTTCCTTGAACGTGAGGCCGATGACGTTCACTTTCGCGCCCTTGACGTTAAAACCGGCCGCGATCATCGCCTTGACGGTTTTTTCGGCCACGAACTTGGCCATGCCATCGTTGATGCGGCGCCCGGCCAGGATCACCTGCGGGTGGTAGCCGATCATTTCGGCCTTGTGCGTCAGGTAATACGGATCGACGCCGATGCAATGACCGCCCACCAGCCCCGGGCGGAACGGCAGGAAGTTCCACTTGGTTCCGGCGGCCTTGAGCACTTCCAGGGTATCGATGCCGATTTTATCGAAAATGATGGCAAGTTCGTTCATCAGCGCGATATTGAGGTCGCGCTGGGTGTTTTCGATGACCTTGGCCGCTTCCGCCACCTTCACCGAGGACGCGCGGTACACGCCGGCCGTGATGATCGATTCATACAGCTTGGCCACTTCGTCGAGGGTCGCTTCATCGTCGCCCGAGACTACCTTGAGGATGGTGGTCAGGGTGTGTTCCTTGTCGCCCGGATTGATGCGCTCCGGCGAAAAGCCGACGTGGAAGTCTTCCATCCACTTCAGGCCCGAATGCTGCTCGAGAATCGGAATGCAGATTTCCTCGGTCGCGCCCGGGTACACGGTGGACTCGAAAATGACGATCGCGCCCTTCTTCATATGCAGGCCGACGGTCTTGCTGGCGCCCGCGAGTGGCGTGAAGTCGGGATTGTGGGCGCTGTCGACCGGGGTCGGCACGGCCACCACGATGTAGTCGGCGCCGGCGATGGCGCTTGGCTCGGCACTGACGGTCAGGTGCTGCGCGGCGCGCAACTGGTCGCTGCTCAGTTCGCCGGTTGGGTCGACGAAGCGCCGATAGCTGTCGATCTTGCTGACCGACAAGTCGAAACCGATCGTCGTGCGTTTCTTGCCGAATTCGACTGCCAACGGCAGGCCGACATACCCCAGCCCAACGACGGCCACTACCTTTGTTGCTGCTTCCATCTCGGATTCCCTGTTTAAAACGTATTTTGTTATTATAACAACAGAATTACGCCTGTATAATTTTTGGTGTGAAACAATCGTGCGCCCTGTCGTTGCAGTACTTCTGCAAAGTCGGGCTGTGGCGTAAGCGCCCTGCGTGGTGCGTTCCCAGCTGCAAGCGGCCCCATCGGCCACCCCCTTAACGCCGGAGCAGCGTTTATGGACGACATGCGACAACGGTCGCCGAGCAATAAATTATGATCGGAACTATATTTTTAGGAATATACACTCTTTCCTTGCGAAACAGCAAAGTTCGTTACAACTTAACTAACTATTGAGACATTCATGTTGTTATTTTTATTGGCCATGACGTGGCTGCTTGTTCGCGGGAGCGGCGCACCCGGACGCGTCCGGATGCGGCGATGCAGGATGCGCCGTGTTCCGGAAATGGCCGCAGAAGACGGGCCTGAATCCTTATTGTAATGACGTGCAAGCGGGCCAAAAAAGTATTATTAGGAACTGTTGCGTTTTCGCCCTGACGGCTTTTTCCGCTATGTGGACAGGGTATCGGCACTTAGTTTGCGTGTGCGCAAAGTGCGTTGCCGTGGACTTGAACATGCAAACAATCCGGGAACATGCGGCCCCCAGCGCGGCCTAACTTCCAACCCCATCGACAGCAGTGCGCCGCGCGGTCTGGCGGCGCTATATTGCACAGGAGAAGTTATGGAAAGCATGACCGATACCAGCCGGCGCCAGACGCGTCCCGGCTTCTGGCAATATCCGGACGCCTCGCCCGGCGCCGAGGATGACGGCGCCGCATTTCAGGCCGCGCCGGCGCATGGCGCACGGCGTGCCGCGCGCGAAGAGCGGCTCGGCGTCATCCTCGGATGGATCAGCATCGGCCTCGGGGCCGCCAGCCTGGCGGCGCCGCGCTTCATGGCGCGCACGGCCGGCATGCCGCCCTGGCCGAACGTGCTGCGCGCCGTCGGCATGCGCGAACTGGCCAGCGGCATCGGCCTGCTGAACCGCCCCGGCGACCAGTTGTGGCGCTGGTCGCGCGTGGCGGGCGACGCCATGGACCTGGTCATTGTCGGTCTGGCCGCGACCCATCCGTACGCCGACCGGCGCCGGCTGGCGTCGACCACGCTGGCGCTGGCTGCGCTCGGTGCGCTCGACCTGCGCGCCGGTAATCCGCCGCGCCTGTCGCCCTCGCGCCTGGCCCTGGAAAAGACGCTGGAGCGGCTACAGGGCGGGCAGCCAGGTAGTCAGCCAGGCAGCCAGCAAGGCAGTCAGCAAGTGCGGCATTCGGTCAGCATCAACCGTCCGCCCGACGAGTGCTACCGCTTCTGGCGCGACCTGGCGCGCCTGCCCACTTTCATGCAGCACCTGGAATCGGTCAGCATCATCGACGAGCGCCGCTCGCACTGGTGCGCGCGCGGGCCGGCCGGCAGCCGTGTCGAGTGGGATGCCGATATCACCGACGACCAGCCCGGCCAGCTACTGGGCTGGCGTTCGGTGCCCGGGGCCGATGTCGACAATGCCGGCACCGTGCGTTTCATCCCCGCCAACGGCGGCCGCGCCACAGTCCTGCAAGTGCAGATGAGCTACCACCCGCCGGCCGGGCGCGCCGGCGCCATGGTCGCCAGGCTGTTCGGCGAAGAGCCGTCGATCCAGATGCGCGACGACCTGCGCCGCTTCAAGCAACTGATCGAGACTGGCGAAATTCCCACCACGCGCGGCCAGCCGACCGGGGCGCGCAGCCTCCTGTCCACCCTGTTTCGCAAAGGAGCCGACCAATGAAAGCGACCTGCTGGCACGGCGCGCGCG
Organism: Telluria sp.; assembly: GCA_036386755.1. Taxonomy (GTDB): domain Bacteria; phylum Pseudomonadota; class Gammaproteobacteria; order Burkholderiales; family Burkholderiaceae_D; genus Telluria_A. The sequence goes on from DASVVC010000175.1 coordinate 27,972, forward strand.
ATGTGCGCGTCGAACAGGTGCCCGACCCGGCCATCATCAATCCCGGCGACGCGATCGTCAAAATCAGCTCCACCGCCATCTGCGGCTCGGACCTGCACCTGTACAACGGCGTGGTGCCGAGCATGATGCAGGGCGATATCCTCGGCCATGAATTCATGGGCGAGATTGTCGAGACCGGGCCGGCGGTCAAGCGCCTCAAGGTGGGCGACCGGGTGGTGGTGCCCTTTCCCATCTCGTGCGGCCAGTGCTTTTTCTGCGAGCAGAAACTGTTTTCGGTGTGCGAAAATTCCAACCCGAACGCCTACCTGGCCGAAAAGATGTGGGGCCACACCACCGCCGGCATCTTCGGTTATTCGCACCTGACCGGCGGCTACGCCGGCGGCCAGGCCGAGTACGCGCGCGTGCCGTATGCCGACGTGGGACCGCTGGTGGTGCCCAAGGAGCTCTCTGACGACAAGGTGCTGTTCCTGTCCGACGTCCTGCCCACCGGCTTCATGGCGGCTGAAGCCTGCGACATCGTGCCCGGCGCGGTGGTGGCGGTGTGGGGCTGCGGGCCGGTCGGGCAATTCGCGATCCAGAGCGCCTACCTGCTCGGGGCCGAGCGCGTGATTGCGATCGACCATTACCAGGACCGGCTCGACATGGCGCGCGATGTGTCGCATGCCGAGGTGCTTAATTTCGACGAGGTCGACATCGTCGACGCCCTGCGCGAGATGACCGGCGGGCGCGGCCCGGACGCCTGCATCGACGCCGTCGGCATGGAAGCGCACGGCGCCGGCGCGGGCTATGCCTACGACCGGGTCAAGCAGGCGATGCGGCTCGAGTCGGACCGGCCCACCGCCCTGCGCGAGGCGCTGCTCACCTGCCGCAACGCCGGCGTGGTGTCGGTGGCCGGCGTGTACGGCGGCTTCAGCGACAAGATTCCGTTCGGGGCGGTGATGAACCGGGGCCTGACGATCCGTGCCGGGCAGTGCCACGTGCAACGCTACATGCAACCTTTGCTCGAACGCATCATCAACGGCGAGCTCGATCCGGCCTGCATCATTACCCATCATCTCGACCTGGACGACGCGCCGCAGGCGTACGAGATGTTCAAGCACAAGCAGGACCGCTGCATCAAGGTGGTCATGCATCCGAAGCATTGAAGGCACAAGCAGAGTGGAGGGCGGTGGCATGTTTTTGCACGACCGGTATTGAATAACGCTACCGGCGGCGGCGTTTACCTTTTGAAAACCTGAGTACCTATACTGCGACGCATCCGAACTTGCAGTGCGTCAGCCAGACTGGATGACGCTGCAGAGGCGGAGTTGCAGTGCGTTTTTACTCAGGAGATTGGTAACATGGTCAAGGCAAAACATATTCTGGCGTTGGTAGCGGTATCGAGCCTGCTGTCGGCATGCTACGTCGTTCCGATCGATCAATATCCGCCGCGCGGCAATGGCAACTATAACAACAACGGCGGCGGTGTCGCCATCGTACCGGTGCCGGCCGTTCGCCCGATCTATACGGCGCGCCTGTATCCGGCCAATGACGAGGCATCGCGCATGGGCCGCATTTCCGGCACGATCAGCAATCCCGAACGTGGCCATGGCGAATTCTCGTTTGCGGCGGGTGGCGAAGCGTTTTCCGGCGAAGCGACGCGTGATCCCGGCGCGGCCAAGGGCGTGGCCAATGCCTCCGGTAACCGTGGCGGCTATGTGCGCTGCGACTACGCCATGACGCGTGCCGACATGGGCTCCGGCACCTGCGTGTTTTCCAGCGGCGCGCGTTTCGACATGCACATCACGCAGTAAGCAGCAGCGCGGCTACCGCAGCCGGCAACAGGCCGCCAGCGCGGCACGCAGCATCGTGATGGCTGGGCCGATACTGAACATGCATCGTGTTGTGCATGACACTTGGCGTAAGCAGTATTTGTCTAACCCGTTTGTCCAAGCCGTTTTGTGGCCGTCACGATGAAAAGCCTGGTGCGCGACGACGTGCCGCTCGGTTTTGCGATGGTGGCCGTAGCCCATGCATCGCTGGCCTGTTATCTGAAGTTCAAGGACGCGCCTGAAGTCCAGGCCTGGCTGGCAGGCCCGTTTTTCAAAGCTGTCTGCATCGTCAATGCAAAGGAATTCGAGAATGCCAAGCAGGTGGCCGACCATGTCGTGCTCACCGAGTCCGCGCTCGACAACCGCGAATTGGCCATCGCCTTCCGTCCGCGCGAGGAATGGCCGAAGATGTTCAAGTTTCTCAAGCTGTACCGTGCCGCACCGGTTGTTGGCGACAGTCCTTAACTGTCGGCGTTCCATGGCATGCCGTTGAGCATCGCCATGAAGCGCTCGACCGGCCATTGTTTGCGGTCCGATACCTGGCCGTCGCCCAGTTCGATCAGACGCAGTTCGCCCTCGCTGGAAGCGACCACGTCGACCGAGAAAAACGGGCTGTCGATGCGCCGTGCGAGTTCATGCACGAGCGCAGGTGCACTGCCTTCGCGGCCAAACGCTTGCCTGCGCAGCACGAAATAGCGCTCCTCGCTGTCAGCTTGCAACTGTTCAAATTTGCGGATGCACACGCCGCCCTCGACGGCGCCCCGGTAGCGTTCGATCAGGCCGACCACCTCCGCAATCTCATGCGGCGTCGCCGCGACCGAGCCGCGCTGGGTGGTCAGCGATTTGACGTAGTCCTTCACGAAATAGGCGGGCCAGTTCCTGCCTGCCACGGCGGCAGCGAAGTCCGCGTCGCGCGCGACGATCACCGTTTCCGGCGTAAATTCTGCGCACAGCGCGTACCACTCGGGCAGGTAGTGGCAATGGCGGTACTGGGTCGGACTCGTCATCATCGCGCAGTCGAGCTGGGCGACGCCTTGATGCAGGCGCGCATAGCCATCCGGCGTGAGCATCCAGCCACGGTACAGCACGTCGACGCCGGCGGACAGGGTCGGCTGCGCCTTGAATTGCCCCGCTTCGAAATCTTCGAAAGAAAATAGCGAGCATACGAATCCGGCCGCGCGCATGGCGTCGTACTCCTCGCCATAAGCCTCGTCGGCAAGCCGCTTGTTGAAGGGATCGCAGGGAAACAGCAGCTGCATCGATAGGGCAGGGTGGACGCCGATCATTTGGTCAGCAGCACCTTGTAGTAGTCGGCAACGTTATTTCCGGCTCCCTTGCCGATGCGCTGCGACGCCTGTGTCCATGGCCAGAAATTGGTTCCCGACGCGGTCCGCATCGCCGGCAGCGTCTGCCCCTGCAACGTGGCCATGCCCCACACACCCCCATGGTTGAGGCGATACGCTTCGCCCAGGTAACTGCCGTACATGCGCGCCACCGCCATGACTTGCTCTTCGGACGGGCGCGGCGATTTGCTGGTGTACGAGGCATGTGCGCGCGCCAGCACGGCGTCGAGCTGCGCCATGCTGGCATCGGTACCGTCGAGCTTGATGCCGAACTGGTCGCGCGCTGTCGCCACGGCTTGCGCCGCATAGGCAGTGGCGGCGCGCTGCACCGCCGGGTCGGGCGAAAAGACGGGGGCCGGTTTGTCGGCTGCCAGAGCGCTGGCGCCGCACAGCACGGCAAAAATAAACGGAAGTGCTTTAATCGACGGCATACAGGCTCTCTGAATGGAACCGGTCGATTTTAACATCGCGCGATTGGCTAAATAGCGGCCGCTCCGTCGCCCGCGCGAAGGTGGGGGCCCAAGTCCGGTAGTCAGCCGTGGCGACGGAGCGAACTTGGGCCCCCGCCTGCGCGGGGGCGACGGCTCGCAGGGCGATGGCTCATCGGACGACGCCTCATCGGACGACGCCTCGTAGAAAGCCCGTATGCAAGTACCTTGCCTCGTCAATTCTGAGCGTCCCCGACCCCGTCCTGTCCGATCACGCCCCATCCTGCTTGCGCAGCCGGCTCAGCAATTCCTCGACGCTGTCGCTTACCGGCAAGCCATGCTGGCGCAGCAACTGCAAGTGCAGCACCAGGTTTTCCAGCACCAGCTTGGCCGACACCGCCAGCAAGGTCATCAGCCGGTCTTCGGTACTGAAGTTCTCCATCGCAGCGGCCATCTCGCACAGGTGCGCCGCCACCAGTTCGCGCAGCTCGGCCTCGCCGAAGGGCAGGTCGGCGAAATCGATGGGGTCTTCCTGCTCGACTTCTTGCATCAGCGCGGCAAGTTCTTGAGGTTTGATCGGCATGCCCGTCTCCAGAAAGTTGACTTGCTTCCATTTTAGGCCGGCACGCGACAGGCATGCCGATCCGCGCTAAAATTAAGCGGCTTTGATTGCCCATCGTCGTCAGCCACGTGATCGGATGCCATGGCGCGTCTCATTTTCACCCAGCAGCTTGCCCGGTTTACCGCCGTGCCGCAGGTCGACACCAGCGCCGCCACCTTGCGCGGCGGGCTCGACAGCGCCTTCGCCGTTAACCCTTTACTGCGTGGCTATGTTCTCGACGATCAAGACCACTTGCGCGACAACGTCGTCGTCTTCATCGACGGCCGCCGCAGCGACGAACGCGTCCGCCTCGACGACCCTCTCACACCCCACAGTACCGTCTACATCCTGCAAGTACTTTCCGGAGGCTGACCATGCAAGCGCGTGCTTATCTTTCCACCCGCAAGGGCCTGTTCGAAGTGCAGCGCGGCAGCGCCGGATGGCATATCGGTCCCAGCCACTTTCTCGGCGAGCCGGTCTCGATCGCCCTGGCCGATGCGCGCGACGGCGCTTTGTACGCGGCGCTGAACCTGGGCCACTTCGGCGTCAAGCTGCACCGCAAGGAGGCCGGCAGCGACGCCTGGACCGAAATCGCCGCGCCCGCCTATCCGCTGAAACCCGAAGGCAGCATGGACAAGGTCGAGTGGAAAAACAAGCTGATCTGGTCGCTGGAAGCGGGCGGCGCAGACCAGCCCGGCGTGCTCTGGGCCGGCACCCTGCCTGGCGGCCTGTTCCGCTCAAGCGACCGCGGCGCCTCGTGGGAACTGGTGCGTTCGCTGTGGGACGTGCCGCAGCGCGCCGAATGGTTCGGCGGCGGCTACGACGTGCCCGGCATTCACAGCATCTGCGTCGATCCGCGCAACAGCGACCACGTGCTGATCGGCGTGTCCTGCGGCGGCGTCTGGCGCACGGAAGACGGCGGGGCCAGCTGGACCATCAGCGCCACCGGCATGCGCGCCGACTACATGCCACCCGAACTGAACGAAAATGAAGCCGTGCAAGATCCGCACCGCATCGTGCGCGCCAACGGCGATCCGGACGTGCTGTGGTGCCAGCACCATAACGGCATCTGGCGCTCCGTCGACAACGGCCACCGCTGGACCGAAATCACCAGCGCGCCGCTGTCGCACTTCGGCTTTGCGGTGGCCGTCCATCCGCTTGACGGCGGCACCGCCTGGTTCGCCCCGGCCGAGGCCGACCAGCGCCGCATCCCGGTCGGCGCCGCGCTGGCGGTGACCCGCACCCACGACGGCGGCAACAGTTTCACGGTGACAAATGCCGGCTTGCCGCAGGAACATTGCTATGACTTGGTGTACCGCCACGGCCTGGCGGTCGCGGACGATGGCGCCACCTTGCTGATGGCCTCGACCAGCGGCGGCGTGTGGATGTCGGACAATGGTGGCGAGCTCTGGCACACCATCTCGACCACCATGCCGCCCATTTACGCGGCGTGTTTTGCCTGAGCGAAGTAGCTCAGGAACATGCTCACGGCGGCGTCGACCAACGCGGCCTGCCCTTGCGGCGCCAGCGGTGGCATGCCCATGGTCACTTGCGGCCAGAATGCCATCGCCTTGACCTGTCCTTGCAGCAAGGTGGCGGCGAAGACCGGATCGCACTCCTTAAGCTTGCCGTCGGCCAGGGCGGCGCGGATCCAGCGCGTCACGCCTTCCTCGCGCTCGCCCAGGCGCGTCACGATGGCGCGCGCCCGCTCGGGTGCATGCATCCCTTCGGCAATGGCCACCCGCGCCAGATCGAGAAAATCCTGGTCGGCCATGGCCCGTACTTTGATGGTCATCAATTCCGTCAACTGGACGCGCAGGCTGGTGTCGACGCGATAAGGCAAGTCCAGCTCGGCGGCGCTGCGTTCGAACAACTCCACCAAGGTCTCGGCGAATAACTCATCCTTGCTGGGGAAGTGGTTGTACACCGTGCGTTTCGATACGCCGGCATTGGCGGCGATCTTGTCCATGCTGCTCGCTTCGAAGCCGAGGCTGCGAAATTGCTCGGCGGCGGCGGCCAGGATGGCGAGGCGTTTGCGGTCGGTCAGGCGCTGGGGTGCTTTTAGTCGAGGTGCGTTCATATCAATATTTTACACGCACCGGTTTACTTTTCCAAAAAACGAAACTACACTGTGTAGTGTACATTTTTGATCGGACAGCCCGTGCACCGACTCTTTCTCAGCCTCCTGTTAATAGGGACATTCATCATGGCCTCTTGCACCTTCGCCGGCAGCCCAGCGCAGCAGCATCCTTCGCCCCAGTTCAGCGACGGCAAATTCCGCAATCCGGTTCCCATGTATAAGCAGAGCCCCGCGCAGCTGGCCCGTCTCACGTGGACCTTTTTGATGGGCAAGAACAAGGATACGGTGCCGAGCGGCGTGATTCCGGTGCAAGCGCTCACCCGCGCCCAATTGCTGGCGTCGCCCGACAACACCCTGTTCCGCCTCGGCCATTCGACCCTGCTGCTCAAGCTCGACAATGCCTTTTACCTGACCGATCCGGTGTTTTCCAAGCGCGCTTCGCCGGTGCAGTGGGCCGGTCCCGCGCGTTTTCACCAGCCGCCCATCAGCATCGAGGAGCTGCCGCCGCTCAAGGCCGTGATTCTCTCGCACGACCATTACGACCATCTCGATCATGCATCGGTGCTGGCGCTGGCCGCCAAGACCGAGCACTTCCTTACCCCGCTTGGCGTGGGTGACCGTCTGGTGGCCTGGGGCATCGACGCCGCCAAGGTGACCCAGCTCGACTGGTGGCAAGAGCGCAAGGTCGGCAATGTGCGCCTGGTCGCCACGCCAGCCCAGCATTTCTCGGGACGCAGCCTCACCGACGGCAACTCGACCCTGTGGGCCTCCTGGGTGTTCGAGCACAACGACCTGCGCGTGTTTTTCAGCGGCGACACCGGCTACTTCGCCGGCTTCAAGGCCATCGGCGACAAATACGGCCCGTTCGACGTCGCCATGGTGGAGACCGGCGCCTACGACGAGCAATGGCCCGATGTCCACATGCAGCCGGAAGAAACCTTGCAAGCTTTCTTGGACCTCAAGGGAAAATGGCTGATGCCGGTGCATAACGGCACCTTCGACCTCAGCCTGCACCCCTGGCACGAACCGTTCGACCGCATCGCCGCGCTCGCCAACGCGCGCGGGGTGCCCCTGGCCACCCCTGAAATGGGGCAAGCACTCGACCTGAAGAACCCGGCTCCCGGGCAGGCGTGGTGGAAACGGGTCGATCCGACACCCGGCTGAAACTATTTGCAATATGCGTCGTATAATTTCCACACACCAATACGTCGCACCAAGATGGGGTTTGGCTATAAATCGGCTTGCTTGAAAGCGTTTTTGGGACTATATGCACCAACATGGGTCTTGCATGACTGGTATGCAGTTTGTGAATGCAATATGTTGGTGCGTGGCAATAAGTTATGCGAAACTGACATAACCGCCATTGGGATAATAAATTTAGAAAATATGCTGCGCCGCAGTATATTTTGAATTGTCAGCTGGCTACGCAGCAGACGATTCGAGCGCCAGAAGCGCCGGATTCATTCGAATTTATCCTTATTCCTCTGGAGGTTTTTATGTCAGCCACTACCCGCTTCGCTACCGTCCTGTCCGCGACCTTGCTATGCCTGAGCGCAACTCACGCCATGGCTGCTGACCGCCCGGCCCGTCTCGATGTCGCCGGCTGCGAAAAACCGGAGTTCCCGATCCGTTGGCAGGATGACGGCGAAAGCGGCACCGTCACCGTCGCTTACCTGATCGATACCGAAGGCAAGGTCGTGCAGTCGAAAGTGGTCGAGTCGAGCGGCGCGGTGCGCGTCGATCGTGCCTCGGTGCGCGCCGGCGCCCGCTGCAAGTTTGAACCAGGCGCCAAAGACGGCCAGGCTGCGCTGGCATGGGCCAAGGTCAAGTATTCGTGGATCGTCGAGTAAATGGGCCGTGGCCCCGGCGTGGACACGCAAGATGTCCACGCCTGCCATTGATCATATAGAGCGTGACTTAGAACCGGTACAGCACCGACGCCTCCACCGCGCGCCCGAAAATCGGCCGTGCATTGATCGGACCGCTGCTCTGCGCCCCGGTCAGGCGCGAATTGCCCTCCGTCAGCCCCAGTTCGTTACCCAGGTTCGTGCCCGCGAGCCGCACTTCCCAATGCGTGCCCAGCGATGCCAGGATGCCCGCGTCCACCGTTTTATACGATGGCAAGTAAGACAGATTGGCCTGGTCGGCCCAGCGGCTGCCCACGTGCGCATAGGTGCCATACAGTTTCAGTGAATTGTCGCCCATCGGAATCCGGTAGCTTGGCGACAGGCGGAACTGCATCTTCGGCTGGCGCTGCACCAGCTTGCCGCTAATGGCCGGATTGTCGCGGTATTTGGATTCCTGGTAATTGCCCATCAAGCTCACCTGCAGGTTTTTCACCGGCCGCACGGCCAGTTCGAACTCCACGCCATGCCCGCGCGAACCGCTGACCGAGTTCAGCACCGCGTCGGTCGTGATCTGCTGGAACGAGATGCCGGTAAAGTCCGTGTAAAACCCGTTGATGTATGCGCTGTACAGCTCGCCCACGGTCTTGAAACCAACTTCGTACTGCGTCACTTTCGGTGTCGGCACGCCCTTGCGGTCGTTCAGCGCGGCCTGGGTGCCGGCGTTGCGCATGTCGTCGAAATAAATGAAGGTGTGGCCGGTATTGGCGCGCGCAAACACGCTCATATCCTTCGAAAACTTGTAGATCCCGCCTACCGTGAACGAATTGACGCTGTCGTCGCGGCTGAGCTGGGTGTTGGTGCCGGTCGGAACCGAGGTGCCGTTGTTGTACACCGTCAGCGGATTGGCGTCCGTATCCATCGAGGTCAGGTTCGAGATCGTCGCTTTCAAGCTCTGCTTTTCGCGGCGCGCGCCGACGTCGACCTTGACCTGCTCGTTGATCTTCCATTCGTTGGCGACGAACAGGGCCGTGTTGTTGCCCTTGTACGATGCCACCGGCGCATAAAACACATTCCCGTCGACGCCATTGCGCGACACGATGGTGCCGTTGGTCAGTTGCACATTGATCAGGCTGGCGTTGGGCGTGGCCGTCATCAGGTGGCTATTGCCCAGGTACCATTCGTCATTCGACTTGTAGCGCGCCACATAGGCGCCGACGGTGGTCGTGTTGTTCTTGAGTAGCTCCCGGCTGATGCGGAATTCATCGGTGAACGAGCTCAGCTTCTTCTCGACCGACCACAACCCCGCCTGCACCACTTGCTGGTTGGGATCGACCACGCCACCCTTCACGTAGCTGATGCTGCCCGAGCCGGCCAGCGCACCCGGATTATGGGTCGCGTTGGCATTCGCCAGGTAGGCCGCCGCCGTCAGCGGGTTGTTCCCTGTGAACATCGAGATCGTGTTCAGGTCGCCGCTGAAGTAATTCGCCTTGTTCGACACATCCCAGCCGCCCAGCTTTTGCTCGTACTCGGCGCCGAACACGGTCGCATCCATGCCGCGCCCGTCGGCCAGGTCGCGCGTGAGGGTCTTGCCGGGCGCCGCGTCGATGGTGAAGTGGCGCATCTCATTGCTCATCAGGGTGCCGGTGAGCGGATCGAAGCCCGGAAACTCCGTGATCGTGCGCCCGTTGTCGCTCGAAATGAGCGGCACGCCGGTGTAAAACGCATTCTTGTCCTTGGTAGTGCGCACGTAAGCGGTCGCTTCGCCTTCGTTCAGCTTGCGCGTGATGGACGCGGTCAGCTGCTTGCCGTCGTCGGCCTTGAACTGCGGATCGCGCACGCCCTGGGTCTGGCGCGCGAAGCCGCCGATGGTCCCGTACCAGCCGTCGGCGATCTTGCCGCCCACAAAAGCGTCGAGCCGGCGCAGTTTGCCGGTGCCGGTGGTAAAGCGCAGGGTGGCTTCTGGCGTATCTTCCCCTTTTTTCAGGATGAAGTTCATGGTCGCGCCCGGCTGGCCGACCGAGTAAATCGTGCTCGGCCCGCCGCGCAGCACTTCCACCCGCGCTACCGTATCGTCCAGGCGAAACGCGGACGATCCTTCGAAGAACGACAGCACCGGCACCGGATAGATCGGATTGCCGTTCATCTGCACCGACACGAAGGGTGAATCGCTACCCGACGGAAAGCCCCGCACCTCGATGTTCGCGCCCGACTGCCCGCCGGTCGACTCCGCATACACGCCCGGCACGAGCTTGAGCACGTCGGCGGTGCTGCTCGGCGAGGCCGACTTGAGCTGTTCCTCGGTCGCCGTGGTGATCGAAAAACTGGTGTCGATCTTGCGCGTGCCGCGCGCCGACGCGGTGCCGGTCACCACCACTTGCTGGATTTCGGTCGCCACCGCGTTGGCGGCCACCGCATCGGCGGCCGCCGGGGCAGGGGGCGCGGCCTGGCCGGCTGCCTGGGCCTGGTTCATCAGGGTCAGCACGGCCAGCGTGACTGAGGAAAGCAGGAAGTGCTTGTGACTGTTCATCGTTATGCTCGCTTTTTTATCTGTGTTCTCGTTGAAATCCGTCTCCTGGACTGGCCGGCTGGCGCCTGCCGCATGCGTGTCCACTTTCTTTCCCCACCTTGCCGTACTTCGGGCTTGTCTGCAATTTATTAGGATGGCAAGAAAAGACGAATCATTGAAACAAGAAATGATATCGATGTCAATCTAAATGTTATCGATGTCATTTCGCCTGTGGCGCGACGTAAACCTGTCATAATGCGGCGGTGTCGTTGTTTTCTTACCAAAATTGAGCGTTCCCATGGCCGCAAGCAAGGCAGCAAGCAAGACTGCACCTATCTCAGCAAGCACAATCGCGCCGCGCAAGAGCGACGCCCCCCTGACGATGGAAGACCTCGCCAGCCTGGCGGGCGTTTCCACGATCACGGTCTCGCGCGCGCTGCGCGACAGCCCTTTGGTGACGGAAAAGACGCGCGAAAAAATCCGCCGCATCGCCGACGAGCAGGGCTACCGCCTCAACATCAGCGCGCGCAACCTGCGCATGCGGCGCAGCTACTCGGTCGCGGTGGTGGTCGAAATGACGCCCGTAAAGGGCCGCCCGATGTCGGACCCGTATCCGCTCGAACTGTTGGGCGGCATCACCCAGGAACTCACTACCGCCGGCTTCAGCGTGGTGCTCACCTCCAAGCAGTTGATGGATACCGCCCCGGTGCAGGGCGCCGACGGCCTGATTTTGCTTGGACAGGGCTCGCACGGCGAAGCGGTGCGCTTCCTGCAAAAGGCCAACCTGCCGCTGGTGGTGTGGGGCGCGCCTGAAGCTGGCGCCACCACCATCGTGGTCGGCAGCGACAACCGCCGCGGCGGCGCCAGCGTGGCCGAACGCTTTTTGGCGCAGGGCCGGCGCAAGCTGGTATTTTTGGGCGACGTCGATCACGCCGAAGTCCAGGAGCGCTGCGCCGGTTTCATCGACGCGCTGGGCGGGCAGGGGACGGTGCACATCATCCGTCCCAAGGCCTTCACCTTCGAATCGGGCTTCGACAGCATGACCGCGCTGCTCAAGAAGAAGGGCCACGCCTTCGACGGCGTGTTCGCCGCCAGCGATCTCTTGGCCATGGGCGCGATCCGCGCGCTCACCGAACACCAGCTGCGCGTGCCCGACGATGTGTCGGTCATCGGCTACGACGATACGCCCGGCGCTGCCAGCTTCGTGCCGCCGCTGACCAGCGTGCACCAGTACCTGCGCGACGGCGGCGTGCTGCTCGCCAAAAAAATGCTGGCGCTGATGAACGGCGAGCAGGTCGAATCCGAGATGCTGCCCACCACCCTGATCGCCCGCCAGACCTGATTTTTTTTAAGGTAATAGCTTTTTTCGGCCTCAAACCGCACCGCAGTCATTCCCGCGCAGGGCTAGGCGCCCCCACGGGAATCCAAGGCACCGTCGCTAAGCGTAAGCGCCACAAATTCACCACCTCCGTTTCCATCAAAATCCAAATAAATTGACATACCAAACCGATTTGAAATAGACTCGAATCGAATCCAAACCGGTTTGAAACGCAAATTTCCAAAGACAGACAAAGGACAAACCCGTGCCGCACGCAAGTACTCAACACGCTCTCCCGACCGATCCATGGTGCCTTCGCGAGACGTTCTTCGACCCCGCCACGCACTTTGTGAACGAGACCCTGTTCGCGCTCGGTAACGGCTACATCGGCCTGCGCGCCACGCCCGAAGAAGGCTACAGCGGCCCGGCCGGCACCTCGCTCGACGGCACCTACCTCAATGGCTTCTACGAGTCCGAACCGATCGTCTATCCGGAAGCGGCCTTCGGCCTGGCCAAGACCAACCAGTTCATGCTCAACGTGCCGAACGCGAAAGGCATTGAGGTCTGGCTCGGCGACGAGCGCTTCGACCCGCTACAAGGCACGCTCGATCGCTACGAGCGCGTGCTCGACTTTCGCACCGGCGTGCTGCGGCGCAGCCTGGAATGGACGTCCGCCAGCGGCAAGCGCCTCGGCCTCGTCACGCGGCGCGTGGTCTCGCTGGCCGACAAGCACCTGTTCGCGCTTGACGTGGAACTGACCGCGCTCAATTTCTCCGGCCAGGTGCGCGTGGTCTCCACCATCGACGGCGCCGTGCGCAACCAGGAAGCCGGCGACGACCCGCGCATCGGCTCGGCCGTCTCCGGTCCGGCGCTGCATCTGCTGGCGGTGGAGCAGGGCAGCACGACGTCCAGCCTCACCCAGCGCACCCACAACAGCGGCTTTACCCTGGTAAGCGCGATCGACACCGTCGCTCCCGTGGCGGGCAGCGCAAGCCACCAGGACCTGGCCGCGAGTCACACTTTCACGTTCGACCTGGACGTCATGCTGCCGCAAAGCCTGACCAAATACGGCGTCTATTTTTCGTCGCGCGACTATCCCGACGCTGAACTGGCGGGCCTGGCCAGCGCCGCGCTGTCCAAGGCCAGGCTTGATGGCTTCGACGCGCTGTGCGCGCGCCAGGCGGCCTGGCTGGCCGATTTCTGGGACCGCGCCGATGTCGAAATCGCCGGTGACGACGCGCTCCAGCAAGGCATCCGCTTCAACCAGTTCCACCTGCTGCAATCGGTCGGCCGCGACGGCAAGACCAACATCGCCGCCAAGGGCGTGACCGGCGAAGGCTACGAAGGCCACTACTTCTGGGATACCGAGATCTACATCTTCCCGTTTTTCTTGTACAGCAAACCGGAGATTGCCAAGCAGCTGCTGGCCTACCGCTACGCCGGCCTGGAACAAGCCCGCGCACGCGCGCGCCAGATGTCGCACGCCAAAGGCGCCCTGTACCCGTGGCGCACCATCGCCGGCGAAGAGTGTTCCGCCTACTTCCCCGCCGGGACGGCGCAGTACCACATCAACGCCGATATTGCGTACTCCATCAAGCTGTATCTGGACGCCACGGGCGACCTCGATTACATGGCGCAGGCCGGCGCCGAAATCGTGCTGGAGACCGCGCGCATCTGGATCGGCATCGGCAATTACGACCGCGCCGGGCGCTTCTGCATCAACGAAGTCACCGGTCCCGACGAATACACGGCGCTGGTGAACAACAACTACTACACCAACGCCATGGCGCAGATGCACTTGCGCTTCGCGGCGGAGATTGTGGACACCCTGCGCGGCGCGCGCCCGCTTGATTTCGAGCGCATCGTGCAAGCCATCGGCCTGGACGACGCCGAGCCGGCCGCCTGGCGCCGCGCCGCCGGCCGCATGGCGCTGCCCTACGACGCCGCCCTCGGCATCCACGAGCAGGACGACAGCTTCCTCGGCAAAAAGCCATGGGATTTTGCCGCCACGCCGAAGGAAAACTATCCGCTGCTGCTGAACTACCACCCGCTGGTGATCTACCGCCACCAGGTCTGCAAGCAGGCCGACGTGGTGCTGGCGCTGCTGCTGCTGTCCGACCAATTCACGCAAGACGACAAGAAGCGCGACTTCGACTACTACGAAGCGGTGACCACGCACGACTCGTCGCTCTCGTCGTGCATCTTCAGCATCATCGCCTCGGAGGTGGGCTACCACGACAAGGCCTACGATTATTTTCTCGAGACCGCGCGCCTGGACCTGGACGACACGCACGGGAACACGCATTACGGCGTGCACACGGCAGCCATGGCCGGCACCTGGATGGGCGTGGCCTACGGCTTTGCCGGCATGCGCGTGGCCGACGGCGCGTTGCGCTTTGCGCCCACCTTGCCGGCGCGCTGGCAGCACTACCAGTTCCAGATTCACATCCACGGCGCGCTGCTGCAAGTGCGCATCGACGCTACCGAAGCGCGCTACACGCTGGTCCATGGCGACTCGCTCACGCTCACTCACTGCGGCGAGCGCGTGTGGCTCACCCGCGCCGCGCCGACGGTATCGGCCGCGCGCCCACTTCAGGAGCAAACAGCATGAGCAGGTTCAAGGCAGTCATTTTCGATCTCGATGGCGTCATCACCGACACCGCGCATTATCATTACCTGGCCTGGAAGCGGCTGGCCGAATCGGAAGGCGTGCATTTCGACGAAGCGTTCAACGAACAGTTGAAGGGCATCGACCGCATGGGCTCCCTGAACCTGATCCTGGCCGGTGCCGCGCGCAGCTACAGCGACGCACAAAAGCTGGCGCTGGCCGACGCCAAGAACGGCCACTACCAGGAGCTGATCGCCAGCATGTCGGCGGCCGACCTGCTGCCCGGCGCGGTCGATGCGCTGGCGGCGGTGCGCGCCGCCGGCCTGCGCATCGGCCTGGCCTCGGTCAGCAAGAACGCGTTCACAGTGCTCGAACGCCTGGGTATCCGCGCGCGCTTCGATTACGTGGTCGATGCGGCGCTGATCGCCAACAGCAAGCCGCATCCGGAGATTTTTTTGACGGCGGCGCGCGAGCTGGGCGTGGCACCGGGCGACTGTCTCGGCGTGGAAGACGCGGTGGCCGGCGTGGCATCGATCAAGAGCGCCGGCATGTGGGCGCTTGGTATTGGCAAGCCAGAGGTACTCACGCAAGCCGACCGTGTCATCCCGGCGCTGGACCGCTTCAAGCTGGAGGAATATCAATAGGCGCCGACGTTAACGCCATTCGCGCCCGCAGCAGGTAGTAGTAGCACACCAAAATAAAAAATATTGGAGACAGTGTGAAAAACCAACGCATCATGTTAGCCCTTTTTCTGATTTACTTCGTCTTTGCGATCCTGTTGAATAGCGTCGGCACGGTCATCCTCCAGGTCATCGGCAACTACGGCGTGAGCAAATCGAGCGCCAGCATCCTGGAGGCGTTCAAGGACCTGCCGATCGCGGTCGTGTCGTTTTTGGTGGCGTCCTTCCTGCCGCGCATCGGCTACAAGAACGCCATGCTCGCCGCGCTGGCGCTGGTCACCGGCGCCTGCATCGCCATGCCGCTGCTGCCCGCCTTCTGGACCGCCAAGCTGCTGTTCCTGTGCGTGGGCGTGGCCTTCGCCCTGGTCAAGGTATCGGTGTACTCGACCCTGGGCCTGATCGCGCGCGACCGCCGCCACCATGCCGGCATCATGAATACCCTGGAAGGCGTGTTCATGGTCGGCGTCTTGAGCGCCTACTGGATCTTCGGCTACTTCATCGATTCGTCCGACCCCGCTTCGCGCAGCTGGCTCCAGGTGTACTGGGTACTGGCCGCGCTGTGCGCCGTTACCTTCGCACTGGTGCTGTCGACCACCTTCGACGAAGGCACGGCGCAGCTGCCGGAAGGGCGCAGC
Source organism: Telluria sp. (assembly GCA_036386755.1). GTDB lineage: Bacteria > Pseudomonadota > Gammaproteobacteria > Burkholderiales > Burkholderiaceae_D > Telluria_A. Next base: position 43,829 of record DASVVC010000175.1, read on the forward strand.
CGCTGGGACGACTTCACCGCCATGCTCAAGCTGTTTTTCAAGCCGCTGGTGTGCGTGTTCGTCATGACCGCTTTCTTGTACGTGCTGATCGAGCAGAGCGTGGGCACCTGGCTGCCGACCTTCAACAACGAAATCCTCAAGCTGCCGGCGGCCATGAGCGTGCAGGTGACCAGCATCTTCGCCGCGTGCCTGGCCATCGGGCGCCTGTCGGCCGGCGTGGTGATGCGCAAGATGAACTGGTACCCGGTGATGAACATCTGCGTGATCGGCATGGCCGCCATGGTGCTGCTGGCGCTCCCGCTCACGCACGACGTGGTGGCCGACCCCAACATCACCTGGTCCAGCGCGCCGATGGCGACCTTTTTGTTCCCGCTGATCGGCCTGTTCATGGCGCCGATCTACCCAGGCATCAATTCGGTGATGCTTAGCTCCCTCCCGGCGCACCAGCACTCGTCGATGACCGGGCTGCTGGTGATTTTTTCGGCGCTGGGCGGCACCACCGGGTCGTTCATCACCGGCTACGTGTTCGGCAATTTCAGCGGCCACTTCGCGTTCTACCTGACCTTGGTGCCGATTACGCTGGTCCTTATCACCTTGTACTTCTTTAAGCGGCAGGTCGATCATGCCGCATGACCGTATTGCTATAATTGCAGTCTTTACGCCATCGATCAACGAAGTCCGACCATGAATCTCAAGAGCTTGGCCCGTACGCTCGGGATTTCGAAAACCACCGTCAGCCGTGCCCTGAACGGCTACCCCGAAGTCAATGCCCACACCCGCGAACGCGTGCTGGCCGCCGCCAAGGAAGCCGGCTACGAAGCCAATCCGATGGCGCGCAGCCTCGCGGTGGGGCGCACCAACGTCTTCGGCATCATCTATCCGCTGCTGCCGAGCGACCTGGGTGACCCGATGTTTTTGGGCGTGGTGGGCGGCATGTCGGCCGCACTCGAAAAGAGCAAGATGAACCTGATCATCGCGCCGGTCTCGCCGCAAAACGAGCTGCCCTCGTACGAGCAGATGGTGCGCGGGCGCCGCGTCGATGGGCTGGTGGTCAGCCGCACCCTGGTGCACGACGAGCGCATCGCCTATCTGGTGAAGAAGGGCTTTCCGTTCGTGGCGCACGGCCGCACGGAACTCAAGCAGCCCTACGCCTGGTTCGACTACGACAACGAGGCCGGCATCGGGCTGGCGTGCGCGCACCTGATCGAGCATGGCCACCGCCGCATCGCCTTGGTAAGCGCGCCGCTCGAACTCAATTTTGCGTGCCAGCGCAAGAACAGCTTCGTCGCCTGCATGACCGCTGCTGGTCTCGCGGTCGATCCACGCCACCTGGTCGAAAACACGCTCGACCGGCGCACCGGCTACCAGGCCATGCAGGAGCTGCTGGCCTGCTCGCCGCGCCCGACCGCTGTCATCGTCGACAATCACCTCTCCGGCGTGGGCGCGGTGCGCGCGCTGCTGGACGCCGGTATCGAGATCGGCAAGGACATGTCCGTCATCGTCTGGGGCAGCATCGAGGACAGCCTGGTCGGATCGAACGTCACCACCATCGACCAGCCGGGCCCCAACGAGGCCGGCGCCAAGATGACCGAGATGCTCTCGGCGCTGGTGGCGGGTACGCCGCCGGCACAGTTGCAGGTCTTGTGGCAGCCGGTGCTGCTGCCCGGCGCCACCGTCGGGCGCTGCATCGCTTGAATTTCCGTGCAGCAGTTGCATTGACGTTCATGCAAAATTGACTTATTCTCTACGCGGGCGGATCCTTCAAGCCGGCCTGTTCTTGCCTCGTGCAGGGACATGCCTCTACGGGGCTACCCCGTGGGATATTTATTGCTGTGCAATTCACCGCATGAGCCCCGGTGCGCTCCCGCGCACGACTACTCAAGCTTCACGAGACTGGTTGAAGGCTCTCCGCCCCCCTTAAGCCGACAACCGCCGACAACAGCCGACCGACCATGACTCCCAAAGACGCCGTCGCCCTGGCGCTCGCCGACACCATGCTCGCGCGCGACGCAACGCTCGCCGGCCTAATCGCCAGCGCCACCTGGGCGTTCGACCATTCATGGCCGTGGATACCGGCACTGTGCCAGGCAATCCACGCGCGCACCGCTGAACACTTTTACCACTTCAGCCGCAACGAACTGGCGCAGATCATCTTCGAACTGGACGTATTTCACGACGCCTGGGATGGCGACGGACCTGCGCCCCAGATCAAGCGCTACTGCCTCGACCTGCCGGTCGTCCCGCCCGCGCCCGACTGGCTGGCCGCGCTGGCCTTGCCGGCGCTGCCCTCGGTGGGCGACTTGGCGCAGTGGCTGCGGCTGCGTCCCGACGAACTTGGCTGGTTCGCCGACCAGTGGCGGCGCGAGCCGATGCCGCCTGCGCAACTGGAGCACTACCACTACCGCTGGGTGCCCAAGCGCAGCGGCGGCGTGCGCCTGATCGAAATTCCCAAGCAGCGCCTGCGCGCCATGCAGGCGACCATCTTGCGCGAACTGCTCGACCACGTGCCCGCGCATCCGGCCGCGCATGGCTTCCGCCGCGGGCATTCGTGCGTCACCCATGCGGCCCTGCACACCGGGCAGCGCGTGGTGATCCGCATGGACCTCAAGGATTTTTTTCCCAGTATTCCGGCCTCGCGCGTGCACGCGCTGTTCGCCAGACTCGGTTACTCGCAGAGCGTGGCCGGCGTGCTGGCGCGCCTGTGCGTGAACCGCGTGCCGGCCGGCGTACTGCGCGCACCGGCCGGCGAGAATGCGCTCACCTGGGCCCAGCGCCAGGCACTGCGCGCGCCGCACCTGCCGCAAGGCTCCCCCTGTTCGCCCGCGCTGGCCAATGCCTGCGCCTGGCGGCTCGACGTGCGCCTGGAGACGCTGGCGCAGTCGCTCGGCGCGCGCTACAGCCGCTATGCGGACGACCTGGTGTTCTCCGGCGGACGCGAACTGGAACGGGCGATGGACCGCTTTCACGCGCAGGTCGGCGCCATCGCCATCGAAGAGGGCTTCGCCGTCAACACGCGCAAGACGCGCCTGATGCGCGCGGGCGTGCGCCAGCAGGTCACCGGCATCGTCGTCAACCGCCATCCCAACATCGCGCGCGACGAGTTCGACGTGCTCAAGGCGACCCTGACCAACTGCGTGCGCCACGGGCCGCAGGGGCAGGATCGCGAGAATCGGCCCAATTATCGCGCCTGGCTGGCGGGCAAGGTGGCGTATGTGGCGATGGTCAATCCCCAGCGCGGTGGGCGATTGCAGCGCCTGTTCGACGCCATCGCGTGGCCGGCATCGGCGGCCAGATGACAATCTGATTTTCCATCACAGGCGCAAGCTATTCCCTGCTATTAAATTAACAAAAAGAAATTAAATGTGCCAGAAAGAAGCAGAATCAGGCATACTCTAAGATTCCCCTTCGATAACATTTCTATTTCTTGCTACGCAGCGTCTGGCGGATATCGTCCGAGATGTAGCATCACTGTCCTTCCGGAACTACTCATGATCGAAAAAAATCCCTATCTTCCCCCGCAATCGTCGCTAGAGGACGCTCCCGATACCCATTCCGATCCTGATTACGGTTGGGATGTAGCCCGAGCGCAGAAAGCCTTGCTCATCGCAGTCTTGCTGCAGATTGGCGGCATGGTGCCCGACTATGGATGGCTGATCTATCTGTGCGGGGTTGGGCTATCTTTTTGGGCAGTGTACAACTTGGGCGACGCGCTGCAAACGCAAAAAGATGGCTTTGCGACGGGGGGCGGCGGCAAGTGGCTGGCGCTGGTCTGGATTCCCTATGTAGGCGTTATCGCTCTTTTCATATTGAATGGAAAGGCCACAAGCTTCTTGAAGGACGCGGGGTACAGCGTTGGGTTGTTTGGCGCGCGGCGCAAAGTGAGCCGCTGAACGACGGCTACGGATCCCCGGCTTTCCGGGATCCGCAGCCGTCTTCTGGAGGTTTGGGAATTACATATTGCGCCGGTACTGCCCACCCACCTCGAACAGCGCCGTCGTGATCTGTCCCAGCGAGCACACGCGCACCGCTTCCATCAGCTTTTCGAACACGTTCGCATTGTCGATCGCGGCCTGCTGCAAGGCCGCCAGCACCTGCGGCGCCTGCTCGGCGTTCCGGCGATGGAAGTCGTCCAGGCGCGTCAACTGCGACTGCTTCTCCTCGTCGGTGGAACGCGCCAGTTCGATCTTTTGCGGCGTGTCGTTCGCCTTCGGATTGCGGAAGGTGTTCACGCCGATGATCGGCAAGGTGCCATCGTGCTTCTGGTGCTCGTACAGCATCGACTCTTCCTGGATCTTGCCGCGCTGGTAGCCGGTTTCCATGGCACCCAACACGCCGCCACGTTCGGCGATGCGCTCGAACTCCTGCAGCACCGCTTCTTCCACCAGGTCGGTCAGTTCCTCGATGATGAACGAACCCTGGTTCGGATTCTCGTTCTTGGCCAGGCCCCATTCGCGGTTGATGATCAACTGGATCGCCAGCGCGCGCCGTACCGATTCGTCGGTCGGGGTGGTGATCGCCTCGTCGTACGCATTCGTGTGCAGGCTGTTGCAGTTGTCGTAGATCGCAATGAGCGCCTGCAAGGTGGTGCGGATATCGTTGAAGTCGATCTCCTGCGCGTGCAGCGAGCGCCCCGACGTCTGGATGTGGTACTTGAGCTTCTGACTGCGGTCGTTGGCGCCGTACTTGTCGCGCATGGCCACTGCCCACAGCCGGCGCGCCACGCGGCCCAGCACCGTGTATTCCGGGTCCATGCCGTTACTGAAGAAGAACGACAGGTTCGGCGCAAAATCGTCGATGTGCATGCCGCGCGCCAGGTACGCTTCGACAAACGTGAAGCCGTTCGAGAGCGTGAATGCCAGCTGCGAAATCGGGTTCGCGCCCGCTTCGGCGATGTGGTAGCCCGAGATCGACACCGAGTAGAAATTGCGCACCTGGTGATGGACGAAATACTCCTGGATGTCGCCCATGACCTTGAGCGAGAACTCGGTCGAGAAGATGCAGGTGTTCTGGCCCTGGTCTTCCTTCAGGATGTCGGCCTGCACCGTGCCGCGCACGTTCTGCAGCACCCAGGCGCGGATTTTCGCTGCTTCGTCATCGGTCGGCTGGCGCTTGTTCTCGACCACGAACTTGTCGATCTGCTGGTCGATGGCGGTGTTCATGAACATCGCCAGGATCGTCGGCGCCGGGCCGTTGATCGTCATCGACACCGACGTGCTCGGGCTGCACAGGTTAAAGCCGTCGTACAGCACCTTCATGTCGTCCAGGGTGGCGATCGACACGCCCGAGTTGCCGACCTTGCCGTAGATGTCCGGACGCAGCGCCGGGTCGGCGCCGTACAGGGTGACGGAGTCGAACGCGGTCGACAGGCGCTTGGCGTCCATCCCTTCCGAGACCAGCTTGAAGCGGCGGTTGGTGCGGAACGAGTCGCCTTCGCCGGCGAACATGCGGGTCGGATCTTCCCCTTCGCGCTTGAACGCGAACACGCCGGCCGTGAACGGGAAGGAGCCTGGCACGTTTTCCAGCATCAGGAAGCGCAGCACTTCGCCGTGGTCTTCATAGCGCGGCAGCGCCACCTTGCGGATCTTCGTGCCCGACAGGGTGTGGGCGATCAGGCGCGTGCGGATTTCCTTGTCGCGGATCTTGACCACGTAATCGTCGCCGGCGTACGCGGCCTGCATTTCGGGCCACATCGCCAGGAGCTTTTTGGCGGTGGCGTCGAGCGCGTTGTCGCGCTCCGTAATCAGTTCGTCGAAGTCCGCCGTTTTCGATGCCAGCGCCAGCATGCGTTTCGCTTCCGTCAGTTGCTGGCGTTCGCGCGCCAGCTTGACCTGCTTGGACGCGTTCTTGTGGTAGCCGCGCACGGTGTCGGCAATTTCGGCCAGGTAGCGCGCGCGTGCCGGCGGCACGATCACGTGCTTGCCGCTCGAATGGCGGATGTCCGTTTGCGGCAGCTTACCCTGCGTGATGTGCAAGCCGAATTCGCCCAGTTTGGGCAGCAGGCCGTGGTACAGGGCGGTCACGCCATCGTCGTTGAAGCGCGACGCCTGGGTGCCGTAGACCGGCATTTCTTCCGGGCGCTTGCTCCACATTTCGCGGTTGCGCTGGTACTGCTTGGCGACGTCGCGCAGCGCGTCGAGCGAGCCTTTGCGGTCGAATTTGTTAATCGCGATGAAGTCGGCGAAGTCCAGCATGTCGATTTTTTCGAGCTGCGAGGCGGCGCCGAATTCCGGCGTCATAACGTACATTGACACGTCCACGTGCGGCACGATGGCGGCGTCGCCCTGGCCGATGCCGGACGTTTCGACGATGACGAGGTCAAAGCCGGCCACCTTGCAGGCGGCGATCACGTCGGGCAGCGCCTGCGAGATTTCGGAACCGGCTTCGCGCGTGGCCAGCGAACGCATGAATACGCGCGCCTGGCCGTTCCACGGATTGATCGCGTTCATGCGAATGCGGTCGCCCAAGAGCGCGCCGCCCGATTTGCGGCGCGATGGGTCGATCGAGATGATCGCGATGTTGACGGCGTCGTTCTGGTCCAGGCGGATGCGGCGGATCAGTTCATCGGTCAGCGACGACTTGCCGGCGCCGCCGGTGCCGGTGATGCCCAGGGTCGGCACGTGCAGGCCTTCGGCCGCGTCGATGATGGCGCGCCGCAGTTCGGGCGTGGCCTTGTCGTTTTCGAGTGCGGTGATCAGCTGCGCCAGCGGGCGGTGGCGCGAGGCCACGTCGCCTTCTCGCAGGGGCGCGAGCGTGGTCGGGGAATAGGTGGACAGGTCGATGTCGCAGGCCTGGATCATGGACTGGATCATGCCCACCAAACCCATGCGCTGGCCGTCTTCGGGGCTGAAGATGCGGGTCACGCCATAGGCATGCAGGTCGGCGATTTCGTCGGGGACGATCACGCCACCGCCGCCGCCGAACACCTTGATGTGGGCGCCGCCGCGTTCGCGCAGCAGGTCGATCATGTACTTGAAGTATTCGACGTGGCCACCCTGGTAGCTGGAGATGGCGATGCCTTGCACGTCTTCGGCCAGGGCCGCGGTGACGACTTCGTCGACCGAGCGGTTGTGGCCGAGGTGGACCACTTCGACGCCGTTCGATTGCAAAATGCGGCGCATGATGTTGATCGATGCGTCGTGGCCGTCGAACAGCGAGGCGGCGGTCACGAAGCGGACTTTGTTGGCCAGTTTCGGCTGTTCGGGGAGATTCAGTTTGGCGGCGGGAGTCAGGTCGTTCATGATGATCCTTGCGATATCGTTCTTGTAAGGTATATGACGTTTACGTAAACGTCAAGCGACGTGTCCGTAACGGGTGAAGCGGGATTACCACCGTCGCTCCCGCGCAGGCGGGAGCCCAAGTTCGGA
>DASVVC010000176.1:0-14302 GCA_036386755.1 Telluria sp.
GAATCGAAGCCGCGTCGCGGGGCGCAGTGGGGATTTCGCCGGGCATGCCCGGCGCCCACGAAGCGACTTGCGCTTGCAAGCGCAAGGCTCTCCGATTCCCTGACTAGAGGGAAATCGCTACGCGATTTCTTGCCTTTCGCCTCCACCAAAGCATCCTAAAAAAACCGGCGTTTGCGGGCGGCGGGAATCGAAGCCGCGCGCGACGAGGCCGGAATCGGGAATTCGTCGGGCAGGCCCGACGCCGATGGAGCGACTCGCGCTTGCAAGCGCGAGGCTACTGTCCAGCAATTCGCCGGGCATGCCCGACGTCCACGAAGCGACTTGCGCGTGCGAGCGCAAGTCGTTTCGACTCCCGCCGCCTCCACCACTCATTTAGTAGTTGATAAACGACAAAAAACAATCTAAGACTCTGATTTTATTAGGGACTTATGAGAATCGGCAGGGCTTGATTCTGGTCTTTGGCGACCTGTAATTGTCAGTGCATTCACACGCAAATTACATGCGAACGACACGCAAGAATGCCCGGCCCTATCCTGGGCATTTTGCATCTGCCGTTCTAACTGTAGAACGGTCATCGAATATTGCCATATCGCAATGTGCAATATTCTCAAGTCACTACTCTTGGTTTTCACGCAGGCAATTGACGCCAGCTTCTGCCGCAAAGGACAAGAAGACCATGACCATGCCCAACGCAAGCCTGTTTCCATCGCTTACTCAGCTCATACGTTCCGCGCTGATATTGCTCTCCCTGGTTCACGGCGGTCTTCGTGTCCAAGGAGCGGGCTCGTAAAAAGTCCGCCTCAGTCGCTGCGGCAAACGTTATCGCTAGAGCTCAAGGAAGAAATCGTCCAGACCCAAGCGACGACAAGTGTGCTAAACAAGAAAAGAGGGACGAGCAGGCCTGCAGTAAACTTCCGCCCGGAAGCGCTCGCAAAGCATGCTATGCCAAAGCGGCGAGTGACGCGGCTGCGTGTCGCGATCGTTTGCGTTGCAAAAAATAAGTGAGGGAATCGAAAGTGCAAAACAAAATTTTAGAAGTGATTGCCGAGCGAGAGTTGAGCCTGGTATTGGACGATGGCAGCGTCAAGAGCGTTTTTGTGAAAATTGGCAAGCCGCTTTGTATTCCTGGACCTGAGGTCTATCGATGCCACTTCCAATTTCTGGGTTTCGATAACGATAAAATTCGCTACGCAGAAGGAGATGACAGCATGCAGGCTCTTATTCTTGCGCTAACAAAAATCGGATCACATCTTTACACCTCAGCATTATTCAGTTCGATGCGATTGACATCGCACGGCGAGCGAAACTTAGGGTTTCCTGCATTTGTAAGTAATCATCAGTCAACGCTCGTTCCTGACCCTGTCGGTTTTTTGTTGCTATAGCAAGTTGGCAGAAACCTATGGATGGTTAGGCAGGACGGCAACAGAGTCGGGCCAACACCTTCCCGATAAGAGTTCAATTCTGCGGCTACAAGCACCCCCGCGATCACGCCTTCCAGCTGCGCCTCGTACTTGAGGTGCACGGGCAGGTCGCGCGCCAGGGACAGGATCTTCTCGCCGTCGCTGGCATCCGGCGCCAGAGTGCGAGTGCCGAACGTCGGCCGGGCCGGCACCGCCGTCACGCACGGGCGGTACACCGGCACCTTGACCTCTTGCACGACCGGCGCGGCGCCGCACGCGGTGAGCAGCAGGGCCGCCAGCAGCAGATATTTCATCGGGTAGCCTCCAGAATGAGGTTCACGGTTGGCATGGCCTCGTCGCACGTGGTTGCGCGCGCCGGCGACCTTGGCCAGTGCCGCGTCGAAGCGCCGGTCGGCGGAGCGACATGCCCACGCCGACCCAGGCCACGAATCGCGCGCGCAGGGAGCCTGGCAATATTACTAACTACTCAATCGGCGCAAAAACATCAGAATACGCTGGACAACCGGTCCGACGGATCGTCGTCGCGCCAGTTGACGCTATCAACAGTAGTGCCGTTATTTCTTGCGAACCCGCCTGCCTGGCTATAGAGTAGAACCACACGGATCGAAACTGCCATGCCAACGACATTCTCTTTTGACCTGAACAGCCGTGACCTGTTTCCAGAGGAGCGGCCGCTGATCGACCTCGTCAAGCAAGCCGTGCTCGCTGGCGGAGGCGTGGTGGAGCAAGCTGAGCCAGAATCGAGCGCAAAAACCGCAAGAAACAAGGTAGCGGCAAAAGCCAAAGCGGCGCCGAAGACGCCTTCCATGCAGGCAAACCCCTCGTCCGCACAAGCGACGCGCACTGCCGAGCCGGCAACAGCCGAGCCGGGCGGCGTCACCGCAGCGCGTCCTGGAGCCGAACGCCAGTATTGAGCACGCGGGGAATAGCATCCGATTTCACCGTTGCGATCAGCAATCGTTCCCACGCCATCATTACCGGCTGATGCATGCCATCATTACTGGCTGATGCATCCCAGCATCTGTCGCCTGGACGCGCCCTTGCAGGTCACGATGTTCACCGGCAGCAAAAAACCGCCCTTGGGCGGTTTTTTGCTTTGCACTATCACTACAGAAATCCAACCGATACCAAGGAGGCAGGACAGCGGCTTAAACGCACGCATCCTCGCCGCCAGCGATACCGATGGGCTGCCAGCGAAACAAATCAGCGACTTATATGTTTTTTTGTGCAATGTGAATGATAAAATAACACCGGAATCCCGCTTCACCTCCCAGCATTTCATCCCATTTTTTCTCAAGGAATTCCATGTTAAAACGCACATTCGGCGCACTTGTACTGTTGAGCTGCGGCCTGACAGCACAGGCAGCCATGCAGACCTTTGATTTCAGCTACTCGTCACCCGAGTGGGGCGAAGTCCACGCGGGCAAATTTAGCGCCGACGATGTCAACGCCGACGGTATATTCAGCAAGGACGAAGTAGCAACATTCCGCTTCGACCATGTGAATTTTCTCCCCGGACCGGGGTACGGAACCCGCTCGATCGATAGCTTTTCGTACCAGCCCGGCGGCACGCTGGCATTCATCGCCAGGTGGTCGGACAGCAGCAACCACAATGGTTATTTTAACTTTCCCGGCAACTCCAACGAGTGGGCGTATTACGAATCCAGTTTCTGGTGTGACGGCATGGGAGGCTGCTACTGGCCTGAGAGGTTCGAACACGGCAGCGACAACGTGACCTTCTCCATCACCAACACGACGCCGGTGCCGGAACCCGAAAGCTGGCTAATGCTGGGCGCCGGCCTGGCCGTGGTCGGCGTGGCACGCCGCAGGCGCGCCGGCAAGCGCCTGGCAGCCTGATCCCCATGGCCTCCTTGAGGGAGGCCATGGCCCGGGAGCGATAGATTGTGGCCGCGCATCGTGGCGCCGGCGACAAAAGGATGAGACTCCTGATCGGCGACGCGGCGTGCGCACGATACCCATCTCAAACAGCCCTCAAACGTATCAGCGAACCGATGTGGGCCTTTGCATGGGCGGCAATCAACCGGCTCATACCAGGCGCATCGGCCCGAACATCCATCTTGTCCACGCAGGCGCCAACCACCCCATTGGAGCGATGCATGGACAGTAGCGGCGACCGCCTGCGGCGGATCCCCGGCATTGGCGGGCAATACACCAAGCAACTCCACATCACCTTCCGCACATCTCGCTCCAGCGCTACTTTGCCAATCGTGCAGTGAAGAATGGGCGGGTTTTTCTCTGCAAAGGCAATGCAAGCAAAGGCTGCATCGCGCTTGACGCGGATGCGACACATGTCACATAATGGTGGCAACCGTCGCACCAAGAAAAAAACATGGCCACCCCCTCCATCTCCGAACTGATCGTGCTCAAAGCCCTGTGGCGCCAGCAGCCCCTGAGCGCGCGTGAAATCCACCAGCAGGTCGAAGCCGAACTCGGCTGGTCGTACTCATCGACGCGCAAGACCCTCGAACGCATGCTCGATAAGGGTTCGCTGCGCCAAGCCACCCTGCACGGCGTGCAGGTCTACGAAGCCGTCCTGGAAAAAGTCGGCACCCTCGCCTCCTTCGCGCACGACTTCGGCAAGCGCGTGATGGAGATGGACGCGCCCTTGCCGGTCACGATGTTCACCGGCAGTAAACTCGTCGATACCGCTGAACTCACGCGGCTGGAACAACTGCTGAGCGACTGGCCCGACGACCATGGTGACGCCAAATGAGCCCGGCCGACCTCCTGATGTCGCGCTTCCTGCTGGCCAGCGGCGGTTGCCTGGCCGCCGGCCTGGCCGTATGGGCGGTGACCACGCTGTGCCGCCGCACCCTGCCCGACTTCGCCGCGCAGCGCTCCCTGTGGCTGCTGAGCCAGATGACGATCGTGGCGGCCTTCCTGGTGATCCTGCTGCCGCATAGCGAACGCCTGCGCGTCATCCCGCAGATCGACCTCGACCTTGCGACACAAGCCGCCGTGACGATCCCCGCTCGCGCAGCCACCCCGGCGCCAGCTGCCGTCACCCTCGCCAGCGCCAGCGCGACGGCGAGCGACACAAGCTGGCTGGCCGCCGGCGCGCAAGCCTGGCTGCTGGTCTACCTGCTGGGCCTGGGCTACGCGATCGGCAAGCTCGCGCATGCCCGGCGCATGCTCAACGGCCTGGCCGCAGCCGGCTCGCGCATGAACACGGAACTCCACCACGACGGCTTTACCGGCCCCACGCAAGCAGCCGCCGCGCCCGACGTGATCGAAGTCGACGCCCCGATCTCGCCGATGCTGTTCGGCCTTATCAAACCGCGCCTGCTGCTGCCGCGCCACCTGCGCAGCCTGGCGCCGGTGCAGCAGCAATTGATCGTGGCCCACGAACTGACCCACCTGCGCCGCCACGACCTGCAATGGATGAGCGCCGGCGTCCTGCTTCAGACCTTGCTCTGGTTTAACCCTTTCATGCGGCTGCTGCAGCTGAACCTGTCCTGGGCACAGGAACTCGGCTGCGACCGCGACGTCCTGCGCGACCGTCCCCAAGGCCAGCGTAAGGCCTACGCGGCGGCATTGGTGGCGCAACTACGCTTGCAGCACCACACGGTCGCGACATCGCTGGCCTTCGGCGGCGTCAGCGAACGCAGCGTGGCCGCCCGGATCGCGCTGATCCGCGATCCGGGCGGCAAGCCGCACCCACTGTGGGCGCGTTGCGCCGCGCTCGCCGGCCTCGCCGCGATCGTACTGGGCAGCCTCGCCTTCCAGCCGGCGCTGGCGTGGCGGATCGATGCCCAGGCGCCCGCGGCCCACGACGCATCGGCAGCGCAGTCCAGCGCCGGCGCGCCGTCGGTCCTGTTCAGCTGCACCGAAATGATCGACGCCGCCAGCGGGCAGCGGCTGGTGCACGAGGGCCAGTGCGACGAGCGCGTCACGCCGGCGTCGACCTTCAACATCGTCGTCAGCCTGATGGGCTACGACAGCGGCATCCTGCGCGACGAGCACACCCCGGCACTGCCGTTCAAGGAAGGCTACGCCGACTGGAACGACTCCTGGCGCGCCACCACCGACCCGACCACCTGGATGCGCAATTCGACCGTCTGGTACGCCCAGCAAGTCATGTCCCGGCTCGGCACCGCGCAGTTCCAGCGCTATATCGATGGCTTTAACTACGGCAACCGCGACGCCACGGGCGACCCCGGCAAGAATAATGGCCTTGCGCTGTCCTGGATCAGTTCGAGCCTGGCCATCTCGCCGGTGGAACAGGTCGCTTTCCTGCGCAAAGTCGTGAACCGCGACCTGGGGCTGGCGCCGGCGGCGTACGACATGACATCCCGCATCACCAGGCTCGACATTCTTCATAACGGCTGGGAAATCCACGGCAAGACCGGCACCTCGGCGCCGGTGCCGGCCGGACGCGATCAAAACGAGCACGAATACGGCTGGTTCGTCGGCTGGGCGAGCAAAGGCGCCCGCACCGTGGTCTTCGCGCGCCTGGTGTTCGATCCGCGCCAGGAAGCCCATCCCGCGGGCACCAGGACCAAAAAAGCCTTCCTGCGCGAGCTGCCGGGGCGCCTGGACGCAATCTGAGCACAAGCTGCGGTCACGAAAACGCGCTGAATAACACATCACCGAGGAGACACCATGAAACACCCCATCATTGCCACGATGCTGGCCATCCTGCCGTTCGCGCCGGCCTGTGGCGCCGACTGGAACGACCCGCAAGAACCGTTCGCCGTCTTCGGCAACACCTACTACGTCGGCGTGCGCGGCTTGAGCTCGGTGCTGATCACCTCCCCTGCCGGCCACATCCTGATCGACGGCGGCAGTCCCAAGTCGGCCGTCCAGATCGTGCGGCACATCACCCAGCTCGGCTTCAAAATCGAGGACGTGAAATACATCCTCAATTCCCACGAGCACTTCGACCACGCCGGCGGCATTGCTGAACTACAGCGCCTGTCGGGCGCGACCGTGCTGGGCAGTGCGGAAAGCGAGCAAGTCCTGCGCACCGGCAAGCCGAGCAAGGGCGACCCGCAATACACCGACCTGCCGCCGACAATGGCCGCCGCTGCCAACACACGCGTTGTCAAGGATGGCGACGTCGTCAAGCTCGGGCCGTTGTCGGTCACCGCGCATGACACGCCGGGACACACGCAGGGCGGGGTCAGCTGGACCTGGCGCTCGGCCGAGGGCGGCAAGACGGCCGCCATGGTGTATGCCGACAGCCTGAACGCGATCAGCGCCGGCCCTTTTCGCTACAGCGCCAACAAAACCTACCCGCAGGCGCGCGCCGACCTGGAAAAATCGATCGCCACCGTTGCTGCGTTCGACTGCGACGTGCTGGTCTCCGCCCATCCGGAAGGAAGCGGCCTGTGGGAACGTCTGGCCAAGCAAGCCACGATGGGCAACAGCGCCTTTATCGACCGCAACGCCTGCCGCGACTACGCCGACGCTGCGCGCCACAGGCTGGCACGCAAGCTGGCCGCCGAGGCCGCCCAAAAGTAAAACACGGCTGCGCCGCCGGAGCCGTTTGCATCGACCACCCGCCATCAGAAAAGGAAGCACCGCTTTGTCCACTTCGCAAAAAAAATCCACCAGCTGCATCGCACTGGCCCTCATCGCGGCATGCTGCGCGCCTCTCGCCAGCCGGGCCGCCGACGACAGCGCACGCTTGCGCGCCATTGTCGACAAAGCCATCCGCCCCGTCATGGCCGAGCACGATGTGCCGGGCATGGCGGTGGCCGTGACGGTCGACGGCAAGGCCTATTTCTTCAACTACGGCCTGGCGTCGATCAAGGACAAGACCCCGGTCAGCGAGGCGACGCTGTTCGAACTCGGCTCCATCAGCAAGACCTTGACGGCGACGCTGGCCTCGTACGCGCAGGCGAGCGGCAAGCTGTCGCTGGACGCGCACCCGAGCGCCTACATGGCGCAGCTCAAAGGCAGCGCGATCGACAAGGCAAGCGTGCTCAACCTGGGAACCTACACCGCCGGCGGCTTGCCGCTGCAGTTTCCGGAAGCGTTGAAAGACGAGCAGATGGCCGGCTACTTCGCGCAATGGAAGCCGGCCAGCGCCCCCGGCACGCAGCGCCGCTATTCCAACCCCAGCCTGGGCCTGTTCGGGCATGTGACGGCGCTGGCGCTGGGCAGCGATTTCGCCGATGCGATGGAAAAGCAGCTGTTCCCGCAACTGGGCCTGACAAGCACCTACCTGCGCGTGCCGGACAGCGCCATGGCGAATCATGCCTGGGGCTACGACGAAAACAACCAGGCGCGCCGCATGGACCCGGGCGTGCTTGCAGCCGAAAACTACGGCGTGCGCTCGACCAGCGCCGACATGATCCGCTTCATGCAGGTCAACATCGCACCAGGCCAGCTGGACGAGCCGGCGCGGCGCGCGGTGGAAGGAACGCATGTCGGCTACTTCAAGGTTGGCGCGATGGTGCAGGGACTCGGATGGGAGCAGTATCCATGGCCGGTGAGCCTGAAACGCCTTCAGTCCGGCAACTCGCGCGCGATGATCATGGAATCGAACGCGGCCGAGCGCATCAGCGCGCCCAAGGCGCCAACCGTGCCGACCCTGTTCAACAAGACCGGTTCCACCGGCGGATTCGGCAACTACGTGGCTTTTGTGCCGGCGAAGAAGATCGCCGTCGTGATCCTGGCGAACAAAAACTATCCGATTCCAGCGCGCATTGGAGCGGGCCACGCGATCCTGGAGCAGCTTGCGCCATAATTTCAGGGAAGACTGGCGCGCCAGATGACGGTGCGCGATCGGCATCTGCGCCTCGCCCGGCTGCAAATCGCCTTCGGCCCACTGGCAAAAAGCACGGGCTGATTCCGTAAATTCGGTGACGGTGCTCATCCGGTCTTCCTTCAATCGATGTCCATGCTGGCCTCGGCCAGCGCTTCGACAGCGGCCAGCAACGGCCCGGCCAATGCCGGATCGGCCACGATATGGGCTGCGTCGAACCCCCGGTTGGCCACCGCGATCACCGGCGAGGCCGCCGCAATCACCGTCCACCCCATCGTCGTGACGACCTCGGCCAATGCAGCCTGCGCGTGCACCGCGCGCGCCGAGGTGTTGATCAGCGCCACCGGTTTGCTGCCCAACTCAGCACAACCGACCAGCCAGTCCAGCGCATTCTTGAACGCACCCGGGACGCCGTGCGCGTATTCCGGGCTGGCCACGATGATGCCGTCGGCCGCGCTCAGCAATTGACGCAGTGCGCGCACGACGGGCGGCGGATCGGCCTCGATATCGGGATTAAAGAACGGCAACTGGTCCACGCCCTCGTACAGCACAATCCGCACGCCGACGGGCGCCAGCGCCAGCGCAGCGCGCAGCAGCATCGTATTGGCAGAGTCCCGGCGCAGGCTGCCTGACAAGGCGATCAGAGTGGTCATACGAGACAGTATTCATTAAGAAAACGTCATCGTAACAGAGGCGGCTACCACGCAAGCGAGCCCATCGGCGCGCAAACCCGCCGGACGTTCCATCGTCATTGCATGCACGTTTGTGCTTACACACACCTACGTGCACACCAGCAACACTGCTTAATACCCTGCAATTTATCAAACGCTCAAGACCACGGGTCGCTAGCCTTTAAGCAAGCGAGTTTGCGGAACCCAATGTTAAAAAAGCATGGATGGGTGGACCTGACATACCGCCGGCCTGCATTGCAGCCAGCGCCCCGGGCAGCCCTTCAATTGTTCCGCTAGCGCCATCGCCGTAACTTAACCACGCAGCCGCGCAAGGGCGGAAGCAAGCATAAAAGGAACCACAATGCCTACAGTAAATTTGACACACGGAACGAATGCGTTGACCGGTGGAACAAGCAACGACAAAATACTCGGCGGATCCGGCAATGATATTCTCGATGGCGGTGGCGGCAGCGACACAGTCAACGGGTTCGGCGGCGATGACACGCTCATCTACAATCTGACGGCCAACACGGCGCCCGCTGCGAAGGACGTGTACATCGGTGGTTCGGGAAAAGATACGCTGGTCCTGCAATTTACGCAGGCGCAATGGCTAAATACATCCACGCAGACCCAGGTGACGGCGTACCGCAATCACCTCAAAACGGTGACCAGCACCCGCACGGGCGAGGTGGGCAACGGCTCGGCGAACGATTTCGTCTTCAAGTTCGGCGCTTCGTCGCTCACTGTGCAAACGGTTGAAAGGCTCAAGGTATTCGTCGACGGCGTCGAGCAGGGAACCAGCAATCCGGCGCCCACGGCAGTAGCCGACAGCGCCTTCGCGCTGGAAGACGGCCCGGGCATCAGCATCGATGTACTGAAAAACGACATCATGTCAGGCACCTTGAAGACGCTGTCGATCACGTCGCCTCCGGCGCACGGTTCGGCAACGCTGATCAAGCCCGATATCAACAACCCGTCGTCCTGGTATGTCCAGTACCAGGCCAATGCGGCGGACTTTCAGCGCCTGGCCAGCGGTGAAACCGCGACCGACACCTTCTCGTACACGCTGACGAACGTAGACGGCAACACCAGCAGCGCAACGGCGACGGTGACCATCACCGGGACCAACGACGTGGTCGTGATCACCAGCGCCACGCAGGCTGGCGCGCTGCAACAAGGTGCGGCGAGCAACATCGCCAGCGGGACGATCAGCTTTAACGACGTCGACCTGAGCGACGTCCATGCCGCCAGGTTTGCCGCTGGCGCCAATGCCACGGCGCTGGGCACGTTCGCCCTCGCACCGGTCAGCGAGGCGGCCAACGCCGCAGCCGGCAGCGTCGGCTGGACCTATACCCTGAACAACGCGGCGGCGCGCTACCTGGCGGCCGGACAAGTCGCCAGCGAAACCTATACCGTCACCATCGACGACGCGCACGGTTCGACGACGACCCAGAACGTGCTCATCACCATCACCGGCAGCAACGACGCGGTGAGTATTACCAGCGCCGTGCAAGCCGGTTCGGTGGCGGAAGATGCGCCCTCCGCCACCGCGAGCGGCACGGTCGGTTTCACTGACGTCGACCTGTCCGATACGCACCTTGCCACCTTTGCCGCCGCTGCCAACGCCACGGCGCTCGGCACGTTCGCACTGGGTTCCGTCAGCGAAGCGGCGAATGCCGCAGGCGGCAGCGTCGGCTGGAATTACACCCTGAACAATGCAGCGGCCCAGTACCTGGCGGCCGGACAAGTCGCCAGCGAAACCTATACCGTCACCATCGACGACGCGCATGGATCGACGACGACGCAGAACGTGGGCATCAGCATCACCGGCAGCAACGACGCGGTCAGCATCACCAGCGCCGTGCAAGCCGGTTCGATGGTGGAAGACGCGGCCGCCACCGCGAGCGGCGCGGTCGGCTTCAATGACGTCGACCTGTCCGATACGCACCTTGCCACCTTTGCCGCCGCTGCCAACGCCACGGCGCTCGGCACGTTCGCACTGGGTCCTGTCAGCGAAGCGGCAAATGCCGCAGGCGGCAGCGTCGGCTGGAATTACACCCTGGACAATGCCGCGGCCCAGTACCTGGCGGCCGGACAAGTCGCCAACGAAACCTACACCGTCACCATCGACGACGCGCATGGATCGACGGCGACCCAGAACGTGGGCATCACCATCACCGGCAGCAACGACGCGGTCAGCATCACCAGTGCGGCGCAGGCGGGCACGGTCAATGCAGCCGCCAGCACGGCCGCCGGCATGGTCAGCTTCGCCGACGCCGACCTGGCCGATCTTCACAGCGCCACGTTTGCCGCCGGCGCCAACGCCACGGCGCTTGGCACGTTTGCGCTTGCTCCCGTCAACGAAGCGGCGAACGCCGCCGCCGGCACTGTCGGCTGGACCTACACACTCAGCGACACCGCCGCCCAATCACTGTCCGCCGGCCAGGTCGCCACCGAGACCTACACCATCATGATCGACGACGGCCATGGTTCGAGCGTGGCTCAACAGGTCGTCATTACCGTCGGCGGCACCAACCATCCGGTCAGCATCACCAGCGCCGCACAGGCTGGCGCGATGGTGGAAGACGCGCCCGGCGGCGTCGCCAACGGGACCATCAGCTTTGCCGATGTCGACCTGGCCGATCATCACGTGGCCACCTTCGCGGCAAGCGCCAATGCCACGGCGCTGGGCAGCTTGGCGCTGGCGGCCGTCAGCGAAAGCGACTCGGGTGGAAGCGTCGGGTGGACCTACACACTGAACAACGCAGCCGCCCAGCATCTGGCGGCGGGCCAGGTCGCCAGCGAAACCTATACGGTGACCATCGACGATGCGCATGGTTCGACTGTCATGCAGGACGTCGTCATCACGATCACGGGCACCAACGATGGGGTCAGTATCACCAGCGCGGCGCAGGCGGGCGCGCTGGCAGAAGATACGGGAAGCAGTAGCGCCAGCGGGACGGTCGGCTTTACCGATGTCGACCTGACCGACAGTCACGTTGCCACGTTTGCGGCACGGGCCAACGCCACCGCGCTGGGCACCTTTGCGCTCGCCGCCGTCGGTGAAGCCGCGTCGGCCGGCAGCGTCGGCTGGACCTACACGATGAACAACGCCGCCGCCCAGTACCTGGCGGCGGGACAGGTCGCCAGCGAAACCTACGCAGTCACGATCGACGACGGCCATGGCTCAACGGTCACGCAGGACGTCGTCATCACGATCACCGGCACCAACGATACGGTCAGCATCACGAGCGGCGCGCAGGCAGGGGCGCTGACGGAAGATGCGGCGAGCGTCGCCAGCGGCACGGTCAGTTTCACCGATGTCGACCTGACCGATCGTCACGTCGCCACGTTTACTGCCGGCGCCAATACCACGGCGCTTGGCACCTTCGCGCTCGCCGCCGTCGGCGAAGCCGCGTCGGCCGGCAGCGTCGGCTGGACCTATACCCTGAACAACGCTACCGCCCAGTCCCTGGCGGCGGGCCAGGTTGCAAGCGAAACCTATTCGGTCACGATCGACGACGGCCATGGCTCAAGGGTCACGCAGGATGTCGTCATCACGATCACCGGTACCAACGACGCAGCCAGCGTTACGAGCGGCGCGCAAGTGGGAGCGCTGGCGGAAGATGCGGGGAGCATCGCCAGCGGCGCAGTCACGTTCACCGACGTCGACCTGACCGACAGCCACATCGCCACGTTTGCCGCCGGCGCCAATGCCACGGCGCTGGGCACCTTCGCGCTTGCCGCCGTCAGCGCCGGTGATTCATCCAGAAGCGTCGGTTGGACCTACACGATGAACAACGCCGCTACCCAGTACCTGGCGGCGGGACAGGTCGCCAGCGAAACCTATTCGGTTACGATCAACGACGGCCATGGTTCAACGGTCACGCAGGATGTTGTCATCACCATCACCGGCACCAACGATGCGGTCAGCATTACAAGCAGCGCGCAGGCAGGGGCGCTGGCGGAAGATGCGGCGAGCGTCGCCAGCGGCACGGTCACGTTCTCCGACGTCGACCTGACCGACAGCCACGTCGCCACGTTTACGGCGGGCGCCAACGCCACGGCGCTTGGCAGCTTCGCGCTCGCCGCCGTCAGCGCCGGTAATTCATCCGGAAGCGTCGGGTGGACCTACACCCTGAACAACACCGCCGTCCAGTACTTGTCGGCGGGCCAGGTCGCCACCGAAATCTATACCGTCACAATCGATGACGTGCATGGTTCAACGGTGACGCAGGACGTCGTCATCACGATTACAGGCAGCAACGACGCTGTCAGCATCACCAGCGGCGCGCAGGTGGGCATGCTAGCTGAAGATGCGGCGAGCGTCGCCAGCGGCACGGTCACGTTCACCGACGTCGACCTGGCTGACAGCCACATTGCCACGTTTACAGCAGGCGCTAATGCCACGGCGCTTGGCACTTTCGCGCTCGCCGCCGTCGGCGCCGGTGATTCATCCGGAAGCGTCGGGTGGACCTACACCCTGAACAACGCCACTGCCCAGTCCCTGGCGGCGGGACAGGTTGCAAGCGAAATCTATTCGATTGCGATCGACGACGGTCGTGGTTCAACGGTCACGCAGGATGTTGTCATCAACATCACCGGCACCAACGACGCGGTCATCATCACCAGCGCCGCGCAGGCGGGCGTGCTGACGGAAGATGCGGCGAGCGGCGCCAGCGGCACGGTCACGTTCACCGACGTCGACCTGACCGACAGCCACATCGCCACGTTTACCGCAGGCGCCAACGCCACGGCGCTTGGCACCTTCGCCGTCAGCCAAACCGCATCCTCCGGCAGCGTTGGCTGGACCTACGTGATGAACAACGCCGCTGCCCAGTATCTGGCGGCGGGCCAGGTCGCCAGCGAAACCTATACGATCAGGATCGACGACTTGCATGGTTCTGCTGTCACTCAAGATGTCGTCATCACCATTTCCGGCACCAACGACAACGTGAGCATTACCAGCGCGGCGCAAGCGGGGACGCTAGTGGAAGATGCTGCGAGTGGCATCGCCAGCGGAACGGTCACGTTCACCGACATCGACCTAACCGACAGCCACGTCGCCACGTTCACGGCAGGCGCCAACGCCACGGCGCTGGGCACCTTCGCCGTCAGCCAAGCGGCATCCGGCAGCGTCGGCTGGACCTACACGATGAACAACGCCTCTGCCCAGTCCTTGGCGGTGGGCCAAGTCGCCAGCGAAACCTATACGATCACGATCGACGATTCACATGGTTCTACTGTCACGCAAGAGGTCGTCATCACCATTACCGGCACCAATGACGCCGTGAGCATTACCAGCGCTGGGCAGGCGGGGGCGCTCGCGGAAGATTCGGCGAGTAGCATCGCCAGCGGCACAGTCACGTTCACCGACGTCGACCTGACCGACAGCCACGTCGCCACGTTTGCTGCCGGCGCCAACGCCACGGCGCTGGGCACCTTCGCACTCGCTACCCTCAGTGAAGCGGCAAATG
>DASVVC010000177.1:0-63888 GCA_036386755.1 Telluria sp.
GTACGTGCTGATGCCGTTAGCTGCTCGACAAACTTGGGTTCCCGCCTGCGCGGGAACGACGGTTTTAGGGGTAGCGCTTTGGCGAAGCTATGACGACGCTGATACGGCTTAATTCGCGTTCAACCCACGGCGATTGAGCAGCGGTTCGATTTTCGGCTCGCGGCCGCGGAAGTTGCGGAACAGGTCGAGCGCATCGGCCGTGCCGCCGCGCGAGAGCAAGGTCTTGCGGAAATGGTCGCCGTTCTTGCGCTGCAATCCGCCGTTTTCCTTGAACCATTCGACCGTGTCGGCGTCCAGCTTCTCGCTCCACAGATAAGCGTAATAACCGGCCGAGTAACCGCCCGAGAAACTATGCGAGAAGTACGTCGTGCGATAACGCGGCGGCACCGGCGCGAAATCGACGCCGGCTTCCTTGAGCGCAGCCGCTTCGAAAGCGAGCACGTCGGACGGCACTTGCGCCGCACCCAGCTGGTGCCAGCGCTGGTCCACCAGCGACGCCGCCAGGTACTCGGTGGTCAGGAAGCCCTGGTTGAATTTTTTCGACGCGATAACCTTGTCCAGCAATTGCTTCGGCATCGCTTCGCCGGTCTTGTAGTGCTTGGCGTAGTTGGCCAGCACTTCCGGCGCGATCATCCACATTTCATTGACCTGCGATGGATACTCGACGAAGTCGCGCGGAACGTTCGTGCCCGAGAAGCGCGGGTACTTCACGTTCGAGAACATGCCGTGCAGCGCGTGGCCGAACTCGTGGAACGCGGTCTTGACTTCATCGACCGTCAGCAAGGTCGGCTCGCCCGCAGGCGGCTTGGGAATGTTGAGGTGGTTGGCAACGACCGAGTGCGTACCCATCAGGCCCGATTGCGAGACGTATTCGTTCATCCACGCGCCGCCCTGCTTGTTGCTGCGCGCGTACATGTCGGCCAGGAAGATGGCCAGCTGCTTGCCATTGGCATCGAACACGTCGAACACGCGCACGTCCGGGTTGTACACCGGCAGGTCCTTGCGTTCCTTGAATTTCAGGCCGTACAGCTTTTCGGCCGCGAAGAACACGCCGTTGACGAGCACGTTGTCGAGCTCGAAATACGGCTTGAGCTGGCTCTCGTCGAAATTGAAGCGCTGGGCGCGCACCTTGTCGGTGTAGAAAGCCCAGTCGGCCGCGCCGACCTTGAAATTGCCCTTTTCGGCGTCGATGACTTTCTGGATATCGTCCGCTTCCTTGCGCGCATTGGTCACGGCCGGCTTGGCCAGTTCCGACAGCAGCTTGTTGACCGCGCCCGTATCCTTGGCGGTCTGGTCTTCCAGCGAATAGGCCGCGAAGTTCGGATAGCCCAGCAGGGCGGCGCGTTCGGCGCGCAGCTTGGCCAGCTTGACGACGGCGGCGCGGTTGTCGAATTCGCCGCCGCGGCTGCCGCGTGTGAGCGAGGCGGTCATCAGGCGTTCGCGCACGGCGCGGTTGGTCAATACCGCCAGCGGCGGCTGACCGCTGGTGTTGACCAGGGCGATGGCGAACTTGCCATCCTTGCCGCGCGTCTTGGCGTCGGCCGCGGCGGCGTCGATGGCCGCCTCGCTCATGCCGGCCAGTTCGGCGCGGGTGTCGACGATCAGCGCGGAGGCGTTGGTTTCCTTGAGCACGTTCTGGGTGAACGTGGTCTGCATGGTGGCGATTTCGCTGTTGAAGGCTTTGAGCTTGTCCTTGTCTTCGCTTGACAAGTTGGCGCCGGCGCGCACGAAATCCTTGTGATAGCGCTCGAGCAGGTGCTTCGATTCGGCGTCCAGGCCGAGCTTGGCGCGCTTGTCGTACAGGGTTTTCACGCGCTGGTACAGCTTGGCGTTGAGGAACACGGCATCGTTGTGGGCGGCCAGCTTGGGCGACATTTCGCGGTCGATGGCGTCCAGGGTATCGTTGGTGTTGGCGCCCTGCAGGGCCGAGAACGTGGTCGCCACGCGCGTGAGCAGCTGGCCCGAGCGCTCCAGCGCCACCACGGTGTTCTCAAAAGTAGGCGCCTTGCGGTTGTTGGCGATGGCGTCGACTTCGCGCAAGTGGTCGCTCATGCCGGCCGCGTAGGCGGGCAGGAAATGCTCGTCCTTGATCTTGTCGAAGGCCGGATAGTGGAACGGCAAGGTGCTCAGTTTGGCGAAGGGATTGGTCGCGGCCAGCGAGGTTGCCGGGGCGGCGGGGGCGGTAGCCGACGCGGCGATGGCGGCGACATTGACCAGCGCCAGGCTGGCGGCAACGATAAGCATGTTTGGACGGTTCATGGCATCTTTCACGGGCGCTAAGTAAAGCTGCCGACGGGTAGCCGGCAGCGCATCAGCGCACGATCATAGCAGCATGGTCACACGCCTGTCATCCGCAACGAGATATGCATGTTCCGGTAACAACGCCCGTATTGACGGGCGTATGGACAGGGAAAAATCAATCGTGCGTCAATAATGCGGCGGGCGGTCGTTGACCATGTTCGGTCCCGACTGGGCATTGTTGCGGATGTGTTCGGCCAGCTTGTTGACCATCGCTTCGAGCTGGTCGATGCGGCGGCCTTGCTGGTACACCATCTGGTTCAGGGATTCGACCAGGTCTTCCTGGTGCGCGAGCTTGATCTCGATATCGACAAAACGGTCTTCCTGGCTCACGGCGGCGTCCTTGGGGGCAAAGCCGCCATTATGCCAGCCGCTTAGCCGAGCGCAGCGAAGCCGTCGCCCCAATCTGGCGGCGCCACGCCCACCAGCTGCACCGGGCCGGCCATGGCGTCGTCGGGCGGCGGCGCGCCGAACACGCCGTTCAGTTCGCCGGCCATAATCGACAGCATCTGCTTGATGACCGCCTGGAACGGCCCGAGGTCGCTTTCGGCGCTGACCGTGGCCAGCATGGCGCGTACGATCGAGGCGGCCAGGCTGCCCGCATAGCCGCTGATTTCGGCGGGACGGTCGAGGGCCAGAGTGAAGTCGGACGCCAGCGCCAGGGTGTTGTCGATGCGCCTGGCGTCGAGCAGGCCCTGCGGACTGGTGTTTTCCAGCGCCCCGGCCATGATCGACAGGGCGGCATTGGCGTGCGAGAGCACGCCGCTGTCGATGGCATTGCTCCAGAACGCCAGGCCCTCGGCATCGGCGCTGCGCCCGAGCACGTTCTTGTAGACGGCGCTGACAAAGGCACCCACGCCCTCCGGATACAGCGCGTCCGATTCGGCGCTCTTGCCGAAACTGTCGACCAGCTGGCGCAAGGAGGGATTGCTGCCGTAGGCGCTGGCCAGGCCCACGATGTCGTGCGGCGCGTCGATCCTGGAGAGTTGTTCCTGGAAGCTGCGCATGCCGCCGGCGTCGGCGGCGCGGCCGAAATAGGCCACGTACAGCGCCTGGACGACCTCGTCGTATTCGACGTTGACGGTGGTGTCGGAAAACTTGAGCAGCTCGAAGTTGACCAGCTGCGCCATGCCGCCGGGGGCGCCATTCTTGGGCAGCACGGCGTAGCCATCGGCCGTGCTGGTGATGTTGTAGTCGGCGCGCGCGCCGGCAAAGCCGAACAGGTCGACACCGGCGCCGCCGTTGACATGAGCTTGCATGGAAAGTCCCTTCGATCCGAACACGACGGCGCCCCCACCGCGGCCGGCGCCCTGCCTCACTATACCAGCGTCTGCTCCCACGGCTGGTAGCCGATCCCAATCAGCTCTGCGTGAGTCATAGGCAGATCATGCTCGGGCGCATCGGCCGGCTGGACAGTGCGCAGTGTCAACGCCTTCAGGGTGGAGCCGATGGTGGCCTGGTAGGCCAGCAAATCGGTCGACGACGTGATTGCGCCGAGCATGTTGCGCACCGAGGCGGCAGCGGCGGCGCCGCTGTAGCCGGCGATTTCGGCAACGGTGTCGATCATCAGGGTGAAACCCGAGGCGGCGGTCAGCTTGTTGTTGACCAGCTTGGCGTCGAGCGTGCCCTGGAAGGTCGTGTTCTCGAACGCGCCGGCCATGATCGAGAGCGAGGCGTTGGCGCGCGACAGGCCGCCGCTGTCGATGGCGTTGCTCCAGAAGGCCAGTCCGCCCGCATCCGGGGCGCGCCCGAACACGTTCTGGTACAGCGCCTTGATGAACGTGCCGGTATTGCCCGGATACAGGGCGGCCGACTCGGCGCTGCTGGCGAAGCTGTCGATCAGCCCGCGCAGGCCGGCGTTCTTGCCGTAGGCGTCGGCCAGGCCGCGCAGGTCGTTCGGCGCGCCGAAGGCGCTCAACTGCTGCTGGAAGCTCTGCATGCCGCTGTAGTCGGCCGCGCGGCCGAAATAGGCGACGTACACGGCTTGCACCACCGACTCGTAGACCAGCGACACGCTGCGGTCGGCAAACACCACCGATTCGATATTGGTGAGCACGTCGCGGCCGTCGTCGCCGAGGCGGTCGGTGACCACATAATTGGCACCAATCTTGGTGAGGTCGTACGCCCCGCGCGCCTTGCCATAGCCGGCTTCGTCGAAACCGCCGAGGCCGTCGATGTCGTCGTCGCCGCCGAGGCCGTCGAAGCGTTCGCTGCGGGGGGTGCCGCTCAAGCGCTGGTCGCTGTCGAGGCCGGTGTAATAGTCCATGCTGCCGCCCGTGCCGTACTTGCCGCGCAGTCCATCATGGCCGTAGATCCAGTTGAATGCGGCGATATCGTAGGGGCGGTAGGTGCTGTAGGGCTCGACTTCGATGTAATCGTAGGACATCAGGGTGTTGCCGGTGTGGTCATCGTCGTAGGGCAACTGATGCGTGCCTTCGAACGGGTGGTCCAGGCCCATCATGTGGCCCAGTTCGTGCAGCAGTATCTGATAGCCTTCGCCGCCGGGGGTCAGGTCGGCATTGCGGACGCGGTACTCCGCATTGTCGAGATAGACATAGGCGCTGGCGCTGAAATCGGTCACCAGCGCGCTGCCCGCCGTGCTGCGCGGCGGCGTATACAAGGTTTGCCAGCTGCACAGCCCCATGATCTTGTCCTGGGCGATATCGACCTGCGCCAGATGAATCTGGGCGGCGCTGCCGATCGTGGTTTCCTGAAACTTAACGCCGGTCACTTCGGTGACGTAGGCCAGCGCCTTGCGCGTCCAGGCCTGCTGGGCCGGCGAAAAGGCACTCTGCCCGCCCTGGCCTTCCTCGTTGCCGCTGGTGATGGAAAAGGTATAGCTCAGAGACGTCGCGTTGGTGCCAAGGAAATTCCAGCCGGGCCCGGCATCAATCAAGGCGTCGATGTAGTTGAAGCCGGACAGGTGGATATCTTTAACGTCGGAAAGAGTGGTCATGGTGCGCTATGGGTGATGGCAGGCCGGGTACGCGCTGCGCCGCGCAAGGGCACGCGCAAGGCCGGCAAACTGCGGAAAGGCATGGGCCGGATATCTTACCGGCGGATACCGCAAGTATCCCAAAAGAAAGTATTACAGTCAAACATTCGCTTGCAAAATAGGCAGGAGGGACGGATTTTCATCAATAAACCACGGCAAAAAGCCGGCGCTACCCACGATGGGTAGCGCCGGCCCGGGAACGAAGGCGGCACGGCTTTACAGCGGCAGGTCGATCCAGTGCGCGTCGTGCACGCCGACCAGGGCGATCGGCTGGGCCGGCACAGCGGCCTGCATGCTGGCCGAGAAGCCGCTGCTGTGCACCCCGGCCCTGACCATTGTCTCCAAGGTGCTGGCGATGGTGGCCTGGAAGGCGGCGATATCGGTGGTCGCCGTGACCGTGCCGAGCATGGTGCGCACCGTGGCGGCCGCAAGGGAGCCGCCATAGGCCGTCACTTCAGCCGAGGTATCGATGGCCAGGGTAAAGTCCGAGGCGATGGTGATCTTGTTGTTGACCAGTTTGGCGTCGAGCACGCCCTGCTGCGTGGTGTTCTCGAGCGCGCCGGCCATGATCGACAGCGAGGCGTTGGCGCGCGACAGGTTGCCGCTGTCGACCGCGTTGGTCCAGAACGCCAGGCCTTCGGCGTCGGGGGCGCGATTGAAGATGTTCTGGTAGACCGCGGCGATGAAGGTGCCGGTGCTGCCCGGATACAGGGCGGCCGACTCGGCGCTGGCGCCGAAGCTGTCGACCAGGCTGTGCAAGCCGGCATTGCTGGCGTAGGCGGCGCTGATGGCCGAAAACGTCAGCGGCGCCTTCAGGCCGGCCAGTTGCGACTGGAACGCTTCCAGTCCGGGCGCGTCGGCCGCGCGCCCGAAGTAGGCCAGGTACAGGGCCTGCACCACGCCGTCGTAGTCGAGCTGGAGGACGCCGCCGTCGAACCTGATGGCTTCGACATTGCGCAGCACATCCACGCCGCCGTTCCCGGCCTTGTCGGTGATCACGAAACCGCTGTCGTCGCGCACCACGTAATAGTTGCCGCGCGGGCCGTTGTAGCTGACCGAGTCGGTACCGGCAAGGCCATCGATGAGGTTATTGCCGCTGGTCGGCAGCAGGAAATCGTTGCCGGCGGTGCCAGTTACCGTGGTCGAGCCGCCGATCGCAAACAGCAGGTGCTTGGCGGCCGTGCTGGTGTTGCCGGCCTTGTCGAGCGCGCTGACCAGGACGTCGTAATTGCCGTCGGCCAGGACGCTGCCGCCCAGGCTCCAGCTGCCGTTGGCGCCGACCGTGCCTTCGGCCAGGATGGCGCCGGCGTTACTCAGGCGGATCGTGCTGCCGGCTTCGCCGCTGCCGCTGAACCGGGCCGCGCCGCCGGCCGCGAGCACCACGCTGCCCGACGGCGCCGCCGGCGCCACGGTGTCGACGCTGAGCGAGAGCGCCGCGCTCGGGGCCGAAACGTTGCCGGCGGCATCGGTGGCGCGCACGCTCAACGCCAGGTCCAGGCCATCGGCCAGGGCCGCGGTGGCGACCGCATACGTGCCGCCGGCGCCGGCCTTGGTGCTGGCGACCAGCGTGGCGCCGCTGTACACGTCGACCCTGGCATCGGCTTCGGCGCTGCCGCTGACCAGCGGCTTGTTGCCGGACACAAAACCGTTGGCATTCTTGACCACGCTGGCAGTCGGCGCGGCCGGCGCGCTGGTGTCGGCCGGCGGCGGTGTCACAACCGGCGGCGTGACCACGGGTGGCGGCGTCACGACCGGCGGTGGCGCGACCGCCTGGCTCGCCTGCACGCTGCGGTCGTCGAACTTGAGCACTTCGATCGAGGCCAGGGTGTCGACGCCGTCGGCGCCGGTCACGCGCAGCTTGCCGCCGCCCAGATCGGTAAAGGCATACGCGGCGAACTTGCCGCGAAAGACGGCGGTATCGGTTCCGTTGCCGCCGTTGAGCGTATCGTTGCCGCCGTCGCCTTCGAGGCGGTCGTCGGCGGCGGTGCCGGTCAGGGTATCGGCCACGCCCGTGCCGGTGAAGTAGCGCGCGCCGCCGGTCGAGTTGATGCCGAGCGCGCCGCCCAGGCCGTCGCCGCCGTACAGCCAGTTCAGGGCGGCGACGTCATACTGGCTGAACGTGGCGTACGGACCGCCCACGTTGGTGTACGACAGCAGCGTGTTGCTGGTGTTGTCTTCGGCCGCCGGCAGGCGGATAGCGTCATCGAACGGGTGCTTCAGGCCAAGCATATGGCCCAGTTCGTGGAGCAGGATCTGCAAGCCGCCGGAGCCGGGCGCCAGGGTGGCGTTCTCGGGCAGGGCAGCGGCGACGTCGTCCAGGTACACATACGCTTCCGCACTGTAACTGACCAGGCGCTCGCCGGCAAAGGAATGGCCCGCACCCCAGCTGGCCAGGCCCGCCGTGCCCCCGCCCAGGTCCTTCGAGGCCAGGTGGACGTCGGCGGCCGCCCCGTCAGGCGTTTCGGCGAACACGATGCCGGTAATTGCGCTCAGCGTTGCCATGGCCGCGCGCGCACCGGCCTGCTGGCCCGCGCTGAAGGCCATCAGGCCGTTGGCGGGGCTGTTCGTGCCTTCGTTGTCGGAGGCAATCGAAAAGGTGTAGCGGATGGTATTGCCCGCCGGGGTCACATAGTTCCAGTCGGGACCGCCTCCAAGCAGGGCGTCGATGTGGTTCAGGCCGGAGAGGACGGTGTCGAGATCGGAGACGTTGGGCATGTAAAAGCTCGTATTGGAGGTGGAAAGGTTTCCAAAGAAGCGCCGACAATGACCGCCCGGCAAACATATCTGGAATGTTGCCGCGTTTACTCGACAAGCCGCGCAGTATTTCAAATTTCGGTATTGACGTCAAATAAATGATGAAATGTGCATCTCCGTGGCGGCGGCGGACATGAAAAAGCCGGCGCCGCCCTGAGGACGGCGCCGGCCGGGGCGCGGGCTAGCTTGGCGCCGTTACATCGGCAAGTCGATCAGGGACGTGCCGTTCAGTCCGACCAGGGCGATGTGCTGGGCCGGCAGTTCGACTTCGTAAAACGACGACGACGCTGCCGTCTGCACGCCGGTGCCGCCCATCTTCAGCAAGGTGCTGGCGATGGTGGCCTGGAAGGCCGCGATATCGGTCGTGGCCGTGACCGTGCCGAGCATGGCGCGCACCGTGGCGGCCGCGCTGGCGCTGGCATAGCTGCTCACTTCGGCCGGCGTATCGATGGCCAGGGTGAAGTCGGAGGCGATGGTGATCTTGTTGTTGACCAGTCTGGCGTCGAGCATCCCCTGGGTGGTGACGTTTTCCAGCGCGCCGGCCATGATCGACAGCGAGGCGTTGGCGCGCGACAGGTTGCCGCTGTCGATCGCATTGGTCCAGAACGCCGCGCCGCTGGCGTCGGGGGCGCGGTTGAAGATGTTCTGGTAGACCGCGGCGATAAAGGTGCCGGTGCTGCCCGGATACAGGGCGGCCGACTCGGCGCTGACGCCGAAGCTGTCGATCAGGCCGTGCAGGCCGGCATCCTTGTTGTACGCGGCGCTGACGGCGGAAAACGTCGTCGGCGCATGCAGGCCGACCAGTTGCGACTGGAAGGCCGACAGGCCGCCGGAATCGGCCGCGCGGCCGAAGTAGGCCAGGTACAGCGCC
Organism: Telluria sp.; assembly: GCA_036386755.1. Classification (GTDB taxonomy): domain Bacteria; phylum Pseudomonadota; class Gammaproteobacteria; order Burkholderiales; family Burkholderiaceae_D; genus Telluria_A. Next base: position 8,919 of record DASVVC010000177.1, read on the forward strand.
TGCACCACGTCGTCGTATTCGAGCTTGAGGGTGCTGTCGCTGAATTTGATGGCCTCGACATTGCGCAGCGAGTCCGTGCCGCCGGTGCCGGTCCTGTCGGTGACCACGAAACCGCTGTCGTCGCGCACCACGGTGTAATTGTCGCGCGGGGTGGTGTAGTTCACGGTGTCGGTGCCGGCGCCGCCATCGATGACGTTGTTGCCCGGAGTCGGCAGCAGGGTATCGTTGCCGGCGCTGCCGCCGATCGCGCCCGAGGCCCCGACCGCAAACAGCAGGTGCTTGGTGGCGGTGGTGTTGTTGCCGGCCTTGTCGAGCGAACTGACCGTGACATCGTAATTGCCGTTGGCCAGGGTGCTGCCGCCCAGGCTCCAGCTGCCGTTGGTGCCGACCGTGCCTTCGGCGATGATGGCATTGGCGTTGGTCAGGCGAATCGTGCTGCCGGCTTCGCCGGTGCCGCTGAACAAGGCCGCGCCATTGGCCGGCACCGTCACGCCGGCCGTCGGCGCCACCGGGGCCACGGTGTCGACGCTGAACTGCAGCGCCGCGCTGGGGATCGACACATTGCCGGAAGCATCGGTGGCGCGCACGGTCAGTGCCAGGTTCAGGCCATCGGCCAGGGCCGTGGTGGCGACCGCAAACGTGCCGCTGGCGCTGGCGGTGGTGGTGGCGACGATGCTGGCGCCGCTGTAGACCTCGACCTTGGCATTGGCTTCGGCGCTGCCGCTGACGATCGGCATGTTGCCCGACACAAAACCGTTGGCGTTCTTGACCACGCTGGCCGCCGGCGCGCCGGGCGCGGTGGTGTCGCCGGGCGTGACCACCTGCGGCGACTGCACGCTCTGGTCGTCGAACTTGAGCAGTTCGATTGAGGTCAGAGTATCGGTGCCGTCGGCGCCGGTGACGCGCAGCTTGCCCCCGCCGAGGTCGTCGACCGTGTAGGAGGCGTAATTGCCGCGGAAGACGGCGGTATCGGTGCCGCTGCCGCCGTTGAGCGCATCGTCGCCGCCGTCGCCTTCGAAGCGGTCGTTGCCGGCGCCGCCGTTGAGGGTATTGGCGAAGCTGGTGCCGACCAGGTAGCGCCCGCCGCCGCTCGAGTTCATGCCGAGCGCGCCGCCCAGGCCGTCACCGCCGTAGAGCCACTTGAGGGCCGCGATGTCGTACGGGCTGAAGTTGGCGTACGGGCCGCCCACGTTGGTGTACGACAGCAGCGTGTTGGCGGTGTTGTCGTCCCCGGGAGCCAGGTTGGGGCTGCCCTCGAACGGGTGCTTGAGGCCCATCATGTGGCCCATCTCGTGCAGCAGGGTCTGGTAGCCGTCGGTGCCGGGCGCAAGGTTGGCGTTCGAGGCGGCGAATTCGACGTTGTCGAGATAGACATACGCTTGCGCATCGTAGCTGTTCAGGGTGCTGCCGCTATAGCTGTAACTCGAACTCCAGCTGCACAGGCCGCTGGTATTGGTGCCCGCGATATTGATCGAGGCCAGGTGCACGTCGGCTGCGGCGCCGCTTGCCGTTTCGGTGAAGATAATGCCGGTCAGCGCCGCCAGGGTCGCGAAGGCCGCGCGCGCACCGGTTTGCTGGGACGCGGAAAACGCGGTCTGGCCGCTCTGCGTGGCTTCGTTGCCGGAAGCGACAGAGAAGGTGTACAGGATGGTGTTGCCGGCCGGCGTGAGGAAGTTCCAGTCAGGTCCCGAATCGAGCAGTGCATCGATGTGGATCAGGCCGGAGGTCGGTGTTACGGTGATGTCGGATACGGTCGCCATGCTGTGTGCTCGTCATTGGAAGTGAAAGGGCCCAAATGACGCGCGGCCGGTGCGGAAAACTGCCCCGGCAGGCGGATTTGGAAACGGTGCGGGCGCATGCGCCGGCGGTCGAATCAGTATTTCAAACTCGCAAGTTACCGTCAAACAAAATTTGAATCGTGCGTGCAATTTATCGTAAATAAACACCACCGCAGACGATGACATCGTCGCTGGGCTGGCAATACATTGCTTTTGGCTCAATCTTACCGCTCACGGGATTGGTGAACTTATATTCTTGCCAGAAAGAAGGATTCTTTTTAGCCATCTCGACCCGTTCGCGGATGAACGCCTTGCCGTCGATGTCTTTCAGCTCCAGCAGGTTCTTGTTCAACATTTTCGGATTGGCGCCGTGCGCGCGCACCACCCCGTCGAAGCCGTAGGCCACCATGTACAGGTCGCGGTCGGTGAAGGGACCGTCCTTGCGGTTGATCTCGCTGTAAGTCTTGTCCTTGCCGTTCGCTTTCATGAACACCAGGGTCTTCTTGACCATGGCTTCGGCTTCCGGTTTGGTGGCGAACTCGTCGGCCATGGCGGGCATGGCGACGACACAGGACAGGACAGCGGCAACGAGGGCGCAGCGCGGCGAGGCAATGAATTTCAACATGGAAACTTCCTTCGGCGAAGCGCGCCACGGCGGCGCGTCGGTCCATGCTAGCACGCCTATTCCATGCTGCCGAGCATTTAGTATGCGCTACGCTTTGGGTGTTGCCAGCAAAGCCTTCAGGCTGGCCAAGCGGTCCTTGGGCGAGAGCGTTTCGGCCTCGGTCGGCGGGGCATCGCCGACGTCGAGCGCCATTTCTTTGATGAAACGAGAAACGTCGCAATGCACCTGTTCGCCGGCGCGCTTGCGTTTTTTGCACCAGGTAATGTGCAAGGTGCGCTGAGCGCGTGTGATGCCTACGTACATCAGGCGCCGTTCTTCCTGGATGCGCGCGCCGATGGTTTCCACCGACGCGTCCGGATCGCCCTTGTGCGGCAGGATGCCCTCCTCCACGCCGACCAGGAAGACGTGCGGAAACTCCAATCCCTTGGAGGCGTGCAGGGTCGACATGCGCACCGCGTCCGGCTCCTCGTCCTTGCCTTCCAACATGCTCATCAGGGCCACCATCTGGGTCAGTTCCAGCAGGTTTTTTTCTTCGCCGGATTTGTCCTTGCCGCCGCAGCCGCGCTCCTTGAGCCAGTTGGTAAATTCAAGCACGTTCTGCCACTTGCTCTGGGCGGCGCGGTCGTCGAAGGTATCGTACAGATAACTCTCGTAGGCGATCTCTTTCATCATGTCGTCGAGCACGGCGGCCGCGTTCGCGCCGCTGCCGGACGGACCGGGGCGGCTGGCGCGCGCTTCGAGCTGGTTGATGAAGTTGCAAAAGGAGCGCAAAGGCAACAACTGCCGGTCCGGCAACTTCGCTTCGATGCCGCCCTTGAAGGTGGCCTCGAACAGCGAACAGTTCCACTGCTTGGAAAACGCGCCCAGCACTTCCAGGGTGGCCATGCCGACCCCGCGCTTGGGCGTGGTGACGGCGCGGATGAACGCCGGGTCGTCGCCGTCGTTGGCGATCAGGCGCAGGTAGCTGATGATGTCCTTGATTTCGGCCTTGTCGAAAAAACTCTGGCCGCCGGAAATCGTGTACGGAATGCGTTCCTTGCGCAGGCATTGCTCGATCACGCGCGCCTGGTGGTTGCCGCGGTACAGGATGGCGTAATCGGACCACTTGTTCTTGCGCTGGAAGCGGTCGCCCGAAATCATGATCGCCACCTGCTCGGCTTCCTGGTCGTCGGTCTGCATGCCCAGCACGGTGATCGGTTCGCCCAGGCCGTGCTCGGACCACAGGGCTTTTTCGAACAGCTTGGGATTGTTCGAAATGACCGCGTTGGCCGCCTGCAAGATGCGCGTGGTGGAGCGGTAATTCTGTTCGAGCTTAATGACGCGCAAGTCCGGGAAATCGTCGCCCAGGGTCTTCAGGTTTTCCACCGACGCCCCGCGCCAGGCGTAGATGGCCTGGTCGTCGTCGCCCACGGCGGTGAACATGGGCTTCTTGCCGATGCCGGTGACCAGCAGCTTGACCAGTTCGTACTGGCACGTGTTGGTATCCTGATACTCGTCCATGAGCAGATAGCGCAGGCGGCGCTGCCATTTGTCGCGGATCGGATCGTTGTTGCGGAATAATTCCACCGGCAGGCGGATCAGGTCGTCGAAGTCGACCGCCTGGTAGGCCGCCAGGGTCGCCACGTAGCTGCGGAACACGCGCGCGGCCTGGGCTTCGTCTTCATCCTTGGCGTTCTTGATGGCGTCTTCGGGGTCGATCAGGGCGTTCTTCCAGAGCGAAATGGCGTTCTGGATGCTGCGGATCAGCTGCTTGTCGGTGGTGATGGCCAGGTCCTGCACCAGCGAGAAGCAGTCGTCGCTGTCCATGATGGAAAAGCGGTCCTTCAGGCCCACGCCGGCCGCTTCCTGGCGCAGGATTTTCACGCCCAGCGAGTGGAAGGTGGAGACGGTAAGCTGCTTGGCCTGGCGCGGCTGCTTGAGCAGCTTGGCGATCCGCTCCTGCATCTCGAGCGCTGCCTTGTTGGTGAAGGTCAGGGCGGCGATGGTGCGCGGATCGTAGCCGCGGTCCTCGATCAGGTGCGCAATTTTCTGGGTGATCACGCGCGTCTTGCCCGAGCCGGCGCCGGCCAGCACCAGGCAGGGGCCGTCGAGGTACATGACCGCTTCGCTCTGCGGAACGTTCAGGCCGAAACTGGAAGTGGTGGACATCGGGCGGGGCAATCTGATGGGGGCGACCGGGCATTGTAACGTAAGGCCCGGTTGTTTCCGGCGACTGCGCCGTTCGCGCCATCACCATGCCGGGATGGTGGCCGAACCGCGCGGCTGGCCCTTAAAAGCCCGACAACACAATCTTGCCGATCGTCCGTCCCGCCTCCAGCGCCGCGTGGGCGCGCACCAGGTTGGCGGCGTCGATCTTGCCGCCGCTCTCGCCCACGGTGGTTTTTAAGACGCCGGCGTCGACCAGCGCCGCCACCTCGCCCAGCAAGTTGTGCTGCTCGATCATGTCGGCCGTGCCGAACATCGAACGCGTAAACATCAGCTCGAACACCATGGTCGCGCTCTTGGCGAACAACAGATCCATCGGCAGCGGCCGCTCGTTGCGCACGATCGCGCAGATCTTGCCTTGCGGCGCGATCGCCGTGGCCATCGCCGCGAAATGCAGGTCGAGATCGTTCAGGCACAAGATGTAATCGACTTCCGGCAGGCCCAGCGCGGCCAGCTGCGCCGGCATGTCGCCCATGTGATCGATCACCTGGTCCGCGCCGTGCGCCGTGCACCATTCGCGCGAGGCCGGGCGCGAGGCCGTTGCCACCACGTTCAGCTTCGCCAGTTTCTTGGCCAGCTGGATCGCAATCGAGCCCACCCCGCCCGCGCCGCCGATGATCAGGACCGACTTGCCCTCGTCGGCCCCGCTGCGCGAGACGCCCAGGCGCTCGAACAGCGCTTCCCAGGCGGTAATGCTGGTCAGCGGCAGCGCGGCGGCCTGTTCGACATTCAAACTGGCCGGTTTGCGCCCCACGATGCGCTCGTCGACCGCATGGAACTCGCTGTTGGCGCCCGGACGCACGAGGCTGCCCGCGTAGTAGACCTGGTCGCCCACCTTGAACAGGCTGGCCTGCGGGCCGACCGCGCTGACGGTGCCGGCCACGTCCCAGCCGACCACATGCGGCTCGCCATCGTGGGCGGCCGCCTTGCGCTGCTTGAAGTCGATCGGATTGACGGAAATCGCTTCGACTTTCACCATCAGGTCGCGCCCTTGGGGCTGTGGCTCGGGCAAGTCGACGTCGCGCAGGGTTCCGTTAATGACGGCAATGGCTTTCATGTTGTTTCCTTGTTCGGTTGACAGATGACGCAGTGTAGAGCGCGCCGATTCGATTGATAATTGGCATAATGATTGAATATCTCTTCACCAAAACAACACAATGCACCTCGACCTGACCGATGTGGCCCTGTTCGTACGGGTCTGCGCCACCCGCAACCTGTCGGCCGCCGGGCGCGAGTTCGGGCTCTCGCCGGCGGCGTCCAGCGCGCGCATGGCGCAACTGGAGCGCCAGCTCGGCGCGCGCCTGCTGCACCGGACCACGCGCCAGGTCGCCCTGTCCCAGGATGGCGAAACGTTTTTGGAGCGCGCCGTGGCCCTGCTCGACGCGGCCGAACAGGCACGCGCCTCGGTCGGGGCCGGGCGCGAACCGCAGGGTTTGCTGCGGGTGGCGGCCTCGGTCTCGTTCGGACGCCTGCACCTGATGCCCTGGCTGCCGCAATTTTTGGAACGCTATCCGGGCCTGCAGCTCGACCTGCGCCTGTCGGACCGGGTGATCGACCTGGCCGCCAACGGCATCGACGTCACCATCCGCAACGGCCCGCTGCACGATTCGGCCCTGATCGCGCGCGTGCTGGCGCCCAGCCGCCTGCTGCTGGTGGCCTCGCCCGACTACCTGGCGCGGCACGGCACGCCGCAGCGCCCGCAGGAATTGGCGGAGCACCAGTGCCTGGTGCTGGAAGGAATGACTCCGTGGAATTTCAGGGATATCGACGGCAGCCTGGTCAGCGTGCGGGTGGGCGGAAGGATGCGCAGCGATAACGGCGAAGCGATGCGCGACGCCGCCATGGCCGGGCTGGGGATCGCCCTGCAATCGACCTGGGCGGTGTACCAGCAGCTCAAGAGCGGCGCGCTGGTGCCGCTCTTGACGCAGTATCCGATGGCCTTGGATTCGGTGGTATCGGCGCAGTACCTGAACCGCAACTTTTTGCCGCCCAAGACGCAAGCCTTCATCGATTATTTTGCCGCGCGTTTCGGCCCGGCGCCGTACTGGGACGAGGGCTTGCCGGGGATCGGCAATTAAGTGATCACGTTGTGCTCGTTGCACAGGGCGTTGAGCAGGCGCAGCTGTTCATGCTGGAGCTCGACCAGTTGCAGCTTGAAGCCATCCATTTTCTCGTGCAGGGCCATGATTTCGAGCTCGGCCTTGAGGTTGATCTCGTAGTCGTTCTGGGCGTTCATGCGGTCGATTTCGCCCTGGCGGTTCTGCGACATCAGGATCACCGGCGCCTGGATCGAGGCCAGCATCGACAGGAACAGGTTCAGCAGGATGTAGGGAAAGGGATCGAAGGGCTTGGCGCCGCCGCGCGTGAGCAGGAAGGAATTGAGCACCACCCAGGCGACCAGCACCAGCGCGAACAGCATGATGAAGGTCCACGAGCCGCCGAAGCGGGCCACGGCGTCGGCCGCGCGCTGGCCGAAGGTGGGGTCGTCCTCGGGATCGGGCTGGCTCGGGGTGAGCGCGCGCCGTTCGGCGATGTGCTTGGCCACGGTGTCGTCGCTGCGCTTTTGCAGTTCTTCGATGTGCGCCAGGTAATCTTTACGGGTAGTCCTCATGCTGTGTTCTTCGCTGGTGGTGCGGACAGATTGTCTGCTCGATATGAGTGTATCCGCAAGTCACTTTTCAGCGCGCACAGATCGCTTGCGTTACCATCCCACTATCCGGGCTGCCATGCCCTTCACCGACGAGCCAGAGCACCATGAAATTTGAACATTTGATTGAAATTAACGATCCCTTGAATCCGCTGATCGACACCTTGACGCGCGAGCAGGTGTGGCGCGGGCTGGTGCTGTGCGCCGAAATGCCCAAGCTGTTCGTGCCGCACCTGGACGAGTGCACGATCGACGAGCGCGAGAGCGGCAGCTTCCGCCGCAGCCGGCGTTTCGGCGAGCTGGTCGTGGTCGACCGCGTGCTGCTCACGCCGCTGCAGGAAGTGCGCTACGAGGTGCCGGAACAGGGCGAGATCGCCGCGTCGAGCCTGACGGTAACGATCGAAACGCCGGCCGAGCACACCATGTTCGTGCGCTTCAAGTACGACGACGGGCATGATGCCGAGACCGACCGCGTCAATGCCATGTACGACGAGTACAAGAAGTCGGCGTACCAGGAGGCAGATATCGACACCATCCGCATCGTGCGCGAGATGGCCGGGGCGGGACGGCTCGATGCGAGTTATTTGAACTAGGGTGAACGCCGAGCGTTTCGACGATCCAAGGCATTCATGCTGAGCGAAGGTGCCTTGGATTCCCGTGGGGGCGCCCAGCCCTGCGCGGGAAAGACGGTTTTCGGGCCAAGGGCCTCGCGCTGTTATTCTGGCCACGAAGCATTTACCCTGGCGCTTACACGCCCGGCATGGTATCCGGTGCGCTGCTCGCCTTCGGCGCGCCTTTTTCCAGCTCCAGCGCCAGGTCGCGCAACGCGGTGCGCACCCCTTCTTCAATCACCGGATGGTAGAACGGCATGTCCAGCATCTGCGCCACCGTCAGGCGCGCCTGGGCCGCCCAGGCCAGCAGGTGCCCCAGGTTCTCGGCGCGCGGCCCGATCATCTCGGCGCCCAGAAAGCGGCCGGTGCCGTACTCGCCGTACACCCTCAGCATGCCGTGGTTCTGCAGCATCACCCGGCTGCGTCCCTGGTTCTCGAACGACACCTTGCCGACCGCAAACTTGGGTTTGCCTTCGGCGCACAATTCCCTGTAGCTCTCGCCTAACGTGGCGATCTGCGGCTCGGTAAAGGCAATGGTCAGCGGCGTGCGGCGCAGGCCGGGGCGCACGTCGGGATAGCGGCCGGCGTTGTCGCCCGCGATCTTGCCGTGGTCGGCCGCTTCCGGCAGCACCGGGCGCTCGTTGTTGGCGTCGCCGGCGATGAAAATGTGGCTGGTGCCGCACTGCATGGTGGTGGCGTCGAACAGCGGAATGCCGCGCTCGTCCAGTTCCAGGCCAGTGGTCTCGATGCCGATCTTGTCCACATTCGGCGTGCGCCCGGCCGCCACCAGCACATAGGAGAAGCGGTCGGTGTGCTCGGCGCCGGCGGCGTCGCGCGTGGTCAGGACCACTTCCTCGCCTTGCTGCTCGGCGCCGACGATCATCTGCTGGAAGCGCAGGTCGATTTCGCGCGCGAGGGCCTTGGCGGCCACGTGCAGCACTTCCGGATCGCTCAGCTGCGCCACGCTGCCGCCGCGCGCGAATACGCTCACGCGCACGCCCAGGCGATGCAGGGCCTGGCCCAGTTCCAGGCCGATCACGCCGGTGCCGATCACGGCCACGGACTCGGGCAGGTCGGTCCAGTCGAACACATCGTCGCTGACGATGATGCGCTCGCTCACCTCCTTGAGTTGAGGCAGCATGACCGGGGTCGAGCCGCTGGCGATGACGATGCGCGACGCATCGACCGTGGTGTGCTCGCCGACCTGCAGCGACTGCGGGCCGGTAAAGCGGGCGTGGCCGCGCAGCTTGTCCTGGTCCGGGATGCCGTCGACACTGTCGAGCACGAAACCGACGAAGCGGTCGCGTTCGCTGCGCACGCGCGCCATCACGGCCTTGCCATCGATGCGCACGCCATCAGGATGGACGCCGAACTCGGGCGCCAGCGCCAGCATATGGGCCGCCTCGCTGGCGGCGATCAGCAATTTGCTGGGCATGCAGCCGACGCGGGCGCAGGTGGTGCCGTAGGGGCCGCTTTCGATGAGGAGCGCGGTTTTGCCCTGGGCGCGGGCGCCGCGGTAAGCGGCTAGACCCGCGGTTCCGGTGCCGATGACGGCGACGTCGACGTGTAACTTGTTCATGGCGGACTCTTTTTTAACTGGACAGACAAAGGATGCGGGCGGGTGCCGTTTTCAGGCGTCAACGATACGCCAATTTTCGTTTTTCCGTGGCGCACCACTGTTGCGCGTTGGCAGCACAGGTGGAAGCATATTAGTATTGCTGATCAATATCACCCTGGAACAGCTTTACTGATGAGTAATCTCGACTATCGCGGCCTGGCCGTACTCGACGCGGTGGCTGCCAGCGGCAGTGTCGACAAGGCCGCGCTGCTGCTGGGAATGAGCCAATCGGCCGTATCGCAGCGCATCAAGGCGCTCGAAGACAGCTGCGGACGGCTGCTGGTGGTGCGCGGCGCGCCCTCGGTGCCGACCGGGCTGGGGCAGCGGCTGGTGGTGCATTTCCGCCACGTCAAGCTGATGGAAGCGGCGCTCGACATTGACCTCGGGCGCGACGCCAGCCTGCCGGCGCTGGCCCTGGCGCTCGACGCCGACAGCCTCGCGACCTGGTTCGCGCAAGCGCTGCCGGCGCTGCTGGCGCCTCCGCGCTGCCAGTTCAACATCGAGCTGGCCGACGGCGAGCGTGCCTTGCGGCTGGTGCGCGAAGGCGCGGTATTCGCCTGCGTGGCCGACACTGACGGTGACGGCGACGGTGCAGGCGAAGCGGCGGCCGGCACCAGCGCCACGCCGCTGGGCCTGCTGCGCTACACCTGCGTGGCCACGCCCGCGTTTGCGGGGCACTGGTTCGGCGACGGCTTCAGCGCCGAGGCGGTGGCGCTGGCGCCGGCGGTGGTCAGCGAGCGCAAGCAGCTGGCGCGCTTCCTGGCGCGGGAGTTCGGCGGCGAGATGGCCTTCCCGCACCACACCATGCCGGTCTCGGCGGCGCTGGAGAACTGCATCCTGCACGGGGTGGCGTACGGCCTGATGCCCGAACTGAGCGCGCTGAGCCGGATTGCCGGCGGCCAGCTGATCGATCTTGCGCCGGGGCGCACCTGGAGCACGGCGCTATCGTGGCACGCCTGGAACATCGACACTCCCTTTGTGCGCGCCCTGACCGAGCACATCGTCACCAGCGCCCGCCGCTACCTGCCGCAACCCTGAACCGGGGTCTGACCTCTGATTAGCAATTACTTGCTCAACGGATTGGAAACCACAACCGGGGTCAGAGCTTTAACTTGCAACTAGTTGCTGAACAAACTGAATCGCGGCGAACACCGAGAAATGCTCCGACAATATTGGCTTTCAGTATGCAGTTTCAGCAAAACCGTCGTAATAAGCAGACAAATATCTTCGGACAAGATTTTTGTTGCTAATTAAAGCTCTGACCCCGGTTGGGGGTTTTGTTGCCGGCTGGGATTTTATTGCTAATCAGAGGTCAGACCCCGGTTGGCGGGGGAACGGGCGTCAGATGTCGAGGGGGTCGACTTCGAGCGACCATTTGACGCGGCTTTTCGTGGCGCGCAGCAGGGCCAGCCATTCTTTGAGGAAGGCTTGCAGCGCCGGCCGCGAGGGACTTTCGACCAGCAGCTGCGCACGGTCGACGTTGTGCACCCGCGTCATCGTCATCGGAATCGGGTCATTCAAGGTGATGCCGTCGAAGGCCAGCGCGTCGCGCGCACTTTCCAGAAATCCGATCGCCGTTTCCAGCTCCGGCGCCTCGGCCCGCAACAGCGCCTGGTACAGGTACGGCGGCAGCGCGGCGGCGCGCCGCTCTTCCAGCAAATCGGTGGCGAAGCGGTCGTAGTCGTGGTTGACCACCGCCGTGTACAGCGGATGGCTGGCGTAACGCGTCTGGATCAACACCTCGCTCACGCTGCCGCCCTCGGTGCGCGCCGCCCTGCCGGCCCGCCCGGCCACCTGCATCAGCTGCGCGAACAGGCGCTCGCTGGCGCGGTAATCCTGCGAGAACAGCGCCGTATCGGGATTGAGAATCCCCACCAGGGTCAGTTTCTTGAAGTCGTGCCCCTTGGCGACCATCTGGGTGCCGATCAGGATATCGACCTCGCCCCGGTGCACCGTGTTGAACGCGGCCTGCGCACTGCCCTTCAGGCGCGTGGAGTCGGCGTCGATGCGCAAGATGCGCGCTTCCGGAAAAACCTGCTGCAAGCCTTCTTCGACGCGCTGGGTGCCGCGCCCGAGCGGCTGCAAATCGACATTGCCGCAGGTCGGACAATGGCGCGGAATGCGCAGCTCCAGGCTGCAGTGGTGGCAGCGCAGCCGGTGCTCGGGCTTGTGCAGCACCATGAAGGAGGTGCAGCGGGTGCAGTTGCTGATCCAGCCGCACGATTCGCAGCAGATCACGGGCGCATACCCGCGCCGGTTCAGGAACAGCAGCGATTGTTCGCCGCGCTCGAGGCGCTGGCGCAGCGCCGCCATCAGGTGCGAGGTGATGCCGTCGACCGGCTTGTCGCGCTCCATGTCGAGCAGCTTCACGCGCGGCAGCACCGCGTCCTTGACGGCGCGCTCGCGCAGTTCGAGCTTGCGATAGCGCCCGGAGCCGGCGTGGTGCCAGCTCTCCAGCGACGGCGTGGCCGATCCGAGCACGATCGGAATGCCGAGCTGGCGCGCGCGCCACACCGCCAGGTCGCGCGCGGAGTAGCGCAGCCCTTCCTGCTGTTTGTACGAGGGGTCGTGCTCTTCGTCGATGACGATCAGCTTCAGGTGCGGCAGCGACGCCAGGATCGCCAGGCGCGTGCCGAGAACGATGCGGGCCTGCCCCTGGTGCGCGGCCAGCCAGTGCAGCATGCGCTCGCCCTCCGACAGGCTGCTGTGCAAAGTCGCCAGCATCACGCCGGGAAAGCGCGCGCGGATGTTCCCCTCCAGCTGCGGGGTAAGGTTGATCTCGGGGACCAGGATCAGGATCTGGCCGCCCTCTTCGCGCGCCAGCACCTGGGCGCAGGCCTGCAGATAGACTTCGGTCTTGCCGCTGCCGGTCACGCCATACAACAGAATCGGGGTGAAGCCGTGCGCGCCGCCGATGGCGTCGGCCGCCTGCTGCTGCGCGCCGTTCAGCACCGGCATGTCGAGCGGGGTGTGGTCGTGCGCGGGGGCGCCCTTGGCCAGCTTCTTGAGGGCGCGGTCGAGCGCCACGGTGGTGAGCACGCGCAGGTTCTTGGGCAGCCCGGGCAAGGCGACTTCGCCGAGCGGGCGCTGATAGTAGTCGGCCGCAAACGCCGCCAGCGCGATCCATTGCGGCGACAGCGGCGAGAGCTGGCTGCGCACGGCCAGCGCGTCCTTGAGCTTGTCGGCCGGGACCTCGGTGTCGTGTTTGATGGCGACGATGAGCCCGACTACCTCGCGGCGCCCGAAGCTGACCAGCGCCAGCTGGCCCACCTGCGGGTCGTCGCCCGGCGCACACGGCCAGCGGTAATCGAAGCAGCTGGTGAGCGGCGTGTCGAGCGCGATGTTGAGGATGCAGTACGCCATCTGGGTCGGTTCTGTCAGGTGAAGGAGACACGGAAAATCCCTCTTCCGTGGATGTCCAGGACATCGTTTCAAGCACGCTCAGCTTGTGGACAACTTTGTGGACAAACAATTTGCGCGAGGCCAAAAGCTTTGTGCTTGCACAATAGATGAGCCTAACAACTGAAAATCAAAGAAATTTAATCCTTAAAAATCAAGCACTTGGAAAAATCGTCTTGGGAAGCCGGGAAAACCATGTTTTACCGCCGTTCTGTGCATAAGTAAGCTGCGGAGCACTACAAATGTAGTCGGATTGGCGTCTTGCGGCTGTGGATAAACGGCGGTCCATGCTTGCATTTTAGAAACACATCGGTACCCGCCAGACACCTGCAGCGAGTTGCCGCCGACACAGTCCAAGACCATCATGCAGCGCAGCAAATCCTCATGTGAAACCTTAACAATTGCGCTAAGTCGCGGTAAACGCGGGACTTTTCGTTTTTATCCACACAGCCTGTTGATAACTTTGTGGACAATGCTGAAAAAACCGCGTTTTCCCTCTGTGCCTTGTCCACATTTTCCTCGTCTGGCTCGGCAGCGAAATTTTATAAACTCTTTAAAATCAAGCACTTAAAAGTTCAAGAAACTTTTCTTGACCGCCTGATTTTTAATCAGTGATGTTCAGAAAAATTGTGAATAAGTGGGAGATTGCCATTCAGAAAACCTCTACTGCGGTGCAGCGACATCACCTTGCCAAGGTGACATCGCTGTAGCCAGACTACAGGCCGGCGCGTTGCTGGCGGCTGAAGCTGTGGACGGCCTCGACCATGGCGCTGACCGACTCGGGCGGGGTGAACTGCGAGATACCGTGGCCCAGGTTGAACACGTGACCTGAGCCGTCGGACGGCTTGCCGTAGCTGGTCAGGGTACGCTCGACCTCGGCACGGATCTGTTCCGGGCTGGCGAACAGGATCGCCGGGTCCAGGTTGCCTTGCAGGGCCACCTTGTGGCCGACCAGCGCGCGCGCGCGGCCCAGGTTGACGGTCCAGTCTAGCCCGACCGCGTCGGCGCCGATATCGGCGATCTGGTCCAGCCACAAGCCGCCGCCCTTGGTGAAGACCACCGCCGGGATGCGCACGCCGTCTTTTTCGCGCTTGAGCTGGCTCATCACCTGCTGCATGTACTGCAGCGAGAACGTCTGGTAGGCGCCGTCGGCCAGCGCGCCGCCCCACGAGTCGAAGATCATCACGGCCTGGGCGCCGGCGTCGATCTGGGCGTTCAGGTAGGCCGCCACCGCGGCCGCGTTGGTCGACAGGATGTGGTGCATCAGGTCGGGGCGGTTGTACAGCATCTTTTTGATGGTGTGGAATTCCTTGGAGCCGCCGCCTTCGACCATATAGCAGGCCAGGGTCCACGGACTGCCCGAAAAACCGATCAGCGGCACGCGGCCGTTCAGGGCGCCGCGGATCTGGGTGACCGCCTTGAACACGTAGTCGAGCGAATCCAGGTCGGGCGCGCGCAGGGCCATGACGTCGGTCTCGGTGCGCAGCGGACGCTCGAACTTGGGGCCTTCGCCGTCGACGAAGTACAGGCCCAGGCCCATCGCATCGGGCACGGTGAGGATGTCCGAGAACAGGATCGAGGCGTCCAGCGGGTAGCGGTCGATCGGCTGCAGGGTCACTTCGGTGGCGTAATCGGGGTTCTTGGCCAGGCCCAGGAAGGAGCCGGCCCGCTCGCGCGTGGCGCGGTATTCCGGCAGGTAGCGCCCCGCCTGACGCATCAGCCACACAGGGGTGTAATCGGTCGGTTGGCGCAGCAGCGCGCGCAGGAATGTATCGTTCTGGAGCGGGGCGAATTGGGGCATGGGAACAGTCGAAAGCTTGGAGAAAGGCGCTATTATCGCATTCTCCCGCCGCGCGCCGCGCGAGCGCATTTGCACGGGCGCAGGGTATTAACTATCATGCGATACCGCCGCCAACCCAATGAATCCCCCATGACAGCTCCGACCAGCCCACAGAACGCCGCTTTCGGCCTCTGGCCTTCCCCCATCAGCGCCGCCATCGTGGCCGCCGGCGCCACCCCGCTGTCGCAGCCGCAGGCCGATGGCGGCGACGCTTACTGGCTGGCCGGACGCGCCAGCGAAGGCGGGCGCACCACCCTGCTGCGCCAGCGCGGCGCGGAACTGGCGGAACTGACCCCGGCCCCGTTCAATGTGCGCAGCCGCGTGCACGAATACGGCGGCGGCGCGTACCTGGTGGCGGCGAGCACGGTGTACTTCTCGAACTTTGCCGACAATTGTATTTACACGATTGCTCCCGGCGCGGCGCCGCAGGCGATGACGCATCCGGGCAGCGCGCGCTACGCCGACTTTGCGCTCGATGCGGCGCGCGGCCGCCTGGTGGTGGTGCGCGAGGACCATGCGGGCGGCAGCGCCCAACCCGTCAACACCCTGTGCGCGATCGACGCCGACGGCACCGAAACCGTGCTGGCCCACGGCAGCGACTTTTACGCCGCCCCGCGCCTGTCGCCGGACGGCGCCTCGCTCGCCTGGCTGAGCTGGGACCATCCGCGCATGCCGTGGCAGGGCACCGAACTGTGGCTGGCGCAAGTGAACCCGGACGGCTCGCTGGCTCCGGCCACCCTGGTCGCGGGCGGGCCTGACGAAGCGATCTGCCAGCCGGAATGGTCGCCCGCCGGGGTGCTGCACTTCGTGTCGGACCGCAGCGGCTGGTGGAACCTGTACCGCCTGGCCGACGGCAGCGTGCAGCCCTTGTGCGAACGCGCCGCCGAATTCGGCTCGCCCCACTGGACCTTCGCGGTGTCGATGTACGGCTTTTCCACTGACGGCGACATCGTCTGTACCTACATCGAACATGGCGTGAGCCGCCTTGCCACGCTCTCGCCCGACACCGGCAAGCTGGCGCCGATCGTCAATCCGTACCAGGAAATCCGCGAACTGCGCGTGGGCGGCGGCGTAGCGCTGATCCTGGGCGGCTCGCCCCACATCCCGCTGGAGCTGGCGCGCTTCGAGATGGCCAGCGCCACGCCGCACGTGCTGGCGCGCTCGATCACCGAGCTGCCGGCGGACGGCTATTTGTCGGTCCCCGAGAGCGTCACTTACGCCAGCGGCGCCAGCGGCCAGCGCAGCGCGCACGCGTTCTACTACCCGCCCTGCAATGCCGACGTGACGCCCGACGCCGATGCCAAGCCGCCGCTGATGGTCATCAGCCACGGCGGCCCGACCGGCATGGCCACCAATACCCTCAAGCTGGCCACGCAGTACTGGACCAGCCGCGGGTTCGCGGTGCTGGACGTGAATTACGGCGGCAGCAGCGGCTTCGGGCGCGCCTACCGCGACGCGCTCAAGGGCCAGTGGGGCGTGGTCGACGTCGACGATTGCGTGGCCGGCGCGCGTTACCTGGCCGCGCGCGGCGTGGTCGATCCGGAGCGCCTGGTGATCCGCGGCGGCAGCGCCGGTGGCCTGACCACCCTGTGCGCCCTCACCTTCCACGATGTATTCAAGGCCGGCGCCAGCTACTACGGCGTGTCGGACCTGAAGGGCCTGGACGACGACTCGCACAAGTTCGAATCGCACTATAACGAGTACCTGATCGCACCAAAACCCGAGTCGGAAACCCTGTACCTGCTGCGCTCACCGATCAACCATGCCGACAAGCTGACGCGCCCGATGATCTTTTTCCAGGGCCTGGACGACAAGGTCGTGCCGCCGCAGCAGTCCGAAGTGATGGTTGCGGCTCTGCGCGCGGCCGGCGTGCCGGTGGCCTATATGACCTTGGAGGGCGAAGGCCATGGCTTTCGCAAGGCCGACAGCATCGTGCGCACGCTGGAAGCGGAGCTGTATTTTTACCTGCGCATCTTTGGCTTGACCACGCCCGGCCAGCCGGCGCCGGTGGCGATCGACAATCTGCCTGCCGCTCAATTAAGCGGCGCTGCATGAACGAGATGGATTTGGCAGCAATGCGGGAGCAGTTCGGCCGGATGCCCATGGTCGAGCAAAATATCGTCGCGATGCTGGCGATGGCGGGCGAACCGATGGGCCGCATCCGTGTGCAGGAGCATCTGGTCGCCGCCGGCATCGCGGTGAACAACGAGCGCATGGTCGAGGCGATGGATGCGCTGCGCAGCGCCGGCATGGCGGGCGAGCTGCAGCACCGCGGCTGGATCGCGACGCCCGAAATCACCTGGCTGGCATTGAGCGCCGCGCTCGACGCCGGCACCTTCGGCCCGCTGGCCGTCGCCTACGACAACCTGACCCCGCTGCGCCGCAACTGGGAAGGCTTTGCGATCCTGCGCAGCTACCGCCAGGGCGTGGCGCTGCTGCGCATCGCGCTGGCCAGCGGCCAGGGGCCGGCCCAGGTGGCGCCGCTGCTGGCGGCCTGCATGAACTGCCACGAAGCGGGCTACCTGCATCCGCTGGTCGATATCTGCGCCCGCCCGTTCGAGCCGGCGCTGTTCGCGCGCATCCACCCGCTGGTGCGCGACGAGGTGCTCACCGTCCTGCTGGAGAACGCCCAGCGCGAACCGGCCAGCGCGCCGCAGTTGCGGACGTTCGCCGAACGCCACCTGGCGCAGGGCGCGTCGTCCATGGCGCTGCGCATCGTCATGGCCGAACACCTGATCCTGTGCGCCCGCCTGGACGACGCCGCGAACCTGCTGGCCGACCTGGACGATTCGATGGCGCTGTTCTACCGCAGCGTGATATTGCTGCTGCGCGATCACCACATGGAGGCGCTGGCCGGCTTCGACCAGGCGCTCAAGGCGCTACGGCGCGAGACCGGCAAGCGCAAGATGGCCTTTCCCGGCATCGGCGGCCACCTGTACGTGCTGGCGCTGCTGCGCAGTCCCGATCCGAAGCATGCCAAGGCGGCCGAAGCGTATCTCGACATCGTCACGCGCACCGTGCAAAGCCACGACACGGCGGTCTACCAGCAACTGAACCTGCTGCGCCAGATCCGCGGCGGCACGGTCGACGCCGCGGTGCTGCCCTCGCGCAGTTGGGAAAGCGCGCTGCAGCCGTTCATGTTCCGCGCGCTGCTGCATTACTGGCTGGCGCAGCCGCAGCTGGACGACAAGCGCTCCCAGCTCGAACAGATGATGACGCAGGCGCAGGACGCCGGTTTCGACCTGGTGGCGGCGCAGCTGGGCGCCCTGCTGGGACGCATCGGCGCCGTCTCGCGCGAGCAAGAGGCGATCGCCCTGCGCCAGCGCCTGCGCCTGGCCGACATGAGCGTCTGGTTCGAGCGCGAGGAGCCGTGGGAACGCCAGCTCAATGCGCTGATCAACCTGCAGCCGGCGGTCAACGTGGAAGTGGTCAAGGAAACGCGCTTGGTCTGGGGCCTGCGCTTCGATCCGCTGTACGGAGTGCAGGATATCGAACCGCGCGAACAGAAGCGCGACGCCCAGGGCGGCTGGAGCCGCGGGCGCGCCATGGGTCTCAAGCGCCTGTCGGAAGACGCGGCCAGCTTCGATTTTCTCACCGCGCAAGACCTGCACGTGGTGGCGACCCTGGGCGCCTATAAATACTATAACGGCGGCGGGGTGCGCTACGAATTCGACATGGACAAGGCGGTGGCCGCGCTGATCGGCCACCCGCTGCTGTTCTGGATCGATTCGCCGGCCACGCGGGTGGAGCTGCTGCCGGGCGAGCCGGAACTGATGATCAAGGCGCGCGCCGGGAACGTGACCATCACGCTGCAGCCGTCCATCCTGGACAACACCGACGACGTGTGCGTCACGCGCGAAACGCCGACCCGCCTGCGCGTGGTGCGCATCAGCGACGAGCACCGGCGCATCGGCGCCATCGTCGGCAATGGGCTGGTGGTGCCGCTGCACGCGGAAAAACAGGTGCTCAAGGCGATCGGCGCGATTTCGTCGATCGTCACGGTGCAGTCGGACATCGGCGGCAGCGCGGCCGACATCGCCCAGGTCGACGCCGACAGCCGCCTGCACGTGCACCTGCTGCCCTACCAGCACGGCCTGAAAATGCAGGTGCTGGTGCGCCCCCTGCCGGATGCCGGCGCCTACTACCCGCCCGGTTCGGGCGCCGAGAGCGTGATCGCCGAAGTAGGCGGCGCGCGCGTGGAAGCGCGGCGCAACCTGAACGCCGAGCGCGAAGCCGAACGCCAGTTGGTCGGCGCGCTGCACGTGCTGGAACAATCCGAATCGGACCATGGCGAATGGCTGCTGGCCAATCCGGTCGAGTGCCTGGAACTGCTGGCCGAACTGCAGGAGCTCGATCCGGCCAAAGTGCTGCTGGCGTGGCCCGAGGGCGAGCCGTTCCGGCTGGCCAAAAAGGCCGATTCGACATCGGTGCGGCTGTCGATCAAGCGCGACAAGGACTGGTTCGCGGCCAGCGGCGAGGTGCAGGTCGACGAGAACCGCATCATGGACCTGCGCACCCTGCTCGATATGCTCAGGGAGAACGGCAGCCGCTTCGTGGCGCTGGGCGATAATCAATTCATGGCATTGACCTCCGAACTGCACCGGCGCCTGATGGAGCTGTCGGCTTTTGGTACGCCGAGCGCGGACGGGGTCAAGGTGCATGCGCTGGCCAGCTTCGCGCTGGAAGAACTGGCGCAGGATGCGGGCAGCGTCACCACCGACAAGGCCTGGACCACGCACCTGGCGCAGATGGAAGACAACGCCACCTTCGTGCCGCAGATGCCGAGCACCCTGCAGGCCGAGCTGCGCGACTACCAGGTCGAAGGCTTCGAGTGGCTGGCGCGCCTGGCCCACTGGGGCGTGGGCGCTTGCCTGGCCGACGACATGGGCCTGGGTAAAACCTTGCAGGCGCTGGCCCTGCTGCTCTCGCGCGCGCCGCAAGGCCCGGCGCTGGTGATCGCGCCGACGTCGGTGTGCATGAACTGGATCAGCGAGGCGGCGCGCTTTGCGCCGACGCTCAACGTCAAGCTGTTCGGCAGCGGCGACCGTGCCGCCATGCTGGGCGAAGCGGGGCCGTTCGACCTGGTGATCGCCAGCTACGGCCTGCTGCAGCTGGAAGCGCCGGCGTTCGCCAAGGTGCGCTGGAACAGCATCGTGCTCGATGAAGCGCAGGCGATCAAGAACACCGCGACCAAGCGCTCGCAGGCGGTGATGGCGCTGCAGGGCGAGTTCCGCATGGTGGCCACAGGTACGCCGCTGGAAAACCACCTGGGCGAGTTATGGAACCTGTTCCGCTTCATCAATCCGGGCCTGCTCGGCACCAGCGACCAGTTCAACCTGCGCTTTGCCGGGCCGATCGAACGGGCGCAGGACAAGCGCGCCGAAGCCGGCGCGCGCTTGCGCCTGCGCCGCCTGATCCAGCCGTTCATCCTGCGCCGCACCAAGGCGCAGGTGCTGGCGGAACTGCCGCCGCGTACCGAGATCGTGCTGCCGGTCGATCTGACGGAAGAAGAAACCGCGCTCTACGAATCGCTGCGGCGCGATGCGATCGCCAAGCTGGCCGCGCTGGAGGCGCCCGAGAGCCAGAAGTCGATCCAGATCCTGGCCGAGATGATGAAGCTGCGGCGCGCCTGCTGCAATCCGGCGCTGGTGGCGCCGGAACTGGGCCTGCAAAGCAGTAAGCTCACGGTGTTCGCGCGCCTGCTCGCCGACCTGCTCGACAACCGCCACAAGGTGCTCGTGTTCAGCCAGTTCGTCGACCACCTGACCCTGATCCGCAAGCACCTGGACGAACGCGGGATCAAGTATCAGTACCTCGATGGGTCGACCCCGATGCAGGAGCGTAAAAAGCGGGTCGATGCGTTCCAGGCCGGCGAGGGTGACGTGTTCCTCATTTCGCTCAAGGCGGGCGGGGTCGGGATCAACCTGACGGCGGCCGATTACGTGATCCATATGGACCCGTGGTGGAATCCGGCGGTGGAAGACCAGGCGTCCGACCGCGCGCACCGCATGGGGCAGCAGCGGCCGGTGACGATTTACCGGCTGGTGGCACGCCACACGATCGAGGAAGGCATCGTCGAGCTGCACAAGCACAAGCGCGACCTGGCCGACAGCCTGCTCGAAGGCAGCGATGTCTCGGCGCGCATGACGCCGGGGGATATGCTGCGCATGCTGCAAGAGGGGTTGCGCTGATTTATCCACGGTAGCGGCCGGAGTAGCGCCCTGCGCCATTCCATGACATCATGCGTTTTTATCAAGCGGCGCCAAAATCCATGGAAGAAGACAACGCATCGAAAAGCTCCCCCAACGCGCACGTGATCGGCGTGAAGTCGTGGCTGGCCTACACCGGCGTCGCGCTCATGGCGGCCGTGCTGTTCGGCGTGCTGCTGCCGCTGACGTTCTTCTACGCGAACGACATCGCCGCCGCCGTGGTCTTCGCGATTTCGGCGATCATGGTCGGCTACCGCTTCCTGCTGCTGCGCAGTATCCAGCTGTATTACGACGACGTCGGCGTGTGGCTCTACTCGGGCGTGCTGCCCTGGAAAAAAGGCGTCACCGGCGTCAAATGGCGCGACATGGAAGACGCCAGCTTCACGCAGGGCTTCTGGAGCTGGATCACGCGCTCTTACACGGTGCGCATCGGCCACCGCTTCACCAAGTCGAGCGAGATCGTCCTGACCAATATCGCCAACGGCAAAAACACGGTGAGCGTCCTCAACGCGCGCCAGCAGGAAATGATCCGCGCCGGCGCCATCGACTGATCCACCCCCTTTCCAATCGGGACAAAAGCGCGCAAGCGGCGCGATTGATGCTAATCTGACGCCCCGCCGCATGCTTGCGGCCGCCCCTGTCCGTGTCACTACAAGGCCAAACACAATGTTGAAAACGAAAATTGCGCTGGCTGTTTTAATGACGTGCTTCGCGCTGGCGCCCGCAGGCGCTGCCAAGCCGAAAAAACAGTCCAAAGCACACAGCACCAAGACGGTGAAAGCCGCCAAACCAGGCAAACCAGGCAAAGCCGCCAAGCCGGCCAAGGCAGCGGCAGCCGCCGCAGCCACCGCAGCCGTCGCCGCACCGGTCGCCGCGGCCGTGGTAGCCAGCACGCCCGACGCCGGCGCCGAGCGCTCGCAAGACCGGCGCTTTAATACCGTCAGCATGCAGTTCCTCGGCGCGCTGTGGCGCATCGATCCGGAAAGCGCGATCTATGCCGGCAAATACGATGGCGCGGCGAACCTGACCATCCCGAGCGCAGCCACGCGCGCCGCGCAACTGGCGTTCGCCGACGAATGGCTGCAAAAGCTGGCCAAGCTCGATACGCGCCAGCTGTCGGTCAGGCAGCGCACCGATCACGTCCTGCTGGTCAACAAGCTCAATGCCGACCGCTTCTACCTGACCACCCTGCGCGAGTTCGAATGGAACCCGGCGCTGTATAACATCGCCGGGCCGATCGACCTGATCATGGGTTCCGAATATGCGGCCAAGCCGCAGCGCCTGCGCACCCTGCTCAAGCGCCTGGCCAACGTGCCGGCCTATTACCAAGCGGCGCAGGCGAGCATCGTCAACCCGACCCGCGAGCACACGCAACTGGCGCTGCAGCAGGCGCCCGGCACCATGACCGTGCTGGCGGACCTGGGCAAGGCGGCGCAGGAATCGATCCTGAACCAGGCCGAAAAAGACCTGTTCGCGCGCCGCATCGCGGCCGCCGGCACCGCTCTGATCGGCTACGTCAACTTCCTCACCGACATCGATAAAGCGCAGCAGGCCAACAAGTCGGCGCGCTCGTTCCGCATCGGCAAGGCGCTGTACGAACAAAAATTCGGCCACGATATCCAGGCCGGCGTGAGCGCGGAGCAGATGTACCAGAAGGCGCTCTCCGCGCGCGAACAGTTGCTGGCGCGCATGGACACCTTGTCCGACGAACTGTGGACCAAGACCATGGGCGGGGCCGCCAAGCCGGCCGACCGCACCAAAAAAATCGGCATGGTGATCGACAAGCTGTCGGCCAACCATGTCTCGCGCGAGGAGTTTTTCCCGGAGATCCGGCGCCAGATTCCGCTGCTGCAGGACTGGGTGGTGAAGAACAACCTGCTCACGCTCGATCCGAAAAAGCCGCTGGTGGTGCGCGAAACGCCGCTGTACCAGCGCGGCGTGGCCGGCGCCAGCATCGACGCGCCCGGGCCGTATCGCCCGCAGGACCGCACCTTCTACAACGTGACGCCGCTCGACGGCCTCTCGCCCGAGCAGGCCGAAAGCACCCTGCGCGAATACAACCACTGGATCTTGCAGATCCTGAACATCCACGAAGCCATTCCGGGCCATTACGCGCAGCTGGTGTATGCGAACAAGTCGCCATCGCTCATCAAATCGCTGTTCGGTAACGGCGCCATGATCGAAGGCTGGGCCGTGTACGGCGAGCGCATGATGCTCGAATCGGGCTATGGCGGGAACACGCCGGAAATGTGGCTGATGTACTCGAAGTGGAACCTGCGCGTGGTCACCAACACGATCCTCGACTACAGCGTGCACGTGCTGGGCATGAGCGAAGCCGATGCGATGGACATGCTCACGCGCCAGGCCTTCCAGACGCGCAGCGAGGCGAGCGAGAAGTGGCATCGCGCCAAGGTCAGTTCGGTGCAGCTGACCAGTTACTTCAGCGGCTACAGCGAGATCATGGACCTGCGCGAGCAGCGCAGGCAGGCGCTCGGCCCCAGGTTCGACCTGAAGCAGTTCCACGAGCAGTTCCTCGGCTACGGCAGCGCGCCGGTGAAGATGATCAAAGAGCTGATGCAATAAGGAGAGCGCGATGCGTATGGTAATCGGTGTGATTCTTGCGGCGCTTGCGTTGTATGTCCTCGCCTGCGTCGGCCTGTTCCTCGCGCAGCGCTCGTTGATCTACTTCCCCCAGCCGCGCCGTTTCGGCACGCCGGACTCGGTCGTCCAGCTGCCGGTGAACGGCGCCGTGCTGGAGGTGTCGGCGCGGCTTGAGACCGGGCCGCGCGCCGTCATCTACCTTGGCGGGAACGCCGAGGATGTCTCGGCCAGCCTGCCGTTCCTTGGCCAGACCTTCCCCGGTCAGGCGCTGTATCTGCTGCATTACCGCGGTTACGGCGGCAGTACCGGCAAACCGACCGAGGCGGCGCTGTTCGCCGATGCGCTGGCCCTGTTCGACATGGTGCAGGCGCGCCATCCGCAGGTGACCGTGATCGGGCGTAGCCTCGGCAGCGGCGTGGCGGTGCACGTGGCCAGCGCGCGGCCGGTGGCGCGGCTGGTGCTGGTAACGCCTTACGACAGCATCGTCGGCATCGCCAGGGTGCAGTTTCCGTGGTTTCCGGTGACGCTGCTCTTAAAGGATCAATTCGAGTCGGGCCTGTACGCCGCCAGCGTCAGTGCCCCGACCAGTATCATCGCCGCCGAAAACGACGAGATCATCCCGCGCGCCAGTTCCGAACTGCTGATGACGCGCTTCAAACCCGGCGTGGCGCACTATATCAATGTGCCAGGGACCGGCCACAACACGATTTCGGACAGCCCGCTGTATGGGCCGGGGCTGGCGGGCGAGGCGGCGCCGCAAGCTGCGGTGAAGGTGAACTAAGGTTTATTTGGAAGTCGCATCGGGTGCGGGATCGCGCCGGGCGACGTCGGCGCGTTGCCCCGCTGTGAGCAGCGCCCCGCCATTGCAGGGATTGCCTACTTGAATGCATTATCCGCCACCGCCTACCTGCCGGTGCCGAGCGCACTGCCGCGTGAGGGCGCATGGCTGTTCTCGCTGATATGGAAAATCGGATCAGGGTCGAGCGTCGACCTTACGCCGATCTGGTGAAAATTTTCCGCGAGCCAGCGGTCGGCCGCAGTGAAGCCCAACTCGTGCAGATGAGACAGGAATGCCCATTCGGTATTGTATTTGCTCGACAGGCTGTAGCTGCCCACTGTATCGGCTCCACTGATCAGGTGCGTGTGCACTGGTGCCGGGCGCACCTGATCCTCATTCATTTCGTCGATGACCGCATGTGCATGCCGGATCAGCGCGACCTCGCGCATCATGCTGATGTTGAACGCAATTTCGTTCGAGCGGCTGTTGATGTCGGCTACGCTGCGTGGCAACTCCTGGCGCGTGACCGGATTGATCTGCACGATGACGATGTCGCGTGCGCAGCCCGGCGCCACCAGTGGCGCCAGCGCGGGATTGCCGACGTAGCTGCCGTCCCAATATGCTTCCCCATCGATCTCGACTGCCGCAAGCACCTGCGGTAGGCAAATCGCCGCAGTGAGGCGTTGCGCATCGATTTCCTCGCGCGTAAAGATACGGCCCTTACCGGTGCGCACATTGGTCGCATGGATAAACAGGCGCAAGGCATCGCATGCGCGCACGCGCTCGAAATCAATCAGGCTCGACAGCAATTCGCGCGCCGGGTTGACATCGAGCGGCGTCGGCGGAACAGTCGCCATCATCGCGCTAAATAGTTGCATCATATGGTAGCCGGGTGAACATTCAAGCGTCCAGCGTCCCAGCAGGTAGTCGAGCGGCGTGCGTTGCACGGGGCTCAGGCGCGACGCTTCGCTGAGCCCGCTCCAGAACCTGCGCAATGCCGCTTGTGCTCCAGCGCGCCCGCCACCGTGCGCCATGCCATCGGCCATCACGACTGCATTGATGGCGCCGGCGCTCGTTCCGCTGATGGCGTCGAAGATCACGCGCTCATCGTCGAGCAGCCGGTCGAGCACGCCCCAAGTAAAGGCACCATAGGTGCCGCCTCCCTGAAGTCCGAGCGAGATGCGGCGCGGAGCATGCAAGGGGTGTGAATTGGCGGAAGACGGCAGGGATGAAACAGAATTTGGCATTTGTTAATCCTTCATGGAAAGCGGTCTGAGAAAACAAGCTTACCAATGCCGCGGATCGGTCGGCGCCAAATTGCTGGCGAACACGATGTCCTGCAAAGCTTCTTGTCAGCCTGCGCGGCCGTCTGCATGAAGTGAGCAAACACAACGCATCAGGAGGACTTCAGCGCACTCCGACAGCCCAAACGCCACGGTGTGGTATTTCGGGCGCGTTTTCATGACGTTGACTATAGGCAAGTTACTTGCATGAGTGCATCGTTACAATGTGTGAAGTTTTTGTTCAACTTCACGCAAAAGGATCCGCCATGAAGCCAGGCCCAAACCCTGCCCTGCTCATCGCCCTGACAGCCATGGCCCTGGCCGGCTGCGCCAGCAGGCCGCCCCCGGCCGCCGCGCCTCCTGCCAGCATCAAGGCGCCCAACAGCCAGCTCGAACATTGTCCACGCACCCTGGGCACCCTCTCCTTCGGCAAGGGTGCCGACATGTCCGGCACGCTGCCGCTGCTGCGCCTGATGGTGCGCGCATCGAATTGCTTCACGCTGGCCGACGCGGCCGGCAACCGCAGTGAGCGCATACCTACCCCATCCGACTACACCGCCACGCCCTCGCTCAGCTTCGGTGACGATGCCGCCATCGGGCGCCTCGGTTCCCTGCACGATATCGCCCTGCAGCCGTCCACCCTGCTCACCCTGACCGACAACCGCTCGGGCGCCGAACTGGCCGCCGCGCAGGGCAGCGCCAGCCACTGGCGCTTCGGCGCGGCGGGCGGCTTTTTCAATGGGGGTTTCGCGGGGGCGGACGGCTATACCCGCACGCCGCAGGGCAAGGTGCTGGTGGCCGCGATGGTGGACGCGTACAACCAGGTGGTGCGCTCGCTCAAGCGCCACGCGGCACTGGCCGGCAGCGCCGACCTCAGGGCGGCGCAGGTGGCGCGCCATGATCGGCCACGTTCTCAATAAGCATCAGCAAGTCGGTCACGCCCAGGTCCACGCCCGCCTGGGACAGCAAGGTGCTCGCTTGCCCGCGGTGATGGGTCTGGTGATTGAAAAAGTGCAGCAGCAGGTCGCCGAAGCGCTTTTGCGAGCGAATCCCCTTGGTGCTGGCGTAATGCAGCACATGGTCGAGGTCGGCGTTGGCGAGCTGCGCGGTCCATGCGCCGATCACGGCGTCGAGCATGCGCCGGTGCGTGCCCAGCACGGCCAGGTCGGCGCTGTAGACGGCGTCCAGGCCGCTTGGGGCCGGCAGCGCCAGCACCGGATCGAGCGCGCCAAAGCGCGCCGGATGGGTGGCGAAGCGGCGCAGCCAGATGGTGTCTCCCGCAACCAGGTGGTTGAGCGTGCCGATGAGCGAGCCGAAAAAGGCGCCGCGCTCGGCCACCAGTTCGTGCGCGGGAAGCGTGGCGGCGGCCTGGTACAGTTTCTGGTTCATCCAGGTGTTGTAGCCGGCCATCAGGCGCAGGTGGGCCAGTTCAGACATGGTAGCCCCGCGCACGCACGTGTTGCAGCACGGCGCCGTGTCCGCTGAGCAGCACCGACAGGCGAATCACGCTGCCGCTGCGAAATTTAAGCACGTACATGCCGCAGTACGAACGGTAGTGCACGCTGCGCAAGTCGCGCCACGCCTCGTTGCGCTTGCCGCCCCAGGGCGTGATGAACACGATGCCGCTCTCGTCCACCTTGCCGCGCGTCATGATGCCTTCGCACAGGCAGTAGACGCCGCCGATGGCCAGCGCCACGGCCAGCGCGGTCAAGGCCGTGTAACTGTCGTGCTCGCGCGACAGCGCCACCCAGGCCAGCACAGCCACACCCAGCAATTGCAGGATGCCAAGCCGCTCCAGGAAGGGCGCGAACACCAGGGTGCCGTCGCCGGCGCCCGTGCGCAGGCGCGCGCCGATCCAGCGCACGGCGAACCAGGCGGCAAAGGCACCGAAAAGACCAGCGGCAAGCACGGACACACTCACTCCCAGGAAACGCAGCGCAAGGGCTGCGCGGCTTGTCATTGTGCCTCACATCGCGCGCCGCCGCTGCCGGCGCTGTGCAATTACGCACAATCATCGTGCTGGTACGCTCCGCCCCGGCTGACATCTTCATGGTTCTTCTCCGGTAGACTTATTTCCGGCTGTTACTTTCCGTGAACCGTCCCGAAGGCCGGCCGCCCCAGCGCGGCATCCCCTCTACGCCCCCACCGAGCTCTTCCCTGCAAGCACCCGCAGCCTTCCCGTATTTTCAATATAGAAAAATGGAGACATCATGGCAATCAATCACTCTCTCGGCCGCTGCGCGGCTTCCTTAATGCTGTGCCTGCCACTAAGCGCGCTGGCGCAGGTCCAGGCCGGTCCCGGCACCTGGAGCGGCAACCAGACCTGGGGCGCGGACAGCGTCAACGGCGGCAACCTGAGCGGCTATTTTTACTGGCCCGCGAGCCAGCCCGTCCTGGGCGGCAAGCGCGCCTTGGTAATGGTGCTGCATGGCTGCCAGCAAACCGCCTCCGGCGACGTCATCGATTCCGGGTCGGACAAGGGCTTCAACTGGAAAGCCGCGGCCGACCAGTACGGCGCCGTGGTCGTGGCGCCGAACGCCACCGGCAATGTATCGGGCAGCCATTGCTGGGATTACAGCCTCACCAACCACAACCGCGCCAGCGGGCACGATGGCGTGCTGCTGAACCTGGTCAGCCGCTTCCTGGCCGATGCGCGCTATGCCATCGATCCGAACCAGGTCTACGTGACCGGCCTGTCCTCGGGCGGCGGCCAGACCATGGCGCTGGGCTGCCTGGCGCCGGATGTGTTTGCCGGCATCGGCATCAACGCGGGACCACCGCCCGGGACCAGCATCATGCAGATAGGCAGCGTGCCGTCGGGGTTCAACGCCAACACGGCGGCCAATAAATGCACCACCATGGCCGGCGCCCAGCAAAGCAAGTTCGCCACCCAGATCGCCAGCGTCGTGTGGGGCACGAACGATTACACGGTGGCGCCCGCGTACGGCCCGCTCGATGCGGCGGCCATGCGCATCGCCTATGGCGGCGTGTACACCAAGGGTGCGGCGGTGCCGGTGCCCGGCGGCGGCAGCAACACGCCCTACCTTGACGGCAACGGCAAGCTGCGCACCTCGGAAATCGTGGTGACCGGCATGGGCCACGCGTGGCCGGCCGGGCCCGGCGGGCAGAACGGCCACTTCGTCGACGCCACCAAGATCAATTACCCGGCCTTCGTGATGGATTTCTGGTTCAAGAACAATTTGCGCGCGAGTGTCATTCCGCCCCCGGTGATGACGGCCTGCAAGGCCAGCGTGTCGGGCAACGCCGCCACCATCAGCGGCGCGGGACTGGACGCGGCCGGCACCATCGGCAGCTACCGCGTGGTGCTGGACGGCGCCACGCCGGTCAATGACGCGGCGGCGGGCAGCGGCGCCGGTTTCAGCATCGGCTACGCGCTGGCCAACGGCTACTACAGCGGCACCGTCACGGCCACCAGCGCCACCACCGGCCAGAGCTCGGCGCCGTGCATCCTGCCGCAGTTCCTGGTGGGTCCGGTGCCGGCCGTGCAGCCGCCCGCCGGCTTGAAAGCAGGGACCGCCAGCGCCAGCAGCATCGCCCTGTCGTGGAGCGCGGCCAGCGGCGCGAGCGGCTACAACGTCTACCGCAACGGCAGCAAGGTGACGCCAACGCCGGTAACAAGCACGTCCTATACCGATACCGGCCTGGCGCCGTCCACGTCCTATAGCTACCAGGCGTCATCGGTAGCCGGCTCGGTGGAAAGCGGCTTGTCGGCCAGCGTGAGCGCCAGCACCACCAGCGGCTTTACCTGCAGCACGGTCACGGCCAGCAACTTCGCCCACGTGCAGGCCGGCCGCGCGCACGACAGCGGCGGTTTTGCGCTGGCCAATGGGTCGAACCAGAACATGGGGCTGGACAACCTGTTCTACATCCAGACCCTGGCGCAGACCTCGGCCGGGCATTACGTGGTCGGCAACTGCCCGTAAAAGCCAGGTCCGGTGCCGGGTTCCAGACCGGCACCGGATTCCCCACCGGCCAGCGGGCACAGCTCGCCATCGGCCTGACAGCCGCACGCATCGGCTCGTCGACACCCTCAGAAACACCCCATCCGACCTTACCAGTTGCCAAGCTATTCCAACCCGGAATTGCTGCCAGCGGTACGTCCATGCCTCCAGGCAGCCCTGCACACAAATTGTTTGGCCCAAGCCGCGCAGACAGCCGATTCCGACCCGTGACGATTGATGTAGCTCACGCGCGCGCGCGCCGCGCGTCCTAGGCTTGAAGTATCGGCAGCGGCCTTCCGGGGCAGGCCTGGCGTACGCTGCCGTGCCCAGATTCACACGTCCGCAGGAGAACCCATGAGGCCACTGATTCCCGCAACCATACTGTTGGCCGTGATGGCCATGCTGAGCGCCTGCGGCGGCGACGACGATCCGCCTGCCGCACCGGCGCGGGCGGCACCGGTGGCCGCTGCCGCCCCGGCGCCCGAACCCGCACGCGCAGCGCCGCTGCCGCCACCGCAGCGCGCGGCGCCGGCGGCAGCGCCGCCAGGCGCACCGCTACCGAACGATGTCGCGCAGCTGCGCCAGGAAGTAGCCAGCTTGCGGCGCGAAGTGGCCGAGCTGCGCATGCTACTGACGCGCGCGGCGCCGGCGCCGCAGCCGGCCGGTACGTTGGCCACGCCGCTGACGAGCGACGCCCAGGCGGTGGCGCCGGCCGAGACCATGTTTCGCGCCGAACAGGTCGACCAGGCGTGGAGCAGCCAGGCGTCGGCGGCGATCCGCACCGCCCTGGCGCAGGCCAATGCCGGGCTCGAACCGCAGGTCAGGATGCTCGAATGCCGCACCAAAACCTGCCGGGTCGAGGTCAATCCGGCCAGTGCCGACCTGCTCGAAAGCGCGATGCCGACGGTGCTGGCCAATCTGGGGGCAACGCTGCCGAACATGACGGCAACGCAGGTGGGAAGCGGTGATGGGAGCGAGGCGACGGTGCTGTACCTGAGCCGCTAGCGCAGCGCCAAGACCGGCGCCGCCGCAGCGAACGGGAACAGGAACAGAAACAGGAACAGGAAGAAAAACAGCGGCGGCGTCTTTACGCCGCTTCTTCCGGCGCCTGGGTGGCGCGCACGAAGGCCGGCGCGACCAGCAGGCCGAGTTCGAACAGCACCCACATCGGCAAGGCCAGCGCAAACTGGCTGACGATGTCCGGCGGCGTGACGATGGCGGCGATCACGAACGCGCCGACGATCACGTACGGACGGATTTCTTTGAGCTTGGCCACGCTGACGATTCCCATGCGCACCAGGATCACCACCACCACCGGCACCTCGAAGGTGGCGCCGAAGGCCAGGCACATGGACATGACGAAATCGAGATAGTTTTCGATGTCCGGCGTGACCGCGATCGAGGTCGGAGAAAAGTCGGAGATGAACTTGAACACGCGGCCGAACACGAAGAAGTAGCAGAACGCCACGCCGCTCATGAACAGGAACGAGGACGAGATGACCAGCGGCAGCACCAGGCGCTTTTCGTGCTGGTACAGGCCGGGGGCGATGAAGGCCCACATCTGGTAGAACACCCACGGCAGCGCCAGGATAATCGACAGCACCAGCGTCACCTTCATCGGCACCAGGAAGGGCGAGATGACGCCGGTGGCGATCATCTTCGAGCCGACCGGCAGCGACGCGATCATGGGCTGGGCGATGATGTCGTAAATATGGGCCGGTCCGGGCCACAGCATCAGCGCGGCGCACACGATGGCGATGCCGATGGTGGCCTTGACCAGGCGGTCGCGCAACTCGACCAGATGAGAGATAAAGGTCTCTTCGCCCGCTGCTTTATCTGTCATTGAGGATCAAGAGAAGAGTTTAGAAAGAAAAGTTTAGAAAAAAGGGCTAGAAGAAGGACGAGGTGGAAGAAGACCGCGGGCGGAATTTTTTCACGCGCGCGGCGCCCGACATGATGTGGGCCTTGCCGCCGTGGCGCTGCTTGTACCAGCCGGGCACGGCCGAATTGCGCACCAGCTTCTTGCGGCGGAAGTCGCGCGCCTTGCGTTCCAGGTCGCTCATGGTCGCGCTGGGCGCGTTTGAGGATGGCAGGTCGCGCCAGGCGGCATCGACATCGTCGATATTCTGGGCGATGGTGTTTTCGACGCTGTCCTTGATCGACTGGGCCGTTTCCTGCACTTCCTTTTGCAGGCTGCGCAGTTCATCGAGCTCGATCTCGCGGCTCACCTCGGACTTGACGTCGTGCAGGTAGCGCTGGGCGCGTCCGTACAGGGTGCCCGCCATGCGCGCCACCTTGGGCAGCTTTTCAGGGCCGATGACAATGAGTGCAACCACGCCGATGATGGCGAGTTTAGAGAGTCCAAGATCGATCATGGCGTCTGGAAGTATCGGACAAGGCGCGTGCCGGGGCACGCACGGTCATCAGAACTTCGTTTTCTCTTTCGCTTCGCCGTCGATGGTGGTCTTGTCCGTCACCTGCGTCGTCACGACCGGCTTGGTGTCCTCGTCGCCGCGCACGCCATCCTTGAAGCCTTTGACGGCCTTGCCAATATCGCCGCCCATGTTGCCGAGTTTTTTGGTTCCGAAAACCAACACAACGACAAGCAACACGATCAGCCAATGCCAAACACTCAGTCCACCCATCATTTTCTCCTGTCGAGGCGCATGCGCCCGAATTCGCGAAAGCTTACGCCGCGTATTCTACGCGATGCCGGGCATTCCTGCCGCATTGTCAGCGTTGGCCAGTCCAGGGACGGGCGCCGCCGATCAGGTGCAGGTGCAGGTGATAGACTTCCTGGCCGCCGTCCGGGCCGCTGTTGATGAGGGTCTTGTAGCCGCCGGCCGGCTTGCCGTCGGCGCCGTAAGTGACCTCGCAGCCGTGCTCCTTGGCAAGTTTTGGCGCCAGCGCCAGCAGTTTGCCGAGCAGCGCGCCGTGCGATTCATTGCATTCGGACAATGTCGCAACGTGCGCCTTGGGAATGACCAGCAGGTGCACCGGCGCGGCCGGGTGGATATCCTTGAACGCCAGCAATTCATCATCCTCGTAGACTATGCTCGAAGGAATTTGCTTGGCGGCGATCTTGCAAAACAGGCAGTCGGTCATGGGCGGTTCCGGTTGGGTTGAAGGTCAGGTCGGACGGGCGGCTTTTTCGGCCAGGCCCGACAGGCCTTCGCGCCGTGCCAGCTCGTCGAGCACCTGCTGCGGAGACAGGTCGAATTTGGCCAGCAGCACCAGCGAATGGAACCACAGGTCGGCGCATTCGTACAGCACACGGGAGGCATCGCCATCGACGCGCGCATCCTTGGCGGCCATCACCAGCTCGGTCGCTTCTTCGCCGATTTTTTTCAGGATCGCGTCGTCGCCCTTGGAAAACAGGCGCGAGACGTACGACGTGGCGGGGTCGCCGCCGTTTTCCAGCTTGCGCGACTCGATCGTTTGCGCCACGCGGGCGAGGGTCTGGCTCATGGTGTGCTCTTTTTTGGATTGCTATAAATCGTTTCCGGGTCCTGCAGCACCGGTTCGACCACCTGCCAGTCGCCGCTTTTAGCGTCGCCGTCGAACTTCTGGTAGAAGCAGGAATGGCGGCCGGTATGGCAGGCAATTGAGCCGGCCTGCTCGATCTTGAGCAGGATCACGTCTTCATCGCAGTCGAGGCGGATTTCCAGCACCTTCTGGATGTGGCCCGACTCTTCGCCCTTGTGCCACAGCTTCTTGCGCGAGCGGCTCCAGTACACCGCCTCGCCCAGTTCCACTGTGCGCGCCAGGGCGTCGCGGTTCATCCAGGCGAACATCAGCACATCGTTGGAACCGGCTTCCTGGGCGATCACCGGCACCAGGCCGTTCTCGTCCCACCTGACTTTTTTCAGCCAGCTGAAGTTGGCCGCACTATTCATTGTCGTAGCTATCATAGTTAATCCAGACGCATCGGTATGCCCTGCGCGGCCATGAAGCGCTTCGCTTCACCGACCGTGTGCTGCCCATAGTGAAAGATACTCGCTGCCAGGACCGCATCGGCCTTGCCGATCCGGATGCCGTCGGCCAGGTCCTGCAAGCCGCCCACGCCACCGGAGGCGATCACGGGAATGCCGATCGCGTTCGACACGGCGGCCGTCAATCCAAGGTCGAAGCCGACCTTGGTGCCGTCGCGGTCCATGCTGGTCAGGAGGATCTCGCCGGCGCCGAGGCGCTCCATGTTCATCGCCCATTCGACCGCATCGAGGCCGGTGGCGCGCCGTCCGCCGTGGGTGAACACTTCCCACTTGCCGGGCGTGGTCTGCTTGGCGTCGATGGCCACCACGATGCACTGCGAGCCGTGCTTTTGCGAGGCCTCGAACACCAGCTCGGGATTGGTCACGGCCGAGCTGTTCATGCTGACCTTGTCGGCGCCGGCGTTGAGCAGGCGGCGCACGTCGTCGACCTTGCGCACGCCGCCGCCGACGGTGAGCGGAATGAAGACGGTGGAAGCGACCGCCTCGATGATGTGCAGAATCAGGTCGCGCTCGTCCGAGGACGCCGTGATGTCGAGGAAGGTGATCTCGTCGGCGCCCTGCTCATCGTAGCGGCGCGCGATTTCGACCGGGTCGCCGGCGTCGCGCAGTTCGGTGAAATTGACGCCCTTGACGACACGGCCGCCAGTCACGTCGAGGCAGGGAATGATGCGTTTTGCGAGCATGGTGTGTTCTTCCGGCTTACGCCAGGTCGCCTTCGGTGAGTTCGTCGGCGCGCGCCTGGGCTTCGCCCAGGTTGATCGTGCCCTCGTAGATCGAACGGCCGCAGATGACCCCTTCGATGCCTTCTTCCTGCACCGCGCACAGCGCCTCGACGTCGCCCAGGTTGTGCAGGCCGCCGGAAGCGATGATCGGGATGCGCACGGCCTGCGCCAGCTTGACGGTCGCTTCGATATTAATCCCGCCCATCATGCCGTCGCGGCCGATGTCGGTGTAGATGATCGATTCGACGCCGTAGGCTTCGAACTTGGTGGCCAGGTCGATCACTTCGTGGCCGCTCATCTTGCTCCAGCCGTCGGTGGCGACCTTGCCGTCCTTGGCGTCCAGGCCGACGATGATGTGGCCCGGGAAGGCGCCGCAGGCATCGTGCAAAAAGCCGGGATTCTTGACGGCGGCGGTGCCGACGATGATGTAGGTGATGCCGTCGTCGAGATAGCGCTCGATGGTGTCGAGGTCGCGGATGCCGCCGCCCAGCTGGACGGGGATTTCGTCGATGTCGTTATCGACGGCGAACTCCTGCACCACCTGCAGGATCGATTTGACGGCGGCTTCGTTTTTCGGCTTGCCGGCAAAGGCGCCGTTCAGGTCCACCAGGTGCAGGCGGCGCGCGCCCTGCTTGAGCCAGTGCAGCGCCATTTCGGCGGGGTCTTCGGAGAAGACGGTGGCAAGTTCCATATCGCCCTGTTTGAGGCGAACGCAGTGACCGTCTTTAAGGTCGATGGCAGGAATGAGCAGCATGATCGGTTTTCGCTTATCGCTTAGTTGGGTTGGGTGAACGGGTGACCGGATGAGAATCAGGGATTCCAGTGAACGAAGTTCTTGTACAGCTGCAAGCCCGCGCCGGCGCTTTTTTCCGGGTGGAACTGGGTCGCGAAAATATTATCGCGGGCGACGGCGCAACAGAACGGCGCGCCGTAATCGGTTTCGCCGGCGGTGAGGCTGGTGTCGTCGGGCTGGACATAGTAGCTGTGCACGAAATAGAAGTAGCTATCGTCGAGGATACCCTGCCACAGCGGATGCTGGCGCACTTGTTTCACACGGTTCCAGCCCATCTGCGGCACCTTGAAGCGCGAGCCGTCCGGCTGCAGGCGGCCATCGAGCCGGAAGCGCACCACTTTGCCCGGCAACAGGGCCAGACCCGGGGTATCGCCCTCCTCGCTCACGTCGAACAGCATCTGCTCGCCGACGCACACGCCCATGATGGGACGGGTTTTGGCGGCGCGCAGCAGGGCTTCCTCGACGCCGGACTGGCGCAGGCTGGCCATGCAGTCGCGCATGGCGCCCTGGCCGGGCAGGACGATCCGGTCGGCCGAATCGATATCGGCGACCTCGCCGGAGATGCGTACATCGGCTTCAGGAGCGACGGCGCGCAGGGCTTGCGCCACCGAGCGCAGGTTGCCCATGCCGTAATCGACCACAACAATTTTATTCATAGCAATTCAGGTTTACCGTGAAAACGCACGATATGCGGTGTCTCTCGCATACCGCCGTCATCCCCGCGAAGGCGGGGATCCAAGTTTGCTGGCCAAGCCGCAGAACTTGGATCCCCGCCGAGTGCCGCCTTGGCGCGGGAACGACGAGTTAGTGGATGACGTTACAAACTACCCTTGGTCGAAGGGATGGTGCCAGCCGAGCGTGCATCAAGCTCCGCCGCCATGCGCAGCGCGCGACCGAAGGCCTTGAACACGGTTTCGCACTGATGGTGCGCGTTCTCGCCGCGCAGGTTATCGATATGCAGCGACACCAGCGCGTGATTGACGAACCCCTGGAAAAACTCGTGCGCCAGGTCGACGTCGAAGCTGCCGATCATCGAGCGCTTCCAGGGCACGTGCATTTCAAGCCCCGGGCGGCCGGAAAAATCGATCACCACGCGCGAGAGCGCTTCGTCCAGCGGCACGTAGGCGTGGCCGTAGCGGCGGATGCCCTTCTTGTCGCCGATCGCCTTGGCCACCGCCATGCCGAGCGTGATGCCGGTATCTTCCACCGTGTGGTGGGCGTCGATATGCAGGTCGCCCACGCACTCGATATCGAGATCGATCAGGCCGTGGCGCGCGATCTGGTCGAGCATATGGTCGAGGAAAGGCACGCCCGTATTGAGCTTTTGCTGGCCGGTGCCATCGAGGTTGATCGCGACGCGGATTTGCGTCTCGTTGGTGTTGCGCGTAATGCTTGCGGTGCGGTCTGCGGTGCTGGTCATGGGAGGCTCGGTTAGTGCGAAATCAGCGATGCCTTGATGGCATCCAGGAAAATAGCATTTTCTTCAGGTGTGCTCACGGTCACGCGGATGCATCCGCCCAATCCGTTCATTTTACTCACATTTTTGATCAGTACCTTGGCTGCGTCGAGCCGCGCGACGGCGGCGTCGGCGTCCGGCAGGCGCACCAGCAAAAAGTTGGCGGCCGACGGAAACACGGTCACGCCGGGCAGCGCGGCCAGGTCGGCCGCCAGCTGTTCGCGCGCGGCGATCAAGAGGCTGGCCTGGTCGTTCAACACGGCGATATGATCGAGCGCGAATTCGGCGGCGGTCTGGGTCAGCACATTGATGTTGTACGGTGGGCGCACCTTCTCGAACTGCGCCAGCAGCTTGGGCGCGGCCGCCATGTAGCCGAGGCGGATGCCGGCCAGGCCCAGTTTCGAGACGGTGCGCATGACGACCAGGTTCTCGAACTCGGGCAGGCGCTCCATGAAGGAGGTGCGCGCGAACGGGCCGTAGGCTTCGTCGACGACGACGATGCCGGTGTCGCCGACGGCGCGGATGATCTCGACCATCTCGTCCGGGTCGAACAGGTTGCCGGTCGGGTTGTTCGGGTAGGCCAGGAACACCAGCGCCGGCTTGTGCTCGGCGATCCTGGCGAGCATGGCCGCTTTATCGAGCGTCATGTCGGCGCGCAGCGGCACGCCGACGAACTGGGCGCCGGCCAGCATGGCCGAGCGCGAGAACATCACGAAGCCGGGCGTGGGCGCCAGGATGACCGGGTGGCGATCGCCGCCCGAGACGGCGGTGGCCATGATCGAGATCAGTTCATCGGAGCCGTTGCCGAGGATGACGTCGTAGCCCTCTGGTACGCCCAGGCGGGTGCAGATCTTGTGTTTGAGCGTGGCGTTGCTGGGCAGCGGATAGCGGTTCAGGACCGCGGCCGCCAGGCGCTGGCCCAGTTCTTCGCGCAGGTGGGCAGGCAGCGAGTACGGGTTCTCCATCGCGTCGAGCTTGATGTAGCCGTCGGCGTCGGCGACCACGTAGGCATGGTCGGCCTGGACCTCGGGACGGATCGTGTTGGCGATCAGCGTGTCGATGAAACTCATGCTGCTTTGCTCCTTGGTTGAATGAATCCGTTGTTTAGGCATGAGCCACCGCCGCCGCCGTTTCTACGCACAGCTCCGTCGTTCCCGCGAAGGCGGGAACCCAAGTTCGTGAAGCAGCCAGTAGCTTCGGTACAAAATTGGGTTCCCGCCTGCGCGGGAACGACGGCGGTGGCGGTGGTGGTGATGGCGGAAACGACGTTATGCACTTTCAGCCTGCACGGTCTTCTTGGCCGGCTTGCGCTTCTTGACCATTTCCTGCTCCGGCGGCGATGCCAGCCGCGCGGCGATAATCTCGCAATACGCGGCATTGAGCTCGAAACCGACAAAATTGCGCCCGCAGCGCTTGGCCGCCATGGCCGTGGTACCGCTGCCCATGAACAAATCCATCACCACGCCGTCCGGCGGGCACGATGCCTTGACCATGCGCTCGATGATCTCCAGCGGTTTTTGGGTCGGATGGTCGGCGCGCTCCGGGTGTTCCTTGTGCAGGCGCGACACGCTCCACAGATCCTTCGGGTTGTAACCGACTTCCAGCCACTTGGCGCCGACGAAAATCGAGCGCGAACGGGCCTTCTTGGTGACCGCGTCGTAGGGAATCCTCACCGCGTCCAGGTCAAAATAGTAATCCTTGCGGTTCACAAAAAACCCGATCGTGTCGTGCACCGAACTGAAACTCCTCACGCTGCCGCCCATCGACGGCACCCGGCGGTCCCAGATAATCTCGTTCATCATCGTCATGCGCTGCTTGAGCATGACGAAAATCTCGGGCGAAAAGCGCCACGTCAGAAAAATGTACAGGCTGCCGTTGGGCTTGAGCTTGGGCAGCGCCTTCGAAATCCACTGCTCGGTCCAGGCCAGGTAGTCGGCCACGCTTTGCTGGTCGGAGTCGTTGCCGTAGTCCTTGCCGAGGTTATATGGCGGGTCCGTCAGGATCAGGTCGATGGAACCATCCGGGATGCGCGAAAGTCCACTCAGCGCATCCTCGCAAAATACCTGATTGAGCCAGTCGCTCATGCCGCCGGTCGCAATCGCAGTTCGGCGCTGCGCGCGTGCGCCTGCAAGCCTTCGCCGTAGGCCAGTTCGGCCGCGACCTTGCCGAGCGTTTGCGCGCCCGCTTCGCTCACAAAAATGACCGAAGAACGCTTCTGGAAGTCGTACACGCCCAGCGGCGACGAAAAGCGCGCGGTGCGCGACGTCGGCAGCACGTGGTTCGGGCCGCAGCAGTAGTCGCCCAGCGACTCGGACGAAAAACGTCCGAGGAACATGGCGCCGGCATGGCGGATCTGGTCGGCCCATTGCTGCGGGTCCTCGGCCGAAATCTCCAGGTGCTCGGCGGCGATGGCGTTGGCGATGTCGCACGCTTCCTGCATGTCGCGCACCTTGACCAGGGCGCCGCGGTCGGTCATCGAGGTGCGGATGGTGTCCGCGCGCGGCATGGTCGGCAGCAGCTTGTGGATGCTCGCTTCCACCCGTGCGATGTAATCGGCGTCGGGACACAGCATGATCGCCTGCGCCAGTTCGTCGTGCTCGGCCTGCGAGAACAGGTCCATGGCGACCCAGTCCGGGTCGGTGGTGCCGTCGCACAGGACCAGGATTTCGGACGGGCCGGCGATCATGTCGATGCCGACGGTGCCGAACACGCGCCGCTTGGCCGCGGCCACGTAGGCGTTGCCGGGGCCGACGATCTTGTCGACCGGGGCGATGGTGGCGGTGCCGTAGGCCAGCGCGCCGACTGCCTGGGCGCCGCCGATGGTGATCACGCGCGTCACGCCCGCGATCGCGGCGGCGGCCAGCACCATCTGGTTCTTCACGCCATCCGGCGTCGGCACGACCATGATAATTTCAAGCACGCCGGCCACCTTGGCCGGCACCGCGTTCATCAGCACCGACGACGGATACGCCGCCTTGCCGCCCGGGACATAGATGCCGACCCGGTCGAGCGGCGTGATTTTCTGGCCCAGCACCGTGCCATCGGGCTCGGTGTAGGTAAAGCCGCGCAGTTCTTCCTTTTGCCGCTCGTGGAACACGCGAATCCGTTCGGCCGCCGTTTCCAGCGCCGCGCGCTGGGCTGCCGGCAGGGCGTCGAGCGCCGCCTGCAATTCGCTTTGCGGCACATCGAAGGCGGCCATGCTGGCGGCGCCGCCCGGAATGCGGTCGAATTTGTTGGTGTATTCGAGGACGGCGGCGTCGCCGCGATGTTTGACGTCATGCAGGATCGCCGCCACCGATTTTTCAATCGCTTCATCGGTGGACGCTTCGAAGGCCAGCAGGGTATCGAGGCGTTGTTTGAAATCCGGCTGGGCGGAATCGAGGTGGCGGATCTGGATGGTCATGGTAGGTCAGCTTATTAGTTGTTCAAGCGCGACGCGCGTTCGAAGGCGTCGAGAATCGGTTGCAGGCGCTCGCGCTTGAGTTTCAGCGCGGCCTGGTTCACCACCAGGCGCGAGGAGATGTCCATGATCTCTTCGACTTCGACCAGGTTGTTGGCGCGCAGGGTGCTGCCGGTGGAGACCACGTCGACAATCGCGTCCGACAGGCCGACCAGCGGCGCGAGCTCCATCGAGCCATACAGCTTGATCAGGTCCACGTGCACGCCCTTGGCGGCGAAGTGCTCGCGCGCGGTCTGGACGAACTTGGTGGCCACGCGCAGGCGCGCACCCTGGCGCACCGCCTTGTCGTAGTCGAAGCCGGCGTTCACGGCGACCGACATGCGGCATTTGGCGATATTGAGGTCGATCGGCTGGTACAGGCCTTCGCCGCCGTGTTCGAGCAAGACGTCCTTGCCGGCCACGCCGAAATCGGCGGCGCCGTACTGCACGTAGGTCGGTACGTCGGACGCGCGCACGATGATGACGCGCACGTTCGGATCGTTGGTCGCCAAAATCAGCTTGCGCGAGGTCTCCGGATTTTCGGTGACGGTGATGCCGGCCGCTTCCAACAGGGGCATGGTGTCGTCGAAGATGCGGCCTTTCGACAGCGCCAGAATGAGCTGGGAGTTGGCGGGGTTACTGAATGTACTCATCGGGTTTCTTATGTTCTTATTTGATGCGGACGATATCGGCGCCCACCGCCGACAGCTTCACTTCCATGCGGTCGTAGCCGCGGTCGAGGTGATAGATGCGGTCGATGATGGTGGTGCCTTGCGCGGCCATGGCGGCGATCACCAGCGAAGCCGAGGCGCGCAGGTCGGTCGCCATCACGGGCGCGCCCACCAGCTTGTCGACACCCTTGACGTGGGCGGTGTTGCCCTCGGTCTGGATCGAGGCGCCGAGACGGTTCATCTCCTGCACGTGCATGAAGCGGTTTTCGAAAATGGTCTCGGTGATGCGGCTGCTGCCGGACGCGATGGTATCGACGGCCATGAACTGGGCCTGCATGTCGGTCGGAAAACCCGGATATTCGGTGGTGCGGAACGACACCGGCTTGGGACGGCCGCCCATCTGCGCGCGGATCGAGTCGGGACCCATGGTCATGACCAGGCCGATTTCGCGCAGCTTGTCGAGCGCCACGTCGAAGTAGTCGGTGCGGGTGTTCTTGAGCAGGATGTCGCCGCCGGTGGCCGCCACCGCGCACAGAAACGTCGCCGCTTCGATGCGGTCGGAAATCACCGCGTGCTTGGCGCCGTGCAGTTCGGCCACGCCCTGGATCACCAGGCGGTCGGTGCCGATGCCTTCGATCTTCGCGCCCATGGCCACCAGCAGGTTGGCCAGGTCGGTCACTTCCGGCTCGCGCGCGGCGTTCTCTAAAATCGTTTCGCCTTCGGCCAGGGTCGCCGCCATCAGCAGGTTCTCGGTGCCGGTGACGGTGATCATGTCGG
The DNA here is from genome assembly GCA_036386755.1 of Telluria sp. Taxonomy (GTDB): domain Bacteria; phylum Pseudomonadota; class Gammaproteobacteria; order Burkholderiales; family Burkholderiaceae_D; genus Telluria_A. The sequence continues at coordinate 50,325 of DASVVC010000177.1, forward strand.
TGCGGATGCGCGCGCCCTTGAGCTTTTTGCACTTGGCGTAGATGTAGCCGCCTTCGATGGTGATTTCGGCGCCGAGCGCCCGCAAGCCCTTGATGTGCTGGTCGACGGGACGCGAACCGATGGCGCAGCCGCCCGGCAGCGAGACCTTGGCTTCGCCGAAGCGCGCCAGCAAGGGGCCGAGCACCAGGATCGAGGCGCGCATGGTCTTGACCAGCTCATAGGGCGCTTCCAGGGTGGTGATGGCGCTGCCGTTCAAGGTCACGCGCTCGTCGTCCTGCGCTACCGTCAGGCCGGTCTGGGCCAGCAGCTTGAGGATGGTCTTGACGTCGTGCAGGCGCGGCACGTTCGACAGTTCCAGGTCGCCCGAGGTGAGCAGACCGGCGCACAGGATCGGCAGGGCCGCGTTCTTGGCGCCCGAGATGACGATGTCCCCTTCGAGGCGTTTGCCTCCGACCACTTGGAGCTTGTCCATGCTTGTTTATCCTTTTATCCTTGGTATTCTTCTGGGGTGAGCGTTTTCATCGACAGCGCGTGGATTTCTTCGCGCATGCGGTCGCCCAGCGCGGCGTAGACGATCTGGTGACGCTGGATCGGGCGCTTGCCGGCAAACGCCGGCGACACGATGACGGCGGTGAAGTGCTGGCCGTCGCCATCCACTTCGAGGTGGGTGCATTCGAGACCGGCGCTGATGTAGCCGTGGATGAGTTCTGGTGTGGTAGCCACGATAAATTCCTCTGATTAGTGACGCAGGTTGTAGCCGCGCTTGAGCAGGTTGATGGCGATACCCGCGAGGGCCGCGAAGAAGGCCGACACGATCGCAAGGCTGGTCCACGGCGAGACGTCGGACTGGCCGAAGAAGCCGTGGCGGAAGCCGTCGATCATGTAGAAAAACGGATTGAAGTGCGACACGGTGAGCCAGAACGGCGGCAGCGAGTGGATCGAATAGAACACGCCGGAGAGGAACGTGGCGGGCATGATCAGGAAGTTCTGGAAGGCGGCCAGCTGGTCGAATTTTTCGGCCCAGATGCCGGCGATGACGCCCATGGTGCCGAGGATCGCTGCGCCGAGGAGCGCGAACGCCAAAATCCACAGGGGCGCGGCGAAGGACAGTTTGGCGAACCACACGGTGGCGATGAACACACCAAAGCCCACCGTCAGGCCGCGCACCACGGAAGCCAGCACGTAGGCGGACAGGATCTCCCAGTGCGACAGCGGCGGCAGCAAAATGAAGACCAGGTTGCCGGTGATCTTGGACTGGATCAGCGAGGACGACGAGTTGGCGAAGGAATTTTGCAACACGCTCATCATCACCAGGCCGGGGATGAGGAAGGCGGTGTAGTTCACGCCGCGCACGTTGACGTGACCTTCGAGCACGTGGCCGAAGATCAGCAGGTACAGCATGGCCGTCAGGACCGGCGCGGCCACCGTTTGCGTGGCTACCTTCCAGAAGCGCAGCATTTCCTTGTAGAGCAGGGTCTGGAAGCCCACCGAGAACATATTCATAGTGCGCCCTTGTCCATAATCTGCAGGAAGATGTCTTCCAGGTCGGCCTGCTGCAGCTGCATTTCGTCGATGACGGCGCCGCTCTCGCGCAGGCGCGCCAGGATCTGTTCGACTTCGGCGTATTCGTTCACGCGCAGACTGTACTTCATGCCGCTGCCGCTGCCGTTGCCATTGTCACGCTCATCGTGCGAGACCAGGTGGCGCAGCTCGTCCGGCAGGCTGCCGCTGGCCAGGTGCACGATCAATTGCGAGCCGGAGATGCGGCGGATCAGGGCCGACATGGTGTCGAGCGCGACCACCTTGCCGCCCTTGAGCATGGCCACGCGCTGGCACATCGCTTGCGCTTCTTCCAGGTAGTGGGTGGTCAAGACCACCGTGTGGCCTTCCTTGTTCAGGCGCGAGATGAACTTCCAGAGCGTCTGGCGCAGTTCGACGTCGACGCCGGCGGTCGGCTCGTCGAGCACGATCACGGGCGGCTTGTGGACCAGGGCCTGGGCCACCAGCACGCGCCGCTTCATGCCGCCCGAGAGCGCGCGCATGTTGACGTCGGCCTTGTTGGTCAGGTCCAGGTTGCCCATGACCTCGTCGATCCACTTGTCGTTGTTTTTCAGGCCGAAGTAGCCCGACTGCAGGCGCAAGGTTTCGCGCACCGTGAAGAAGGGATCGAACACCAGTTCCTGCGGCACCACGCCAAGCTTCTTGCGCGCTTCGCGGAAATCGGTGACGACATCGTGGCCGTGGATGGCGACCGTGCCCGCATCGGGGCGGATCAGGCCGGCGATGGTGGAGATCAGGGTCGTCTTGCCGGCGCCGTTGGGGCCGAGCAGGCCGAAGAACTCGCCTTCTTCAATCGTCAGGGAGACGCCACCCAGGGCTTTGAGGGCCTTGTAGCTTTTCTCGACGTTGGTAATTTGAATCGCTGTCATGCGTCTTTTTGAGTGAGCAAATGTCTATACAGCATGCACGGACATTGCGGGGTGAGCCGTCAATTATAGGGGAAATCGGAGAAAACAGAGTTGCCCGGGGTTACAGGCAGGGGGAGTGGGGAGGCGGATGCGCCTCCCCGAAGGCAGGATCAATGGTGGTGCAGGTTGGCGGGAGTGTCCACCAGGAAGGCATCGACGCCATACAGCGCAGCCAGGCTTTTCAGGCTGTCCGGAAGATTGACATAGGACAGCACCACGCCGGCGGTGCGCGCGGCGCGCTGCCAGGCGAGCAGGACCGCGACCGCGGACGAATCGGCGACCTTGACGGTGCCGAAATCGAACACGGTCTGGCCCGCCTTGATCGCATCGTAACCCTGGACCAGTGCCGCCTTGGCGTTGTGCACGGTCAGGGTATCGATGTTCTCAAGCTTGTTGGTCTGAACCACGGTGTTGGTTTGAACCATATTATTTGATCGGCTTGGCCAGCGGCTTGGCGGCCAGCTTCTTGTTGCGCTCGGCCAAGGTCTTGATCAGGCCATCGATGCCGGACTTGTTGATTTCCGATGCGAAAGTGCCTTTGTAGGTTTCCACCAGCCACGCGCCGAGCACGTTGATGTCGAAAATCTTCCAGCCGGCCGGGGATTGCGCCAGGCGATAGTTCAGGGTGACCGGCTCGCCGCGGGCGACGTTCACTTGCGAACGCACTTCGACTTCCTTGTCTTCCGGGGCTGCGCGCAGCGGCTTGAACTCGACGGTTTCATTCTTGATCTGCGACAGCGCGCCCGAGTACGTGAAGATCAGCAGGGTGCGGAACTCGTTCGAGAGCTGCTTTTGCTGTTCCGGGGTGGCATCGCGCCAGGCACGGCCGGCGGCCAGCTGGGTCATGCGCATGAAGTCGACGTGCGGCAAGATCTTGCTTTCGACCAGGTCCATGACCTTTTTCTGGTTGCCGGCCTGGATATCCTTGTCGGCCTTGGCGGTGTCGATGACGTCGGCGCTGATGCGCTTGACGAGCGCGTCCGGCGCTTCGGCAGGGGCGGCGGCGGTGGCGCTGGTGGCGATGGCCACCGTGGCGAGGGCGATAAGTTGTTTGATCAGTTTCATAAGCTCTTTTCGAAAAGGTTGCGTTTATACCGGCTGGACCGTGCGTTGACGGTCCAGTTTAACGGTTAACTACTTCGAGGGCGTTTCGGATGACACAGCCGGCGCGGCGGGCGCATCGCCGGGCGTTTCCCTGGCCGGTGCGGCCGCTGGCGTCGGTGCCGGAGCGGTCGGCGTGGTCGCGGCGGCCGGGGCCGGAGCACCAGCGGCAGGCGACGCGGTAGCCGACGCGCTAGGCGACGCGCTATCATCATCGGCGTAGGCGGCGCGGATGCTCTTCGCGTCGGCCGGCTCGTTCTTGGACTCTTTGAGCGCCTTGCGCGAGCTTTCGCCATCGAAAACCTGGCCCTGGCGGCGCTGCAGGAAACCGTCGCGGATGAATTCGTAACGGTCGAGTGCTGCTTCTTCCATGAGGTTCGACGCGTCCAGGATGTTGGCGCGGGCGTCGATCACGCGCAGCGCGGTGCCGATGTTGCGAGTCGCGGTCGGATCGACGTAGGACCAGCCGTTGGCGGCCATGTCAACCGGCAAGCCCGAGGTGTCGCGCACCGTGGACGGGCCCAGCAGCGGCAGCATCAGGTACGGGCCGCTCGGCACACCCCAGTAGCCGAGGGTCTGGCCGAAGTCTTCGTTGTGCTTTTTCAAGCCCGCTTCGGAAGCGATGTCGAACAGGCCGCCGATGCCGAAGGTGGAGTTGAGGGCAACGCGGGTCCAGTCGGACATGCCTTGCTCGCCCTTGCCTTGCATCAAGTTATTCGCGCCGGTCCAGACATCGGACAGGTTGCCGAAGAAATTGTTCACGCCGGTTTGCACGAAGCTCGGCAGTACCGTCTTGTAGGCTTTGGCGGCTGGTTTGAGCGCGGCCTGGTCGATGGTGTCGTTAAACTTGAACATCGTGCGGTTGAACGGCTCGAGCGGATCGCGCGGATTGTTGGTGGCGCAGCCGCTCAAGGTGGCAATGGCCACCAGGACAGCAGCGCTGACGCGCCAGTTCGGGGCGCGGTTCGGCTTCATGAATGTCATTGCTCTTATTCCTTTCCGTCAGCCGCCTTGCTGTAGATGAACTGATTGATCAGGTCTTCCAGCACGGTGGCAGATTGGGTACTGTTGATCCGGTCACCATTGACCAGATTTTTGGTGTCGCCACCCGCTTGGATACCGATGTACTGTTCACCCAGCAAGCCGGCGGTGAGGATCTTGAGAGAGCTATCTTTCGGGAAGTTATAGCCCGTCTCCAGTTCCAAGGTTACCAGCGCCTGATACGTTTTGTCATCAAACTTGATATCGCCCACGCGCCCGACCACCACGCCCGCGCTTTTCACCGGTGCTTGCGGCTTGAGCCCGCCGATATTGTCGAACTTGCCCGTAACCAGATAAGTCTTGCCGAAAGACAAGGTGCTCATGTTGCCGGCCTTGAGCGCCAGGAACAGTAGCGCTGCCAGACCCAGCAGAACAAACAGGCCGACCCAGACGTCGATGGATTTACGATGCATTTGATTTCCTAACTCGTGTTATGCGGCGCTGCTTGCCGCCAGATTCAATATATTTAGTTGAACGGTATTTAGTTAAACATCATCGCGGTCATCACGAAGTCCAGACCCCACACGGTCAGCGACGCGATCACGACGGTACGGGTGGTGGCGCGCGACACGTCTTCCGGCGTCGGCTGGGCCTGGTAGCCCTGGAACAGCGCGGTGAAGGTGACGGCGATGCCGAACACAAAGCTCTTGATGATGCCGTTGACGACGTCATGCTGCACATCCACGTTCGCTTGCATCTGCGACCAGAAGGCGCCTTCGTCCACGCCGATCAGCTGCACGCCGACCAGGTAGCCGCCGACCACGCCGACGGCGCTGAAGATGGTGCCGAGGATCGGCATCGCAATGACGCCGGCCCAAAAACGTGGCGCCAGCACGCGCTGCACCGGGTTAATCGCCATCATTTCCATGGCCGAGAGTTGCTCGCCGGCTTTCATCAAGCCGATCTGCGCGGTCAGCGAGGTACCGGCGCGGCCGGCGAACAGCAGGGCGGTCACGACCGGCCCGAGTTCGCGCACCAGCGCCAGCGCGACCACCTGGCCGAGCTTCTGTTCGGCGCCGTAGGGCGTGAGGGTGATGTAACCCTGCAAGCCGAGCACCATGCCGACGAACAAGCCGGAAACGATGATGATCACCAGCGAATAATTGCCGATGAAGTGAATCTGTTCGGCGATCAGGCCGGGACGGCGCAGCGCGCCCGGGGTCACGCCCAGCAGGGTGAAGAAGGAGCGCGTGGCGAAACCGACGCTGGCGATATTTTCGCGCACGGACTGGCCGATGGCGCCGAGGAAGTTAGCGATCACTTGCGCTCTCCCAGGCCCAGGTCCTCGGCCAGCGACTTGCCGGGGTAGTGGAAAGGCACGGGGCCGTCGGGCGCGGCGTTGACGAACTGCTTGACGTAAGGGTCTTCGGAGACACGCATGTCGGCCGGCGTACCCTGGGCAACAATCTTCCCAGCGGACATAAAGTACACATAATCAGCGATCGCAAAGCATTCGTGCACATCGTGCGACACCAGGATCGAGGTGGAGCCGAGGGCATCGTTGAGCCTGCGGATCAGGTTGGCGGTGACGCCCATCGAAATCGGATCGAGGCCGGCGAACGGCTCGTCGTACATGATCAGTTCCGGATCGAGCGCGACGGCGCGGGCGACGGCCACGCGGCGCGCCATGCCGCCGGAAATCTCGGCCGGTTTGAGCCTGGCGGCGTTGCGCAGGCCGACCGCGTTGAGCTTCATGAGCACCAGGTCGTGGATCAGTTCCTCGGGCAGGTCGGTGTGTTCGCGCAGCGGGAAGGCGACGTTTTCGAACACGGTCAGGTCGGTGAACAGGGCGCCGAACTGGAACAGCATGCCCATCTTGCGGCGCAGGCGGTACAGGTTGTCGGTATCGAGCTCGTGGACGGTTTCGCCGGCGACCGTGACGAAGCCTTTTTGCGGGCGGATCTGGCCGCCGATCAGGCGCAGCACCGTGGTCTTGCCACAGCCGGAGCCTCCCATGACGGCCACCACTTTACCGCGTGGGAAGTCCATCCGGAGGTTCGACAAGATCGAACGGTCGCCGTAAGAAAAATGTAGATCGCGGATTTCGACAAGATTAGACACGGCGCTGTTCATATTTGGGAATGGCGTATTGTAGTGCAGAAAGGGCAATCTCTGCTGAGAGGCCCCCGATCCAGAATGGGTGCGCGCGGCCAGAATACAACACTACTGAACGGCGGGTCAGATATTTTTGAGGGTAAGTGCTTGTTTTTGTTGGGATAGCAGTTTGAAGAAAATTGGTACGGAGGCGTACTTATTTCCAATTTTCAACAATGCGTTCATGTAACTTTACATTACTTCATGCATACAAGCGCGGGGAAATCGGTCAAAAAAGAGACACATTTAGCGCTAGCTTACGAGGGTGTCCGGCGCCAAGGCGTCCTTCGGTGCGGGCCCATGGCACCGCTGATCAAAGGTGCTATAGGCCCCCGCCGAGGGCCGCCTTGGCGCGGGGGAGACGGATTTAAGGATAGCGATTTTTAACGGGGCAGGACCGATTCGCCCATCAGGAACTCGTCGACCGCCCGCGCGCACTGGCGCCCTTCGCGGATGGCCCACACCACCAGCGACTGGCCGCGCCGCATGTCGCCCGCCACGAACACTTTCGGCACCGACGTCGCATAGCAGCCGTCGCCATCGGTCGTGGCCTTGACATTGCCGCGCGCATCTTTTTCCACGCCAAAGGCGTCCAGCACCTGCTGCACCGGCGAGACAAAGCCCATGGCCAGCAGCACCAGGTCGGCCTTCATCTCGAATTCAGAATTCGGCACTTCAATCATCTTGCCGTCTTTCCACTCGACGCGGCAGGCGACCAGCTTCTCGACCTTGCCGCCCTTGCCTTCGAAACGCTTGGTGGCCACCGCCCAGTCGCGGTCGCATCCTTCTTCGTGCGAGGACGAGGTGCGCAGCTTGGTCGGCCAGTACGGCCATACCAGCGGCTTGTTTTCCTGCTCGGGCGGCTGCGGCATCAGTTCGAACTGGGCCACCGAGGTGGCGCCGTGACGGTTCGAGGTGCCGACGCAGTCGGAACCCGTATCGCCACCGCCGATCACGACCACGTTCTTGCCGCTGGCCTTGATCTGGTCCTTGAGCTTGTCGCCGGCGTTGACCTTGTTTTGCAGCGGCAAAAAGTCCATGGCGAAATGCACGCCCTTGAGCTCGCGCCCCGGCACAGGCAAGTCGCGCGGCTGCTCGGCGCCGCCCGCCATGACGATGGCGTCGAAATCCTTTTCCAGGTCTTCCGGAAAAATCGTTTCCTTGGCCCAGTTATTGACCGTGGCCGGGAAGTCCTTGCCGACCAGCACGCTGGTGCGGAAGGTGACGCCTTCGGCTTGCATCTGCTTGACCCTCAGGTCGATGTGGGACTTTTCCATCTTGAAGTCGGGAATGCCGTAGCGCAGCAGGCCGCCGACGCGGTCGCTCTTTTCGAACACGGTGACGGCGTGGCCGACGCGCGCCAGTTGCTGCGCCGCCGCCAGGCCGGCGGGACCGGAACCGATGATCGCCACTTTCTTGCCGGTCAGCTTTTCCGGCGGTTGCGGCACCACCCAGCCGTGTTCCCAGCCGGTATCGATGATCTTGTGCTCGATCGACTTGATGCCGACCGGATCGGCGATGATCCCCAGGGTACAGGCCGATTCGCACGGCGCGGGACAGACGCGGCCGGTGAACTCGGGGAAGTTGTTGGTCGAGTGCAGGTTTTCCAGCGCGGCGCGGTAATTGCCGTGAAAGACCAGGTCGTTCCAGTCCGGGATGATGTTGTTGACGGGACAGCCGCTATTGCAGAAAGGGATGCCGCAATCCATGCAGCGCGCCGCCTGCACCTTCGCTTGCGGATCGTTCAGGTGCAAGACGAATTCCTTGTAGTTCTTGACGCGTGCGCCAGGCTCGAGATAGCCCTCGTCCTGACGCTTGAATTCCATGAAGCCGGTAATTTTACCCACGATGTTTTCCTTGTGTTCTATGCGGCGGGCATCTTGTGCCCGCCCGGGCTGTCTTAGGCAGCGATCTTGGCAACGGCGTCGATCTTGTCGTTCGCTTCTTCCATGCTGCTGTTGTGCAGTTCTTCCAGCGCCCGTTTGTATTCGGTCGGGAAGACTTTGACGAACTTGGCGCGTCCTGTCGCCCAGTCGTCCAGCAGATTGCGCGCGCGGGTCGAGCCCGTGTGCTTGAAATGGCGTTCGATCAGGCGCTTGAGGATGGCTTCGTCCGATTCCGGATTGCTGGCGCGGCTCTGGCTGTGCCAGCCGGCGCGGTCGCTCTGCTCCTTGGTGCTGAGCACGCGTTCCAGGTTGACCATGGCGGTGTTGCATTTCTTCTCGAAGTCGCCCAGCGGATCGTAGACATACGCCACGCCGCCCGACATGCCCGCCGCAAAGTTGCGGCCCGTGGCGCCCAGCACCACGACCGTGCCGCCTGTCATGTATTCGCAGCCGTGGTCGCCGCAGCCTTCGACGATCGCCGTCGCCCCGGAGTTGCGCACCGCAAAGCGCTCGCCCGCCACGCCGTTAAAGAACGCTTCGCCGGCAATCGCGCCGTACAGGACCGTGTTGCCGACGATGATGTTATCCACCGCCCAGCCGCGGAACTCGGTGTTGGGACGCACGATGATGCGTCCGCCCGACAAGCCCTTGCCGACGTAATCGTTGCCCTCACCTACCAGGTCGAGCGTGATGCCGGCTGCCAGGAAGGCGGCGGCGGACTGGCCGGCCGTGCCTTGCAGCTGGATGTGGATGGTGTCGTCCGGCAAACCGGCGTGGCCGTAGCGCTTGGCCACTTCGCCCGAGAGCATGGTACCGACGGTACGGTTGACGTTGCGCACCGGCGAGATAAAGGAGACGCGCTCGCCTTTTTCCAGCGCCGCCTTGGCCTGGGCGATGAGCTTGTGGTCCAGGGCTTTTTCCAAGCCATGATCCTGCTCTTCGACCTGGCGCACCGCGCCGCCGGCCGGCACTTCCGGCTGGTAGAAAATGTTACTGAAGTCCAGGCCGCGCGCTTTCCAGTGGCTGATGGCTTTCGATTTGTCGAGCAGGTCGACCCGGCCGATCAGTTCGTCGTAGCTGCGGATGCCGAGCTGTGCCATCAACTGGCGCGCTTCTTCGGCGACAAAGAAGAAATAGTTCACCACGTATTCAGGCTTACCCGAGAACTTGGCGCGCAGGATCGGGTCCTGGGTCGCCACGCCGACCGGGCAGGTGTTCAGGTGGCATTTGCGCATCATGATGCAACCTTCGACCACCAGCGGCGCCGTGGCGAAGCCGATCTCGTCGGCGCCGAGCATGGCGGCGATCACCACGTCGCGTCCGGTTTTCATCTGGCCGTCGGCCTGCACGCGGATACGGCTGCGCAAACCATTCAACACCAGGGTTTGCTGGGTTTCGGCCAGGCCCAGCTCCCACGGCGTACCGGCGTGCTTGACCGACGACAATGGCGAAGCGCCCGTGCCGCCGTCATGACCGGCAACGACCACGTGGTCGGCCTTGGCCTTGGTCACGCCGGCTGCCACGGTGCCGATGCCCACTTCCGAGACCAGCTTGACCGAGATCGAGGCGCGCGGATTGGCGTTTTTCAGGTCGTGAATCAGTTGCGCCAGGTCTTCGATCGAGTAAATATCGTGGTGCGGCGGCGGGGAAATGAGGCCCACGCCCGGCACCGAGAAACGCAGGCTGGCGATGTATTCGGTCACTTTGTGACCCGGCAGCTGGCCGCCCTCGCCCGGTTTGGCGCCCTGCGCCATCTTGATCTGGATCTGGTCGGCCGAGTTCAGGTACTCGGCGGTGACGCCGAAGCGGCCCGACGCAACCTGCTTGATGCGCGAACGCAGGGAATCGCCTTCCTGCAAAGGAATATCGACCACCACGTTTTTCTCGCCGATGACGGAGGCCATCGTTTCGCCCTGCTTGATCTTGATGCCTTTCAATTCCTTGGTATAGCGGAACGGATCTTCACCGCCTTCGCCCGTGTTCGACTTGCCGCCGATGCGGTTCAGGGCGATGGCCAGGGTGGCGTGCGCTTCGGTACTGATCGAGCCCATCGACATGGCGCCGGTGGCGAAACGCTTGACGATTTCCTTGGCCGGTTCGACTTCATCGAGGGGAATGGCCTTGGTCGGATCGAGTTTGAACTCGAACAGGCCACGCAGTGTCAAATGACGGCGGCTCTGGTCATTGATGATTTGCGCGTATTCCTTGTAGCTCGAAAAATTGTTGCTGCGCGTTGAGTGTTGCAGCTTGGCGATGGCGTCAGGCGTCCACATGTGTTCTTCGCCGCGCACGCGGAAGGCGTATTCGCCGCCGGCGTCCAGGGCGTCGAGCAGCAGCGGATCGTTGCCGAAGGCCAGGGTGTGCAGGCGCAGCGCTTCCTCGGCCACTTCGAACACGCCGATGCCTTCGACGTTGGACGACGTGCCTTTGAAGTATTTGTCGACCAGCGACTTGTTCAGGCCGATGACTTCGAAGATCTGCGCGCCGCAATAGGACATGTAGGTCGAGATGCCCATCTTGGACATCACCTTCATCAAGCCCTTGCCGACGGCCTTGGTGTAGTTATAGATGGCGGTGTCGCCGGACAAGTCGCCGGTCATGCCCTGGGCCAGTTCGACCAGGGTTTCCATGGCCAGGTAGGGGTGCACGGCTTCGGCGCCATAGCCGGCCAGCAAGGCGAAGTGGTGGGTTTCGCGGGCCGAGCCGGTTTCCACGACCAGGCCGGTGGAGGCGCGCAGGCCGCGCGCGACCAGGTGCTGGTGCACGGTGGAAGTGGCCAGCAGCGCGGGAATGGCGACCTGTTCGGCCGAGACGGCGCGGTCGGACACGATCAGGATGTTGTGGCCGGACTTGACCGCGTCCACGGCTTCGGCGCACAGCGAGGCGAGCGAGGCTTCGATGCCTTCCTTGCCCCAGGCAACCGGGTAGCAAATGTTGAGCTCATACGACTTGAACTTGCCGCCGGTGTGGGCGCTGATGTTGCGCAGGCGCGCCATGTCGTCGAAGCCGAGCACCGGCTGCGAGACTTCAAGTCGCATCGGCGGGTTGACGTTGTTGGTGTCGAGCAGGTTCGGCTTGGGACCGATGAAGGAAACCAGCGACATGACCATCGCTTCGCGGATCGGGTCGATCGGCGGGTTGGTCACTTGCGCGAACAGTTGCTTGAAATAGTTGTACAAGGGTTTGAGCTTGTTGGACATGACCGCCAGCGGCGAATCGTTGCCCATCGAACCGGTGGCTTCTTCGCCGAGCACGGCCATCGGCGCCATCAGGAATTTCAGGTCTTCCTGGGTGTAGCCGAAGGCTTGCTGGCGGTCGAGCACGGATGCCGGGGCTTTTTCGCCCTGGGCCGGGGCGCCAGGGTGGGCGCCATCCTTGGCGCGGTTGTGGCCGAGCTGGCTTTCCTTGAGCTTGATCTCGCCCAGCTTGATGCGCACCGAGTTGATCCATGCCTTGTACGGCTTGGCGTTGGCGTAGGTGTCTTTCAATTCCTTGTCGTCGATGATGCGGCCCGCTTCCAGGTCGATCAGGAACATCTTGCCCGGCTGCAGGCGCCATTTCTGGATGATTTTCGATTCCGGAATCGGCAGCACGCCCGATTCCGACGCCATTACGACCAGGTCGTCGTCGGTGACGATGTAGCGCGCCGGCCGCAAGCCGTTGCGGTCCAGGGTGCCGCCGATGTGGCGCCCGTCGGTGAAGGCCATGGCGGCCGGGCCGTCCCACGGTTCCATCATCGCGGCGTGGTATTCGTAGAAAGCGCGGCGGTTGTCGTCCATCATGGTGTGATTTTCCCAGGCTTCCGGGATCATCATCATCATGGCCTGGGCGATCGGGTAGCCGGCCATGATCAGCAGTTCGAGGGCGTTGTCGAAGCAGGCGGTGTCGGACTGGCCTTCATAGATCAGCGGGAACAGCTTTTGCAGGTCCTCGCCCAGCACGGCCGACTTCATCACGCCTTCGCGCGCGCGCATCCAGTTGAAGTTGCCTTTGACGGTGTTGATTTCGCCGTTGTGGGCGATCAGGCGGTACGGGTGGGCCAGCGGCCATTCCGGGAACGTGTTGGTCGAGAAACGCTGGTGCACCAGCGCCAGCGCCGAAATGCAGCGCGGATCTTGCAGGTCCTTGTAATAGACACCGACCTGGTCGGCCAGCAGCAAGCCTTTATAGACGATGGTGCGGGCCGACATCGACGGCACGAAGAATTCCTTGCCGTGCAAGAGTTTGAGCGCCTGGATCGCGTGGCCGGACGACTTGCGGATCACGTACAGCTTTCGTTCGAGCGCGTCGGTGACCATGATGTCCGGGCCGCGGCCGATGAAAATCTGGCGGATCACCGGCTCCTTGCCGCGCACGGTCGGCGACATCGGCATGGTGTCGTCCAGCGGCACGTTGCGCCAGCCGAGCACGACCTGGCCTTCGATGCGCACGGCGCGTTCGATCTCTTGCTCGCAGGCGATGCGGGATGCGTTTTCTTTCGGCAGGAACACCATACCGACGCCATATTCGCCCGGCGGAGGCAGTTCCACGCCCTGCTTGGCCATCTCGTCGCGGAAATACTGGTCCGGGATCTGGATCAGGATGCCGGCGCCGTCGCCCATCAGCTTGTCGGCGCCGACGGCGCCCCGGTGATCGAGGTTTTTCAGGATCAACAAGCCCTGCTCGATGATCGAATGGCTCTTGTTGCCCTTGATGTGGGCGATGAAGCCGACGCCGCAGGCATCGTGTTCATTGGACGGATCGTACAAACCTTGGGCAATCATGCGCATTCTCCAGCTTTTTTAAAATCGAACCCCAACATTAGTGCAATGCAGCAGAATGGGCAAGCGGATTAATTAGGGTCGGAGTCGTATTAATCCTGGCGGCGTCGCTCGCAAAATTAAATAGGGACATAGTCATAGGATTTTTGGTTTTCCGCTTTGCGCTTGGCTGAAACGCGGTGTTTTGGTGTGTTGGGAGGTTTTGCACAAGCGA
>DASVVC010000178.1:0-39332 GCA_036386755.1 Telluria sp.
CTGCATCACGTTGAAAGTGCCAAAACCGAAGAAGAACCCATGCCCAGGTCCGATGAAACTGGTGCTGGAAAGCGTGCAGTGGACCGACCTGAGCATTACTGACGTGACCAACAATATCGGCCCCGTCTATGCTTATCCGTCGAAGCAGTCGGTCACCTACAGCGTCTGCCCTGCCAAAAAATAAGCGGGCTTACGGCGTCTCGCCTGCCGCAGCCAACAGGCCGCGGTAGTGGCGGTACCAGTTGCTCTGGAACCGCTGCTGCGGGTCGAGACGCCGCTTCCATTCCAAAAACTCACCAAAGGCCGGGTGGCAGGCCAGCACCTGGCGCAGGCTGGCCGCCGCCGCGTAGGTCAGGTAGTAACTGCCGCCGCGCGCAATGGCCAGGTCGATCAGGCGCCGGAAGGCCTCGTTGGTCGCATCGATGCCGTGCGCCGTATGCGCCGTATGCAGGTTGAAAATGACGCAGGAATAGGCCTGGCGCGCCCATGGCAGGAAGCTTTCGCGGTCCGCCTCGATCAGGCGAATCGTCCCGTAGATCAGGTCCACGCCATGCTGGCGGAAATCGGCTGCCGCCTCGCGCATGAAGTCGCACAGGCGCTCGCGCGGCACGTAGAGCTCACCGATCATCTCCGAACCGCAGTGCCCCAGCTGCTTGTCGATGGCGCGGTGATAGCCGTCCGGGTAGGTGCTTTGCTGGAGCCGGTCGCTCCAGGCCACCTGGCCATCCGTCGACAGGTAATGCGCCGCGTACTGCGCAAAGGCGTCCGTCTTGTGGGTGTGGGCCAGCGCCAGCAGGTCGCGCCAGTCCTGCTCCGACAGGTCCTTGCCGGCGGCGGTGACCGGCACCGCGTCGTCCACCGGCACGTAGCACGAGAACACGCCACGCTGCAGGAAGTCGCTGCCGGCCGGGTCGATCGCGAACTGGAAGTCGCCGTAGACGTAGCCGGCGGCGATCCGCTCCTGGAATGCGGCCGGCAAGTCATCGAGCCCGATGACGCTGACGTCGCGCCGCATCTTGCGCCGTGGCGCCAGGCGCAGGGTGACGCTGGCGATCACGCCGAACAGGCCATAACCGCCGATGGCCAGGTTGAACAACAGCGCATTGCGCTGGCGGCTGCAACTGTGCAGCGTGCCCTGGGCGTCGACCAGCTTGAACGCTTCGACATCGGCGATGAAGGGCGCCATCGCCAAGCCGCGCCCGTGCACATTGGCCGACAGGCAGCCGCCCAGGGTGAGCGCGCCGGCGCCGGTCTGCTTCTGGCGGATGCTCCAGCGCTGCGCGTGGCCTTGGGGAGCGGCTTCGAGATAATCGATCAGCGCCGGCCACGGCATCCCGCCTTCGACTTCGATCAGGCCATTGACGTCGTCGAAATCGAGCACGCGGTTCATGTGCCGCATGTCGAGCAGCAGGGCCGCTTCGCCGAACTGCTGCCCACCCATCGCATGGCGCGCACCGCAGATGGCGACCGGCAGATCCTGCTCGGCGGCGTGGGCAATCGCCGCGCCGATGCCCGCCACGTTGCGCGGAGCGATGATATCGGCCACGCGGGTGGCGTTCAGGCCGGAGTGGACATCGTTCACCAGGGGGAAGTCGTTGGAATGGTTCATGGCAGGCTCTCGGGAAGGCGATCGCATGATTATTGCCGCGGCGAGGACGGCAGCCAACCGGTTCCGGCCAGGTGCCGCCTGCCGCTACCAAAGGTGGCGCGCCGTGGGCATGGCTTACAATGAGCGCGCGCATCTTGAACTTTTTGGGGTCACCTATTCAATCGACGAAACTCACTCGCGAGGCGTTTGCCATCGCCCTCAGGCACGGACGCGGCTCTGCCGTGATGCATTTGCAGGATCACGGCATGGACGACGTCGAGGACCTGATGCTGGCCGCCTGTCTCGAAGACCAGTGCTACGACCGCCAGTGCGAGGGCAGCCGCGCCGGCTGGATGTACGGTCTGTTCAAGGACACGCCGGCGTATCCGCGCATGGTTGAACCGATCCTCACGGCGCTGGCCCGCAGCACGGATGACAACGATGGCGATCAACTGCGCGAACTGGCCAGCCTGATGGCCGGCGATGGCGACCTTCGGGCCGCCGCCGCCCTGCGCAGCTTCGTCTGGGCGCAAACCTTTTCCGCAAAATGCGTTCTCGGCGCCGTCGCCATTTGCGCACTCGACGGCATTGCTGCCTTGATCGAGATGGCACGCCGGCTCGGGAAAGTGGTCCAGGAAGACCCCGATGCGTGGGTCGATACCCTGGATCGTTTGATCGACGACACCCTCCCCTTGGACGCCGTCCTGGCCGAACTGAAACGGGTCGCGCCCGGCGACGAGGCAGTCGCCGCTTACCTCGCCAAGGAGGAGGCGCGGATCGCGAGCGAGGCCGCGCAGGATTGGCGCGAGGACGACCAGGACACACGCGAACAGCGGCGCAGGGATGCATTCATGAGCGAGAACCCGGTTGATGCCATCCTGGCGGCGGCCTCGCGCAAGACCGGCGGACGTTACAAGTTCATGGAGTTCGGCCGCTGGGCGGGCACGCAAGACAAGCTGCGCGTCCTCGGGCGCCTGCGCGCCGAAAGCGATCCGCAAACGTGCGAGAATTTGTTGTGGGTCTTCCGCAGGGGCGCACTGCCGCACCTCGACGAACGTGTCTGGGCGCTGGCCAGCCACAGCGTGCCCGATGTTCGCTATGCGGCGGTGGTAGCGCTGTCCGGCATCAGCGATCCGCGCATACGCGAGCTTGGACGCGAGCGCCTCAGCGATCCGGGCTTTTCGAGGGATCATTACGAGGACATCGAACTATTCAAACACAATTACCAGCCGGGCGACGAAACGCTGATCCTGGCCGCCCTCCAACGCCTGTCGGTCGATGGCGACGACCGGCACGGCCTCGGAAGCACGGCCGTCGACGTCTGCACCAGCGCCAGGTCGCCCGCGCTGGCCGGGGTGGCGCAATGGGTCTACCGCACCAGCCCATGCGCCATTTGCCGCCGCGAGGCGGTGACCCTGCTGCTCGAATGGGGCAGCCTGCCCGCGTCCATCGCAGCCGAATGCCGCTACGACGCATTGGAAGACCTGCGCACGCTGGTCGCTCATCGCGATCTGCCTGTTCAGGAACGGTTGCCAGGATATCGATAGCGCGCTGGCGCCGCCGGCAGATAGTTCGCGCCCAAGGCATCGCCCGCCCCGTCCCGATTTGCAGCTTTGCGATTGCCGGCGTTGCCATTACAATCACAGCATCCCGGACTGGTCCGGCATTTGCCAAGCAGATCTCAATGAGCGACGAACTGGTACGAGCAACGACTAGCCTTTGTTCGACCTGCAAACGCAGCGTCGACGCCACCATCTGGCGCAGCGGGGGCCGCGTGGTCATGCGCAAGCGCTGCCCGCAGCACGGCTCCGAAGAAGTCATCGTCTCGTCCAACGCCGCCTGGTACGACGCCATGATGGACGAGGCGCCGGTGCTCACGCCGCCCCTTGGCGCGGCCCCGGCTAGCCAGGGCTGCCCGTTCGACTGCGGCCCCTGCACCAGCCACGAACAGCAGGTCCTGCTGCCGATCGTGCCGATCACCTCGGCCTGCAATCTCGATTGCCCGATCTGCTACACCCATAACCGCAACGAAGGCGCGTTCCACATGTCGCAAGACCAGCTGCGTGCCATCCTCGGGCACATGCGGCGCGCCGATCCGAGCAACCGCATGATCAACCTGACCGGCGGCGAGCCGACCCAGCACCCCGACTTCGAGCGGCTGGTGGAACTGTGCCACGCCGAAGGCATCAACCGCATCACCGTCTCCACTCACGGACTGCGCTTTCTCAAGGATGAATGGCTGCTCGAACGCCTAGCGGCGCTGGACGCGCGCATCGTGCTGTCGTTCGACTCGTTCACGCCGGGGACGAATATCGACATGTTGGGCGGGAATTTCTACCAGGCGAAGATGCGGGTGCTGGCCCTGCTCGAAAAATACAAGGTCGACACCACCCTGCTGCCGGTGCTCGCGCGCGGCAGCAACGACCACGAAGTGGGCGCCTTTGTCAGGCTGGCACTGGAAAAGGACTTCATCCGCAGCGTCGAGCTGCACACGATGACCTTCACCGGCCAGGGCGGCTCGCGCTTCGACCGGCGCGCTCGCTACACCACCTACGACGTACTGGCCGACCTGGAACAGCAGACCGGCGGCGCGCTGCGCATCGGCGACTTCGTGCCGTCGCCATCGAGCCATCCGATGTGCTATCTGATCACGTACATGCTGCGCCTGGACGACGGCCGCTGGCTGCCCTTCACGCGCTTCATGGAACGCGCCGACTTGCGCGCGCTCCTGACCGGCACCCTGTACCTGGAGCCGACGCCGCAGGTGGAGCTGCGCCTGCAGGACGTGATCACGCGCCTGTGGGCGGGCGAGATCGACTGTCCCGACAGCGACATGATCCTGGCCACCCTCAAGGGCCTGCTGGCGCGCATGTTCGCGCCGGGCCTGTCGACCGAGCAGCGCATGCGCATCGGCGAGCAGAGTTCGAAAGCGATCTACGTGCACTCGCACATGGATGAAGAAACCTTCGACACCGACCGCATACGCCAGTGCTGCGTCGGCATCCGCGAGCCGGACGGGCGCAACGTGCCTTCCTGCGCCTACAACATCCTGTACCGCGACCGCGACACGCGCTTTTCGGCGGCACCCGGCGCACCGGTGGCCACGCTGGGCAGCGGCAGGCTGACCGTGGCATGAACGATCGGGACGATATTTTGCGCGCGCTCGACCTGCCCGACGAGGCCATTGCCCTGTTCCTCGCGCATATCGCGCAATTCTGCCAGGACCATGGCGGCCAGCGCCGCTATGCGGAACTGCTTGCACTGCTCGCGCGCTATCAGGCGCCAGCCGATCAGTGAGATACAACGGCTTGCAGCTGGTGATCGGCCTTGCGGTGCGCAAGCTGGACGACCCTTGGTTGAACCGCTTCCATGAGGCCCTGGTGCTGGGGGCGATCCGCGAAGACGTGGTGTACCTGCCGCGCCGTCAAAAAATCTGGGAGCACTGGTCGCTCAGCCACTTCTCCGGCCGCCATCTTGGTGGCGGCTTCATTCCATTCTTCACGCCCAGCGCCCCGGCGAAAGCGCAGGGCTATGTCGACCGCGCGGTAGCCGCATGGCGCGACGGACGGCACGCGCACGCCTTCGTGCTGCTCGGGATGGCCTCGCACCTGGTGATCGACATGGCCTGCCCCGTGCACGCCAGCCGCGTGGCGCACCTGACCGACGGCTACGAGTGGTACGTCGAAGCCAACGGCCCGCTGCTGGCGGCGCTGCCGTTCGACGTACCGCGCCAGTACGCCAGCGCACGCGACGCCGCCGCCGGCCTGGCCGCATTCACGCAGCGCTTCGCGCCCGACCGCACCAACCACCACTGGGGGCGCCTGCTCAAGCGCCTTGGCCTGCGCCGCTCGCTCACGCGCACAGAATTGGCCGCCCAGGCCGAACAAATCATTCCCACCGCCGCCGGCCACCTGACGGCGGTCTACCTGACCTTCATCGAAGCGACCCGTCCCTCTTGAAAAAAATCCTGTTCGCCGTCTTGTTCGCGCTGACCATCTACCTGACCGCGCGCTTTTTCTCGCATGCCAGCGGCGCCAGCCTCGGTGGCGTACTGGCCTTGATCGGCACCATCCCTTTTCCTTTGTGGCTGGGCCTTGCGGCCCTGACCTGCTTCTTTTATATGCTGGACTGGATCCGCCTGCGCAGCATGCTGGCGGTGCTCGGCCATCCGCTGCGCTTTGCGCAAGGCCTGCGCCTGACCTGCGTGAGCTACTTCGTCACCAGCATCACGCCCAGCGCCGAACTGCACACGCCGGCCATGATGTTCGTGCTCGGGCGCCAGGGCGTGCCGATGCCGCATGCGCTGGCGGCGTCGGTCAGCAAGAGCATCTACATGACCTTGTGGATTTGCCTGGTCTCGTGCGTTACGCTCACCTTCGGCGCTGCGATCGCGCTGCCGGCCGCCTTGCAGGTGGGCCTGCCGCTGCTGACCGCGCCGCTGCTGGGCATTGCGCTGCTGCTCGCGCTGATGGCGTTCTTTCCGGGGCCAGTAATGCGCTGGACCGAACGGCGCGCCGGCACGATGAAGGCTGGGGGCCTGTGGCAAAAAGTCCTGCTCGGCATCGGCCAGAGCGCGCACGCCATTTCGGCCATCGGCAAGTCGACCGACGTGCAGCATCTGGTGTGCCACCTGGCGTCGGTGGCGTTCCTGCTCACCTACGTGGCGATCGGCTGGCTGCTGGCCACCCACTTCGGCTTTACGCTGACCTGGCTGCAAGCGCTGACCATCTTTTCGACCAGCCTGATGATCGCCTACCTGGCGCCGGTGCCGGGCGCGATCGGTGTGGCCGAAGTAGCGACCAGCTACATGCTCGACCAGTCGCTCACACCGCAGGGCATGGCCGTGAGCGTGACCTTGCGGGTCCTGTGCTGGTATCTGGTGGCCGTCCCCGGCGCGGTGGTGCTGGCACGCGAGTTCCGGCGCGCCGGCGCGTGGAAGCTGCCCAAGGTGTTCAGCTAGCGGCTTTCGGCACGGTGCGGTTCCAGAGCCAGCGCGCAGCATGCAACTGCGCCAGCATCAGCGCCAGGTTCAGGACCCGTACCGGCCAGCCCGATGGCAGCAAGCCCGCCAGCGGGTCCCACGGGCGAAAAGCCAGGTTGACGTTCATGCTTTCGGGCGTGAACGCCTGGCTGAGGGTAATGAGCAGTTGGTAAATCGCCAGCACGGCCCAGGGAACCGCCGCCGGCATCGGCTTGCCGCGCCATGCCATGGCCCCCAGCAGCGGCGCCGACAAATGCAAAAGGAACGAGGCGACCGAAGTGTGGCCGCCGGCCGCTACATGCAGCACGTAGGCCGGCAAGGCGATGGCAGCCTGGCACAGGAAGCCGGTAACGATCAGCGGCGCGGCGTCGGCGACCAGGCCCAGCGCCAGCATGGTGCTGGTGACGTGGCACATCCACAGCAGTTCCGGCGCCAGCCCGTCCTGCGTCTTCTGCACCGCCAGGATGGCCAGCAGCAGCAACAGACAGATGCCGCCGGCGCGCTTCATCCCAGCCCGCCCGTGAGCGGAAACTGGGCGCCGTTCAGGTAGGTGTTTTCGAGCGCGAGCCAGCGCAGGCCGCGCGCAGCTTCCGCGCAGGTGCCGGTGCGGCCCAGCGCCGAATAGCGCCGGTACGATTCGCGCAGCTTCGCATCGAGCGCCACCGCAATGCCGCCATCGAGCACGCCCACCACGGCCAGGTTGACCAGGATGCCCTTGGGACCGAGCTCCTTGGCCAGCGCCATGGTCAGGCCCCACATGGCGGCCTGGCTGGCCGCGTAATGCGCGGGCGCCGGCACCGGCTGCAATCCGTCGAGGGCGCCCACCAGCACCAGCGCACCGCGCAGGCCGCGCCGCTCCATCTGCTGCGCGCACAGCAGCGCGGCGCGTCCGTGCACCGCGTGCACCGCGTCCCACGCCGCCGCAGTAACCGCCCCGACCGCGGCGAGCGGCGCCACGCCCGCGCAGTGGACCACCACGTCGGGCAAGCGGCCGTCGCGCGCGAGCGCGTCGAACAGCACGTCCACCGCGTCGGCCTCTTCGAAATCGGCCGCGTAGCCCGGGAAACCGAGTTCGTCGCCGATGGTCGCTGCCAGCTGCGCGCGGCGGCACCAGGTAAATGCCGCATCGGCGCCACTGCGTTTCAGTTCGCGCAGCAGGGCCGAGCCGAGGGCGCCGCTGCCGCCCAGTACAAGTACGCGTTTCATTGAAGGTCCCACAGGAAGTCGAGCGCCTCGCGCAGCGCATGCACGCACGCCAGCAGTTCGTCGTCGGAAATCGTGAACGATGGCTGCACGCGCAGCACCTGCCACGCGTGGCCGCAAATCTGCGTGATGTAGCCGGCCTTGTACAGGCGGTGCACCAGCAGCATGCCGATGGCCGGCTGCGCCGCCAGTTCGGGCACGCCCAGGTAGTCGAACTGGTAGCACGGATGGTCCGGGGCATCGAGCTCGATGCCCAGCATCAGGCCTTCGCCGCGAATGGCCTTGACCAGCGGCGACGGCATGACGAATTCCTCCAGGGCCTCGCGCAGCAGGCGGCCCTTGCGCCGCACGTCCGCCAGCAGGGCCTCGTCCAGGAGGTCGAGCGCGGCCAGGCCGGCCACGCAGGCCAGCGCGTTGCCGCTGAAGGTGGACGCATGCGCCTCGGCCAGCGCGAACTTGCCGTATACGCCGTCGAAGATCAGGCGGCGCGTGAGCATCACCGACAGCGGCATCAAGCCGCCGCCGAGCGCCTTGCCGAGGGTGACCACGTCGGGCCGGCGCGGCCAGTCCTCGCTCGACAAAAAGCGTCCGGTGCGTCCAAGGCCGGTCTGGATTTCGTCGGCCACCAGCAGCACGCCCTTCTCACCGGTGCCGTGGCACAGGCGCGCCAGCCACGCCGCATCGGGTAGGCGCACGCCGGCTTCGACCTGGATCGGTTCGAGCACGATGGCGGCGAGCGACGGATCGGCCAGCGCGTTGTCGAGCGCCTGCATGTCGCCGAAGGGCAGCGCGTCGACCATCGGCAGGTGCGGGCCGAAGATGTCGCGGTATGGGCCGGCCTGCATCATCGCCACGCTGCCGAAGGTGCAGCCGTGGTAGGCGCCTTCGATGCAGGCGATGCGCGGCCTGCCTGTGGCGCCGCGCACCAGCTTGAGCGCCGCCTCCACCGCCTCGGTACCGCCGCTGGCGAAAAACGCCGCGTCGTAGCCGGTATGCTGGCGCAGCCGGCTGGCCAGCAAACCTGCGTACGGGCTGATGCCGGACGGGTAGAACGACGGCGCGCTGCCCTTCAGGAAGTCCATCAGCGCCGCCTCGATCGCTGGCGGACGGTGGCCGAAGGCCTGCGTGCCCCAGCCTGCCAGAAGGTCGATGTACGCTTTGCCGCCGCTGTCGATCAGGTGGCCGTGCTCCACGCGCTCTAACAGGTACGGTTCGCTGCAAAGGCGCGCGCGCATCGACACCAGCGGATTCACGAAAGCGCGAAAATCGTCGTAGCCCTGCTGCAGGAGCGCGTCCATCACAGGCCCCCGTCGAACGTCAGGCGCGCGCCGCTCATAAAGCTGTTTTCGTCCGACACCAGCCAGGTGACGAAAGCGGCGGTTTCTTCGAGCGTGGCGGTGCGCCCGAGCGGGCAGTGCGTGGTGTAGTCGTCCAGCCGGTACTGGGGCGCCTGCTGGCCCATGCCCGCTTCCAGCAGGCCGGCCGAGAGGTCGTTGACCGCGATCCCGTAGCGCCCCACCTCCTTGGCCAGCGCGCGCGTGAACCCCTGCAGGCCGGCCTTGGCCGCCGCATAATGCACGGGCGACTCGACGATCCGCTCGCCGGCGATTGAACCGATGTTCAGGATATGGCCTTTTTTTGCCCTCAGCATGGGCCGCAGCGCGGCGCGCGAGAAGATGTACGCGCCCTTCAGGCAGGTGTCGAGCACCAGGTCCCAGTCATCCTCTTCCAGCAGGGCGATCGGCAGTACCTGCATCACGCCGGCGTTGTTGACGAGGATGTCGAGCCCCTGCCACTCGGCCACGATGGCGTTGACGGTGCTCCTGGCGTGCGCCCCATCGGTGACCGATCCCTTGAACACCAGCGGTTCGGCGCCCAGTTCGCGCAGCATGGCGCGGGTGACTTCGACCTGTTCGTCATCCTTGACGTAGGTGAATGCCACGCGCGCGCCGGCGGCAGCAAAGGCCAGGCAGATGGCGCGGCCCAGGTTGCGCGAGCCGCCGGTCACCAGGCAGCGTTTTCCCGCCAGCCGCAATGGCGGCGCGGAAGTGTCGGAGTCGATCACAGGGTGGTCCGTTTCATGGTTTATTGGGAGCGCATGCGCGTTACGATGTCCGACAGCGAGCGCAGGGTCGAGCCCTGCCCAAGCGCCTGGGTAAAGCCACGGCACAGGGTCCAGCAATCCTGGCAGCGTGCAACCGAATCGAGCCCTTTCATGCGGCCGACGATCTGCGCCAGAGGCTCGTCGCGCACATTGCCGACCACCGAATCGATGCGTTCGATGCAAGGCGAGACGTTACCGAGGTGGTCGATATTGAACGACTGCTCGCCGGCGTGGCAGGCCGGCATGGGGCCGCGTTCGACGAAGGCGTCCATGCGTTCGAGGTAGTCGCGGAAGGTGCGCAAGTGGGGATAGCGCTGCCACAGGTCGAGCATGTGGGCACTGAGCGAGGTGTCTGGCAACTGGTCCTGTTCGCTTTTGCCGCGCCTGAAACCGTCGGTGGAAAGCAAGGTGACGCAGTGGCCGACGCCGCGTGCCGCGCTCATTTGCAGCAGCTTTTCGACGTCGTCCTGGTTCTCCTTCATCAGGATCGTCATCACGTGCACCTGCGCGCCGCCGTGGGGCGCGTGCGCGAGCAAGGTGTCCACGGCGCGCCAGGCCTGGTCGAACGCGCCGTCAAGCCGGCGTTTCCGGTCGTGGCGCGCGGCGTCGGCAAAGTCGATCGACACGCCCACCTGTGCCACGCCGGCCGCGAACAGCCCTTGCGCCCTGGCGTCGTCGACAAACCAGCCGTTTGTGTACAGGACCGGCGCATGGCGCTGGCCGAAAGCGCGCACGATCTCGATGATGTCCGGCCGCAGCAGCGGTTCGCCCCCTTCGACCGAGACCAGAAAGGTGCCGATTTTCGCCAGTTCGGCGGCCACGCGCTGGTATTCGGCCACCGTCAATTCGAGGCGCGGCGCGACGCCGTTCGGCCAGAAGCCGCAGAACGAGCAGCGCATGTTGCAGCGGTTGGTCACCTGCACCAGCACCTGGAACGGATGCTTGCGCAAGATGCCGCCCATGAAGCGCAGATCGCGGCTGGTGCGGGCCAGGAGGAGCGGCCCTTTCAGAATTGCCATCGCCCCCTCCATTGCGCGCCTGCGCGGCGCGTGACGTCCGCCACGATGGGGGCGATACCGCGATACTCGTCTAGAATCGCGCCGACCGCCTCCACCACCGAATCGATTTCTTCCTCGCCAATGGTCAACGGCGGTTCGAGCCGCAGCACGTTCCAGCGCGACGACGCGGGCTGCGCCAGGATGCCCGCTTCCAGCAGCCGGACCGCGACCCACTGGCCGAACATGCCTTCCGAGACCTTGTCGACCAATGACGGCGCCAGCTTGTCGAGCCAGGAGCTACCGGTCGGGCCGAACTCGATCCCCACCAGCAGCCCGCGTCCGCGCACGTCCTTGACCAGCGGGTGCCCGCGCAGGCGTTCGCGCAATCCGTGCAGCAGGCGCGCGCCGCGCTGCGCACTGCGCGCGACCAGGTCTTCTTCCTCGATCAGTTCGAGCGTCCGGAGGGCGGCGGCGCAAGCGAATGCGTTGCCCTGGTAGGTAGAGCTGTGCAGGTCGAAACGCCCGGCGCCGCCATATGCCTTGTCGAACAGCGCGCGCGACGTCACCGCCACTGAAATGGAGGCCAGCCCGCCCGACAATGCCTTGGCAAGGCACAGGACATCGGGCACAAAGTCCTCGGCCTCGTGGGCGAACAGCGTGCCGGTGCGACCGAGGCCGGTCTGGATTTCGTCGAGAACGAGGAGCGTGCCGTGCGCCCGGCACAGCGCGTGCGCCGCGCGCAGGTAGCCGGGCGGCGGCAAGACCACGCCGCCTTCGGCCTGCAGCGGTTCGACCAGGAACGCGGCCGGCCCGTGGGCCTTGAGGGCGCGATCGAGCGCATCGAGGTCGCCGAACGGAACGCGGTGGCAGCCGGCCAGCAGCGGCTCGAACGGCTGGCGCAAGCGTTCGGCGCCCATCACCGACAAGGTGCCGAACGTGGTGCCGTGAAAGCCGCCATCGCACGAAATGAAATCCCTGCGCCCGGTGGCGGCGCGCGCGAGCTTGAGGCCTGCTTCCACCGCCTCGGCTCCGCTGCTGGCGAACAGGCTGATCTCGAGCGGCGCGGCGAGCCGCCTGGCCAGCGCCTCGGCCAGCGCGGCGGCACCGGCTGCCGGCCCGGTGTGGCAAAAGTGCAGCACCTGTTCGTCGAGCAGCTGGTGCAGGCGCGCGACCAGCGCCGGGTGATTGTGGCCTAGGTTGACCGAGCCGAAACCGGCCAGGCAGTCGAGATAGCGCCGTCCCTCGCTGTCCCACAGCCACACGTCGCTGGCGCGCACGAACACGCGCCCATAGCCGAGCACCCCAAGCAGCTGGATGAAGGACGGATTGATGTACTTCGCGTAGCTTTGCGAGACCGGGTGTTCGCTTTGCTTCATGCCGCTTCCAGTCCGAGTTCGGCGCGCAGGCGCGCATCCGACGAAGGCCGCCAGATTTTCTGGTCGAGCCAGAAGTGGTGGCAGAACAGGCCCCAGTACAGCGCCAGGAACACCTGGGCCGATGCCGATCCGGGCGCAGCGCCGAGCGGCGCCCCGCCGCGCGCCACGTTCAGGGCCACGTACAGCAGCGACGCCGCCAGCATGATGGCATACACCAGCACCGGCCCCGCCGCTGCCCGCACCGGCTTGACGCGCCGGCCCTCGGTGGCGATGACGATGCCGATGTACTGCAAGCCGTGCAGCGTTCCGCCGACGATGGTCGCCGCCATGAATACCTGTTCGGTGGTGAGCGGATTGGCCAGCAGCGGTTCGCGCATGCCGACCGCAAAGAGCGAGAACAGGGTCGTGCCCACCGCGACCACGAGGCCGAACACGCCGGGCCTGACCGTGCTGCCGCTGCGCCAGCGCCGCACCAGCAGCGCGGCCCAGAACAGCATGGCCACCGCCAGCAGCGCGCCCAGCGCAACGATGGCATACGCGCCCCACGCCACTTGCCGCGCCAGGTCCAGGTTGGCGGGATGAGCCAGCGCGAGCAGGCCGAAGGCCGCCCACAGAATGCCGTGCAGGAGGCGCTTGTCCGCCTGGCGGGCGCTGGCATCCGCGCCACCCAGGCGCTGGTACACCGACAGGATGCCGTGATGCTGGCGCACCGCATGGTGGAAGGACCACAGCGCCACAAAACCGAGGAACAGCAGGAAGGGTTCCGGCCGGCCGCTGATCCATGTCGCTCCGAGGAGGACGGGACCGGGCAGCAGCCACGCAAGGCTGGTCCACAGCAGGCGGCCACGCTCCCGGCGAAATTCCGCGTCGAGGTAGGTGCGCTGCCAGGTGGCGCACAGGTGCGGGCCTTCCACCAGCCAGATCCAGGCGAACCACAGCGGCAGCACGGTGCTCGGCGCGGCCAGCATCAGCAGGCCCGCCGCCAGCGCGACGACGCCGCTTCCGAAAAAGAAGCAGGCGTCGAACACCGGGCCGCCGATCCAGCGAGCCATGGCGTCAGGCGACGTTGCTGGTGCGCTGCGCGAGTTTGCCCACAACCAGGTGCACGAAGGTCTGCACCGTGAACAGGCTGAGAATCTGGCCGGGATGCAGGCCGGGCTTGATCTGGTCGGCCACTTCGGGCATCAGTTCGCGCAGGCGCGCGAGACCGGCATCGGAGATCACGCCACCGGGGGCGAATTCGTCGTCCGACATGTCGCCGCGCGCCGCGCGTTCCAGTTCACCGCGCGTGACCTGGATGCCGTAGGTGCGTTCGAGCTTGAACACGATGTCGAGAAAATCGAGCGACTCGGCGCCCAGTTCCCCGATCAGGCTCACGTCAGGCGGCACGTCGCCGGCGGGAATGGCCAGCGATTCGGCCACGATGGCGCGCACGGTGTCTTCGATTTCCTGGGGAGTGGTGATAGTCATCTAATTAGTATCCTCATCGGTATGTTCGTCGTCGAACCAGCGGGCCACGCGGCCCAGCGGTTTGCGCGGTTTTTGTTCGGGTGCGGGGCCAAGCGGATAGCCAAGCGCGATCGCGCCGACCATCTGCCATGGCGCGGCGATGCCGAGCAGCGCGCAGATGCGGTCGCGCGCGATCATGGGCCCCGCCATCCAGCATCCGCCAAGGCCGCTCGCGTGGGCCTGCAGCAGCAGGTTCATGACGGCGGCGCTGGTGGAGCAGAGTTCGGCCTGCATGGCGCCGGCCGTGTGGTACGCGGAGGGATCGGCGCCGCCCGAGGCGAGCAGGTTGGCGATCAGGTCCGGAAATTCGCGGTACTGCGGAATGATGATGACGGCGGCGCTCATCAGCGGTTCGTGGAAAAAGTCGCCGTAGCTGCCGAAGTCCTCGGCGTGGTGGCCGCGCGCGATCAATGCCTTCATCTCGTCGGCGCGCTCGCGCACCGCGTCGACGATGCTCTTTCGCAGGCTGCGCGAGCGCACCACCGCGAACTGCCAGGGCTGGCGGTTGCTGGCCGACGGCGCGCTGGTCGCTGCCAGCAACAGCCGTTCGATTGTCTCGCGCTCGACCGGGCGATCGGTAAATTCGCGCGTGCTGCGGCGCGAGAGAAACCAGTCCAGGGTGGTCTGTTCGTTCATTCCGCCTTGAATCCTCCATCCACGTTCCATACCTGCGCGGTCACGTAGCTGGCGTCGTCGCTGCACAAAAAAGCGACGACGGCGGCAACTTCGCGCGCGCTGCCCACGCGCTTGAGCAGGATGCGCTTGTTCAGCTCTTCCGGCGCCAGCGCGCGGATGTCGCGCGTCATGTCGGTATCGATGACGCCCGGCGCCACGGCATTGACCCGGATGCCGCGCGGCGCCAGTTCGACCGCCAGCGCCTTGGTGAATGCTTCGACGGCGCCCTTGGATGCGGCGTAATTGCTCTGGCCACGGCCCGGACGCGTGGCCGCCACCGACGACATGTTGACGATCACGCCGCGCCGGCGCGACACCATGCGGCGCGAGGCCTGGCGGCAGCAATTGACAACGCCCGAAATATTCACCGAAAAGATGTCGTCGAAGTCGGCCGGCTCGCTGGCGCCGAGCAGCGTGTCGCGCAGCACGCCGGCGTTGCAGACGAGGACATCGAGCTGGCCGAAGCGGCTGTCGATGTCGGCGAACAGCGCATCGACCTGCGCCACGCTTGAGACATCCGCACGCGCGAGGACGCACTCGCCGCCGAACGCCGCGACCTGTGCGGCGACGCTGTCGGCGGCGCTATCGTCGCTAAGGTAATTGAGGATGACGGTAAAGCCCTTGCGCGCCAGTTCGAGCACAATGGCCGCGCCGATGCCACGCGAGCCGCCGGTAACGAGTGCGGTTTTCATGGCAGCTCCACGCGGACGATGCCTGCCAGGCCAGGCGCGCTGGCCGACAGGCCGATGGCCGAACGGTGATTGGATGCTTCGGCATGCGCTAATGGGCGCAAGGGGCCGGGCGCGGCGTCGCGCAAGCCGGCAATCGGCGGCATGCGCCGGCGTTGCATCAACTCTGCCAGCGCGATGGCTTGAACGACTGAAGTGGCGGCGCCGATTTGTCCCATGGCGCTCATGATACAACACAGGGACGCGTCGGCGCCGGTGATCCCGGCCACGAACCGTCGCTCCGCCGCGTCGAAGCCCGGCAGCGCAAGGCCGCAGCCATCGACCGCGTCGCCCGGCCGGGCCAGCGCGCGCACGAGGCGCGCCAGCAGCGCCGGTTGAGGCTCCCCTTTTTCGCCGTCGGCGCCATCAAGTGCTTCGATAATAGCGCGCGCGGGACCGGTTCGCTGCAATACCAGGGCGGCGGCCGCTTCGCCGGGCACGAAGCCCTGCGCAGCCATGTCGTAAGGCGCCGCCAGCGAAGCCGATACGCAAGAGCCGCGCGCGGCCAGTTCGACCAGCGTTTCCGGCTCGACCAGGCTGTCGTAGCCGACCACCAGCGCCACGTCGACCGCGCCGGCGGCCAGCGCCCGAATCGCTCCGGCCAGCGCCTGCGCGCCGGCATTGGCGCCGCCGTAGGTGGCGCCTTCGCCACGCGCGCCCAGTTCCTGCGCGGCGATGGCGTGCGCATTGTTCGACAGGTGCTGCAAGATCCAGAACGGGTGCAGCAGCGCCAGTCCCCGCTCCCATGCAGCCTCGCCATCGGCCTGTTGATGTTCGAACGCGGGCATCAGGTCGTCCCAGTGCGCGCGCAGGCCGCCGTAGCCGAAGAACAGCCCGACCCGGTCGCCGCCGGTCACGCCGGCATCAAGCATCGCCTCGGCCGCCACTTCCACCGCGTACAAGCCCATACGGCGCAGGAAGCGCGCCTGGCGCGACGGCGCCGGTGGCGCGTCGATGGTGGCGGCCAAGGTGCAGGCGTAGCTGCGCGCGTCAAAACGCGTGTTGGGTTGCGCAGCGCGCTCGCCGGCCAGCAGACGTTCTACCACCTCGTCGATGCCTGAACCGAGCGGGGTGCGCCATGCGCGGCCTGTGAGCAGCGCCTTCATGCGGGCCTTCCGAGGATGAGGGACACATTCTGCCCGCCGAAGCCGAACGAATTACTCAGCACCGCGTCCACGTTCGCCGCACGCGGCGCGCCGATCACGTCCACCTCGCACTGCGGGTCCGGGTCGCGATGGTTGGCCGTTCCGGGCAGCAGATTGCGTTCGAACGCGAGCAGGCAGGCGGCCGCTTCGATCGCTCCCGACGCCGCCATCAGATGCCCGATGGCGCCCTTGACCGAGCTGACGGGCACCGCGCCAGGACCGAAAACGGCGGCGATGGCGCGCGCCTCGGCCACGTCGTTGAGCGGCGTGCCGGTGCCGTGGGCGTTGATATAGCCGATGTCGGCGGGCGCCAACTGGGCGCGCGCGAGCGCCAGTTCCATTGCCCGCCGCGCGGCAGCGCCGTCGGGACGCGGCGCCGTGACGCGGTACGCATCCTGCGTGCTGCCATACCCGAGCACACGGGCCAGCACGCGCGCGCCACGGCGGGCGGCGCGTTGCTCGGATTCGACCACGAACATGGCCGCGCCCTCGCCGATTACCAGCCCGTCGCGGCGCAGGTCGAACGGGCGGCAGGCATCGGCGTCGTTGCGCGGCGACAGTGCGCCCAGACGCGACATGCCTCCCAGGCCGAACGGATTGACCATCGAATCGGCGCCGCCGCACAGCACGATGGACGCGGCGCCGCGCTCGATGAGCGACGCCGCGTGGGCGATCGCCAGGCCGCCGGCGGCGCAGGCCGAGGCGTTGACGATGACCTGGCCGTACAGGCCAAGCACGTCACCAACCAGGCGCGCGCCCAGGTCGACGTCGGACCGGAAGCGAATGCCAGCGTTTCCACCAACTGACCAGTCGATCGCCTGGCCGCTGAACATGGGGCCAAAATCGTCGAGAAAGGCCTGTTCGAGGCCGAGCGCCATCACCAGCGACGCTTCGTCGTCGCCGTGCCCGCAGCCGGCCATGCGCCACGCTTCGACCGCCGCCAGCAAGGCGAACATGCATTTGCGGTCGCGCCATGCGCCGGCGCGTTCGTACTCGTCGAGCACGGATTCGGCGTGACCAAGGTCGCCGAGATGCGCGCGCAGCCAGTCGCGCCCGATGCCGCCGCCGGCGACCTCGCACGCCACGCGCGTGTCGAACGCGCTGGCGTCGAAAGAGCGGACCGGGGCGATGCAACTGCGTCCGCCGGCCAGGCCGTCGAACAAGGCAGGCACGCCGACGCCGAATGCGCTGACCGCGCCCACGCCCGTGATGACCGCGCGCGTCATGCCACGCTCCCGAACTGTGCGACGCCAAGGCCGCCATCGATGCCGGCACTGAAGACGATCGCGCGCCGGCAGCGGCCCATTCTTACCAGGTCGAGCGCCACGCACCAGGCCAGCGCCGGCGCCGCCGCCAGTGCATCACCAAAACACAGGCTGACGTCGAGCGCACTGTCATGGCCAAGGCGTTTGCGCGCTTCGCTGCCCCACGGCGCGATAACGACAATGGTATCGTCACGCGCTTGGGTCGTTGTCAAGCCCGGGTTGCGTTCCCACGCGCGCGCGCTATGGAAGCTGACGGCGTCCAGCGTCGCCAGCGCACCATCGGCGGATGCGGATAAGGCGAGCAGGCCCGCACCTTCGGCTGGAACGAAGCCGCGTGCGGGATAGCCGGCGGCGCCCAACTGCGTCCAGGTGACCGGATGCAGGGCCGAATCGGCGCCGCCGGCCAGCGCCGTGCCGCATTCGCCTGACTTGATCAGCCAGTGCGCTTCGCTCAATGCCGCCACGGTGCCGGTACCGCGCGAATAAAATGCGCCATTGGGACCCTTGGTGCCGTTCAGGATCGCGCCGTGGCAGAGCGTGAAGTTGTTCATCAACTGGAAAGCGAACAAGGGATTGCAGGCCGCGAGCCCCGCTCCGCCGAAGCGCTCGATCGAAAATTCATGATCGACAATGCTGGCCGCCAGCATGCGCGTCAGTTCATCCATGGAGCAGCCGGACGCGCCCACGCCAAGGTATAGCGCCGCCTGCTCGCGCTGCTGCGCCGTCCAGTGCGCGTCGTCCAGCGCCAGGCGTAGCGCGACGGCTGCCAGCCGGGCCGGATGCGCCATCAGTTTGCGGGCGCGCGCATCGACATCGATCTGCGGCGGGATTGGCGGCACTTCGGCTGCCATGACAGCGCCGTGGCTCGCTAAAAGCTGGCCGCCGGGAGCAAATCCCTTGCGGCTGGCCAGTCCGCGCCAGTCGAAGCCGAATGCGCTGACAGCCGCCGCACCGGATATATATACCTGCCTCACGCGCAGCGCCTCGCCACCAGGCTGCAATTGGCACCGCCGAAGGCAAACGCGTTGACCAGGGCCGCGTCGACAGTTACGCGGATCGCACTGCCCATCACATGCGGGAGCGCGCAGGCCGGATCGGGTTGAACAAGGTTTGCGGTCGGTAGCACGATGCCGTGCTCCAGCGCCGCGTGCGCGCACAAAAAACCCAGCGCGCCAGCGCCGGCAATCCAATGGCCGAGGGCCCCTTTGACCGAGCTGACATGGGCGCAATCGAGGCTCGCGCCCAGCACGCGCCGCAGCGCCAGCGCTTCCACCGCGTCGTTGAGCGGCGTCGATGTGCCGTGCGCCTGGATGTAGCCGACCGCCTCCAGGCCGGCGGCGGCGAGCGCGGTGCGCATGGCGCGCGCGGCGCCATTGCCCTGCGGGTCGGGTGCGGTGAGGTGATGGGCGTCGAGACTGCGGCCTTCGCCTGCCAGTTCGACCGTCGCACTCCCCCGTTCACGCGACAGCACCACGATGGCGGCGCCCTCGCCGACCACAAAACCGTCGCGCCGCACGTCGAACGGGCATGAAACACCGCGCGCGCTCAGGGCGCCGACGCGGCCGAAGCCGGCCAGCATCATCGGATCGACATCGGCGCCGACGCCGCCGCACAGGGCCACGTCGCACACGCCGAGACGGATCGCCCGCGCCGCTTCGGCAATCGCGCTCGCGCCCGAGGCGCAGGCCAACGAGATCGTCACGGCCGGGCCGTGGGCGCCGTATTCGAGGGCGAGCGCCGAGGTAACGGCGGCGGGCGAGATGATGGAAGCGTCGAATTGCCCAACCAGCGCCGCCGCCTTGACGCCGAACCGCGCATGGTCGAAGCGCGCGCCGCCGCCGGCGCCACGGGTCAGTCCATGCAAGGTCGCGAATGGCGCACGGCCGGATTCGGCCCCGAGGAAGATGCCGAGGCGTTCAGGCGCGACATCCACGCCGGCAGCCTCCCACGCTTCGCGTGCGGCGACCCTGGCCAGCGCCAGGCGACGCTCGCCCGTGTGCGTAAAGCCGATGATCTGCGCGCCGGCCGTGGATGGAAAACCCGTCACGTCGAAGCCCGCTACCTGCTTGACGGCGCTGCGCCCGGCGGCCAGCGCCTGCAGCGAGGCGGGCCAGTTAGCGCCCAATGCCGTGATGGCGCCGACGCCACGCACGAACACCCGCGTTGACGTCATGGCTCCTCGGCCGAGCCGGTGAGCCAGATATTGAGCACCTCGCGGCGCCGCGCCAGCAGCTTGGGATTGGTCACGCGGGCAAAAGCGAAGGCCAGTTCGGCCTCGGCGACCAGCTTGCCGTCCACGCGCGCCATGGCGCGCACCTGGCCGCCGTCTTCATGCACGACGATGCCGTGGCATTCGAGTTCCATCTTGTCGCCGGCGCGCACCTGGTGGCGGAACTTGGCGCGGTCCACCGTGACCAGCAGCGCGTGCAGGTCGTGGCGGCCTTGTTCGCGCATGCTCGCTTCGACCAGCACGCCGCCCAGCTGCGCCATCGATTCGATGATCATCGCCCCCGGCATGATGGGATGGCCCGGAAAATGGTCGGCAAAAATATCGTCCGACAGCGACACGCACTTGACTCCCGAGGCCAGTTGCGGCGGCTGAAGCGCCGTAATTTTATCGAGAAGTATGTATCGCATCCGCACCGCCCTTTGCCCATATCGATTGCCGCCGGCAGCTCTGAACGGCCACTCAAACCATGCATTTCAGGTTAGGATATCCTAAAGTTAACGACTAACACCAGTAGATCATCGTTGAAAGGTTCAAATGGAATGTACCAGCTGCGACACGAGCACCGTGCGCAAGGATCGCGAGCACACCTTCTTCATGCACGAGATGGCAGTGTGCGCATCCTGCACGACGCCGATCGAAGCGCGCGTGGTGCTGCGCGACGATGGCGTTGTACGCCTGATCCACTGCACCCAGTGCGGTCCTTCCGAACAGATCGTGTCTCATGACGCCAAGGCCTGGACGGCGGGTTTTCTCGCGCGCGGCCAGGTCGACCCGGGCAACGTTGGCGACCACTATTTCAAGCACACGACATCGACCTGTCCCGGGTGCCTGGCGCTGCTGCCGGCCGATGTGGTAATCCGCGATGGCAAGGTCTATTTTCTGAAAAACTGCGACAAGTGCGGCCCGTCCGAGGCGCTGGTGTCGGAAGACGCGGCCTATTACGTGGACGCCTACTCGTACGCGCGCGCCGGCACCGAGCCGCTGGTGTTCGCTACCGAAGTGGAAAAAGGCTGCCCGACCGACTGCGGCACCTGCGGCGACCATGAACAGCACACCTGCCTGCCGATTATCGAGATCACCGACTACTGCAACCTCGAATGCCCGGTTTGCATCGTCAACAACACCAACGCGTATCACCTCTCGAACGAGTCGTTCACGCGCATGATCGATACGCTGGTGCGCAACGAGGGCCAGGTGGAGTCGATTGCGCTGTCCGGCGGCGAGCCGACCAGCCATCCGCGCCTGATGGAACTGATCGCAATCGCCACGCGCGAGGAGATCGGCCGCATCGTGATCATCACGAACGGCTTGCGCCTCGGGCGCGACCGCGCCTTTGCCGAGAAAATCAAGGCCAGCGGCGCCTACATCGCCTTGCAGTTCGACGGTTTTACGGCCGACACGCACGAAAAAATCCGCGGGCGCGACCTGTGCGACGAGAAAAGCGCCGCACTGAAGATGCTCAAGGACCTGAACATCCCGACACAGCTCATTTTCGTGGCAGCGCGCGGCGTCAACGAGCACCAGATCGGCCAGGTGGTGGAGATGTTCCTCTCCGAAGACCACTTTTTGTCGCTGAACTTCCAGCCGGTCGCGTTTACCGGCGCGGGCGGCGGGCAGTTCGCGCACGACCCGATGGACCGGCTGACGATTCCCGGCGTGATCAAGGCGATCGAGGAGCAGACCCGCGGCAAGCTCAAGGTCAGCGATTTTGCGCCCCTGCCCTGCTCGCACCCGCAGTGCGTCTCGCTCAGCTACCTGCTGCGCATGAACGACGGCACCCACATTCCGTTCGGGCGCTTTGTCGACTTCCGCACGCACGGCACGTTGCTGCGTTCGTCGGCGACGCTGGGCGCGTCGCCCGAGATTCACGACGCGATGAGCGACGTGGTGCACGACGTGTTCGCGCGCCAGGATGAAATCGAGCGCTCGGCCGACATTCTGGCGGCGCTGCGCCGCACGATCGACGTGATGTTCCCGAACCGGCCGGTCAGCGCCAAGGAAGCGATTCACCTGGGCGAGCAGCAGGCCAAGTCGATCTTTTTGCACCACTACATGGACCGCCACGACTTCGACCTGGAACGGTTGCGCAAGTGCTGCCACCATTATCCGCAAGTGGACGGGCGCATCATGCCGGCCTGCGGCTTCAATATGTTCCACCGCGGCGCGGCCAAGGGGCCGGAGACCGAACTGGCGGCATGGGGCAAGAAACCATGGACGACGGATGCGCCGGTGCAAATCGTGCAGTTCCACCGCACCGACACGCGCCAGGCGCTGACCGGGATCGGGGTCGACGAAACACCGGCGCGCGCGCCGCATTCGATCGGCCTTGGTGGCGGCAAACCGGTGGTGCTCAAATAATGGGGATGCTCGACGGACGGACCGCGTTGGTCACCGGCGGCTCGCGCGGCCTCGGACGCGCCCTGTGCATGGCGCTGGCGCGCGAGGGTGCCAACGTCGCCTTCAACTATTCGCGTTCGGTAGCGGAAGCCGAGGCCGTGCTGGCCGCGCTCAAGGAACTGGGCGTGAAGGCGTGGGCATTCCAGGTGTCGGTACTGGACAAGGCGGGCCTGCAGGGCATGGTGCGCGCCATCGAGCAGGACGCGGGAGCGATCGACATCTTGATCAATAACGCCGGCATCGGCCAGGTGGTGCCGCTCGCGTTGATGGAGGAAGAAGACTGGGACCGCATGATGAACACCAACGTCAAGGGTGCTTTTCTCACTACCCAGGCGGTGCTGCGCGGGATGATCCACCAGAAACGCGGGCGCATCTTGAATATCAGTTCGCTGGCCGGCGTGAAGATGATGCAGGCGCCGGTGCACTACAGCGCGGCCAAGGCGGCGCTCAAGGGCATGACGGAAGCGCTGGCGAAGGAAGTGGGACGGTACGGCATCACCGTCAATTGCCTGGCCCCGGGCGTGCTCGATGAAGGCGTGAGCGGCAATGTGCCGGCGGCGAAGATGTCGGAATACGTGCGCCATTGCGCGCTGGGCCGCCTGGGGACGGTGGACGAGGTGGCGGAGGCGGCGGCATTCTTTGTCTCGGACAAGAACAGCTATATGAGCGGGGCCACCGTGGTCATCGACGGCGCCGTTTGAAGCGCCTGGCCTGGCTGGCGCCCGCGCTGGCTGCCGGCGTGGCGTATGCCCAGCCGGCGGTCGTGGAGGTGAACGCCAGCCGCGATAGCTACGATGCGCGGCGCGACGACACGGCGGGCAAGGTCGTCGTCAGCCGCGACGACATGGTGCGCCATGGCGACGCCAGCGTGCTCGATACGCTCAAGCGCGTGCCCGGGGTGACTGTCAGCGGCGGCAATGCGCAGATGCGCGGACTCGGTGCTGGCTACACGCAGATTCTGCTCAATGGCGAACGCGCGCCGGCCGGATTTTCGCTCGACTCGCTGTCGCCGGAATCGGTGGAACGCATCGAGGTCGTGCGCGCGGCCACGGCCGACAACAGCACGCGCGCCATTGCCGGCACCATCAACGTGATCCTCAAGCGCGCCGTCTCGAAGGCGCAGCGCGACTGGAAAGCCGGCGCAGGCACGTCGAGCGGCATGGCCGAGGGCAAGGCAAGCCTGAACCTGTCCGAGCGCGCGGGCGCGTTGTCCTATTCGCTGGCGGCCAACGCCTCGCGCAATACCTTCCGGCGGCCGGTGACGACTGTCGAAACAGGTGGCGATGCCGAAGGCCGACCGCTGTACGAACACCTGCTGCGGGGCGACGACACGGGTAATTTCAACACGCGTACCTGACCCCGCGCCTGAACTGGGAACTCGATAACGGCGACATCCTGAGCTGGCAGTCGTTCGTGTATGCGAACCGCCTGCATTACGCTACGCGCCATATTACCACCTACGTTTACGGTGCGCCGCGCGTCGACCCTTTGAATGCCAGCGTCACCTCGTCCACCCGGCGCACCATGCGCAGCGATGTGGTGTGGACGCACAAGCTGGGCGGCGGCGCCAAAGTGGAGTCGAAGATCGGCATCGACACGGGCAATTACGCGACTGGGCTGGCGCAGCAATCGCAGGCCGCGTCCGGCATCGGCGCGGGCTGGGAAGGCAGCGCGGCGCGCAATACGAGCGACCGGCAGCAATCCGACTTTGGCCTGGCTGGCGCGCCGGAGCGCTACCGCGCCGATATCCGTTCGCTGGCTTTGTACGCCCAGGATGAATGGAGCGTGACGCCGCAATGGTCGGTGTATCTGGGCGCGCGTTGGGAGGGCATCGGCACGCGCAGCGGCGGCAGCGGCCTGGCCGAGGTGCGCAACGACAGCCGCGTATTGAGCCCGATCCTGCACACGCTGTACAAACTGCCCGGCGGCAGCGGCGACCAGCTGCGCATGGCGCTCACGCGCACCTATAAGGCGCCCGATCCGGCCAGGCTGATCGCGCGCCCGGTCCTGACGATCAATAACAGCGCGTCGAATCCCGACAGCACGGGCAACCCGAACCTGCGCCCGGAACTAGCGCTCGGCGTCGATGCCGCCTACGAGCACCACTGGGCCAAGGGCGCGCTGTTCTCGGTCGCCGCAGCGGTGCGCCGCATCGAGGACTGTACCGTGCAGGCGCTGACCCTGAACGGCGGGCGCTGGGTGCTGCGGCCGGAAAACGGCGGACAGTGCGAGGTGCGCACGCTGGAGGTGGAGACGCGTTTTCCGCTGCAATCGCTGGCGTCCGCCGCGCCCCCGCTCGACGTGCGCCTATCGGTCAGCCTCAACTGGTCTACGGTGGACCAGGTGCCGCGGCCGGACAACCGCCTCGCCGAACAGGTGCCCTTGTCGGCCACGACGGGCGTCGATTACAAGGCGGGCGCGCTGACGACCGGCGCCTCGTTCGTGTACACCAGTGGCGGCCACGTGCGGCTGTCGCAGAATGAATCGACGTATGCGTCCGCCCGGCGCGACCTGGAAATGTATGGCTTGTGGAAACTGGACAGCAAGCTGCAGTTGAGAGTAAGTATCGCCAATGCGCTGCGGCATGACTGGATCAGCGACCGCAGCTACGCAGGCGCGGCGGGCAGCTACGGCACGCGCTCCACGCAGCCCGGCAAGACCTGGGTGCGCGCGATGCTGGAGGCGCGCTTCTGAGGGCTGCCTCGGCGCAAGGTCGTTTCGCCTTAAGCTGAATCAAGCCGGCGCCCCGTCCGGACGGGCTTGCCAGTGCGGGGATGTGCTTATCATTTGCTGACACGGGACGCGGCTGCCAACCTGCCGGCCGCGCATCTCGTTTCTTCAAAAAAGAGGCTTATCATGACCAGTCCCCTTACTTTACTGACGCCGGTGCTTCCCGGCACTAGCGCGGCCACTGTCGTTGCCAAGCTGACCACCCTGCTGCCAAGCATCCAGGCGGCGATCGAGTCGATCGGCACTGTCCACTTCGCCCGACTCATCTTGCTCGATCGGTCGCAACCCGACCTGCAGCCAGACCTGCTGTCGCTGCTGCCCTCGGACAATCTTGTGATCGGCATCATTACATCCTTCGATGGCGATTTCAGCGCGTATATCCATGACTTCACAGCCCAGTTGAGCGCCGAATTCGACGCTATCCTGTCGCTGGTGGTCGGCGGTGCAGCGATCACGCCGGTGGTCGACCATGTGCAGGAGTTCGAGGCGTTTATTGCGAAGCACAATGCCTCGCAACATATTCCGAACACGTATTTCTACGCCGCCTATCCGCACACGGTGCAGGACATCCTTGCCACCATGTAAGGCGCACGCACCGGGCTGGCTGCAGTCCTGGTGCGCGGTTTGAACGCCTGAGCAACGGGAGAACCCGATGAGCGATTCCGCGATTGATCTGGACGACGTGCAAGGCATCATCCTGCGCGGCTACCGCGTCAACCTGGTGCGGCATGTCGTGCTCACGATGACGGATGCGGGTGCAACCGGCAAGCTGATCGGGGCGCTGGTGCGGGGCAGCGCTGGTTTGCCCATGATAACGACGGCCAGGCGCATCGAGCCGAAACCGGCCGCGTTCATCAATATCAGTTTCAGTGCCGCCGGCTTGGCCGCGCTCGGCGTCACTGGCGGGCAACTGGCCAGCTTCGACCCGGCATTCCAGCGCGGCGCGACCGATCCTGTTACCGCCGCCATGGTGGGCGACGTCGGCGCGAGCGCGCCGGAGCGCTGGATTGGCGGACTGAACAATGCCGCCCGGGTGCATATCCTGCTGAGCTTGTGGGTCGCCAGTTCCGCCGAGGTGATGGAGGATGTATCGGCGCGGCTGCGCGCCGCCTTCGTGGGCAGCGTGACCGAACTGTACGTGCAGGATGGCGGAGAATTCCCGGACCGCACCGTGCACTTCGGCTATCGCCACGGCATCGCGCAACCGACGATCATCGGCGCGCCGCCGCGCAAGCGCGATGCGCCCGATGCGCAGCCGCCCGTGCCCGCCGGCGAATTTTTGCTTGGCCACGTGAATGCGGCGGGCGGGACCTACCGCGTGTTGCCGGAGGAACTGTCGACCAACAGCAGCTACGGTGTTTTTCGTATACTGGAGCAGGATGTGGCCGGATTCGAGGCGATGCTGGCGCGTTATGCGGCCGAAACGGGCATCGATACCGAGTTGCTCGCCGCGAAGATTCTCGGGCGCTGGCGCAACGGCAATCCGCTGACCCTGGCTCCAGGTGCCCAAGGCACGCCGCTGCCGGAGGCGGAACTGAACAACTTCGACTTCGTCAGCACCGACCCGGCCAGGGACGACACGCTGGGGCTGAAGTGCCCGATCGGCGCCCACATCCGCCGCAACAATCCGCGCGACGCCGCCGTGATCGGCACCGACAGCACTCACCACCGCCTCGTGCGGCGCTCGATGCCGTATGGTCCGCAGTACGATCCCGCGCGGCCGGATGCGCAGGCGCGCGGACTGATCGGGTTCTTTATCAATGCGAGCATCCGCAACCAGTTCGAATTTCTGACCAGCGAATGGAACCGGAGGGATGATTTCGTGAAATCGGCCACGGGGCCCGAGGGACCGGCCGCCGGCAACGCCGTCTACAACATCAGCGGCGAGGATTTTCTTGCCGGCGTGAACAATCCGGCGTCGAGTTCGTTCACCTTGCCCGGCAAAGGCCCGAAAGGCAGCGCCAACCGCACCTTGCACGGCTTGTCGCGGCTGGTGACCACGCGCGGCGGGGTGTATTGCTTTTTTCCGAGCATCAAGGGATTGCTGTACCTGGCGGCGTTGCCGGCAAAATCGTAAAGCACGCCGGCATGGCAAACAGGTCGGATTGCTCCGTAGTCATCAATACCATGGCATATGCGCCATCGGTATGCCATTGCACAGACGCATGTGGGCAGACGAGCCAGACTGTACGTCTGCACACCCACATGGAAACGACATGCAAACGACTCCCGGCTCGGCCACTACCCCACTTCGTTACGATCCCACCTTCGAAATCGAGGAAGAAGGCGAAGCCGACACCACCAACGGCATGCTGGAAAGCCTCAAGCAGATTTCCTCGACAACTTACGAGCACAGCGGACACGCCACGCGCAGCGTGCATGCCAAATCACATGGCCTGCTGCTCGGCGAGCTGACCGTGGCCGACGATTTGCCGTCCGCCTACGCCCAGGGAATGTTCGCGGCGCCAGGAAGCTGGCAGGTGGCGATGCGGCTGTCGACGACGCCTGGCGATGTGCTGGACGACAAGGTGTCGACCCCGCGCGGCATCGGACTGAAGGTTGTCGGGGTGCCCGGCGCGCGCGTCGCGGGTAGCGAAGGCGACACGACCCAGGACTTCGTTCTGGTCAATGGTCCCGTTTTCCTGGCGCCGAGCGCCAAAAAATTCCTCGGCAGCTTGAAGCCGCTCGCGGCCACGACCGACAAAGTGCCGAACCTGAAGCTGGCGTTCTCAGCCGTTCTGCGCGGCACCGAAAAAGTCATCGAGGCTGTCGGGGGCGAGAGCGGAACGATCAAATCCATGGGTGGCCACCCGGAAACCCATCCGCTCGGCGACACCTATTTCAGCCAGGCGCCCATCCTGTACGGCGACTATATGGCCAAGATCTCGCTGGCGCCGGTATCGCCCGAGTTGACCGCCCTGACCGGCAAGGATGTCGATTTGTCCGGCACGCCGGACGGATTGCGCCACGCGGTGATGGAACACTTCGCCACGCATGGCGGCCAGTGGATACTGCGCGTGCAGCTGTGCACCAACCTGGAGACGATGCCGATCGAAGATTCGTCCGTCGAGTGGCCCGAGGAAGAAAGTCCATGGGTAACGGTAGCGCACCTGCGCGCCCTGCCCCAGGCGGCCTGGAGCGAAAACCTGTCGAAGGCGGTCGATGACGGGATGCAATTCAACCCATGGCACTCGCTGGCCGCCCACCGCCCCATCGGATCGATCATGCGGGTGCGCAAGGCGGCGTATGCCATGTCGAAGCAATTCCGCGCGCAGCGCAACGACATGCAGATTGCTGAGCCGCGCGACCTGGCGTTGCTGGCGCCGCTCGTGGCACTGTAAACGCAGCCTCGCCGCGGCATGGGCGGGCGCAATGGCACGGTCTTTGGCCCAAGGTGCGCGATTGAACAGACCGATCAACGCGCCACGCCCACACTCGGCCTTCCATTGCAAAGGGCGATCATGAGCGACAACATAGAAATTAAGCACGATGATGCGCCTGCGGGCGGCTGGGGGTCGCTCAAGGAAGTCACGCAGATCCTCAGGCAGGAGGAAGCGATTGCCGCATCGAGCAAGGCGCTGCTGCACCAGAATAAAACCGATGGCTTCGCCTGCGTCAGCTGTGCCTGGGCGAAACCGGCCAATCCCCATCCGTTCGAGTTTTGCGAAAGCGGCGCCAAGGCGACGGCATGGGAACTGACCAGCAAGACCGCGACCCGGGAATTTTTCGCCAGCCACAGGCTCAGCGAGCTGGAAGGCTGGAGCGATCATGCGCTCGAAGAGGCCGGCCGACTGACCGAACCGCTGCGCTGGGACGCCGCGAGCGACACGTACATACCGGTCGGCTGGAACGAGGCGTTTGCCGACATTGCCGGGCAGTTGCGCGGCATGGATCCCAAGAGCGTGGTTTTTTACAGCTCCGGCCGCGCATCGCTGGAAACGTCGTATATGTACCAGCTGCTGGCACGCATGTACGGCTGCAATAACCTGCCCGACAGTTCCAACATGTGCCACGAAAGCACGTCGGTGGCATTGCCGAAGACCATCGGCGTTGCATGCGGCACGGTGGTGCTGGACGATTTCGAGAAAACCGACTGCATTTTCTTCTTCGGCCAGAATGTCGGCGTCAACAGCCCGCGCATGCTGCACCAGTTGCAGGAGGCGCGCAAGCGCGGCGTGCCGATCATCACGTTCAATCCCCTGCGCGAGCGCGGGCTGGTCAGCTTCACCAATCCCCAGTCCCCCGTCGAGATGC
Organism: Telluria sp.; assembly: GCA_036386755.1. Classification (GTDB taxonomy): domain Bacteria; phylum Pseudomonadota; class Gammaproteobacteria; order Burkholderiales; family Burkholderiaceae_D; genus Telluria_A. Next base: position 29,184 of record DASVVC010000178.1, read on the forward strand.
TGACCGGCGCCGAGACCTGCATCAGCACCCAGTATTACCAGCTCAAGGCCGGCGGCGACACGGCGGCGATCATGGGCTTGTGCAAGGCGTTGCTGGCGACCGACGAGGCGGCGCTGGCCAGCGGCCTGACACCCGTGCTCGACCACGCCTTCCTGGCGCAGCACAGCGCCGGCTTCGACATCTTCGCCGAGGCTGTACGGGCTTGCGACTGGAACGAGATCGAACGCGAGTCCGGACTGACGCGAATCGACCTGGAGACCGCAGCGGGCGTGTATGCGCAGGCCAAGGCCGTGATCGGCGTGTATGGCATGGGCTTGACGCAGCACCGCAACGGCGTGCAGAACGTCGAGATGGTCAGCAATCTGCTGCTCCTGCGCGGCAATATCGGCAAGCCGGGCGCGGGGATTTGTCCGGTCCGGGGCCATTCCAACGTACAAGGCCAACGCACCGTCGGCATCACGGAAAAGCCGGAACTGGCGCCACTGGACAAACTTGCCGCTCAATACGACTTTGCACCGCCGCGCGAGAAGGGTATGAATACGGTCGAGGCTTGCGAAGGCATCCTGGCCGGAAAGGTCAGCGCTTTTATCGGGCTCGGCGGAAACTTCCTGCGGGCGGTGCCGGAAACAGGGTTGATGGAGCCGGCCTGGCGCCGCGTGCCGCTCAGCGTGCAGATCGCGACCAAGCTCAATCGCAGCCACCTCATCCATGGCAAGGTTGCTTACCTGCTGCCGTGCCTTGGCCGGATCGAAATCGACCGCCAGGGCGGCGTCGAACAAGCCGTCTCGGTGGAAGACAGCACCGGTTGCATGCACGGTTCGCGTGGACGGGCCGAGCCGGCGGCGGGCAGCCTGTTGTCCGAACCGGCCATCATCGGCGGCATCGCCAAGGCGCTGTTGCCTGCCTCGCCCAAGCTCGACTGGGACGCGTGGGTTGCCGACTACGCGCTCATCCGTGACGCGATCGAGGCGACCTATCCGGACATTTTCGGACAATTCAACGCGCGCCTGTGGACGCCCGGCGGGTTTCGCAAGCCGGTGCCCGCCTCCCAGCGGGTCTGGGCCACGCCGAACGGCAAGGCGAATTTTATTGCGCCGCAGGGCCTGGACGCGAATCCGGACCTGACCTTGTCGGGCGAGGACACCTTGCGGCTGTTCACCGTTCGCTCGGACGGCCAGTTCAACACCACGATTTACAGTCACGACGACCGCTTTCGGGGGGTGTACGGCACCCGCATGGTGCTGTTCATGTCCCGCAGCGATATGGACCGGCTGGGCTTTGCCGAGGGCGATCTGGTCACCGCGCGCACACCGTCCACCGATGGCGTGGTGCGTCGTGTCAGCGGTTTGCGCATCACCGAGTATTCGGTGCCTGCCGGGTGCATCGCAGGGTATTTCCCGGAATGCAATCCGTTGATACCACTCTGGCACCACGCGAAGGAAAGCATGGTGCCAGCCGCCAAGGCCATCGATGTGTGCCTGGTGCGCGATGTTGCTGCAGCGACGGTGGCTGCATGAACGCGTGCACGATGCAGGAACTGGGGCTGCCGCCCGAGGAAGCCGGCGAGGATGTGTTGCCTGACGCTGCGCTGGCCTTGCCGGTCTTCGACAGCCGTAGCGCCGCCACGGAGCGGCAGTGGGTGCTGGAGGAAACGCCGGTGGCGCTTGTCTACAACGGCATCACGCACGCGGTGATGCTGGCGACGCCGCAAGACCTGGAGGATTTTGCGCTGGGCTTCAGCCTGAGTGAAGACATCGTTCGTGACGGAAGCGACGTGTTCGATATCGACATCACGACACGCGCGGATGGCGTGGAAGTGGCGATCCGCATCGCCGGCGGCGCGCTGCATCGCCTCAAGCAGGCGCGGCAGATGCGGACCGGGCGTACCGGATGTGGCTTGTGCGGGGTGGAGAGCCTGGCGCAGTTTTCCATCGCCAGTCCTGTCGTCGGTGATCGCACGCGCGTGAGGCCAGAGGCGTTGCATCGTGCGATGGCGTCGCTACCGCATCATCAGCGTTTGCATCAGCTGACCGGCGCCGCGCATGCAGCCGGCTGGGCGGACGCGGACGGCAAGCTGCTGCTGGTACGCGAAGACATCGGCCGGCACAACGCCCTGGACAAACTGATCGGCGCGATGGTGCGAAGCGGTGTGTCGCCAGCACAAGGGTTTTGCGTACTCACCAGCCGCGCCAGTTATGAGATGGTACAGAAGGCGGCGCGGGCCGGGATCGGCCTGCTCGCTGCCGTGTCGGCACCGAGCGCGCTGGCCGTGCGGGTGGCGGAGCAGGCAGGCTTGACCTTGGTGGGCTTTGTGCGCAATGGGCAATATGCGGCGTATAGTCACGCGGATGGGTGTGATGCGCGCCCGATCCGGTCGAGCTGTTGGTCATCATCGCAAAGTTCTTAGGACTGCCCCAGTCCACCTAATGACATGGGAAGGTTCCGGAATTTTTTATTTGAATCGGTGTAGCCTTCCCCTATGAGCTACAAGCTTTGCTTTCCAACCCCAACAAAGAAAATAGTGATTTACTCTTACGAAAGAGTTGCTCCACTTCGTGCAAAAATTCAATACTGGTAAGCTACTTTCCTCTCTCTATCCCTTTTACAAATTCTCTGGGATTTCATAAAACCTAAGGCCGAGGCTTTTAAAATAGTTCACTAAGGCGGCAGTATAATTTTCGTTTTCTTGTGACTCGACGACTGTTAATAACTCCCGTCCGACTCGGCTAAGTCCTATTCCATAGACGTCAAGTCGGTCGAAATCTGCTGAAGTTTTCGGAGACTCTGGAATTAGGACATATTTTCGCTCATTATATGTGAGCGCAATTTTTGGCCTATCATCAACCTCAGTCCGAAGAATACATATGTCATATGGAAAGCTCTGAGGTTGCACATCAACCAGGAGACCATATTCCTCTAGCGTAAGAAGATCTGAATGCGGCAATCCAAAATCGTGTAACGAGCCCGACCCTGCTCGCTTAAAAACAATCACTCTACCGTCCACGACCATCGTTTTTGAAACCTGGCACGAAGACGATATGGAGCAGAACTTGCGGAATATTCCTGCTACGTCACTATCCATCTGCCCCATCAACTTTATTGTACGGATCGAGAATGTTGATGGTCGATTGATTTCACCCGCCAGCATCTTACCGAACAGCCTCTGCATTTGCTCGCTGCTCATATTTACAGCTTCGGCTTCAAATGCATTTAACCAGTCATCACTGATTTCTTCAAATTCGATAGCACTTGGCTCAGGAGATAATGAAGGCTCTATACGATTTCGCAGCTGCACGTTCTCCATTTCTTCCGCAGCGTATTTTAAAACTTTGATCGAGTTCTTTTGATGCCTCAATATTTTATTGGCATGAGTTGCTGTCGCAATCTCGGCAAGCTCGCTATCAACTTTAACGGACTTTGCAAGCTCTAGCCCCATTGCCTCAGTAACCTTTACCCGAGCCGCTGAAACAGCCTTTAGTTCACTCGCCACCCCATCTAAATAAGCCATTGGAACACCGAGCAGATGACCAAGGGCCTTGGTGACGTTCTTTTGCAACGCAACCGGAAGCTTCCCAAAGTAAGCTCCAATGCCTTCGGCAATAAGCATTAGAGAATTAGATTTTACTTCCCTAGTCGTGTCCGACCTTTCCGACTGGTCTGGTAACTGCTGCATAAATCCCTAGCAAAAGTTGAATCACTATAACGTCTGAGTAGTCTAGCACTGCCGCATCCGCAACTCAACGGCTTTCACGCGTTCAATGTTTGGATGAAATTTCTTATATGCAACTAAAAGCTGTTGAGTCTGGGTGTATTCCAACATACGCTCTAGCCGTGCTGCCAGACTTTTCACACATCAAAGGGGATGAATTGCTTATGGCAAGGATCGGAATGGATGCCGAATGGGCGGCAGCATTCGCGTAGCGGCCACACAATAGCGGCGGAATGCTTATTTATCGCTTACTTAGATAGTTGCAGCATCCAAGTAAGGAGGTTCCGAACCAGCAAAAACCGCTGGAACCCGCATGGATACTACATTTGACTGGCCTGCCCAACAGGAATCGAACCTGTGACCCTCAGCTTAGAAGGCTGATGCTCTATCCAACTGAGCTATGGGCAGTCTTGTCGCGAGGAAGAAACCTCGCGGAAATGAAAACGGGCTGTCAAATGAATGACAGCCCGTCTTTAACTTGGTCGGAGTACAAGGATTCGAACCTTGGACCCCCTGGTCCCAAACCAGGTGCGCTACCGGACTGCGCCACACTCCGAAGACGTTATTATACGTCGGGGGAATCGCAAACGTCAACGGCACATCGTGAAGTTTTCCGTGAAATGTTGAAAATAGGAAAACTCATCCCGGATGCCGTCAACTTGCCCACCGGCGCGTCCATCGCATGGCCGCGCCCTCCCCCTTCGCGACTGTCTCGTTACGCCGGCACCTTGCTGGCAATCCGGCGCGCGGTCGATTCCGCGACCTGCGCATTCTTCGCTTCCACCATCACGCGGATCAGCGGCTCGGTGCCGGAGGCGCGGATCAGCACGCGGCCCGTATTGCCCAGCTCCGCTTCCACGGCTTCCTTCTCGGCGACCATCTCCGGATTTTTGGTCCAGTCGAAACCGGACGGCACCTTGACGTTGATCAAGGTCTGCGGATACAAGGTCAGTTCCTTGCAGCACTTGTCCAGGCTCTTGCCGCTGCGCTTGAGCGCCGACAGCACTTGCAACGCGGAGACGATGCCGTCGCCGGTGGTGTGCTTGTCCAGTGCCAGCAAGTGGCCCGAACCTTCGCCGCCGAACAGCCAGCCATTCTCTTTCATTACTTCCAGCACGTAGCGGTCGCCGACCTTGGCGCGCGCGAAGCCGACGCCGAGTTCCTTGAACGCCACTTCCAGCGCCATATTGGTCATCAGGGTGCCGACGGCGCCGGCAACCGGGCCGGTCGTCATGCGGTCGCGCACCATGACATACAGCAGCTCGTCGCCGTTGTAGATGCGGCCGGCGCCGTCGCACATGACTAGGCGGTCGGCGTCGCCGTCGAGCGCGATGCCGAGGTCGGCGCGGTGTTCGAGCACGGCCGCGGCCATGGCTTTCGGCGCGGTCGCGCCGAAGCCGTCGTTGATGTTAAAGCCGTTCGGCTTGTTGCCGATGGCGATGACTTCCGCGCCCAGCTCGTGGAACACGTGCGGGGCGATGTGGTAAGCGGCGCCGTGCGCGCAGTCGAGCACGATGCGCAGGCCGCGCAGGTCGAGCTCGTTCGGGAAGGTGCTCTTGCAAAATTCGATGTAGCGGCCCTTGGCATCTTCCAGGCGCTTGGCGCGGCCCAGCTTTTCGGCCGGCACGCATTCCATCGGCTGGTCGATCATGGTTTCGATTTCGTGCTCGACCGCGTCCGGTAGCTTGGTGCCGTGCTCGGAGAAGAACTTGATGCCGTTATCCTGGAACGGGTTGTGCGACGCGGAAATCACGACACCGGCGGACAGGCGCAGCGCGCGCGTCAGGTAAGCCACGGCCGGGGTCGGCATCGGGCCGGCCAGCATGACGTCCACGCCGGCGGCGTTGAAGCCTGCTTCCAGCGCCGACTCCAGCATGTAGCCCGAAATCCGGGTGTCCTTGCCGATCAGGACCGTCGGACGGCCGGAGGCGGCGTTGGTCTTGGCCAGGACTTTACCGGCGGCGTAGCCGAGGCGCATCACGAAATCAGGCGTGATCGGCGCTACGCCCACCAGCCCACGCACACCGTCCGTACCGAAATATTTACGTGCCATGTTTTCTCTTTTACTCAGTGAATGAATTAGTTAATGAATGAATGCGTGAATGAATGCGTGGTAGCAGCTTGCCACACTGTGAGTGCATCTACCGTTTCAACAACATCATGAACGCGCACGATGCGCGCGCCCTGCGCCACCGCCGCCAGCGCGCCGGCAAGGCTGCCGGCCAGGCGCTGCTCGACCGGCTTGCCGGTCACGGCCCCGATCATCGATTTGCGCGACACGCCCGCCAGCACCGGCAGCCCGAGTTCCTGCTGCATGTTGCCGATGTTGCGCAGCAAGGCGTAGTTGTGTTCCACCGTCTTGCCAAAACCAAAACCCGGATCGATGCAGATGCGCTGGCGCTCGATGCCGACGGCCAGCATGGCGTCGACGCGCTCGCGCAGGAAATCCGTCACCTCGCGCACCACGTCGGCGTAGCTTGGGGCCTGCTGCATGGTCTGCGGCGAGCTCTGCATGTGCATCACGCACAACGCACAGTCGCTGCCGGCCACCGCTTCCAGGGCACCCGGCGCCCGAAAGCCGTTGATGTCGTTGATCATGTCGACCCCGGCCAGGATCGCCTCGCGCATCACCTCGGGCTTGTAGGTGTCGATCGACAAGGGCTTGCCGAGATCGCGCAGCGCGTACAGCACCGGCATCACGCGACGCAGCTCTTCATCCAATGCCAGGGCGGGCGCGCCCGGACGGCTCGATTCGCCGCCAATGTCGATCAGGTCCACGCCCTCGAGCACCATTTCCTCGGCGCGCGAGAGGGCGAATTCGAGCGAGCCGAAGCGCCCGCCGTCCGAAAACGAATCGGGGGTGACGTTGAGGATGCCCATGACCAGGGGCTTGGCGGCCAGATCGAAGCCGAAGCGGCCGCATTGAAAATATTGTCGCATTGCGTTTACATCATGATGTTAATCGATCGGCCATAAAAAATGCCGTTCAGTCTTGTCTGAACGGCATTATATACAACCTTGCAAGAAGCGGAGAGATTTACGCCGGTGCTGTCGCGTTCGGTGAAACACCGCCCGAACCGCTGTCGCCCGGAGGCGGCGTGCGCTTGGTCAGGATGCCCGACTTCGGCTCGCGCGGCTCGTTGCCGGCCATGATGTCGTTGATCTGGTCGGCATCGATGGTTTCCCAATCGAGCAGCGCCTGGGTCATTTTTTCGACCTTGTCGCGGTTCTCTTCCAGCAGGCGGCGCGAGAGCGCGTACTGCGTGTCGAGGATCGAACGGATCTCGGCGTCGACCTTTTGCTGCGTCGCCTCGGAAATGGTCTTGGTGGCGCCGCCGAAGAAACCTTCGTTTTCGCTATCTTCGTAGACCATCACGCCCATGCTGTCGCTCATGCCGAAACGCGTCACCATCGAGCGCGCCAGTTTGGTGGCACGCGAGAAGTCGTTCGACGCGCCGGTCGACATCTGACCGACGAACAGCTCTTCGGCGATACGGCCACCGAACAGGATCGAGATTTCTTCCAGCATCTTGTCCTTGTAACCGGACAGGACATCGTGTTCAGGCAGCTGCCAGGTCAGGCCCAGGGCGTAACCGCGCGGCATGATCGTGACCTTGTGCACCGGATCGGCCTTCGGCAACAGCTTGGCGATGACGGCGTGGCCGGACTCGTGGTACGCGGTGTTGCGGCGCTCTTCTTCACGCATGACCATCGATTTACGCTCGGGACCCATGTAGATCTTGTCTTTCGCGTCTTCGAAGTCGCTCATTTCCACCAGGCGCTTGCTGCGGCGCGCGGCGAACAGGGCTGCTTCGTTGACCAGGTTGGCCAGGTCGGCGCCCGAGAAGCCAGGCGTACCGCGTGCCAGGATGTCGGCCTTGACGTCGGCACCGATAGGCACCTTGCGCATGTGCACATTAAGAATCTGTTCGCGGCCGCGGATGTCAGGCAAGCCGACCATGACCTGGCGGTCGAAACGGCCCGGACGCAGCAGCGCCTTGTCGAGCACGTCGGCGCGGTTGGTGGCGGCGACGACGATAACGCCGGAGCTCGCTTCAAAACCGTCCATCTCGACCAGCAACTGGTTCAAGGTCTGTTCGCGCTCGTCGTTACCGCCGCCCATGCCGGCGCCACGGTGACGGCCGACCGCGTCGATCTCGTCGATGAAAATGATGCAAGGCGAGTGTTTCTTGGCGTTCTCGAACATGTCGCGCACGCGGCTCGCGCCCACGCCGACGAACATTTCGACGAAGTCCGAACCGGAAATCGAGAAGAACGGTACCTTGGCTTCGCCGGCAATCGCCCGCGCCAGCAGGGTTTTACCCGTGCCCGGCGGGCCTACCATCAGCACGCCGCGCGGAATACGGCCGCCCAGCTTCTGGAATTTGGTCGGATCCTTGAGGAAGTCGACGATTTCGTTGACTTCTTCTTTCGCTTCATCGCAACCGGCGACGTCGGCGAAAGTGACGGTGTTGTTGGTTTCATCCATCATGCGGGCCTTCGACTTGCCGAAGGAGAACGCGCCACCCTTGCCGCCGCCCTGCATCTGGCGCATGAAGAAAATCCAGACGCCGATCAGCAACAGGAACGGGAACCAGGAAATGAACACGGTTTGCAGGAACGATGGATCTTCAGGCGGTTTGATGTCGAAACGCACACCCGCGTCGCGCAGGTCGCCCACCAGGCCGCGGTCGAGCAGCGTCGCGGTGGCGCGCACCTTGCTGTCGTCCAGGCGCGTGGCGGTGATGTTCGGACCTTCGATCAGCACTTCCTTGATGCGCCGTGCCTTCACGTCATCGAGCAGTTCGGAATAAGGGATCGACTTGCTGCCGCCGGCAACGTTGTGGTTGTCAAACTGTCTGAACAGCATGAACAACAGCAGGGCAACGACGACCCAGATAGCGGATTTGGAAAACATATTATTCACGAAAACTCCTTCGATGCAGGCGCATCTTTTTACCGATTTTAGAACGCCGATTTTACTCGCAATAAGCAGGCGGTGCCACGCACGCCCCGCTGCCGGGCTGAAAAACTACTGAAAAGCCATGAAAATCAGGCAACTCTTACCCAATTTCCATGCCTTTTGCGGCTTTCCTTGGTTGATGTGCGGCTAAACCCGTCAAATATCAAGGGGAGATTCGTCTTCCAGAGCGGTATTCTTGTCGGTAGGATTTTTCAGCCCCTTGCCAACGAGGAAAATTTCCGATGATTTGTCGCGGCTGGCCTTCGGCTTGATCTGCTTGACAACCTTGAATTCGGCGCGGAACTTCTCCACGACCTGGCTGAAACCCATGTCTTTAAAACACTTGACGACCAGCGCGCCGGACGGCTTCATGTGGAACTGCGAAAATTCGATCGCCAGGTCGATCAGGTGCTCCATGCGGGCCGAGTCGGCCGTGGGGATGCCCGACAGGTTGGGCGCCATGTCCGACAGCACCAGGTCGCATTTGCGGCCGGCCAGGATGGTGTCGAGCTGGCGCAAGATGCGCGCCTCGCGAAAGTCGCCGAGGATAAAATGCATGTCGGCGATCGGCTCCATCGGCAGCATGTCGAGGCCGATGATGGTGCCGTTGATGCCGCCGCCATCCTTGCCGGCGAGCTTGCGGCGCACATACTGGCCCCAGCTGCCCGGGGTGCAGCCGAGGTCGACGATGACCTGGCCGGATTTGATCAGCTTTTCGCTCTCGTCGATTTCCTTGAGCTTGTAGGCGGCGCGTGCACGGTAACCCTCTTTCTGCGCTAACTTCACGTAGGGGTCGTTTATGTGGTCGTGCAACCAGTTTTTGTTTAATTTGTTCTTTGCCATTCGCGTAGAATACTGCTTTTAAAGGATTATCTAAAAATATTATGCAAAAACTTACCCCCGTCGAGCGCAGTGCACTGCGCGCTGAAGCGCATGCGCTCAAGCCTGTCGTCATCATCGGCGAAGCGGGCCTGACGCCGGCTGTGATCAAAGAGATCTCGGCCAGCCTCGACTCGCACGGCCTGATCAAGGTCCGCGTGTTCGGCGACGACCGCGCCATGCGCGCAGAAATCTACGACAACATTTGTACCGAGCTTGATGCGGCTCCGGTGCAACACATCGGCAAACTGCTGGTCATTTACCGTCCCAAAGTGGAAGTGGTGAAAGAACGCAGCAGCAAGTCGGGTAAAGGAATGCGCGAAGTTACCATTGTTAAAGCGAGCGCAAGCGGTACCAAGCGTCCGTCCGTGACCAAGGTCATGATCAAAGGCAATGAGCGTGTGACGGAAGGCGGCACCATCAAGCGCGCCAAGCCGCGCCAGACCAGCCCTAAGAAAGGCGCGCTGGGGAAATAAACCTCCGCGTCGCTCGTGTTACCGCATTGTTGTTCCTGCCACTACTGCGTCGTTCCCGCGAAGGCGGGAACCCAAGTTTTAAAGTATTCGTCGGCTCAACAAACTTGGGTTCCCGCCTTCGC
>DASVVC010000179.1:0-83858 GCA_036386755.1 Telluria sp.
ATCCGGCGTCGTGGTCTTTTCCAGGTAGCGCCAGGCCAGCCTGGCGCGTTGCAGCAGGGCGTTGGCGCGTGCGGCGTCGTGCGGGCGGATCACGCGCGCGGCGTGGGCGAACATACCGGCCGACAGCGCGGTGACTTCTTCGCTCACCGCCCAGGTGCCGTAGCGCCCCGGATCGCTGGCCGCGCTATGCACGCCGTAGGCGGGATGGCGGTTCATCTCGGTGCCGGCGCGCACGCCGCCAAACTGCGGATCGTGCGGGTCCATCACCTGCAGGTTTTCCCACGACAGCACCGCCCACAGGGCTTCATCGACGAAATCGGGAACGCCGTTGCCGGACTCCGGGATGTTGTACTGGCGGTCGACGAAGTGGGTGGGAAAGGCGTCGAAGTACGACAGCATCAGGATCGGGATGATGGTGTGCATCGGGCGCCGATCGAAGTCGCCGGCGTCATGATGGCCGCCGATCAGCGGCGTCATGGGCGCGTTGTCCGGCACCGAAATCGATGGCGTCGACAGCCATGGCGTGCGCGTATCGGCCACGGTGGCGTGGCAGATCCCGCGCGTGAAGCGGGTATAGGGCTGCGTGAGCGCCATGCCGCAGCGCTGGTGATACAGGCCGCGCGCCGACACGTAGGCGATCTTGCGGCTGGCGTCGTCGCCAACGGCAAACGAGCGCGAACGCCCGCAACCCGGCACCGACACGAAATAAGGGCCGCCCTCGGCCAACTGGTCCAGCCGCAGGCGGTAGACATGTTCGCCCGAGCTGGCATTGGCAACTGCTGTGTCGTCCTTGATGTACTGGGCTTCGCCACCGAGCACCGTATTGCCGCTTCGCTCGTCGACCACCTCGTAGCGCGACCCGGCCGGCAGCTTGAGCGAGCCGGCATCGCCAAGATACGCGCCGAAGTTGGCGAAGCGCGAGCTGGCCAGCTTGCTGTAACCGGTCTGGTTGACCTTGATCGACTCGCAGTACGTGACGCGATTGTCGAAGGCCAGCCTGGTCGCGCCGTAGGGAGTCACGATGGTGTACGGCTGGCCCTGGGCAAGCGGTTTGTCGAGCCGCAGATAAATCTTGTGGCGCACGGTCACCGGGAACAGGTTGGGACTCGCATTGGTCAGCGCCTTGAGCTCGTCGTACGGTGTCGACATGCGGCTGATCCCCAGCGCGGTGCGGCCGTTGACGGTCCATCTGGACAGGGCCAGGTCGAGCGCATCGGGCGTGGTGGCCGTTCCTCCGGCTTCGTTGGTGGTGGCGGTCTGCACTTCGACCACGATCACCTGCGGCGCCGCCGCGTGCACGCCGACGATGGCGCCTGCGGCGTGCGCGAAGGACGCGCCCAGGACGGACGCGCCGATGCCGGCCGCGATTGACAAGGTAATGGTATTCATCGGTCTCCTCTTTTTATGGGCGCATTCTAGGCCCGCGCGGATTACCGATCGATTACCGATATGCTATGTGGGCGCGTGCGCTTCCAGGGCAGCCAGTTTGACGCGCGCGGCAATGGCCTGCTCGCGCAAGGCCGCTGCCGCCGCCGGCAGCACCGGCAGCGCTTCTTCCAGCGCCCGGTGATAGGCGGCCTGCAAACGCCGGTGTTCGAACGCGGCCACCGCGCACTGCACCGCCAGCAGGAAGCCGGCGGCGTCGAACGGCTTGGCGATGAAGCGGTGAATTTTGCCGGCATTGACGGCATCGACGATGGCGTCCAGATCGAGGTAGGCCGTCACCAAAATGCGCAGGGTGTCGGGCAGCGTCACCGACGTGCGCTCGAACAGCTGCACGCCGCTCATGCGCGGCATGCGGTGGTCGCTGACGATGCACGCCAGTTCCTGCGAAGAGGGCAGTTCGCCGATCAGGCGCAGGGCCTCCTGGCCGTCGCGCGCCTCGATCAGATGAAAGTGCGGACGCAGGAGCGCCGCCATGACCGAGACGTTGGCATCCATGTCGTCGACCAGCATGACGGTGTGGCGCGGGTCCGACAAAGTGGGCTGCCGGTCGAGCAGGGCCAGGTTTTCTGTTTTGAAAATTGCCATAGATTTGAGAGAATGGGCATTGGTCCGGCCGGCCGGGCGATGACACAATGGCGCCGTGCCAGCGCATTGTATACGCCTTCGGGCCCCGAACCACAGAGAGACCATGGCCACACGCGCAACCAGAACCAGGACTCCCCGGGCGCCGCACGCTGCCCCGGCCTACGCCAAGCTGACGCTTCCCCGCCTGTACGAGCCGCTGCAGCGTACGCGCCTGTTTGCGCTGGTGGACCGCTTGCGCGCCCGCCACGCGGCGCTGTGGATCGCCGCGCCGCCCGGTGCGGGCAAGACCACGCTGGCCGCCAGCTACGCCAGCCAGTGCAAGGCGCCGGTGCTGTGGTGCCAGCTCGACCAGGGCGACGCCGATCCGGCCACGCTGTTCTTCTTCCTGGCCGACGCCCTGCGTTCGATCGACGCGGCCATACCATCGCCCTGGCAAGCGCCGCAGGTGGCTGCGGACGCGGCGCAGCAGGCGCGCCTGTTCTTCCGCCAGCTTTATGCGCACCTGCCGCAAGGTGCGCTGGTGGTGTTCGACAATGCGCAGGAGGTCGACTGGCACAGCGCCGGCTTCCTGCTCGACGCGGCGTGCGCCGAGGTGCCGGCCGGGGTGACGCTGCTGGCCGTCAGCCGTGAAGCGCCGCCGCCGTGCCTGGCGCGCATGGAACTCGACGGCCGCCTTGGCCTGATCGACCCGGATGCGCTGCGCCTGGACGCGTCGGAAGTGCGCGCGCTAGTGCAGGGCGGCGACGTGGCCGATCCGGAAGTGGTGCAGTGGCTCGATCTGGTCGATGGCTGGGCGGCGGGCGTGGCACTGCTGCGCAGCGTGCATGGGCAGCCGCGCGCCGACCTGGCGCAGGGACGCGAAGCCCTGTTCCGCTATTTTGCGGGCGAAATCGTCGGGCGCCTGCCCGCGCCGGCGCAGCGCCTGCTGCTGATGCTGGCGTGTCTGCCGGCCATGTCGGGCGCCGATGCGCAGGCGCTGACGGGCGACCCGGGCGCGCCGCTGCTGCTCGAACGGCTGTACCGGCGCCGCCTGTTCGTCGAGCGGCGCGGCGCCACCTTCGCCTTCCACGGCCTGTTCGGCGTCTTCCTGCGCGAGCAGGCGCGCGAACTGCTCGATCCCGCGCAGCGCCTGGCGCTGAGCGGGCAGGCCGCCGCCATTGCGGACGGCCACGGGCGCATCGATGACGCGGCGGCCCTGTACATCGAGGCGCAGGAGCACCGCGCGCTGGCCGCCTTCCTGCTGCGCCGCGCCGCGGCCATGCTGGCCAGCGGGCGTGGCCAGTGCTGGCGCCTGTGGATGAGCTGCCTGCCGGCCGACCTGGCCGACAAGCAGCCCTGGCTCGCCTACTGGCACGGCGTGTCGCTGGCCGATGTGCAGCCGCTGCATGCGCGGCGCATCCTGGTGCGCGCCGAGCGCGCCTTCCACCAGGCCGGCGACATGCCGGCGCGCCTCCATGCGGTGGCGGCCATCATCGACACCTACGATGCCGAATGGGCCGACTTCAGCGCCTTGCCGCGCTGGCTGGCGCTGCTGGCCGAGGGCGTGCACACGCTCGATGCGGCAGCGCTCGAGCCCGCGTTCGACCTGCTGCTGCACTCGCGCATGGCCAGTGCATTGCTGTACGTGGCGCCGGAATCGCCCGAGCTGGCGCCGTGCGTGCGGCGCGCCCTGATTGCGCTGGACCAGGTCGACGATCCGCTCGCGCGGCTGGAAGCGGGCGCCTGCCTGCTGCGCTATTTCGACTGGATGGATAACGCCGGCCGGGCCAACGCGCTGGTCGCGCAACTGGCTGCGTGCGCCGACGATGCATCGCTTGGCGCCGCGCACCGGGTGCGCTGGTTCAGCCGCGTGGCGCGCTGGTTCAACAAGGAAGGCGATCTTGGGCAGGCGCAGCACGTCACGGACGTGGCGCGCCGCATCGTCATCGATGCCGGGCTCGATCCCTTGCTGTTCCAGTCGCTCGAAGTGCATCACCTGCTCGGTACCGGCGCGATCGACGCGGCGCGCAGCTTGCTGGAGCGGATGCGCGCCGCGCTGCCGGCCTCGCGCGGTGTGCAGCTGGTCGACCTGAGCGCGCTCGACGCGCAGTGCCTGGCGCTGGCGGGCGACGCGAGCGGCGCCGTGCACGCCGCGCGGGAGACATTGCGCATCGCCGGCGACATTGGCGTGCCCGCGCGCGAGCGCGCCCGCTTCGACGCCTTCATGGGCGCGTGCTACGCCTGGGCCGGTCACTACGCCCCGGCGCTGGACTGCTACGGCCGGGCGGTGGCTGGCGCCCACGGCGTGCAGGCAGTGCTGCTGCGCGAAGAGCGCGACTTCATCGACGCCTGCGCCAGCGCGGCCGCCGGCGACGGTACGCGCGCGGCAGCGCTGATGCGCGCGGCAATGGGCAGCCACCGGGCACGCCAGGCCAGCGCCCTGTTCGCGGCGGTGCCGGCCCTGGCCGCGCGGGTGGCGGCGCTGGCGCTGGAAAACGGCATCGACGCGGCCCATGTGGCCATGATCGTCATGCGCCAGCGGCTGGCCGCGCCGAACCGCTGCGTGCAGGGCTGGCCATGGCCGGTCGCGGTGCGCACGCTCGGCAAGTTCGAACTGAGCTTGCACGGCGCCGCGGTGGCCGCCACCGGCAAGGCGCAGCAGCGGCCACTGGCCCTGCTCCAAAGCCTGGTGGCGGCGGGCGAGGGCGGCAAGGCGCAGGCAGCACTGGTGGCGCAGCTGTGGGGCGGTACCGACGTCGCCAAGTCGGCGCTGAACGTGACGGTGCACCGCCTGCGCAAGCTGCTCCTGAGCGACGAAGCGGTGGTTGTCTCCGGCGGCAGGACGCACCTGGCCGAGGCACGCGTCTGGACCGACGTGAGCGCGCTGGCCGAGCTGTGCGCGGCGATTGCCGGCCTGCCTGCGCATGCCGCCGTGGACGAGGTGGGACGCTGCAGCGCGACCTTGCTCGATCTGTATCGCGGCCCATTCTGCGATGGCGCCGAAGAGACGTGGGTCCTGCCGATGCGCGAGCGTGCGCGCAACCTGTTCCTGGCCGCGGTCGGCCAGCTCGGGCGGCTGCTCGAAGCGATGCAGGAATGGGGCTGCGCCCTGAGCCTGTACCAGCGCGCGCTGGCGGCCGAGCCGCTGTCGGAAGCGAATTACCGCGGCTGGATGCGCTGCGCCCACGCCCAGGATGGCGCGGCGGCCGCCTTCGGCGCCTACCGGCGCTGCCGCGACACGCTATCGATCGTGCTCGGCGTGACGCCTTCGTACGAGACCGAAAAGCTGGCCGTGGCGCTCGGCTTCAGGTAGCGCGTTGGGACCGGGGCAGAGCTTTTATCGGAAACTTCAAAACCGTCATTCCCGCGAAGGCGGGAATCCAAGGGCAGTCGCTCAGCAAAGATGCCTTAGATTCCCGCCTGCGCGGGAAGGACGGAGCTTAAGTTAGCGCAATTGAGCTCTGACCCCAATAAAAAACATGACTGTGGGATTATTGTCAAAAATGCAGTTATTTAGTCTTCTGTAACCGATCTGTAGTTCTCTCTCCCTGATGATGTTGGCTGTTCCGGCCTGTTTTTGTCGCTTCGGCAAAGGCGCGGATGCAACAACGACAACAGGGAGGTTGAAATGCAAGGTAGCAGAGTGTGGATGTGGGCGCCCGTGTGCTTGATGCTGGCCGTAGCGCCGGCGTTTGCGGCGACGGTGACGGTGGAATACAGCGGCAAGGCGCCGTTTGCGTTGGGCAGCACGGTGTGGCTGCTCGGCAAGCTCGACGGCGTGGGCCGCAGCATGGCGTTTTCCGTCAACGGCATTCCGGGCGGTAATGCCACGGTGGGCACGGTCAATTCGCAAAACGGCAAGTATGTGGCGCCGCTGATGATGCCGGCGAACAATGCCGTGACCATCTCGGCCGAGACCTATGGACCGGCGCCTGTGTCCGGATCGATCGTGCTGCCCTTGCGCAGCGCCGTGGCAACGCCGACACCGACGCCAACGCCCACACCGACGCCGACGCCGACTCCGGTCCCAACGCCGACGCCAACCCCTGCGCCCGACGCCGCCAAAATCGCCGCGGTCCGCTTCCTGGAGCAGGCCAGCTTCGGCGCGACCGCTGCCGAGGTGGCGCAGCTGCAAACCATCGGCCAGAACGCCTGGCTGACCCAGCAGTTCTCCACGCCCGCCAGCCCGATGCCGACGGCGACCAGCCTGAACCAGCTGGCCACGAACTGGTACCGCAACATGGCCACCGGCAAGGACCAGCTACGCCAGCGCATGATCTTTGCGCTGTCGCACATCTTCGTCGTCTCGGCCGACAAAAACCCTTACCCCAACGAAATGCAGCCCTGGCTGACGACCTTGCAGAAGCATGCCTTCGGCAACTTTAACAATCTGCTGCGCGAGATGACCCTGAACCCGGCCATGGGCAAGTATCTCGACCTGGGCAACAGCATCACGCCGTCGCCCAACGAAAACTATGCGCGCGAGGTGATGCAGCTGTTCACCATCGGTACTTATATGTTGAACCAGGACGGCAGCCCCCAGCTCGACCGCAATGGCGACACCATTCCCGCCTACACCCAGGCCGACATCGGCGAATTTTCGCGCGCGCTGAGCGGCTGGACCTACGCCGGCACCAACGCCGCCGGCATCAACTGGGAAAACTTTACCGGTCCGCTGCAGCCGCGCGACGCGTACCACGACAAGGGCGCCAAGACCTTGCTCAACGGCCAGCAGGTTGCGGGAGGCCAGAGCACGGTGCAGGATTACGAGGCCGTGATGCAGAACCTGTTCCAGCACCCGAACTTGCCGCCGTTCGTGGCCACGCGCCTGATCCGCGCGTTTGTCACGAGCAATCCGAGCCCGGCCTACATCAAGCGCGTCGCCGATGTGTTCGCCCAAGGCCCGGCCGGCCGCGGCGACCTGGCGGCCACCTTGCGCGCCGTGCTGACCGACCCCGAAGCGCGTCCGGCCACGCCGGGCGCCACCCAGGGCCATCTGAAAGATCCGATCATGCACACGCTCGGCCTGGTGCGCGCGCTCACCGGGCAGGTGCTGGACCCGACCAATCTGTTCTGGAGTTACCACGGCGTCAGCCAGGAGCTGCTCAAGTCGCCGAGCGTGTTCAATTTCTATTCGCCGCTGACCCGCCTGCCGGGTTCGCCAACCTTGTACGGACCGGAGTTCCAGATCTATGCGCCGAGCCTGGCGGTGCTGCGCGCCAACCTGGCTTATGACCTGATCGCGGGCAACCTGAGCAGCATGGTGAAAATCGACATCACGCCGTATGTGAGCGCGGCGGGCGACCCGGCCAAGCTGATCAACCTGGTGGATATCAACCTGCTGTCGGGCCGCATGCGTCCCGCGACCCGCACCCAGCTCGGCCTGGCGATCCAGGCGATCAGCGATCCGCGCCAGCGCGCGATCACGGCGCTGTACCTGAGCGCGGTTTCCGATTTTGCCGTGCACCAATAGGCGGCCTTCCACCTACAAAGGATTCAAGATGGATACAGTTTCGACCTCGCGCCGGGGATTCCTGCGCGGCAGCGCCCAGGCTAGCCTGCTGGGCACCCTGTCGGGCATGGGTTTGCTGGGCGCTGCGGCGCCGGCCCAGGCCGCCGTCACCGATTACAAGGCGCTCGTGTGCCTGTACATGTTCGGCGGCAATGACGGCAACAATATGATCGTTCCGCTCGATACCGCCCATTACGCCAAATACACGGCGGCACGCAGCGCGGCCGGGCTGGCCTTGTCGACCTCGGCCAAGACCTTGCTGGCACCGCGCACGGCCACCCTGCAAGCGGTGCCCGATGCGCTGGCGCAATCGTTCGGCTTTCACTACGGCATGCCTGAAATCGACACCCTGTTCGGCCAGGGCGACGTGGCGGCCATCCTCAACGTCGGCAGTTTGCGCCAGCCGTTGACCAAAGCGCAGTACGTGGCCGGCACGGCGATTCCGCCGCAGCTGTTTTCGCATCCCGACCAGACCTTGCAGAACCAGGCCGGCACCCCGGCCGGCGCGGGCACGGGCTGGGGCGGGCGCCTGCTCGATGTGCTGGGCAGCGCGGGGCGGCTCGACGCGGTCTCGGTCGGCGCCGGCGGCCTGTTCGTGGAAGGCGCGAGCGTGCACGGCAACCGCCTGCCGGAGTCCGGTGAACTGAGCCTGGCCGGCATGAACTTCTGGCCGCAGGCCGAAGCCGACAAGCGCCGCGACGCGCTGCGCCAGATCCTGGCCAGCGAAAATCCGAACCTGATGGTCAACGCCGCCAACAAGGCGCTGCTGCAGGGGATGGACCTGGTGACCGACCTGTCGACGGCGAATGCCGCCACGCCCCTGAACACGGTGTTCCCCGGCTTTGCGCTGGCAACGCAACTGCACACGGTGGCGCAGCTGATCCGCCAGCGCGCCGCGCAGGGGCCGGGACGGCAGGTGTTTTTCGTCTCGATCGGCGGCTTCGATACGCATGGCGGGCAGGTGTACCAGCAGTGGAATGTGCTGCGCCAGGTGTCGCAGTCGGTGGCCGCATTCCAGCAGGCGCTCGCCGAGATCGGCCACAAGCAAAGCGTGACGACGTTCACCATGTCGGACTTCGGGCGCACGCTCACGGCCAATTCCGGCGGCACCGATCATGCGTGGGGCAACCATCATCTGGTGATCGGCGCGGCGGTCAAGGGCGGTGTGTACGGCCGCTTCCCCGACTTTACCCTGGGCGGGCCGGATGATGCGACCGGTCGCGGGGTATGGATTCCGCAGTTCTCGAACCAGCAGGTGGGCGCAACGCTCGGCAAATGGTTCGGGGCCGATCCGGAGATGCTGGCCAGCCAGGTTTTCAAGAACGAGTTGGCGAAGTTTGCGGTCAGCGACCTCGGTTTCATGGGCTGACCCCCGCCGATATCGGTACCGGCTCTGTCTTTGCCGCGCGGATGTTCGCGCGGCTTTTTTCGTCTTTCGACGGTGGGCTCCGATCCTGGAGCCCACCGTTGCGGCTTACCAGGCTGCCTGGTACGAGTTGCTGTTGAACTTCGGGTTGCCGGTAATGGTGCGCGTGTCGACAAACTCGAACGAACCCATTTGAATGCGCTGCAACTGTGAGATCGTCTCCGGGTTCCAGCTCGCACTCGGCTCGCCGGTGATGAAGCTGTTACTGCCGATATCGGCCACGTACACGCCGTAGCGCTTCATGGCCGTGGCCAGTGCGCGCGCCTGCGTGGTCCAGTTGGCGGGAATCGGAAAGTCGCTCTTCAAGCGCAGCACGGCGCCGAACGGAATGCCGTTGCTGGTCGCGCCGCCGGCCGCGTGGGTGGCCGGCCACACGAAGCGCTTGTCGAGCACCCGGTCGGCAAACGTGATGCGCAGGGCGTGGCGCACGTCGCCGCTCGACGCCTCGTCGGCGCGCACCAGCAGCGGCAGGATCGGCAGGCCGGCGGCGTCGGCCGAGGTCCAGGATCTCGGACGCATCTGGTTCGACTTGAGGTTCCACGCGGCGGTCGAGTAGGCGTGCCACTGGCCGTTGACCTTGTAGGTAAAGTAGCTCTCCCAAAGGCGGCAGGCGTTCTTTTCGACGGCCAGCACGTGACGGTCGCCGCATTCCTGCGGGTCGTTGCAGTTGCCGTATTCGGCCTTGACGACGTTGTCGTTCGGGTAGGGGAAGCGCTGGTTGGCGGTGGGCAGCGCGCTGCAGCCGCGCGTGAGCGTGTGGGCGGCGTCGGGTGCGGCGCAGTCGCTTTCGTCCGGCACGCCGTCGCCGTTGCCCGAGTTGGGATCGGTGATTTCGAACGAGACGCGCGGCCAGCTGGTGGTGCTGGCGTCGACTACGTTGTACGGAATGCCGTAGTAGGACGCGTAGTCGGCCTGGTTGACGTTGCGGCCGAAATCCATGTGCAGCGCGCGCGTGTTACCGACGCTGTTGATCCAGGCGTCGCTGCTGGCATGGGCCGGGAAGCGCACCAGATCGTCGATGCGGGTATTGAAGACGGCGCTGGCGGGGAACATGTCGCAGCCGGCGATGGAGGGGGCGCTGGTGGGCGTGGGCGTTGGGGTGGGCGTCGGTGTCGGAGTCGGAGTCGGCGTCGGAGTCGGAGTCGGAGTCGGCGTCGGAGTCGGCGTGGTGCCGGTGCGGAAGGTCAGCGTGGCGCTGGCCGACTGCGGCGGCTCGCTGCGGTAGGTGGCCGTGACGGTCACCGCGTTGTTGGGCGGCGCCGCCAGCGGCGCGAGGTATTCGCCGTTCTGGGAATTGATCGTGCCGACCGTCGCGTTACCGCCCGGGATGCCGTTGACCGAAAACGCCATCGACTTGCCGACGCCATCGAGCTTACCGACGAACCAGACCTTGCCGCCAAGCGGGAAGGGGTTTTTGCCATTGTGCTCGATGGTGACCGTCGACGCGAAGCCGGGGGCCGCGAGCAGCATGCTGCAAAGGCCGCCCCAGGCGAGTGTGTGAGTAAATTGCATGGATTCTCCAGTTGAATGTGACGGCGCGAGAAGCTCGCGCCTCGCCATCGCTGTCCTGCCTGTGCAGGAACGGCGAGGGGCGGCGCCCACGATAGTTCACGCGCGATTACCGATCGCTTACCAATCCTTTTTTCGTTGTTGTTTTGGCACGCGGCTTGACTGCCTGTACAGATCAGGGCAAGGCTGCGATACTGGTGCGCTTGCCCCTCTCGCCGGTCTCTTATGTCTTCGTTGCGCTTGTCGCTGGCCGTCCTTCTGTTCTGCCTTGCGTGCCCCTTCACGCGGGCGGCGGCGCCGGCGCCACTGCGCTTCGAACAGCTCAATCCCGCCCTCGGGCTGCCGCAGTCCTCGGTCACCGCCATGCTGCAGGACCGCGATGGTTTCATGTGGTTCGCCGGGCAGGGCGGCCTGACCCGCTACGACGGCTACCGCTTCCTCACCTTCCGCCACGATCCGGCCGACCCGGCCAGCATCGCCGACAATTCGGTGCAGGCGCTGCACGAAGACCGCGCCGGACAGCTATGGGTGGGCACGCGCAACGGCCTGCAGCGCTTCAATCCGCGCAGCGAGAACTTCAGTTCCTATCCGCCGCGCGGCAGCCAGGCCGGCTACCTGGACGTGCGCACCATCGCCAGCGACAGCGGCGGCATGCTGTGGATCGCCACGCGTTCGGGACTGCTGCGCCTCGATGGCGCCAGCGGCCAGATCACGACCGAGCGCCACGAGCCGGCCAGGCCCGATTCGCTGGCCGCCGATGACCTTACCGGCCTGGCCTTCGATGCATCCGGCGGCCTGTGGATCGGCACCCCGCACGGGGTCGACCACCTGGCGCCGGGCACGCGCCGCTTCAGCCACTTCCGGATCGACGGCGGCGGGCCGGATGCACTCAAGCGCAACGCCGTGCGCGCGCTGGCGATCGACCGCGCCGGCATGCTGTGGGTCGGCACCGGGCTGGGACTGGAAGCCTGGCGGATCGCAGCCGGTGCACCCGCCGCGCGGCGCCGCTTCGCAAGCGCCGACGGTATCGAGCCCGGCGCGGTCACCGCCCTGTTCCAGGACAGCCGGGGAACGTTTTGGGCGGGGACCCAGACCGCTGGCCTGAAACGATGGGAGGCCGGCGCCGGGCGCTTTGCCACCTTCGTCCACCAGGACGGCATCCCGGCCAGCCTGGCCGACAACTACGTCGCCAGCCTGTTCGAAGACCGGGCCGGCATCCTGTGGATCGGCACCTGGTTCGGGGGCGCCAGCCGGGTCGACCTGAACGCGGGCGGCTTTCGCCATGTCGTCTCGGGGGCGTTGAGCGGTAATAAGATCAGCGCCATCCTCGGTGACGGCCCGCAGTCGCTGTGGCTGGCCACCTACGGCGGCGGCATCAACCGCTTCGATCCGCACAGTGGAAAGACCACCGTGTACCGTCACGATCCGCACGTGCCGCACAGCCTGAACGACGACCTGGTGACCGCGCTGGGACGCGACCGGCAGGGCAGGTTATGGGCCGGTACCCGCACCGGTGGCTTGAGCCGCTTCGACCCGGCCAGCGGGCGTTTTACGCCGCGCAGCTTCGCCACCGGCGACGCCCTGAGCGACTTCATTCAGGCCATCGTGCCGGACCGCGCCGGCATGCTGTGGATCGCCTCGCGCGGCGGCCTGCACCGGTTCGACCCGCGCAGCGGCGAAGCCACCACCTTCCGCCACGACGACGCCGACCAAACCAGCCTGTCGGATAACTTCATCTGGGCGATTCTGGAGGATAGGCGCGGGCGCCTGTGGATAGGCACCTCGAATGGGCTCGACCTGTTCGATCGGGCCAGCGGGCGCTTTCGCCATGCGCGCCACGACAGCCAGGATGCGGCCAGCCTGATTCACAATCGCGTCTCATTCCTGCACGAAGCGGCCGACGGCACGTTGTGGGTCGGCACCGGCGGCGGCTTGAGCCGGCTGCTGGCCGACCGCGACGGCAAGCTGCAGTTCAAGTCGTACGCGCTCAAACATGGCATGGCCAATCCGGCCGTCGATGGCATCCTGGAAGACGCCAACGGCCATCTGTGGATCAGCAACGACGGCGGCATCGCCGACTTCGATCCACGCAAGGAGACCTTTCGCAACTACACGAGCCGCGACGGCATGGCCGAAGGCGATTACTTCGTCGGCTCCGCGTGGCGCCAGCCGGACGGCACCATGTTCTTCGGCAGCTTCAATAATGGCTTGACGATGTTCGACCCGCGCCAGGTACGCGGCAACGACCGGCCGCCGCCGGTGGCGATCACCGACATCCAGGTCTACAACCGCTCGGTGCGCAGCGGGCCGGCACCGGCCGGCCTGGTGCTCGACGCACCGATCCAGCGCGCGCGCAAGCTGACCCTGTCGCACAAGCAATCGGTGTTCTCGTTCGAATTCGCGGCGCTGCATTTCGCCGACCCGCAGCGCAACCGCTATGCGTACCAGCTCGACGGCGTCGATCAGGCGTGGGTGCTGACCGACGCGGACAAGCGCTTCGCCACTTACACCAATCTCGATCCGGGTAACTACACCTTCCGGGTCAAGGCCAGCAACAAGGACGGCGTGTGGAACGAGACCGGCGTAGCGCTGGCGATCACGATCACCCCGCCATTCTGGAAGACCTGGTGGTTCCGGCTGGCGGCCGGCCTGTCCGCGCTGGCGCTGGTCTACGCGCTGTACCGGCTGCGCGTGCGCGCGCTGCTCGGCCAGAAGCGCGAGCTGGCGCGCCAGGTGGCGGCCTCGGTCCATGGCTTGCAACTGGCGCAGCAGCAGCTGGTGCTGCATGAGAAAATGGCGTCACTGGGCACGCTCAGCGCCGGCATCGCGCACGAGATCAACAATCCCAGTAACTTCGCCCACGCCGGCGCGCAGGTGCTGGCGATGGAACTGGAGCGCTTCCGCGCGTTCCTGCTGGCGCTCGCCGGCGACGATGCCGATGCCGCGGTCGTCGACAGCCTGAACGGCCGCGTCGATGCGCTGGTGCGCCAGAGCGGCACCATCCTGGAAGGCACCTCGCGCATCCGCGACCTGGTGCGCGACCTGGGCACGTTTGCGCGGCCCGACGAAGCGGCCATGACGACGACGCCGATCGGCCCCAATCTGCTGGCGACGGTACACCTGGTGCGCACCTTGTACGCCAGCGTGGCCGACATCGTTTGCGAGCTGGCGGCCGACCCGCCGCTGGCGTGCTGGCCGGCGCAGCTGAACCAGGTATTCATGAACCTGATCGTCAACGCCTGCCACGCCATCGAAGACAAGCAGCGCCGCAGCGGCGACTTCACGCCCGGGCGGCTGGCGATCGGCAGCCGTATCGACGGCGCGTCGCTGTGCATCGACTTCGACGACAGCGGCTGCGGCATCGACCCGGCCGTGATCGAGCATATCTACGAGCCGTTTTTCACCACCAAGGCGGCCGGGCAGGGCACTGGACTTGGCTTGTCGATCTCGTTCGGGATCGTGGAGCGCCACGGCGGCAGCCTGACCGTGCGATCGACGCCGGGGCAGGGCAGCTGCTTTACGGTCAGGCTGCCGCTGCCCGCATGAATCACTGCGCCCGCAAAAGGTAGGGCGAGAGCGTCACCGTCGCATTGTTGGCGGCGCCGCGATAGTTGTCGTAGCTGCGGCCGCGTTCGAGGGTGTAGAACGAGTCGACATATTCGTTGTCGTTGGTGAACCAGCCGCTCGGCATGGCTTGCAGGATCGCCGTGGCGACCTGGCCGATCACCGCGTACGAAGGCGCGAACACGCCCAGGATCGCGCTCACGCTTTCGGACAGGGCCACCGCCAGGTCCTTGTAGTTGGTGTTGTCGTCGTGCTCGAACAGCTGGATGTTGGCCGCGCCGTAGCGGTAGCTGCTCCAGAAGACCATGATCTGGTTCGGGTTGTATGTGGTGCCGGCGTAGTCGAGGTAGGGCATGTCGATCACGCTCAGTTCCGCCTTGGCCTGGTTGGGCTGCACGCCGGAGACGATGGCGAAGATGTCGGCGGCCCCGGAAATCCAGGTCTCCTTGCTGTTGGCCAGGCTGACGCGGTCCAGGCGCGTGGTTTCCACGTCGGCCGCGGCAACGCTTGATGCGAGCGTCGACGCGGCCTTGGGTACGGCCGTTTGCAGGCCGGCGGCGCGCAGGCTGCGGTTCAGGTACGCGATCCCGGCGCGCATGTCTTCGCGCGCGTTGATGTCGACGATCAGAACCGGCACGGCCGGTGGCGTGCGCGCGTCGAGCAGCTGCACCTGGCCCAGGTGGTCGAACGCTTCGACGTCGCGCCATTCGGCGCGTTTACCCGTCGGCGCAAAGGCGACCAGCAGCTTGCTCATGTCGCGCGGCGCGGCGCTGTCCATGCCTTGGGGCGTGTAAAGGCGCACTTCGAGCAGACTGTTGGCGTCGCGCGCAATCGCCTTGTGCTCGCGTACGCGCTGGTCGAGAAAGCGCAGCTTGTCGGCGCTGGCCTTGGCCTGCACGCCCGGCTGGCGCACGTCATCGAGCAGGGTGGTAAGCATGACCGCTTTGGCGTCGCCGGCCAGGCGCTTGCCCAGCGCTTGCGCGAACTGCGGATCGTCCAGCATGCGCGCCACGTTCCATGCGCTGTACCGCTTGGCCTGGTCGACCAGCGTGGTGTTGCCGCTGCGCGGCTCCTGGTACTGCGCGCTCAGTCGCTCCGCCGCGATGCCCGGTGCGGCGGCGCCGGTGGCCAGCGCGATGATGAAGATTGCCTTGTGAATGAACTGCATGCGTGCTCTCCGTTTCTTGTTGTTGAGGTGTGCTGTCTGTACAGCGCCGTCAACGTTAGCACCGGTCGCGCAGGCGGACACGCGGTTTTGTCTGTCTGTATCCGATCCGTAATCTCAGGCGGCCGAATCGAAACGGATCATGATTCTCAAGCCAGGTGCGGGGCTGGCGCCGGCGAGAGTGACCTCGGCGCGGTGCAGGCTTGCGACCTCGCGCACGATCGCCAGGCCCAGGCCGGTGCCGCCAGGGTTGGTCTCGAGCGCGCCCGACGACCGGTAGAACGGGGTGAAGACCTTTTCGTGCTCGTCGGCGGCGATGCCGCAGCCGCTGTCTTCCACGTCCAGCTGCACCTTGTCGCCGTCGACCCGGACCCGCAGCGCCACCTTGCCGCCCACTGGCGTGTAGCGGATGGCGTTGTCGACCAGGTTGGTCACCAGTTCATGCAGCATCAGTTCCTGGCCGTCGACCAGCGCCTCTTCGACCGCGTCGAGCGACAGGTCGATCTGTTTTTGCACCGCCGGCAGCGCCATTTCCAGCCCCACCTGGCGCACGATGGCGGTCAGCGAGACCGGCGCCATGCCGGCCGCCTCGCTGCCATGCTCGACGCGCGCCAGCGTGAGCAGGCGGTTGGCCAGGTGCACGGTGGCGTCGGTGGTGGCGGCGATCGATTTGACGATCTCGCGCATCGCGGCCGCATCGTTTGCGCGCAGCGCCAGCTCGGCCTGGGTCTTGAGCACGGTCAGCGGAGTGCGCAACTGGTGCGAGGCGTCGGCGATGAAGCGGCGCTGGCTGGCGATCAGGTTGTGCATGCGCGACATGGTGCCGTTCATGGCCGCCACCAGCGGGCGCACTTCCTTGTGCACCAGCGCCTGGTCGACGTCGGAGAGGTCGTTCAGGGCGCGGTTTTCGACTTCGATCTTGAGGCGCATCAGGGGCCGCAGCACCAGCCGCACGGCAAACCACACCAAGGACGCGACGGCCAGCACCATCACGGCCTGGCGCAAGAGCGTATCGAACAGGATCTTGCGCGACAGGCCGCGGCGCGCGTCGAGCGTTTCGCCCACCTGGATCAGGGCGATGCCGCGCATCGAATCGTCGTACACCGGTTGCAGCAGGGCGGCGATGCGTACCTGTTCGCCGTTGTAGTCGGCGTGGTAAAAGCGCACCAGCGCCGGATACGCTTCCGAACGGGGCACGTTGGCCGGCACCGGGGGCAGGTCGTCGAAGCCGGAGACGGTCTCGCCATCGATGCCGCTGACCTTGTAGTAGATGCGCCCCAAGGTATCGGTTTCGAACGAGTCGAGCGCCACGTAAGGCACGTCGGCCACCACCTTGCCATCCTTGATGGCGACCCGTTCGGCGAGCGCGCGGGTCGATGCCAGCAGCGAGCGGTCGTAGGCCATGTCGGCTGCGTCCAGCGCGTTGTCGTAGACCGAGACCGCGTTCAGGGCCACCAGCAGCACCAGCGGGATGATCAGCCAGCGCAGCAGCTGGCTGCGCAGGCTGCCCAGGGGCGCGGCGCCGAGCTTGCGGCGCAAGGTGGCGTACAGCGGCGTCATGTCGGCCCGCCCCTTCAGGTCGACGTGGCTCGCGGCTGCAGCAGGTAGCCGATGCCGCGCAGGGTGGTAATGGCCGCCGCGCCGACGTCGGCCCGTTCGAGCTTCTTGCGCACGCGGTGGATATACAGCTCGATGGCATCGAGGTTGGCGTCGTCCTCCAGCGCGAAGACTTCGTCGAACAGCTTTTCTTTCGATACCGCGCGCCCCGGGCGGGTAATGAGCGCTTCGAGCACCGCGTGTTCGCGCGGGGTGAGCGCGAGCGCCGCGCCGCCGTAGGAAAACATGCGGGTATTGGTGTCGAAACTGAGCGCGCCGCACTGGTGCACCAGCGCTTCGCTTCCCTGGCTGCGCCGCAGCAGCGCCTTGACGCGCGCTTCGAGTTCGGCCAGCTCGAACGGCTTGGCCAGGTAGTCGTCGGCGCCCAGGTTCAGGCCCTGGACGCGTTCTTCCAGGCCGCCCCGCGCGGTGAGGATCAGCACCGGGGTCTTGGCGCGCGCGCCGCCGCGGGCGCGCAGGCGGCGCAGCACGTCCAGGCCATCCATCTTGGGCAAGGTCAGGTCGAGGATGACGAGCGCGTAGTCCTGCGTGTGCAGCAGGGCGTCGGCGTCGGCGCCGTTGGCGGCGCATTCGACGCTCAGGTGGGCGTCGCGCAGGGCTTTGGAGAGCCAGTGCGACAGTTCGATGTGGTCTTCAACCAGGAGTATTCGCATCGGGGCAGTGTAGCCCCAAGCGCGCAAAAAAGCTCGGACTGTGTGGCCTGGAGGGCACACGGGAGGATTGAAAGCCAATTGAAAGGATGGCGAACATATAGTGGGTCCCGCAGCACCCGTAACACATAAAACATAAAACAAAAAAACCCAGGAGACAAGAATGAAACCATCCGTGCTTACGCTCGCGCTGGCGGCCGCCCTGTCGGCGCCAAGCGCCGCCCAGGCCCAGTCCAGCGTGCAGATTTATGGCCTGATCGACGCCGGCGTCGACTACACCACCAATGCCAACGCCGCCGGCGAGAATGCCACCCGCGTCATCTCGGGCGGTAAAAATACCTCGCGCTGGGGTTTGCGCGGCACCGAAGACCTGGGCGGCGGCCTGAAAGCCGTGTTCGGGCTCGAAGGCGGCATCCTGATGGACACCGGCGCGTCCGACGGCGCGCTGTTCAAGCGCCAGGCTTTCGTGGGCCTGGACGGCAGCTTCGGACGCGTGGTGATCGGACGCTCGTTTACCACCACCTACGACTTCGTGATCCTGTTCGATCCGCTCGGCTACGCGCCGAACTACTCGTGGGCCACCTCGTCGAACGCCACCGGGCCGTCCAAATACGGCATGACGACCGCCTTCGACAACCTGGTCAAATACTCCGGCAAGAGCGGCGACTTCAAATACGGCGCCACCATCGGCCTGGGCGAGCAGGCAGGCAGCAGCGCCGACAGCCGCAAGTATTCGGCGGCCGGCTCCTGGACGCGCGGCAGCTTCGCGGCGATGGCGGCGTACGAGCAAATCAACGCCAACACGCTGCTTGGTACCGGGCGGCGCGACCAGACCACGGCTTTCCACGCCGCCGTCGACTACAAGACCGAGGCGTTGCGCCTGACCGGCGGCATGCGCGACTTCACCTTGGAAGCGGCCAAGGCGGCCACCCCCGACGTGCGCGCCACCACCTGGTGGGGCGGCGCCAGCTGGTACGCGACGCCAGCGCTCACCCTGACCGGCGCGGTCTACTACGTCAACGTCAAGAACGTGGCAGCCAATACGGACGCCGATCCGATCATGTACGTGGCGCGCGGCATGGTCGCGCTGTCCAAGCGCACCGACCTGTATGTGGCCGCGGCCTACGCCAAGGCCGACAACGGCAAGCTGGTGGGATTGTCGCGCGACGACGCGGGCTTCAGCACCACGCAAAAGGGCTCACGGCCGGTATCCAGCATCGTTTCTGATGCATTTTGCATCACTGGCGGGGCTATCATGGTTGTCCGATCGCCGCGCCCGTCCTGAGAGGCCACCGCCATGAAACTCCTGCTTTCCACCCTGATCGCCTGCGCCGCCTTGCATGCCGCCGCCGCCGAATGCATCGTGCCGTCCAAGCCGGGCGGCGCGATGGACCTGACCTGCAAGCTGGCGCGCGAAGGGCTCAAGGGCGATGCCGGTGCGCCGGCGCTGCGCCTGTCGTACCTGCCGGGCGGGATCGGCGCGGTGGCCTGGCACACCATGGCGGCCCAGCGCGGCAGCGAGAACGATACGCTGGTCGCCTTCTCGGGCGGCTCGCTCCTGAATCTGGCGCAGGGCAAGTTCGGCAAGGCCAGCGTGAACGACGTGCGCTGGGTGGCCGCCCTGGGCGCCGACTACGGGATGATCGCGGTGCGCTCCGATTCGGCCTTCCGCAGCCTTGCCGACCTGCTGAACGCCTTGCGGCGCGCGCCGGAAAAGGTGCTCATCGGCGTCTCCGGCACGATCGGCAGCCAGGACTGGATGAAGATGGCGCTGCTGGCCAAAGGCGCCGGGATCGACCCGAAGGTGCTGCGTTTCGTGGCGCTGGAAGGCGGCGGCGAAGCGTTTACCGCGATGCATGCCAACCATGTGCAGGTGGTGTCCGGCGACGCTTCGGAAGCGAGCCTGTACTCGGGCGCCGGCAAGGTGCGGGTGCTGGCGGTACTGTCGGAGCAGCGCCTGGCGGGCGTGCTGGCGCAGGCGCCGACCGCGCGCGAGCAGGGCGTGGACGTGGTGTGGCCGATCATCCGCGGCGTGTGGATGGGGCCCAAGGTGGCCGATAGCGAGTACCGGCGCTGGGTCGGCAGCTTCGAGCGCATGACGGCCAGTCCCGATTTCGCCAGGCTGCGCGCGGCGCACGGGCTGTATCCCTTCACCTTGACCGGGCAGGCGCTGACCGATTACATCCACAAGGCCGTCGCCGACTACAACCGGCAGGCCAGGCAATTCAAACTGATTCGCTAAAACACAACAACAATCTGGAGACACCATGAATATCAAACGACCACTTTTCAGCATCGCGGCAGCGGCCACCCTGGCCGGCAGCGCCTTCGCGCAGGTCCCGGCGGGCTATCCGGCCGACTACCAGAAGATCATCGACGGCGCCAAGAAGGAGGCCAAGCTGGTGATCTATTCGGCCACCGACAGCAAGGCCGCGCAGCCGCTGATCAAGGACTTCAACGCCCTGTATCCCGGCGTGACGGTCGAATACAACGACATGAACTCGACCGAAGTGTACAACCGCTTCATTTCCGAGGCAGCGGCCGGCGGCAACACGGCCGACGTGGTGTGGTCGTCGGCGATGGACCTGCAAATGCGCCTGGCCTCGGACGGCCACGCGCTGCAGTACAAGTCGCACGAGGCGGCCAAGCTGCCGGCATGGGCGGTCTGGAACGACAGCGCCTACGGCACCACGTTCGAGCCGGCCGCCATCGTCTACAACAAGCGCCTGCTGGCGGCCAATGAGGTGCCGCGCACGCACGCCGCCTTTGCGACCCTGATCAAGACCGAGAAATTTCGCGACAAGGTCACCACCTACGACATCGAAAAATCGGGCGTCGGCTTCATGTTCATGACCGCCGATGCGCGCGAAAACCCGCAGTTCCTGGACCTGGAAAACGCGTTCGGCGCGGCCAAGGTGCGGGTGCAGTCGTCCACCGGCACCATGCTGGAGCGTATTTCGTCGGGCGAGAACCTGATCGGCTACAACGTGCTCGGCTCCTACGCGCTGGTGCGCGCCAAGACCGACCCGGCGCTGGGCGTGGTGCTGCCGGCCGATTACACCCTGATCATGTCGCGCGTCCAGTTCATCAACAAGGCCGCCAAGAATCCGAATGCGGCCAAGCTGTGGATGGATTACCTGCTGTCGGTGCGTGGCCAGACGGTGATCGCCAACGATTCGAAACTGTTCGCGATCCGTTCCGACGTCAAGGGCGAGACCACGTCGGCGGAACTGATCAAGATCATCGGCGAGAAGAACGTGAAGCCGGTTCCGGTCCATCCCTCGTTGCTGGCGTACCTGGCGCCAGCCAAGCGCATGGCCTTCCTGAAGCAGTGGAAAGAAACCGCCGGCAAGAAGTAAGCTCCCCAGCAAGCGCCGGCACGGTGGGCGAGCGCCCACCTCCTTCATCCCAAGATCGGACCTGACATGACCACCTTATCATTGCGGGCCACGCGGCTTAACTGGCCGCGCGGCCTGGTGGTGACGCTCGCCTGCGTCGCCATCTTCCTGCCGCTGTTTTTGATTTTTTACCAAAGCTTTTTGTCCGCGCCGTTCTTCATGCCGGAAAAAACGCTGGGCTTCGAGGCCTACGCCTTCATCTTCGACGACCCCGATTTTACCCAAGCCTTCAAGAACGGCATGATCCTCGCCAGCGGCCTGGCCGCCATCGCGGTGCCGCTGGGCGGCATGCTGGCCTTCCTGATGGTCCGCACCGACCTGCCGGGGCGCGGGGCGATCGCGCCGCTGCTGCTGGTGCCGATTTTCGTCTCGCCCATGGTGATGGGCTTCGGCTACGTGGTGTCGATGGGCCCCGTGGGTTTCTATTCGGTGTGGGCCAAAGAGCTGCTCGGCTTCATCCCCTGGAATATCTATTCGTTCACCAGCATCGTCATCATCGCCGGACTGACCCACGTGCCGCACGTGTACCTGTACGCGTCCTCGGCGCTCAAAAGCCTGGGCTCGGACGTGGAGGAGGCGGCCCGCGTGGCCGGCGCCTCGCCGCTGCGCGTGATGATGAACGTGTCGCTGCCGATGATCATGCCGGCGCTGGCGTATGCGGGCGTGCTGGTGTTCTTCCTCGGCTTCGAGGTGTTCGGCCTGGTGCTGGTGCTGGGCGACCCGGAAGGCCACCTGGTGCTGGCCACCTACCTGTACAAGCTGACCAACAAGATGGGCACGCCCTCGTACCACCTGATGGCGGCGGTGGCGGTGTGCCTGGTGATGGTGACGATGCCGCTGGTGATGCTGCAGCGCTGGCTGCTCAAGTCGGCCAACAAATATGTGTCGATCAAGGGCAAGGGCGCGCGCCAGAAGGCGATGCCGCTGGGCCGCTGGAAGTGGCTGGCGTTTGCGCTGCTGGCCGGCTGGCTGCTGGTGACGATCATCCTGCCGCTGTCGGGCATCGTGCTGCGCTCTTTTGTACAGAACTGGGGCGAGGGCGTGGTGCTGTGGGATGTGCTCACGTTGCAGCATTTCCGCGACATTTTGGAGCAGCATTCGCTGGTACGCGGGATTATCAACACGGTGCTGATCGGCGTAATCGGCGGGGCGCTGGCGGTGGTGTGCTACACGGCCATCGCGCTGGCGATGCACAGAAAGCCCGACGGCATCACGCGCATGCTCGACTACAGCGTGCTGGTGCCGCGCGCCGTTCCGGGCCTGTTGGCCGGCCTGTCCTTCCTGTGGGTGTTCCTGTTCGTGCCAAGCTGGCTCGATGGCATGCTCAAGGCGACCGAATTCGGTCCGGCGCTGTGGCTCAGCGAGCATGTGATTCCACTGCTGCGCGAAGTGCGCTCGACCATTTTCGCCTTGTGGCTGGCGTATTCGGTGGTGTGGCTGGCCTACGGCATGCGCCTGATTTCGACCGCGCTGCTGCAGGTGGGACCGGAGCTGGAAGAGGCGGCGCGCGCGGTGGGCGCAACGCGCGGCCAGGTCACGCGCGACGTGACGCTGCCGCT
Source organism: Telluria sp. (assembly GCA_036386755.1). GTDB lineage: Bacteria > Pseudomonadota > Gammaproteobacteria > Burkholderiales > Burkholderiaceae_D > Telluria_A. The sequence continues at coordinate 22,411 of DASVVC010000179.1, forward strand.
GATCAAATTCGGCATGCTGGGCGCCTGGCTGATGGTGTTCCTGATCTTCGAGCGCGAATATTCGACCGGGGTGTACCTGCTCACGCCGGGCACGGAAGTCATCGGGGCGATGCTGGTGTCGCTGTGGGCGGGCGGTTCGACCGACCTGGTGGCGGCGCTATCGTTCATCAATATCACGCTGGTGGCCATTGGCCTGGGCATTGCGCTGCGCTTCGGCGTCAAGCTGCATCAATAAACACACTCCGGATCGGAAATGACCATGAATGAACTGACTGTCAACGACCTGCACCTCGATTATGGCACTGGTGCGCACGCCAACCAGATCCTCAAGGGTGTATCGATGCACCTGCAACGCGGCGAAGTAGTGGCCTTGCTGGGCCCCTCGGGCAGCGGCAAGACCACCTTGCTGCGCGCCGTGGCGGGCCTCGAAAGCCCGAAGAGCGGCACCATCGACATCGGCGAGCGGCGCGTGTTCGACGGCGCGCGCAAGTACGAGATGGCGGCCGAGCACCGCAGCCTGGGACTGGTGTTTCAGTCGTATGCGCTGTGGCCGCACAAGACCGTGTTCGACAACGTGGCCTACGGCCTGACGTTACGCAAGATGGGCAAGAGCGACATCGAGGCCAAGGTCAAGGAAGTGCTGGGCCAACTGGGACTGGGGCACCTGGGCGAGCGCTATCCGCACCAGCTCTCCGGCGGCCAGCAGCAGCGGGTGGCGATTGCGCGCGCGCTGGTGTACAACCCGCCGGTGATCTTGCTGGACGAGCCGCTGTCGAACTTGGACGCCAAGCTGCGCGAAGAAGCGCGGGCCTTTTTGCGCGAGCTGATCGTGCGCCTCGGCCTGTCGGCGCTGATGGTGACGCACGACCAGGGCGAGGCGATGGCGATTTCGGACCGCATCCTGCTGCTCAATAACGGCAAGATCGAGCAGCAAGGATCGCCACAGAGCATGTACGAAACGCCCGAGACCTTGTTCACCGCCGAATTCATGGGCAGTAACAACCGCCTGCAAGGCCAGGTGGTGACCGGTAACGATGGCACGGTGACGGTGCTGGTCGACGGCGTGCGCATGCAGGCCACGGCGCGCGGCGCGCGCACGAGCGGAGAGGCTACGCCGCTGATCCGGGTCGAGGATGTGAAGATCAGCGCGCAACAGGTGGACAACGCTTTGGCGCTGCCGCTGTTGACCTGCATGTACCTGGGCGACCGCTGGGAGTGCCTGTTCATGCGCGAGGGATTCAGCCTGCGCGCGTACTCCAAGCACCGGCTGGAAGCGGGCAGCTACTGGCTGCACATGCCGCCCGAGAAGCTGTGGGTGTTCTGACGCCCGCTTAGTCGATGCCGACCACGCTCTCGGTGGTGGCGGGATCGCGCTTCTTCACGAAGCGCACCACCGATTCGACGGTGACGATGTCGATCTGGCCGGCGATCCGGCGGCCCAGCGGATGGTCGTCGAAGGCCACGTTGGCGCGGAACATGCGTGCGCCGAGGCGCTTGACCGACGGCACCCAGATCGTGTTCGGCACGTAGCCGGCTTGCCTGAGCCAGGATTGGGCGGCCCCGCGCTCGTCGATGGCGCTGTCGCTGGCGCTGGCGGCGTAGGTCTCCAGCACCCACTGGTTCGAGTTCTGGTACTTGGTCGAAAAGGGAAAGGCCAGCATGTTGTAGCTGGCGCCATGCAGGCGCGCCGGCGCCCCGGAGGCCAGCATGGCGACGATGCGCTTCTGGCTTTGCGCGCCGGGAATGACGATCTGGCTCTCGTAGGCGAACAAATCGTCGAGGAAGAAGTTGGCCAGGCCCTGGTCGAACACCTTGGAGCTCGCCGTGCCGCACTGGTTCAACAGGTGCACCACGCTCCAGCGGCCCTTGGGATGGTCGCGCCAGGCGTAGGCCATGTGCGAGTAGCGCAGATCATATCTGGATAAATCCTGGCCGACGCGCGCGATCAGCGCCACTTCGGCCCCGGAAGCATCGAGGGCGGCGCTGGTCTTTTCGGCCAGCTTGACCGCCTTGACGAAATTGGCGGCATCCTGCGCGACTTCTTCGCAAGCGGTGCCGGCGTGCGCCAATTGCAGCGGCGCGGCCAGGGACATGCCAAGCGCCAGCGCGAGCGCAAAGACGAGACGTCGACCGGTGCGTCCCATGCCTAGCCTTTCGCGCCGTTTTGCGAGTGGTGCAGCAAGCCTTTGCCGATTTCGGTCGGGATGAAGGCGATCACCTTGCCGGCGGCGATCAGCACATGGCCGCTGGCGGTGGCGGTGACCGTAACGGTTTGGCCGACCAGCCTGGAAAAGCCCCTGGCGCCGTCGCCACTCAATTTGACGGTGGCGGTGGAACCGTCAGCCACATTCTTGAGCACCACCATGGTGCCGTCGGCGACGGTTTCGACGCTTTGCGCCACCACGCTGCCTCCCACGGCCACCACCAGCAGGCTTCCCACCACCACCGCGCCCGACACGTTGCTCGGCGTGGCCGACAGGTTCGAGCCCTGGGCCGTCGCGGCCGGATGGGCGCCCAGCAGGGCGCAGGCGATTGCGACGATCATCAGTGTGGTTTTCATGCAGCTTCCTTGATTTGACTGGCCGGGATGGCAAACACATCTTACGCAAGATCGGTCTTTGCCAAATGAAATGATAGGCCGTATCGCTTTTATTGCGAATAAGTATTAATATTTGCTACCAGAATTCATAGGGATACGGAAATGCCGCACGCAATTACACTTGTCGACACCTTGAAACGGCTTTTGAAGGGGCGCGGCATCACCTACGGCGACCTGGCCGGGCGGATCGGCATGTCGGAGGCCAGCGTTAAGCGTATGTTTTCACAGAAGAATTTCACCTTGCAGCGGCTCGACGAGATCCTTACGGCTACCGGCATCGAGTTCGACGAACTCAGTGCGGCGCAGTCGGCGCCGACCCTGATTTCGCATTTGACGCTGGCGCAGGAGCGCGAAATCATCGGCGACCCGCGCCTCCTGGTGGTGGCCGTCTCGGCGATGAACCACATCTGTTTCGACGATATCGTGCGCTTTTACGACATGACCGAGGCGGAAGTGACCAAATACCTGCTGCGCCTGGACCGCATCGGTTTTTTGGAGCTGCTGCCCAATAACCGGGTCAAGCTGCTGATCGCGCGCACCTTCGGCTGGATCGCCAATGGGCCGATCCAGGCGTACTTCCGCCACGAGGCGGCGGCCGACTACCTGAACTCGCGCTTCGATGGCGAGGATGAAGTCATGCGGCTGGTGAACGTGATGCTGTCGAAGCAGTCCGGCGCGGCGCTGCTCGAACGCCTGAAACAGGTGGCGGCCGAATTCGCGCAGCAGCACCAGCACGAAACGCGCCTGCCGCTCGACCAGCGCCACGCGATCAGCTTCATCGTGGCCGCGCGCCCGTGGGTGCCGAAAGCCTTCCAGGCCTTGCTGCGCCAGCCGTGATGGTACCCTGACGCCCTATGCCTTCCCCCTTCCCGACCCTTTTTTGCCACATTGAGACCCTGAGAGAACGATCAGCATGAGTCAAGCCAGCCAGTTTTCCCTCCTCAAGCAGCGCCGTTTCGCGCCGTTCTTCTGGACCCAGTTCCTCGGCGCCTTCAACGACAACGTCTTCAAGACCGCCTTGCTGGTGATCTTGACGTACGACGCCGCCAGCTGGACCACGATCAAACCGGCGCTGCTGAACAGCCTCATTCCGGGCCTGTTCATTTTGCCGTACGTGGTGTTTTCGGCGACCGCCGGGCAGATCGCCGAGAAAATCGAGAAGGGACGCCTGGCGCGCTTCGTGAAGATGCTCGAAATCGCCATCATGCTGGTGGCCGGCGTCGGCTGGATGACGCACACCCTGTGGCTCCTGATCGCCTCCGTGGTCGGCATGGGCGTGCATTCGACCCTGTTCGGCCCCGTGAAGTATGCGTACATGCCGCAGCACCTGAAACCGGAAGAACTGATCGGCGGGAACGGCGTGGTCGAAATGGGCACCTTCGTGGGCATCCTGCTCGGGCAGATCCTGGGCGCGGCGCTGGTCCTGAAACACAATGGGCTGCTGCTGGTGGCCGGCGCCACCATGTTCTTCGCCGTGGTCGGGCTGCTGGCCAGCTACCGCATTCCGCTCTCGCCGGCGCCGGCGCCCGAGCTGAAGATCAATCCGAATCCGTTTGCCGAGTCGGTGCGCAACATCGGCCATGCGCGCAAGAACCGCACCGTGTTCCTGTCGATGCTGGGTAACTCGTGGTTCTGGTTTTACGGCGCCATGATCCTGTCGCAGTTCCCGCTGTATGCCAAGGAATTCCTGCATGGCGACTACAGCGTGTTCGTACTGCTGCTCACCGTGTTCTCGGTCGGCGTGGGCGTCGGCTCGCTGCTGTGCGAGAAGCTCTCCGGCCACAAGGTCGAAATCGGCCTGGTGCCATTCGGCTCGATCGGCCTGTCGCTGTTCGGGATCGACCTGTATTTCGCCAGCATGGGCTACGTGCGCCCGGCGCTGGCGGTGGACATGATGGGCATGCTGGCGCAGGTTGGCGTGACGCGCGTGCTGTTCGATATTGCGATGGTGGGCGTGTTCGGCGGCCTGTTCATCGTGCCGCTGTTCGCGCTGATCCAGACGCGCTGCGAGCCGGCCCACCTGTCGCGCACCATCGGCGGCATGAATATCCTGAACGCGCTGTTCATGATCGGCGCGGCCGGCGTGGCCATCCTGATGATCGAACTGGGTTTTTCGATTCCGCAGATGTTCCTGGCCACCGCCATCCTCAACGCCATCGTCGCGCTGTATATCTTCTCGCTGGTGCCGGAATTTTTGGTGCGCTTCGTGGCCTGGATGCTGATCCACACCATCCACCGCGTGAAAACGGTGGACGTGGACCGCATTCCCGAGGAAGGCCCGGCGGTATTGGTGTGCAACCACGTCAGCTATGTCGATGCGCTGGTGATCGGCGCGGCCAGCCCGCGCCCGATCCGCTTCGTGATGGACCACAACATCTTCAAGATGCCGCTCATGGGCTGGCTGTTTCGCACCGCGCGCGCCATTCCCATCGCGCCGGCCAAGGAAGACCCGTTCCTGATGGAGAAGGCCTACATCGACATCGCCCAGGCGCTGCACGAAGGGGACCTGGTCTGCATCTTCCCGGAAGGGCGCCTGACCTCGACCGGCGAGATGGGCGAGTTCCGCGGCGGGATCGCAAAGATCGTCGAACGCAGCAAGGTGCCGGTCATCCCGATGGCGCTGCGCGGCCTGTGGGGCAGCCTGCTCACGCGCGACCCGGGCAACCTGTTCGAGCGCACCTTTGCGCGCGGGCCGCGTTCGCGCCTGGCGCTGGCGGTCGGTGCGCCCGTGGCGCCGGAAGACGCCACCCCCGATTACCTGCACAAGCAGGTGCTCGCGTTGCGGGGCGATTGGAAGTAAGGTCGCGCCGGGCTCGCCAGGGAAAGTGGTTATAATTGCAACCGTACGGCATCGAGCCGCTTTTCCCGTTTTCAAAGGCCGCAGCATTCCATGAACAGTTTTCCGTCGCCGGTGCCATGAAAATCCGCGCCTATCTCGCGCTGATGGTTGCGGCGATCCTGATTCCGGTCATTCTGTTCTCGACGATTTCGCTCAACATGCTGCTCAAGGCCGAGCGCGAAGCGGCGCTCAAGGGCGTGCGCGAAACGGCGCGCATCTCGCTGGTGAGCATCGACCGCGAACTGACCAACACCCAGAGCGCGGTGCGCATGCTGGCCACCTCGCCGCACCTGGCGCGCGGCGACCTGGCCGGCTTCTACGAGCAGGCGCGCTTCGCCGACAAGGTGGGCGCCACCTGGACCGCGCTGCTCGACGAGCGCGGGCAGCAGCTGATTAATACCGCGGTGCCGTTCGGCGCGGCCTTGCCCGGCCCGGAATCGGCGCGGCGCGTGGCCCAGGTGCTCGATGCCGGCACGCCGCAAATTTCCAACCTGATTCGCGGCGTCGTCACGCAAGCCTTGCTGGTGGTGGTGGACGTGCCGGTCACCACGCCGGACGGCATGCGCTACGTGATCGCGCAGGGCTTCAAGATCGACCATTTCAATGGCGTGCTCACGCAAGTGAACGCGCCGCCGACCTGGCTGGCCGGCGTGTACGACCGCAACGGCATGACGATTGCGCAGACCTATGGCGGCGGCGCGGCCGGACGCGGCCAAGCCCGGCCGGACCTGCGCGAAGCGATCCGCAGCAAGACCATCGGCGTGATCCGCAACGCCAGCGACGACAACCTGAAGCTGTACACGGTGCTGGAACGCTCGGCGCTGTCCGGATGGACGGTGGCCGTGGGCGTGCCGGAAGCGGAAATCGAAGCGGCGGCGCGGCGCGCGCTGATGGTCTCCATGATCGGGCTGGTGGCGGCGGTGTGCTGCGCCGCGGTCACCGCCGTGTTCTTTGCGCGCCGGCTGTCGCGTTCCATCGGCCAGGTGGCGCGCTCGGCGCATGCGCTCGGCGGCAGCGGCAATCCGGCCCACACCGACGTGTCGGGCGTGGCCGAGGTGGACGAGGTGCAGGAAGCGATTGCGGCGGCGGCGGCCGTGGTCAACCAGGAGAAACAGTCGCGCCTTGCGGCCGAAACCGAGCGCGAGATCCTGTTCGAGCGCGAACACGAGGCGCGCACCAAGGCCGAACAGCAGAACCGGGCCAAGGACGAATTCCTGGCGATGCTGGGGCACGAGCTGCGCAACCCGCTGGCGGCGATCGTGAACGCGACGGGCGTCATGGCCCATCCGGGCATGCCGGCCGCCGCCAGCGAGCGCGCGCGCGAGATCATCACGCGCCAGAGCGGGCACCTGACCCGCATCGTGGACGACCTGCTCGACATGGGACGGGTCCACTCCGGGAAGATCCTGCTGGAGCGGCGCGCGCTGCGGCTCGACCAGGTGATCGACAATTACATTACCACCCTGCGCGCGTCGCAGCGCGCGGCGCGCCACGAGTTACGCGTCGATAGCGTGCCGGTGTGGGTCGATGGCGATCCGACCCGGCTCGAGCAGATCGTTTCGAACCTGCTCGACAACGCGCTCAAATACACCCCGGCCGGCGGCACGATTTCGGTGAGCGTAAGAAGCGAGGGCGAGGGCGAAAGCGCTGAAGCGGTGCTGTGCGTGTCCGATTCGGGCATCGGCATTGTGCCGGAGCTGATGCCGTACGTGTTCGACCTGTTCGTGCAGGGCGCGCGCCCGCTCGACCGTGCCCAGGGCGGCCTGGGCGTGGGGCTGGCGCTGGTACGGCAACTGGCGCTGATGCATGGGGGCAGGGTGGAGGTGCGCAGCGCGGGCATGGGGCTGGGCAGCAGTTTCGAGCTGCACTTGCCGCGCGTGCAGCCGCCGCAGTCCGAGGTAAGCGTGCCGGCGCCGGCGCCATCGTCGCACCAGCGCGTGCTGCTGATCGAAGATAACGAGGACGGGCGCGAGATGATGGCCATGATGCTCGAAGCGCAGCAGTACCGGGTCGACACGGCCGTCGATGGCATCGATGGCTTGCGCCGGGCCGCCGCGGCGTGCCCGGATATTGCGCTGGTCGATATCGGCCTGCCGGGCATCGATGGCTATGAAGTAGCGCGGCGCATGCGCGCCAACCCGGCCACGAGCAAGGTGCGCCTGGTAGCGCTGACCGGTTATGGGCAGGACAGCGACCGCGAACGCGCGCTCGGCGCGGGGTTCGACGCGCACCTGGTCAAGCCGGTGGACATGGCGCGCCTGATCGAAGCGCTCGAGAGCGGCGCACCGGCAGCGCCGCAGGTGGCGACAACGGCCGGCTAGCGGATCAGGCGCAAGCCTTGGGCCTTGGCCAGGCGGCCATCGGCCAGGCGCTTGATGTCGTCGAAGTTGACCGGCTTGATGAGGTGATGGTCGAAGCCGGCGTCCAGCGTGCGCTGGCGCGCGTCGCTCTGGCCCCAGCCGGTGAGCGCGATCATCAGCACCGACTGCGAGCCGGGTTTGAGGCGGATGCGGCGCGCCGCTTCGTAGCCGTCCATGCTCGGCATGCCGAGGTCCATCACGATCATGTCGGGCATGCCCTGTTCGACCGCCTGCACCGCTTCGTAGCCGTCGTAGGCGGTGGCGACGTTACAGTTCTCCATTTCGAACAGCGCCTGCAGCGAGTCCGCCGCATCGCGGTTGTCGTCCACCACCAGTACCTTGGGGCGCTGGTCCACGAAGCCGATGATGTCGGCCATGGGCATGTTCTGGACCGGACGCGCTTCGGTCACCACCGGCAGGGTGACGATAAACTCGCTGCCCTTGCCGAGGCCTTCGCTGGTGGCCTGCACGCTGCCGCCATGCATCTCGGCGAACTGGCGCGACAGGCTCAGGCCGATCCCGAGCCCGCTGGCGATCTGGCCCGAGGGCGGGCGGCTTTGCTCGAACATGGCGAAAATGCGCCCGATGGCGGCCGCCTCGAGCCCGATGCCGGTATCCTTGATGTAGATGTGCAGGGCGCCGAATTCGACCTGCCCGCGCACGCTGATATAGCCGTCGGACGGCGTGAACTTGACCGCGTTCGAGACGATGTTGGCGACGATCTGCACCACGCGCGCGTAGTCGGCGTAGAGCACCACGTCGTGCGGCGGCATGGCCACATCGATCTTGATGCGCTTGACCGCAGCCGCCGCGGAGCATAGTTCGGTGACGTGTTCCATCACCTGGGCAAAGGTGGTGTAGTCGCGCTGCAGTTCGATCTTGCCGCTGTTGATGCGCGCCACATCGAGCAGGTCATCCACCAGGCGCGTCAAGTGGCTCACCTGGCGCTCGATCACGTCGCTCACCTTTTTCACGCTCGCCTGGTCGGGATAGAGGTGATTGAGTACGCTCATCGACGTGCGGATGGGCGCGAGCGGGTTGCGCAGTTCATGACCGAGGCTGGCCAGGAATTCATCCTTGCGGCGGTCCGTCTCGCGCACCTGGTACTGCTTTTCGCGGGCGCGCAGCACCGATTGCAGGGAGGTGATCAGGGTCAGGGTGCGCACCGGGCGTTCGAGCAGAGTGACGTTGCCGAGGGCGCTGATGGCCTGGCGCACGCTGAGCGAGTCGGGGCCGCGGTGCGTGAGCAGCACGATCGGCAGGTCCGACCAGTTGGGCTGGCGCTGGACGAATTCGCCGAGCGCCTTGAGGCCGCCGTTCGGCAGCGCTTCTTCCACCGTGAGCACGGCGCCGACGCCGATCAGGAGCTCTTCGGAGAGCTTCTGCACAGTCTCGGCGACCAGGTTGTCGACTTGCGCGAGGGTGAGCATTTTCGACGCCAGCACCGCGTCTTGCCCGGTCGGGGCGTAGATCAGGACACGCTTTTCCATAGGGTGCTATCGCTTATCCGTTTTCGTCGTCGAACAGCACGTGGGACTGGCTCTCGTCGAAGGTGGGAACGCCGGTCAGGATGCCGTGGAAGTTGGTCAGCACCTCGCCCACGTGGATGCCCTTGCTGCTCATCGAGAACAGGCGGATGGAGCGCTCGTGCAGGCCGACGCGCTTCTTGAACACCGAGATGGCCTGGCGCACCTTGCCGCGCGCTTCGAAGTAGCGCAGCATGATGACGCTGTCGGCGATGTAGCTGGCGTCGACCGTGGTGCTCATGCTGCCGCCGATGACGCCGGGCTGCACGCCGACCAGGATGGTGACCACGCCGCACTGGCCCAGGTAAGTAAGCAGTTCGTGCATGTGGGTGGCGAGGAAGCGCTCGTCGGGCATGGCTTTGAGGAAGCCATTGAGGCTGTCGATGACGATCACGCGCGCGCCGGCCGCTTCGGCATCGGTCACCGTCTGCATGAATTCGCCGGGCGCCATTTCGGCCGGGTCGATCTGCATGATAGTGAGCAGGCCTTTGTCGATTGCGCCCTGCAGATCGAGTCCGAGGCCGGTGGAGCGCAGCAGCAGGTTGTTGGCCGCTTCCTCGAACAGGAACATGGCCGCCTTCTGGCCGCGCTGCGTGGCCGCGTACACGTACTGCGCGCACAGGGACGATTTGCCGGTACCCGGTGGGCCGGAGAGCAGGGTGCTGGTGCCTTCATCGAGGCCGCCGCCGGTGAGCGTGTCGAGTTGGGCGATGCCGCTCGAGAGCTGTTTGCGTTCGGTGTGCACGCGCGTGTGGGCGGCGATCAGGCGCGGGAACACGACCAGGCCGCCGGTGACGATCTTGTAGTCGTGCGAGCCGCCGCGAAAGGCCATGCCGCGGTATTTGACGATGCGCACGCGGCGCCGTTCGGAGCCGTAGTCCTGGTTGATCAGTTCGAGCGTGATGACGCCGTGCGCCACGCTGCGCACCTGCAGGTCGCCGGAGAGGGCGGTGCGGTCGTCGAGGAACAGGGTGGTGCAGCCCTTGCCGGACAGGTACTGCTTGAGCGCGAGCACCTGGCGGCGGTAGCGCAGCGGGCTTTCGGCCAGCAGCTGCAGTTCGGAGAGCGAGTCGAGGACGACGCGGGTCGGTTTGTGCTTTTCGATCGCATCGAGGATGCGCTGGGTGGTCATGCCCATCTCGATTTCGGACGGGTGGAAAATGGTGAACTGGTGGTCCGGGTGGAGGATGTTCTCGTTGGGGATGATGTCCTCGACGTGGATGCCGTCCATGGACCAGCCATGCGACTGCGCCACCGCTTTGAGTTCGACGCGCGTTTCGGCCAGGGTGATATAGATGACCGATTCACCGCGGCGCACGCCTTCGTACAGGAACTGGAGAGCGAGCGTGGTCTTGCCTGTGCCGGGCTCGCCTTCGATCAGGAACAGGCGGTCGCTGGTCAGGCCGCCGCCGAGGATGGTGTCCAGTCCCGGGACGCCGGTTGAAAGAAAGCGGCTGCTGTCGCTGTTCTGGTTTTCCATGGAGGGAGTCTCCGTTTTTCTCATCGTAAATTTCGCAAATTGCAACACTGTATGATAAATAGTACATGAATGCGTTGCGGGTGGTGGTTCTGTACGGAAGCAAATCGCTAGGAGGGTTGTGGATAGGTAACGTGCGGATTGAGGAGGAGTTTGAGCCAGCGCAAGGTGCGCGTTGGCACGCGGGAGACGCACAATTTTGTGCCACAAAAACGCAAGATGCTCTGATATAATTCGCAACTCGTCGGGGCGTAGCGCAGCCTGGTAGCGTACTTGCATGGGGTGCAAGGGGTCGAGTGTTCGAATCACTCCGTCCCGACCAATGGAATCAATGAGTTAGGCCAATCTTTGGGTTGGCCTTTTTCATGTTCAGCAGACGCGGTAAGAAATTTGGTAAGAAGTTTTTTAGGCGGCTGATTTAGAGGTCTTTCCCGCTTCCAACTTGCCATCGATTCCATTTTTACCATGCCGAGAGTTGTTGCTTCCTGCCGCATGTTGGGGTTACAACCCGTCGTTATCATCCACCCGTCACCCTGGCGTTTCCACCCACTGGTAGTACGCTGGCATGCTCATCGTGATGCGGCCGTCTGGCGCTTTCCTAAAGTGCTTGCCCTGAAGCCAAATTCCATCCTCGATCTTACGGCGGACCGCCTTGTCTGAGTACCCGGTCAGCGTGCAAAACAGCGGGATAAGCACCCATGTAACGTGTATCGCTCCGTGGGGTAGCGCAGAGGTATGGTCGTTCATTCGCTCCGCTTTCCGGGTCCGTGTGCGCCCCAGTTCTCGATCCAAGCTTCTACGGCTGGCAGGTTGACCCAAAGCCGCCCATCGACGCTTTTGCATTCGACGCCATCAAGCCATTTCCCGAGCTTCCGCCGGGCCATTACCGAGTCGACACTGTCCCCAGTCAGCTCTGCGTACTTTTCAAGTTTGACCCATGCGATCGGATGGCACATTTGTTCAGTCCTCAACGTATTCTGCGCCTGACACCACCCACCAGCGCCTACCGATCTTGCGCGCCGGCGGCTGGATTCGCCCGTCGTGGATCCATCGTAGCAAAGTATTTTGATGGGGCGCGCGCTCGCCGAAGACTGCGGCCGCCCATTCCTGCAGCGGGACATAGCGTGGCCCAGGGCTCTGATTTGGCACTTCCTCAAATTGAGGGGGTGATTGCGTCGGCCCGCTCGTTTGCTTTGGCCTCGCTGCCGTAACCCACTCTACCAAGGACTCGCGCGGCACAGTGCCGATCGTGTATGTGTCGAGTCCAGCATGAGGGGGCAGGGGAGTTCTGCCCGGCGCGGTGCCGGCGCGAGCCGCCGCCCAATGGCCAACCGCTGGCAATGGCACAGCCATCGCTTTGCAGGCCTCGCGCAGCTTTGCTGACGTCACGCTCATGCGGCGCGCTAGATGCCCGATCGGGTGTTGCCACACATCCGCATACAGTTCGTCACGCTGCAGCAGGATGACCACCTACTTCGCCTTCTTGCGCTTCGGCTTGATACTGGCCTGGGCGGCGACTTCGGGTGTCACCACGATTTGTACCTTCGCGCCATATCGATTCACCACCTCATCGAGGAGCTCGCCTGACGTAGCTGCGGCCAAGCCTGACGCGCCCTCCAGCGCGGCTTTCACCATTGAAACAATTTCAGCGTTTGCGCTGCGGCCGTTCTTTTTGGCGCGGGCCTCAAGTCGTTCGCGCAGCTCTGGGGGCATCCGCAGAGGAAATGGGGTGGGCTGAGTCGGAGTTGGAGTCGTCATCGCTCGATTTTCCTCTACGCTGTCTGAACGAGCAAAGAGTCTTCTTGACTCTGAGTCAAATAGATTCTATATTGAATCAAAGTCAATTTCCTACAGGATCAAAAATGAGCGCCCAGATACCAGCCTATCCATTACGGATGCCGGCCGAATTGCGCGAGTGGTTTGAGGCAGCTGCGAAGCAGGCGGGGCGTTCGCTGAACAGCGAAATAGTGCGTTGTCTCATGGAAGTTCAAGCGCGACGCGGCGGCACAAGCGCCGGCGAGTAAGCCGAATGACAATGAACGAGTGATAGGAGGGTTATGAGAAACGTATAGAGCAGTTCAAATGTGAAAAAGGGCGCCCTGCAAGGCGCCCTTCGGAATCATTTTACTCAACCACCTGAGCGTAATCAGGCTAGTTTCGATCTTAAATGTTAGAGCATTTAAGGTCGTTGTGAATCAACTCGTCCTCTTGAAAGAAGAATATGACTAACGAAAATGATAGTAACGTGAATTTCCGCGAAATGCAACCTTTACTTATTGTCACGCCTGCGGCGGCAACACTGCGCGCAGCACGGCGTCAGACTCCAGTAGCGGCTGAGACGCCGTTAAAGCTGACGGAAAAAGAGATGCGTTTGATATTGCTCTACCGCGGAACGATCGATCGGTTTCAGGATTTGAGCTTGTCGATGTCTGAAAAATATGCTGAGAATTTTCCGCGTCGCGTCCGCCCAGTATTGCGCCTCGTCGATGGAGGTGCAGCATGAACGCCCCGAACCCTCACTTCAACCACATCGAGCGCGCGCCATACGAATTCGGGCATCTCATCATGAAGTTGCCGGCCGATTTCCCGGCCGCACACGTGATGTCGAGCGATGAGCGTCAGCAAATCGAAGCAGCTATAAGCCACGCCTCCAATGCCAATTGGTCCTTGATGAATGGTCTGGAGGCGATCGGGCACTTGCTGTTCGGTGCGGCGAACAACAGTGATTTTCCTCCGGCGACTATCGTTCTGGAAGGTATTGCCGGGCTAATAAAGCACCTCGCGGTGGAGGCTCAATTTCTTCAAGAGCAGCATGGAAATCTGCAGGCAATTCTGGACACGGACGACAGAAGGGCCGCGACGTCTCCAATGCGAAATAAAGCTGAGTCCAAGGCTAGTTCGGCGAAGAATGCAGGTGCTGTATGAGCATCCTCACCCCAGCTGACAGCAAAATGTTCGGTAAGTTATGGTGGGCACAGCCGCTTCCCGCACGCTATGCATCAATCGACGCTGCCAGCGTCGGCCTGTCCGTACAGATCGAAGTGTGCAAGCGCAAACTTGGCTTAGATGATGAAGTGCAGCATCGCATTACATGGCGCGGAACTGCTGAACAGTTCCGGGCGACCAAGACGTTCCCGAAAGGCGTTTCTGCCAAGCTGAGTTCGGGGCGATTCGTATATCCTGGCGCGCTGCGGGGCACTGTCTATCCAGATCAGGCTGGGCACTATGTTTTCGTGATCGAGTCCTGCTATCTTCGCAGTAAGATTTGGGCAAGCCGCGAAGCCAAGGCTGCGTTAGCCAACGAAAGCTACCTGGATTTCCGCGATGCGGTAATGTCTGGCTTCCCGTTGGCCGAAGTCAGCGTGGACAAAGCCAAAATTTTTTCCGGTCGTGCGCGATGACTGCCGCTACCACACGGCAAATCCCGCGGGAGATGCTGGATCCCGAGGCCGCACTGTTGGCGGCGTATTGCCTTTCGGATACTCGGGGTCGGGAAACGATCTTGGAGCTGGCCCTTTATATGGCTGAAGACTGGCCAGCGCCGCGCCCAATGCCAAGCGGTGGCGCATGAGTTCCGGCGTCGACGAAGTAGCTATTCGCCGCCTGGCGGGCCTTGCCAACGTGATCAGCGCGCTGCTGGCCGCGATCCCTATCCTGGCGCCTGAGACCCAGATGGATGCCTTGCAAACCTGCGCCAGCATGGCGGCTGACGTGGCCGACGATCTTGACAAACTAATTGGAGAGATGTCATGAGCACAGGGCCGCCGTCGCACGAACTGACACCCGATGAGGTGAACTTGCTGGCAGACTATCGGGGCATGAAACCTTGGGCACAAAGTATGCTTTTTGATACTGCCAAGCAGTATCGGGATAAATGGCCGCAACGGCAGGCACCGCACTTGCGGCTCGTGCTGGCACCGACGGGCGATTACTCTTGTATCGGTCGCCAGACTTCAGAGTCATGACTTACCGCAACATGGTTTTATTAATCGCAATTTTCATTCAGGAGACACTTTGAGTATCTATTGCAGCAGAGACGCGCTTGATGCGGTGAACGATGAAATACCCGACAACTATTATCTCCCGTACTTTGCTGACGTGGCGAGTCGGGCCAGGGAAATTCTTGACCCAAAAACGTCCGTACAAATCCATGAGTGTGCAGCTTTCGTATGTTTTCTGATCGAGCAAGTGTTGCGTGATATCGATCACGGTGAAGCGCTGCTTGATGTTGCGGATGGTCGCGAAAATGACGAGTACACAACAGAGGCGAGCCAAATAAGTGAGAACCGCGCGCTTAAGCAAAGTTTACATGAACGATTCGGTGACATTGATCCGATGGTCGTCTTCGACTTGCGCGACTGGATTAGCGGGAGTTGGCATCCGTCGGAGCTATTTGCTGTCTTGACGCTGCTTCTCCTGGCTCAGGCGATCCAAATATATGATGCAAGTTTGGACGATCTCGAGCCAGGGGTGCCACCTAAATTAATGGAACGATTTAAGGAGGCGATAGGTGATCGGACCGAAGCTGAAATAGAGCACGAGGTTTCCATGATGGCGATTCGGGGATCGGCAGCATATGCCCTAAAGGCGGTCGAGGCTGTAAATTATGCTGAGCGGCTGAAGAGGGGGCATGATCGTGCTGTAATTGACTTTGATAGGAAGGAAACTAAGTCGCGAGCGCTTAACGAGGCAAAACACGCGGAGAAATATGAGATCGAAGAGTTAGTGACAACCGCATGGTTTGAGACCCGAAGTAAGTTTTCAAGCGCCCCCAAAGCTGCCAATCACTTTTCACAATGGTTGCAGCAACAGGGGCGTAAAACGTACGAACCAAGCACTATTGCGAGTTGGATTCGAAAGCATGCAAAGTTAAAGGGAGTAAAGCTCCGGTAGCGCGTCCGGCCGGAGGCTATATAGTCTCCGGCCGACACCGTATAGTATCCGTTCGTGACGTATTTCTTTAGCGCGGTCCTAAGCATACGATTCATCCATCGGCCTTGATCGGCCTCAAACAGATGGAAGTATCCCAGAATGGACAAGCAGACGAGCATCAACAAATCTCATATCAGCATTGACGCCGAAAGATATTTCGTGCGGGCTAGATCGGTCTATCTAAACGTGCTACAGTTTGTTTGGCGCTTGCGAATCAGCTGCAATGCCGACCAGCATCACCCGCGTCACCTTTTCCGTGTAGTCCGAAGTACAGGAACCTGACATGACCCGATCAAATTTACGGCGTATGGCCGTTACTTTAATTGGGCGTTCTTCCTGCGCTGATGCGACAGGTAGGCGCCCTGCATAGGAGCACTACCGAATGAACCACCTTCCCGCAAACGGATACCTCAAACTTTCCCACATCCTTGGCAACCCCAAGGCGAACCCTCCCATTCCCGCAATTATCCCAGTCTGCAAAGCCACCTGGTTTGCTGGGCAAAAAGGTCCCAATCCTCGATTTCCCAAGCCGGTTCGCATTGGTGACGGTCGCGGCTCGTTTTATCGAGTCGAAGATATCCGCGCTATTCTGAACCCCGCTTAAGGAACATCCATGACTACTCAAACAGCCGCAGGCTCGCAGCCTGCAGCAGGGGCTCTGCTCGCCTGCGCTTTGAAAATCAAAGGGGTCGCTCTGACGCCAATCGACCACCAATCGCAGCGAGTAATGACGCTCGCGATGATCGACCAAGTGCATCAACGCCCCGACGGTACCGCTCGTCGAAATTTTAACGAGCACAAGAATCGCTTGATCGAGGGCGAAGATTACTTCGTACGAAATTCGTCCGAAGCCCGCGACATGGGTGTGATCGCGCCGAACGGCCTGGTCCTGCTCACTGAAACCGGGTATTCAATGATCGTGAAGGCCTTCACTGACGATCTCGCCTGGCATGTTCAGCGGCAGCTGGTGAAGTCGTACTTCACAAAGCCGGCATCCCTCTTCGATCCGATGGCCAGCTTATCGCCCGAGCATCGCGCACTGGTTGCCCTGTTGTTCGAGAGTTCCGCAATCAAGGCCGAGCAGGCCGCCCAAGCCGCAGCCCTTGCTGTGCAAGCGGATGCCATCAAGCGCATCGAGTGCAACCAGATCGCTGCAGTGGCAAGCGTCCAGTCATTTACTGCCATGGGATATTCGAACTACCGCGACCTGCAACTGAGCAAGCTCGAGTTGACGAGGCTCGGGCGTAAGGCTGCCGCGATTAGCAAGAAGCGGGGCATTACCATTGACCAGGTCGGCGACAGCCGTTACGGACACGTCAACAGCTACCACATTACGATGCTCGACGAGGCTCTGGAGGCGATTTCGAAATGAACGAGCAAAACGTACTGGAGGGGGCGAATCCCCCTGTTTCAAGTACGTCCGACACTCGCGTTTCAAACGCGACTTCCCCGCGCCAGCATTCGCACGAGGTAAAGCGGCGCGTTCTTGATCTGCGCCGCACCCACTCTCTGCGTCAAGTGGCCGAGTTGGCCGGTCTGCCGCTGGGCACGGTGAAAACGATCTGTTCGCGTTCAGGATCCTTCCGTGACAACTTGCATCATCGCTCGCTGTTCACGTTGCCCCCGATGAAGGTGAGTTTGAACACAGGGGTTTCAGTTCCAGAACTGCCACCTCAGCAGGTCGTGACTGGTGATAAGGAAATAGATGCCGTTCTCTGGCTGCGCGAGGTCATCGGGACCGGTCAGGCCTCACTGATCGAGAAGGCAATGCAAGCAGCGGCCCGATTGAAGTCGCCATTGGAGGAGATCGAGAAGCGGTACTCGGCCTACCTGCATAGAACATTCCCCGGAAATTTCGGCGCCGTATTCGCATCGTTTGGATTTGCGGACCTGGCGAAATTGGGCGAAAGGGCGGTAGAAAAGGCAGCTCTCCGGCGGGAGGCGCGAGCCCGATTTGGGGACAGCATTTATGTCGAAACTCCAGCTGAGCAATTTTGCATGGATGTTATGCGAGGCGTTGACCGTGGCGAGCACGATTGGAAATTGGATTTGAAACAGGTTGTTTCTGCCTTCGAACAACACCCACACCTGCTCCCGCACACGCTGTCGGATTGCCTCCACGAGTTGGGGTATTGGTACTCCCTATCCTCGCTTCGATACGCCTTCGATACCGGCTGCGATCCGGCTATCGAGGTGCAAGCGCGTGATGACTTTCTTTTCCTACGACTATCCACCATTCGTGCGCGCAACCCGGCTGAGGCAGTTGCCGTGTTTAGGCACCTTGCTAACAAGGGGCGAATGGACCGTATTGGGGGTGATGAAATTTTGCTAAACCTGATCGGTGGGCCGGCGAACACACGTCCTGAAGGAGGAACCCATGCTACATGAGAAGGCAGCAAGCGCGCTTCATTCGATCGCGCCGAATGAGCGTGCGACTTGGGTACGCATGGCAATGGCCCTCAAGTCTGAGTTTGGCGACGATGCGTTCGACGCGTGGAATAGCTGGAGCAAAAGCGCGGAATCGTATTGTCGAAAATCCGCCCTGGCCGTGTGGCGAAGCATTGGCTCTGCCGGCCACGTCCGAATCGGCACCTTGTACCGAGAAGCCGCAGCTAACGGGTGGCGATATGCCGAAGATCATCGCGTCCAGCCAATCACTAGGGTCAAGGGGGAGCGACTATTGCAATGGGGTGCAGAAGCTGCACCCCATTCACAGACCCAACCCGAGGGTGACGTTGCATGCGATGTGCGCAAGACCCGCGCCGCGCGCGCTGCCGCAGCGTCCGCCACAAAGTATTTGGCGCAGTGCCAACCCAAAACGCATCCGTACCTGGTATCGAAGGGGCTGCCCAATTCGATCGGTCTAGTCCGCGGGCTGACGCTGATTGTACCCATGTACGATTTCCTGACCAGTGAGCTTGTCGGTACTCAGCGGATCGACTGGCTTGCGGACGAGCAGCGATGGGCCAAGCAAATGGCGTGGGGGATGCGCGTGAAAGGTGCGGCGCTCAGACTGGGCAATCAGAGGGCGCAGGAGACGTTTTTTTGTGAGGGGCTGGCGACTGGGCTATCCATCGAGCTAGCGCTGCGCAGGCTGCGTTTAAACGCGTCAGTGGTGGTTTGCTTCAACGACTGGAACCTCGCCCATGTCGCATCACTGGAAAAGGGGCGCGCTTTCGTCTTCGCTGACAACGACGTCTCGCTCGCAGGAGAAAGCGCCGCCAAGAAAACCGGCCTTGCGTACTGCATGAGCGACGTCGTCGGCGAAGACGCGAACGATCTGCTGCAGCGCGCCGGCGTCGTCGAGCTTTGCCGGCTGATCATCGACGTCAGAAGGAGGTCAGGATAATGGCGAACCCATGGCTTCGCCTGTACGCCGAGTTTGCCCACGACCCGAAAGTGCAGATGCTCTCGGAGGTCATGCAACGCCGGTACGTAATGCTGATGTGCCTCCGTTGCAGTAACGACCTTGAAACGTTACATGAAACTGAGATCGCGTTTTCGCTGCGTATAGATGCAGTTGCATTGGCCGAAACGAAGACGGTTTTCTTGGCAAAGGGCTTCATCGATGAGCACTGGAGGCTACTGAATTGGGAGAAGCGTCAATTTATCTCCGACACCAGTACAGCCAGGGTAGCGAGGCATCGCGCCGCAAAGAAAACGGCCGCGAAGCCCAAGCCGAATTGACTTGAAACGTTACAGAAACGGTTTTGTAACGCCCTAGAACAGAACAGAACAGAACAGAACAGATATTGCGACGCTTCACGCGCAATAACAATCGCCCCCGAGTACCAGGAACAAGATTCAAAACCAAGAACAACGGCCACACCAAAGGCCAAGTCAAGAACGTAAGAGCACTCAACGCAAATTTAACACGAGGACGGAATGATCGAATACATCAACAAGCGCCTGATCGAATGGTCGACCTGGTGCAAGCGTCGCGAGGATGGCGGACTGGGTTATCCATCGAAATCGAATTATTGCAGTCTGGTCCAGATCCACGCCGCCGGCAGCGCTGGTCCGATCACCGAAGCGGCTGCTGCGATGGAAATCGAGACGATTATCATTGCCATCAGAAAAAGTGCGCCGGCTCAGTACGACGTGGCGAAGTGGTTCTACCTTGCCGGCTCATTGACGGTGAAGCGGATCGCCGGCGAATTGCGCTGCAGTGAGGTCACGGTGTACAACCGGCTGCATGCGCTGCACCTGGCGGTGATGGATGCGCTGCACGATATCGAGATCGAAGCGCAGGACCGGGCTGAGGCTGCGCGAAATAAGACGAAAAGAGTTGCTTGACCGCCTTTAGGGTTCGGGTTATATTGTGCTACGCTTGCTCATCTGTACGAAATGAAATGAGTGAAAAAGAAAGCCCGCACCGAAAGGTAGCGGGCTTTTTTTGCGCTAAAGGGCGAGTAAGCGAAAATTTTGAGTTCAGCAAAATATTGTGAATGTTGATGAGAATTCACGGCAAAAATACCGGTAGTATGTGACTCTCGATATGGAGAGGACACTATGAAATCCAGAGACCTACTAACTACGCCTGTTGTTATTGTGACGGGTTACACTTTGACATCGCTTCCAAACGGGAAGTATCGTCATCAATTCACTCCTCAGTCCACTAGTACACTTTATCAGTTTGATGGGAATGCTGAACGAGTGTTGTCAGAAGGTGCTCGGTACAATATAGGGTATAGGGTCGAAAACGGCGCAAACATTGTTGATATGGCTGCGACCGCCAAAGCGGACAACGTCGATCCTGCAGTAAGTTATTACGTGGCTGTTCAATTAGGTGCGCAGAACGCGCCAATTAACACAGCGAAATCCGACAGCCGGGTTATTCATCGTGGCACTGGGAAACATCTCGGTAAAAAATACGCGTGGCGTATTTACGGTATGGTTGTTGTGCGCAAGACGTTTGATGAATACCTTGAAAAAATTGGGCATCCTACGGTAGTTTGCACGACTGATGGTAGTCCATCCATAGCGTACCTGGACAGTGGCATAGACGTGGCCATGCGAAATTTAATGGCATCACTTGTTCATGTAAGTGGGAATCGATATCGATCGCCTCTTCTGCCAGATCGGAAATGGTTCAACATTAAAGGCATTACTGCGATTACTGAAAAAAAATAGAGCGTAGGCTCATCTTTAGTTGTTAAACGAACCGTGTAAAGCCGCCTAGAGCGGCTTTTTGCGTTGATGTGTGCCTTATTTCGTAAGGCCATATGTCAGCGCCGATCAACCTGAGGCCCTCCCGTTTCCTATCGCGCCTTACCGCAATGACTAGGCCGGTCAACTGCTGCCGCCTTGGGCTCTGGTGCCCGAGGTAATAGTAGAAAATTCCTGGAAACTGGGGGGGCAGTCGACGCTAACAAATTACGCGAACAAATTGCGGCAACGTGAACGAATCACTCCGCCGTTTTCCAACGCCGCAGCTCTTTATCAACTAACAATGCGAGCTCCAGATCGCATCGCACAGTACCAGCTGGTCCAGCTACAAAAAGACGGTTTGCAACAGCAAATGCTGCTGGCGAACCGTCAGGCCAGATGAGGATGCCTGGAAAGCATATTTGGTCTCGGAAGCACGGGATGCAGTAATACGGTTCGGGCAGTTTGTCTGGCAGTTCTCCGACAACACCGAGTTCAGCCAGATCGCTTGGGAAGTTTAATTTGACGTAGCAGTGTTCCATTTTCTCTTTCGTTGGGCAAGTGTTCCTGTCCGGGTCGGATGCAGGCTCCTCATTCTAACGACAGATGTCGTCTCAAATCTAACCAATAGACTCACTTAAGGCGGGCCGCTTGTGTGACGTTTGCCGAAGACATCTCCCTCAGGGCGTTACCCGCGCTCTTTCGCCGCTGGACGCCAACGCGCGCGGCTCTTCTCATTCAAGGCCTATATGGACGGCGACGACATCACGCGGCACAACGAGAGTATGCCGCAGTTCCCAGACGAACTGCCGATCTGGCGACGCGTGCAGTGCCTGCTTGGGTATCACAAGCGCGAGACGCGGCAGAGCGCCAAAGGTCACTGCTACGGGTTCCAGACCGAGGAAGGCGAGCGGCGCGGCATCTTCGGCATTCATGACGAGCGCCCAATGAAGCTGCGCCATCAGTGTGGCCGCTGCCATACGCTACTGGGCTGACCATGAGAATAGGCAGTATTCGGATGCGGCCCGCGTGGTGGCTGCAAGTCTATCTGTTCACGCTGAATGCCCTCCGCCACCTTCTGGACTGCGAGCCGAACATGGAGCGCGTCGAGTATTGGCTCAAAAAGGGTATGCGATTCGAGTTTATCCCGCTGACTGACCATATCGACAAGGCGCCCGGCAAGCGCCGCACAACAGGTACATCCCCATGAAGCAGCACCACTGGCACGACCTAATCGTTCGCGCCGTAGAGGCCAAGGACGAGACAACGATCAACTCCCTGGCCCAGCACCTCGCCGAGTGCGAGCAGGCCAAGCAGATCCTGCAGGCCAAGGGATACGGCGCGCAGGGGCAGGGCGTTGCAGCAGTCGCCGCCCAGGTGCCGCACATGATGGGCCGCGAATGAACCAGGCGCCCAACAACAGCGGCAAGCCGTGGAACGACCGGGTGTCTACGGGCACCTTCAACGCGGCTGACTTGGTCAAGTGTTACGCACCACCTAACCTGCATTCGGTAATGCCAGGCAACCGGGTGATGCTGCGCTCTGGTGGGTCTGAGATGACGGTATGCGACACGCTGTCGAATGGCGACGCCTTGTGCCAGTGGATAAGCGCCGGCGTGCTGCAATCGGCATCCTTTCCGCTGGTGTGCCTGACCTGCTTCGGTGCGCGATGAACTGGCGCCGCATCAAGTGTGCCATCTTCGGCCACCGTTGGATGGTAGGGCTTGGCGCCCATCCTGCTGACGTCACAGCAGAGAGGAATTGCCCGTGCGGCGCGCACATCCCAGCGGTTGTGTGGCCGCGCGGGGTAAGTCGGCAGCAGACGATATGGTCGCCAACTGGGCCGCGCGCAGGCATGCACCCCCCTGCGCCTCTTCCGCCTCCAAGTCGGGTGGTGACTGATGGAGCGACCATTGATTGTTCCGTCTGACTCGGTTCATTGCGGAATTATTAAAAAATATCCGCGGGTCTGCGACGAAGATTATTCTGTTTGAGAGGTTCCCCGCATGGCTTGGTCTAAGTTATCCCGCCAAGAGCGCGGCTACGGCGCAGCATGGGACCGAGTCCGCAAGGTAGTGATGGAGCGGGACGGCGGCCTGTGCCAAGTCTGCCTCAAGGCGGGCCGCTACGGCGTCATCGCTTACGCGGTCGACCACATCATCAGCAAGGCCAAGTGCGCGGCGCTGCGGTGGTCTGACGCACGCACAGACGACCCCAGCAACCTTCAGGCGATCTGCGCACCGTGCCACGAGGTGAAGACCGAAGCAGAGCAGGGGAAGACAAAAAGGGAGAGGGTCGCCTTTGGTCAGGACGGCTGGCCTTCCGCTCCCGCCTCTGATTCCTCGACTTCTTCTGTATAGAGCGGGACGCTGACATCAACTGTAGTCAGAATTTCTTTCAAGATCGCCTCGCGGCGCAGTACCGCAGTCTCGTGCATAAAACGATCACGGCCGGCAGTCATGCTAAATGGCGTAGCAATCATTGCGTTTGTTGCGTCGAGTGCGGTCGACAGCGCGTTCAAGTGGGCCGAGGTTGCGTTTTCCTTTGCCTGCTCTGCCATTTGTTCACGGGCCTCTTTCAGTTCAAGGCGTTGACTCAGCAGGCTGATCACGAACAGGACCAGCGACAGGAACGATAGCAATGGGTTCAGCGTGCCCCCGAGGTAGTCACCGAACTGTCCCCATCCTTCCTGATCGGAATCAAACACCGAGCCAAAGTGCTCTACGTAAGCGTAAATGGCAAAAAGAAGCGCGGTAAGTCCAATGCCGAAAATGCCGTACACATACCAAAAGAGCGGGTCTTTTCCGATACGACGCATTGCAGCGCGCGTACTGGATTCAGGGCCAGGCGAGCTAGTCATTTACATCCTCCTTTAATTGATTTAAATGCAATATTGTAGCAGGGGAGGGCGGGTTAAAACCTCGGGGGAATGCCCCTTACGGGACCGCGCTCACCCTTCGATTTAACGCTAACCCACAAAACGCCGGGGAAACATGACGACCAAGACCAAACGGACAAGGGCCGATTCTGCCGCCAGCGCCGTCAAGGCCATGGTCGACGCGGCACAGCCCGACCTCGCAGTGCCCGATTACGTGACGCTGACCGCATCGGCGGTACCATTTTGGGCCGGCGTTGTGCGCGCGCGTACGCGAGACGAGTGGACTGATGTGGATTTAGTGGTGGCCGCGCAGCTGGCGCAGTGCCAGGCCGACATCGCAGAGGAAGACGACGCGTTGCGCTGCGAGGGGCGCGTGATCAAGAACGATCGCGGCACGCCGGTGATGAATCCGCGCACGACGGTGATGGAGCAGCTGGCCCGGCGCGAGATGGCGCTGATGCGGACACTGCGCCTGGGCGGCCGGGTCGCTGGCGATACCCGCGATCTGATGGGCAAGCGCAAAGTCGAGCGGCAGTCGCGCAAGCTGCGAGAGGAATTGGAAGAGGAAGGCGATGGCCTCCTCGCCACGTAAGGCAGCAGCGGCAAAGCCTCCAGCGATCGACACGGACGACAAATACTGCACCAAGAAGCCGCTGACCCGTGGCGAAAAGGTCTGTGCATTCATCGAACGGTATTGCCTGGCGCCCGAGGGTGACCACATCGGCAAGCCGATTCGGCTTGAGCACTTCCAGCGTAAGTTCATCCTTGAAATTTACGACAACCCGGTCGGCACGCATAGCGCCTACCTGTCGATTGCGCGGAAAAACGGCAAGACGGCGCTGATCGGCGCGATCCTTCTGGCGCACCTGGTCGGACCCGAAGCGGTGCGCAATTCGCAGATCATCAGCGGCGCCCAGTCGAAGGAGCAGGCGGCAGTGGTGTTCGAGCTGGCCCGCAAGATGATCGAAATGAGCGAGGTTCTGTCGAAGCTGGTTCGTGTTCAGCCCAGCGGCAAGCGTCTGATCGGCCTGGCGCGCAACGTCCTGTACCGGGCGCTGTCCGCAGAAGGCAAGACGGCGCACGGCCTGTCGCCGATCCTGGCCATCCTCGATGAGGTCGGGCAGATCATCGGGCCTACCGACAAGTTCGTGTCGGCCATCACGTCGGCCCAGGGCGCGTACAGCAACCCGCTGCTGATTGCGATCAGCACGCAGGCGCCGACCGACGCTGACCTGTTCTCGACTTGGATCGATGCGCAGACGAGCGCGCCTGACCCCCGCGTGGTGTGCCACGTCTACGCGGCGCCGGCTGATTGCCAGCTTGACGATCGGAAGGCCTGGGCCGCGGCGAACCCGGCGCTCGGCATCTTCCGGTCGCTTGCGGACGTGGCCAAGCAGTGCAAGCAGGCGATGGACATGCCGGCCAACGAGCCGGAATTTCGGAACCTGATCCTGAACCAGCGCGTCGAGGCGGTAGCGCCCTTCGTCGCGCGGTCGACTTGGGAATCGAACAGCGCGGCGCCGGGCGATGCGGCCGGTATGAAGGTGTGGGCCGGCCTCGACCTGTCGAGCGTCAACGATTTAACCGCGCTTGTAGGCGTAGACGAGTCGGGGGGCGTGCATCCGTCGTTCTGGCTGCCGAAACATGGGCTGGTGGAGAAGTCCCGCAAGGACAAGGTGCCTTACGACCTGTGGGAGAAGCAGGGATTCCTCAATACGACGCCAGGCAAGGCGATCGAATACGAGTTTTTGGCCGAGTATTTGCGCGGCTTCTTCGACCGGTTCGACGTGCAGGCGATGGGCTTTGATCGCTACAACATGAAATTTTTGAAGCCCTGGCTGGTGAAAGCTGGGTTTTCTGAGGCGGAACTGGAGCGGTTTGTCGAGTTCGGCCAGGGTACGGCCAGCATGACGCCGGCGCTGCGCGACTTGGAAGTGCGCTTGCTGAATGCGCAACTGCGCCACGGCTCACACCCGGTACTCAACATGTGCTGCGCGAATGCCAAGGTGGTGGGCGACAGCGGCGCGAGAAAGTTCGACAAGCGCACGGCGCGCGGCCGGATCGACGGCATGGTGGCGCTGGCCATGGCGGTGGGCGTCATGCCCCAGGCCGAAACCCAGCAGGGAGGATCCCTTGACGACTATCTTTTGGACCAATAGCGCATGAAATTATTCAGCAAGGCAGCGGCGGCCGGTGGCGTGGTGCTCAAAAGCGTGTACTTCTCGATCCGGGACGCGGTCGCCTATCGTGGCGTGCGCGACGCAAACAAGGACATCTCGATCAACCACGGCGACGTGCGCAACGGCACGCCAGGCGTGAACGCGGCGCTGCAACTGTCGGTGGTCTGGTCGTGCGTGCGCCTGATCGCGGAAACGATCGCCACGCTGCCGCTGATTACTTACGAGCGCAAGGTTGTGAATGGGCGCGAAATCCGAGTAGTGGCGCGCGAGCACCCGCTGTACTACCTGCTGCACGATTCGCCGAACGCTGACATGACGGCGGTCGAGTTCTGGGAAGCGGTGGTATCGCAGATTTGCCTGTGGGGGAATGCGTACTGCCTGAAAAGCTACGGCGCCGCCGGCCGCATCGTGGCGCTGGACCCGCTGAACCCGGCCCTGATGACCGTTCGCCGCGGTCTCGATGGTGCGGTGAGCTACCGCTACGCAGACCCTCGTGGCGCGCAGGAATTCACCGAGGGTGAAATCTGGCACATCAAGGGCTTCGGCACCGATGGCCTGATGGGCATTTCCCCGATTACGGCTGGCTGGCGGTCGATGTGCGGCGCCACGGCGGCCGAAACTGCATCAGCCAACACGTTTGGTAAGGGCATGCGCTTGTCCGGCGTGCTCACGATGAAGGACTATCTTGACCCGGCCCAGCGCGAGCAGGCGAAGGGAAAGGTAATGGGGGCGGTGTTCGGCGATGACCGCACCGGCAACATGATGCTGCTCGAGGGGGCGACAGAGTTCACGCAGCTGTCGATGCACCCAGCCGACGCGCAGATGCTTGAGACACGCTCGTTCAGCGTGGAAGACCTGTGCCGCTGGTTCGGCATGCCGCCGTCGATGATCGGCCATGGCACCGCCGTATCGAACTGGGGCACCGGGCGAGAGCAGATCAATCTGAACCTGATCCAGTACGTGCTGCGTGCGTACATGGTCCGGATCGAGCAAGGCATCAAGAAATCGCTGATGAAGCCGGCCGAGCGCGCGCGCTACTTCTCGGAATACAGCGTCGAGGGGCTGCTGCGCGGCGACAGCGTGACCCGGTTCCAAGTGTATGCGCACGCGATCCAGAACAGCATCAAGACCCCGAACGAGTGCCGCGCACTAGAGAACGATCCGCCACTGGAAGGCGGAGACGTGCTCGTCATTCAGAGCAATTTAGTGCCGCTCACAATGCTCGGAAAAATCACAACCACCGCGCAGGCGGCGAAATCAGCCATGTTGACCTGGCTTGGAATCAAGGAAAACGACGATGCAAATCCTCCACAAATCGATTGATCTGGAGCTGAAAAGCCTGACCGATAAGGGCAGCTTTTCCGGCTACGGCTCGGTGTTCAACGTCGTCGACAAGGGTGGCGATATCGTTGCCCCCGGCGCGTTCGCGGAAAGCCTGGGCAAGTGGCAGAAGTCGGGCCGCACGGTTCCGGTGCTGTGGCAGCACCAGCCCGATCAGCCGATCGGCGCGTGGGAGGACTTGAAAGAGGACGACCACGGCCTGCTTGGAGAAGCCTCCCTGTGGCTGGATGATGCGCCGTACGCACGCTTGGCTCACAAGGGCATGAGCACGAAGACGATCACCGGCCTGTCGATCGGGTACCGCGTTAAAGACTACAGCGTCAACAAAGACACCGGCGTCTACACCCTGCAGAAGCTCGACTTGGTCGAAATCAGCGTGGTCACGAACCCGATGAATGACGACGCGCGCGTGGCCGACGTCAAGAGCCTGCTCGAAGCCGGCCGCATGCCGACCCTCCCCGAATTCGAAAAGTTCCTGTGCGATGCAGGTGGCTTTTCCCGAACGCAGGCCAAGGCCATCGCCGGCAGTGGCCTGTCGAAACTGCTTGCTCGGTGTGAGGCCGAGGGCGATCTTGGCGACACGCTGGCCCTGTTGAAGGGTTTCAGCATTCCGTAATCCCCGTTTCACCCTCCCTCAATAAGGCCCGCCACTCGCGGGCCTTTTCTATTTTAGGAACAAAAAATGGCTACCGAAACCGAAGTAAAGCAGGAACTGGCAAAAATTAGCGACCAGCTCAAGGAGCATGGCCAGAAAGCCTTGACCGAAGCACAGCGAGGCATCGCCATGACCGAAGGCGTCAAGCAGACCGTCGACGAAATGCTGGTCAAGCAAGGCGATCTGATCACTCAGGTGGCCGATCTGGAACAGAAGGCCGCACGCCGTCAGACCGAACAGGCGCAAGGTGTCAAGTCGCTGGGCGCGCAGTTCGTGGAAAACGACGCGTTCAAGAAGGCGCATGCAGCTGGTGAACTGGGCCGCAAAGGTGGCCGCATCAGCGTGGATATCGAAGCCAAGGCGATCACCACCACCAGCACCGGCGCCGGCGTGCTCGCCGACCGTCAGCCAGGCGTCCTCACCCAGCCGCAGCGCCGTCTGACGGTCCGCGACCTGGTTGCGCCTGGTCGCACAGCCTCCAACATGCTCACCTACATGAAGGAAACTGGCTTTACCAACAACGCGGCGCCGGTGGCCGAGGGCGCGCGCAAGCCGGAATCGAGCCTCGTATTGGCACAATCCACCGCGCCTGTGGTGAAGCTGGCACATTTCATGAAGGCATCAACCGAAATTCTGGACGACTTCCCGGCACTGCAATCGTACATCGACGAGCGCCTGACTTACGGCCTGCGCTTGATCGAAGAAAACCAGCTGCTCAAGGGCTCGGGCGTCGGCAATAACCTGAACGGTCTTTACACCCAGGCGTCTGCCTATGTCGCCCCGATCACCATCGCCAACGCCACTCACATCGACATCCTGCGTCTGGCGCTGTTGCAAGCGGAGTTGGCTGAATACCCATCGGATGGCCTGGTGCTGCATCCGTCGAACTGGGCGGCTATCGAGCTGCTGAAGGACGCCACGAGCCGGTACATCATCGGCAACCCGCAAGGCACGCTCTCGCCGACGCTGTGGGGCCGCCCTGTCGTGACCACGCAGGCCATGTCCATCGCCACCTTCCTGGCCGGCGCCTTCCGCATGGGTGCGCAGATCTTCGACCGCCTGCTCGCCTCGGTTGCAATCGCCACCGAGAACGAAGACGACTTCGTCAACAACCTCATCACGATCCTGATCGAGGAGCGCCTGGCCCTGGTGGTCAACCGTCCCGAAGCGTTCGTCAAAGGCGCGCTGGCGTAATCAACCCCGCCGGCGGCGCCACACGGCCGCCGGACACCTGGAGAACGACATGGCAACAACGAAAATCCTGGCGCGCGATCAGTTCTCGCATGGGCGCCTGAGCATGGCCGCCGGCGACACCGAAACGATCGAGCTGGTCGAGGCGCGCGATCTGGAGAAAGCGGGCCTGGTCGAGATCGTCGAAGACACCCCGCTCCTGGCGCCGGAAGTCGCGACTGCGCTGGCCGCCGGCGACACCGAAACGATCGAGCGCGGCACCAAGATGACCGACGAGCATGAAAACAAGATGGCCGATGCGCCGATGAACAAAACCAGCAAATCGAAGGCCAAATAATGAAGACCATCCGCCTGCTTTCAACGTACATGGGCCATCGCCCGCAGACCATTATCACAGTGGACGACGCGACAGGAACCGCGCTGTTGGCCGGCGGAATTAATGCAACCACTGATCTTACTGGCGGGACTGTCTACGTCGCCCCAGCGGTGCAGCCGCCGCTTTATCCGGCACGCATTCAAAAGAACCCAGATGGGACCATGGGTCTGTACGGCGACGGCGGCGCTTTTCCTCTGCAGCGGCCGGCGCCAACGATCGTGATCCTCGGCGATTCGATCACCAACCAGAACACGCAGACCTCGGCGACGTTCGCTGCGCACCTGGCGAAGGGCTATTGGGCGCAAGCGCAATTTTTCATGGAGCAGCGTTTCGAGCTACTCAATAACGCTGGGGTTTCCGGCAACACCACGGCGCAGATCCTCGCCCGCATTGATGCGGACGTTATCGCGCATCGCCCGCAATATTGCTTCCTCCTTGCCGGGACGAACGATGCTGGGCAGGACGTGCCGAGCGCCACGACGGTAGCCAATTACGCATCAATCTTGGCGAAACTTCAAGGGGCTGGCATCGTGCCGATTATCGGGACCATGACGCCGCGCGGGTTTTCGGGTATGACCCAGGCGCGGTTACTCAGCATGATGGAGAGCAACACGTGGTTGCAGGCGTACGCTGCCCGCGCGCCTGGGGTTTTCCTGGTTGAGCTGTACCGTTCCATGCTCGACTACACCGACATCAACACGACCAGCCAAGGCGAGCCGGTAGCGGCTTGGTTCGACGGCGCCAAGCTGCACCCGACCGCCGCTGGCGCCGTGCAGATGGGATATGCGATCGCGCGCCAGCTCGACGCGGTAATTCCTAAACTGCCGCGTCGCCTGCAGCTCAACAACAACGGCATCAACGGCGACAGCACGAACCTGATTCGCAACGGTATGTTTATGCCTGGTACGCCCGGAGTGCTGGGGCTGAACGCTACGGGAACGGTCGCGCAGAACTGGACCGCCGCGGCAGTTGCCGGTGCCATCGCGGGCAATTGCTCGATTGTGGATAGGTCGGCCAGTTTCAATGATGATTTCCCCGGCAAGGTTCAGCGTGTGGCTATCTCGGGCTCGGGCGCGCCGACTGAAACGTTCCGTTTTTCCCCGCTGATGGTGGCGCCGACCGCAGGTACGACGGTGATCATGGAGGTGGAGGTAATGGCGTCGGCGTCGGTCGGCACCATCAACGAAATCAGTGTGGTTTTTGCCACCACCGGCGGCGTAGTCGTCAGCGGCGCGGCAAACTACATGCCGAGCTCGACCGAAACGCTGGCCATTGGCACGAAAGTCTACAAGGGCGTGCTCCAAACTCTGCGCGTCGTCGTGAATGCGGGCGTCGTCGGAGCCTACGCCTTCATCAATATTCGCACCTCACCAGGCGCCGTCGCGCAGGTCGATTTCGCCAACGCGCGTTTTGTTCGGGTGACCTGATGGCCGCGCGTCTAATCAGCCCGCTATCTCCGCTGGCGGTTTCCATGGCCGATGCGCGCGCAAGTGCACGTGCGAACGGCACCGACCAAGACTCGGAAATTGAAATTCGCGTGCGCGCACTGACCGCCGAGGCTGAGCACATCACCGGCCGCTCGATCATCAATCGCACGTACGAGGTGACGGTGCCAAGTTTTACGGGAGTGATTCCGCTGCCTTCCTCGCCGCTGGTTGAAGTGGTCAGCCTGAAATACCTGGACGTCGACGGTGCCGTGCAGACGCTGAGCGAAAACGCCTATGTGGTCGACCGCTCAATCGAGCCTGGGTTCGTGACGCTCGCGGCGGGCGCCACCTGGCCGGCCACGAAGCAAAGCCCGGAGGCGGTGACTCTGACGGTGATTTGTGGCTACGGCGATGACGAGACCGCGACGCCGCCGGCGTTCAAGGGCTACATCCTGGCCAAAGTGCGTGAGTATTTCGCGCCGGCCGGGACGCCGGAATCGCCGCACCTTATCCGAGGGCTCGACTGCTTGAAGGTGCATAGCTGATGGCCACCCCTTTCAAGTGCGACGAGAAGGTCACGATCGAGCAGCTTGTTGGAGAGCCTGACCCGGTGTACGGCACCGAAACAAAAACATGGGTACCGGTGCTGGTGCGCTACTGGGCCAACGTTCAGGACGTGCTGCCGAGCCGCGCGGAAACCACAAAAAACGGCCTTGGCAAGGCGGTTCAGCGTGCCAGGCTACGCATGCAGGGCGCCCAGGCGGTCACTGCCGACATGCGCGTCATCTTGCACAGCCGCGGCGATCGGGTCATGCAGATCATCGCCGGGCCGGCGCAGCTGGATGACCGGGTTCACACGGAGTTCCAACTGGAGGGTTATTCAAATGGCTGATCCGAACATCACTGGCGGCCGGGAGTTAGATGCATTTTTGCAGCAATTCTCGGCCAAGTTCGAAAAGAACGTCATGCGTAGCGCACTGCGCGCCGGCGCGAACGAGTTCAAGGAAGAAATCAAGGCCAACATTCCGGTCGACAGCGGCGCGCTGCGGCGCAGCGTCAGGATCACGACAAAGGCCAAGGGCGGGCGCGTGACCGCGTCGGTCAAGATCGGCAACAAGAAGGCTTGGTACGCGCGCATGGTCGAGTTTGGCACGCGCGCGCACAAAATCACGCCGCGCGGCGCCGGGGCGCTCCGGATCGCGGGCTATGTCGTTGCCGACGCCGACCACCCCGGCGCACGGCCGCGCCCGTTCGCTCGGCCAGCATTCGACGCCAGGGCAGCGCGCGCAGCGACCGCTGTCGGCGCAAAAATCCGCTCACGGCTGACGGCCGAGGGCATCAACCTACCAGACCCAGGGTAATCATGAAAATTTTGATGACGCAGACCGTGCAAGGCTCGCTCGATGGCGAGACCGTGCGTGAGCTGGAAGAGGCCACCGAGTACGACACGGTCGACAGCCCGCGTGGGCAGCGCCTAGCCCTGTACCACATTAAGCAGGGCGTTGCGACCGCAGTTGATGCGCGCGCTGTTCCGGCACCGACTGCAAAACCTCGAGCGCGCAGGAAATGAGTTCGGTTGCAATCGTTCGTGCGCTGCTGGTCGCGCATGCGCCCCTTATCGCCCTGGTGCCTGCCACTCGCGTCGCCGCCGGCACGATCCCGGCCGGTGCTTTGCCGGCGATCGGCATCACAGAAATCAGCGGCAATGAACAGGACACCGTGGCGCGCGCTGGAAACAGCCTGGTCACGGCGCGAGTTCAGGTCACGGTCTACGCGTCGTCCTACCCGCAGCAGAAGGCGGTTCTCAGGGCGGCGAAGCTCGGCGCCGGCGTGCATACAGGGCTTATCGCTGGCTACGAGGTGCGCAGCGTGCTGCGCGACCTGGTCGGCCCGGACATGGGCGACAGCACGGTCCCAACGTTCGAACAAAGCCGTGACTTCATGGTGACCTACATCGAGCCGGCCTGACCAGCCAAGTCTCACACCGCCGCCATCGAGCGGTTTTTTTCATCCAAAGCTTTATCAGCCCGCCCGTTTCGCAATCCAGCGAGCGGGCTTTTTTCATTGAAAGGTACTACATCATGGCAGGAATCGATTTTGACACCATCGCCGGGACGAAACTCTACATCTCGACCTCAGCCCCAACCGTGGCCGAGGGCGCTGGCGCAGCGGCGGCATTTGCCCTGCTCACCTGGGTAGAGGTTGGCCAGATCACCAACGTGGGCAGCGTTGAAGGGCGCGAGTATTCGACGTCCACGCTCTCGACCGTTGGCGACGGCCAGGACCGCGAAAAGAAGGGCTCGTTCAAGCTGCCCAACGCCGATTTCGAGTGCGCCTGGGCGGCGGATGACGCTGGCCAAATTTTGATCAAGGCTGCGTCCAAGAATCACAGCGTTCCGTCCTTCAAGTGCGTGAACCAGGACACGACGATCGATTACTTCACCGCGCAGGTTTCGAAGTACACGAAAAGCGGCGGCACCAGTAACGACGCCGTCAAGGGAAACATGACCTTGCTGCGCCAGACCGACACCGTCACCGTTTAACTATCACGGCCATCTGGACACAACCAGCACCGGCCGGCGACTGTCTCCTTCGTGGGAGCGGTCGCTGGCACGGGCATTTTAGAAACTACCGGAATCCCGGCAGTTAAAAATTACCCACGAAAAGGAAATACCATGAATACCAACCTGAAAAAATTTGCCCTCGTTGCTACTGTTGCTCACCAACTGCGCGACGGCAACGACGAGCCGATGTTCGCTGACGGCCCGGACGGCAAGCCTGATGAATCGAAGCCGATGATCGCTCACATGTTCGGCCCAGGTACGAAGAAGTTCGCCGCCGCCAAGGCGGCTCAGGCAAACCGCAACATGGACCGCTACAAGAAAAAGGGCAAGTCCGATCTGTCGGCTGACGAACAGACCAAGGACACCGCCGAGTTCCTGGCTGCCTGCACCGACCGTTTCGAAAACATCGAAGTCGGCGATCTGACCGACAAGGCTCTGTTCATGGACGTCTACAGCAACCTGGAAGTGTGCTTTATTCCGGCGCAGCTCGATAAGCTGCTGAGCGACACCGCAAATTTTACCAAGGCGTCGCCGACTGCCTAAGTCTGTACGTTCGGCACAGCGCTTGGCTCGGCGCTGTGCTGGAACGGGAAGACGGCGACAAATCGAAGGAGCCGACCAAGTCCCGATTGCAACTGCTGCGGGGGAGGTTCGGCGAAGACTTCCAGCCGGCGATGCCGCCACTTGATTGCGGCGAGCACCTGGTTGGCTTGCTGTGGAATTGGGGGCCGACCATGTGCACCAGCATGGGCGACTCCCCGCTGACTCATCAGGAACTCAGCTACTGCCAGGCGAACACTGGCATCGAGCTATCTGCGTGGGAGGCTGAAACGCTCATCAGATTGTCGCGCGAGTATCTCGGCGAGTCTCATCGCGCGACGAAGCGTGACTGCAAACCACCGTTCGCCGAGTCAACGGAAGGTGAGCAGGTAAAACGCGCTGAGCTTCAGCGGAAAATCAGAAGTTTCCTCGATGGATAGGCCAGCCATGCGCTGGCCTTTTCTTTGGGCGATCAAATTAAAGGAAAAGCATGATCATCGGCGATATGGAAATCCGGCTGAGCGCAGATATCGCCAGGCTGCAGAGCGGCATGGACAGCGCGCGCCGGGTGGTCGGCGACGCCACCGCCAGCATGAGTCGCGCCGCTGACATGGCGAAGGCCGCGCTTGCCGGCATCGCTGCTGGCATCGGCCTGGGGCAGCTTGTACAAATGTCGGATGCCTACGGCAAGTTTACGGCACAGCTAAAGCTGGCGTCGCTCTCCGCGCGCGAGTATGGGCTGGCCTATGCTGACGTGAAGCGAATTGCTGCGCAGTCCACGCAAGGTCTGCAAGAAACAGGCGTGCTCTACGCCCGAATTGCCAATGGCACGCGCGAACTCGGCACAGCGCAGAAGCAGGTGGCGGCGATCACGGAAACGGTCAACCTGTCACTGCTGGTCTCTGGCGCCACAGCATCCGAGGCCGCATCGGCGCAGCTGCAGCTGTCCCAGGCATTTGCCTCTGGCACGCTGCGGGGTGAAGAATTTAACGCTGTGAATGAGGCAGCGCCGCGGTTGATGCTTGCCCTGGCCGATGGCATTGGCGTGCCAGTCGGAGCGCTCAAGAAGATGGCGGAAGAAGGCGCAATCACGTCCAAAATTATGGCGGACACCCTGCCGAACGCGTTGGTCAGGCTGCGCGAAGAGGCGAAGGAAGTCCAGACCATTTCGGGCGCCTTCACAGTCCTCAAGAACAACCTCATGGAGTTCGTCGGCGTGCAGGCAAACGCCAGCGGAGCGGTGTCGGCCCTGACCGGCGCGATCGGCTTCCTGTCGTCAAACCTGACCATGATTGCTGGTGCCGTAGTTACGTTGACAACTGCGAAATTGGTGACTTGGCTTGTAAATATGGGCACTAGCGCCTACACCGCAGCGGTTGCTAATCGCGCCCTGGCGGCATCAACCCTGGAAGCTGCTGTTGTCTCAACCGGTGCAGCGTCGGCTATCGCTGCGGCCAAGCTGACGGAGGCGCAAGCGAACGTTCAGGTTACCGCGTCTGCTGCTGCCCTTGCTGCCGCCCGTGTTGTGGAATTGCGTGCGGCAGTGCTCGGCGCAAGCGGCGCCGTGCAACTGGCTATCGCACAAAACGGCCTGATCCCGGCGCAAGCCCGGGCCGCCGCCCTTGCTGAAGCAAACGCCGTCGCGCTGGCCGCGCAAGCTGTTGCCGCTAACGTAGCCACGACCGCGTCACTTGCGTCGACCTCTGCAATCACCGCGCAGGCGGTAGCAGGCGGTATCGCCGCGCGCGCAATGGGGGTGCTGCGTACCGCCATGATGTTCCTTGGTGGGCCCATTGGTGCAGTTATCACTTTGCTCGGGTTGGCAGCGACAGCCTGGATGGTGTGGGGCGATAAATCGAAGGAGGCCAGTGAAAAAGCGACGGCCGCTGTCGAGGAATCTACGGACGAAATGATCTCCCGGCTGGATAAGCAAATCGAGAAGTTGAGGGAGCGGAACCGCCTGCAGGACACGGAGCCACGTCTTAAAGGTTTGAACGAACTGAGCGATGTCGACAAGGACGGTCTTGCGCGCGCCAAGGGTGACCTGGAGGCCGTTCGTGCCGGAACTGGGAAGTGGGCAGGGGTGAGCCAGTCGATGCGGTACTTGGACGAAGTCACGGTTCTTCATAACTACGAGACTGCGCTCAAGCGTGTCGCTCAAGCGCAAGACGAGACTACGCACGCTGCAAATCGCGGCCGGGACGCAAAAATTGCGAAGTGGGTGGGCGAGAATGGCACTGCGGCTCAGAAAATGGCGTACGAGATTGCCAATCTTAAAAAAGAGTTTGGCGAATTGACGCCGGCCCAGGAGGCTTGGGTAAAGGCCAAATACGTCGACAAGGCCGGCGCCGCAGCGATCAAGGCAGAGGCGACCGCCTACCAAAATCTGATGACGTCGATCGCCGAAAAGATCGCGGCAAACAAACTTGAGCTGGCCGGCTATGACAAGCTGTTGGAATCGCAGAAGGCGACGATCAAGCTGGACGCTGAAATCGGCACTGGCAAAAATAAGCTGTCCGCCGCTTCGATTGCCAGCGCGCGCGCGCAGATCGCCATCATGGCGCAGCAGGAAGATATGGCTGCCGCACAGGCGCAGTCCCTGGCGCTGAAAGAGAGCGTTGCAAAGGCGTCGGCTAAAACGGACGACGAGATGTTCGATCGTCTCCAGGCCGAAAAGAAGGCGCTCGACGACCAGACCAAGGCGCTACAGCAGCAGGTCGACACGTACGGCCTGACCGAGGTGGCGGTGGTCGATCTGGCGATGGCCAAGGCCCAGGCCGCGCTCGACGCCGGGCCGGCGACGTACGCCGAGATGTTCGCGCTGACGGAGCAGATCACCAAGCTGGAAAAGATCAGGGAACTGACGGGCAAGAAGATGGCGCTTGAACTCGGCGGTGGCAGCGTCGGCGCGGCGAAAGATTTGCTCGAAATCATGACGGCTATCGACGAGGTGACAAAGTCAGCTGCGGCCGGCATGGAGGAATCGTTTGGCCGCATGGGCAAGGCAATCGGCGGGCTCACAACGGCTTTTTCTGGCTACGGGCGCGCTCAAGCGGCAATCGACGCCGAACTGGCGAAATCCAAAAAGGACGCTGGGGGCGATCAAGCCAAAATTCAGCAGGCCAACGCGCTTGCGGCTCAACAATCCGCGCAGCTTCAAATGCGCTCGTATGGCGACATGGCCGGCGCGGCGAAAGGATTTTTCAAAGAGAACACGACTGGCTACAGAGTCATGGAGGGCGCACAGAAAACCTTCCGTGCGTTGGAGATGGCGATGGCGCTCAAATCTCTTGCGACGAGTCTGTTTGCCACCACCGCTAAAACAACGGCCGTTGTCGTTGGGCAGAGCGTTGAAACTGGCGCAGTTACCGCTGGCGAGAATGCGCGAAACCTGCTCAAGATTCCGGGAGTCTTCATGTCGTTCATGAGCTCCATGGGTCCATGGGGGGCGGCAGCAGCCGGCGTGGCGATCGCGGCAGTGCTTGGCACCGCGTTTTCTGGCGGCGGTTCCGGCGGCGGCATGTCAGCAGCAGACGTACAGAAGAAACAGGGCGCCGGTGGCGTGTTTGGCGATGACGACGCGCAGTCAGATTCGATCGCGCAGTCTCTGAAAATGCTGGAAGAGCACAGTGGCAACCTGGTCCCGATCAACCGGGGCATGCTCGCCGCCCTGCGCTCGATCGAGGCATCCATGAAGGGGCTGACGAACCTGGTCGTGCGCGCGCCTGGCGTGACCGATGGCACTAACTTCGGTATCGAGACGGGTCAGCTAAATGCAGGAAAGCCGGTCGACTTCGTTGGCCGACTTACCGATAAGATTTTTAACGTAATTGCGCCAGGCGCCCTGGGCGACAAAGTCTCGAAGGCATTGATCAATCTGTGGGGAAAGACCAAACAGAACATTGTCGATTCTGGCATCCAGTTCGGCGGCAGCGTGCGGGATCTGCAAGGCGGCAAGGGCTTCGACCAGTACGCCAGTGTTGACACCACCAAGTCGAGCTTTTTTGGACTGAGCAAAAACACTACCAACGCTGTGCAAAAGGCTGGGTTGGAAGGCGAGCTTCCAGCGCAATTCGGACTCTTGTTCAAGGGTGTCGAAAGCGCCCTGTCCGAGGCGGCATCGGTGCTCGGCATCGGCGCTGATCACGTCACGAAGTCGCTCGATGCATTGACCATCGACGTCACTAAAATTTCCCTCAAGGGGCTGAAGGGTGATGAGCTGACGGCGGCGCTCAACGCTGTGCTGTCGAAGACGATGGACGACATGTCCGAAGCGGTGTTTCCAGATATGGACGGGTTCCGCCAGGTCGGTGAGGGCTACACCGAAACGATTGTGCGTCTGGCCTCGAACTATGCCTCGCTGGATCAATCGCTGTCGTCGCTTGGCATGACCTTCGGCGCTGCCGGCGTCGGCAGCCTCGCCGCACGCGAGGGCCTGATCGCGGCAGCGGGCGGCATCGATAAGTTCGCTGAACACGCCAGCAGTTTCGCCGAAAACTTCTTGACCGATGCCGAGCGTCT
Source organism: Telluria sp. (assembly GCA_036386755.1). Lineage (GTDB taxonomy): Bacteria > Pseudomonadota > Gammaproteobacteria > Burkholderiales > Burkholderiaceae_D > Telluria_A. Next base: position 60,965 of record DASVVC010000179.1, read on the forward strand.
GGCGCCGGTACAGAAGTATGTGAATGAGGAGCTGGCGCGCCTGGGCCAGACCGGCATCAAGACCCGCGACGACTTCAAGGCTGCGGTACTGGGCCTGTCCGAAGGCGGCAAGCTGGCCACGACGGCCGGGGCCGAGCTGTTCACCGGGCTGATGGCGCTTGAGTCCGCGTTTGCTGCGGTTGCGCCTTCGCTGGAGAAGACGAAGACGGCGGCGGAGAAGCTGAGCGAACGCGAAAGTCTGATTGATCGACGTGACGAACTCAAGATGCGCCCGGAGGACCTGGCGACCAAGCGCCGGAAGAAGGTCGACGAGTCCAACTGGGATGTCTACGACGAGGTGGCCAAACTTGATCTGTCCAACAAGAACCGTGTGCTGGAAATCCAGAATCTTGAGCTTGCCGGTGACAAGCTCGGCGCCCTGGCTGCACGGCGTAGCGATGAGATCGTCGGCTTGGACGCGTCCACTGCTCAGATCGTCAAGCGCCGCCACGCGCTGGAGGACGAGAGCGCCGCGGCTGCCCTGGTGACGAAAAATCGTGGCATCGAAATCCAGGTGATGGAACTCCAAGGCAACAAGGCAGGCGCACTGGCGGCGACGCGAGCGCTGGAGGTTGTTGGCCTTGAGGCATCAACGGTGGCGCTGATCAAGAACAGAAACGCTCTGCAAGATCAAGCGACGGCGGCAGCGAACGCAGTAACCGGAGCGAACACCGCGCTGGAGAACGTCAAAACTGCCGTTGAGCGAAATAAGGCAAGTCTTGAGGACGCGTATAAGCAAAACGTGGATGACCTCAAGGCATTGTCTGAGCAGACGAAGAGCCAGATCAGCGATGTCAAGTCTCGCGCGGACGCGGTGCAGGCCGTGTTTGACAAACTGAACTCTGCCCTTGCCTCGACGGTAATTCAAGTGGACTACTTCGACGCCGCCCAGCGCCGTTCGGCCCAGGAGTTGCTGGCACGTGCAGCCATTACAACGCGCGGCGGGGGTACGGCCGACATCAAGGGTCTCGAAGACGCGCTCTCCGTTATCGCCAAACCATCGCAGCAGCTGTTCGGCACGTTCGAAGAGTGGGCCCGCGATCAGGCACGAACGGGTAGCACTATCGCCGCGCTGAAGGAAAACGCAAAGGACGAAATCAACTTTGCATCATTGACGGTAGACGCAATCAATAAGGCAGCAGGCGCAGCCCAGGCCGGGAGTGAAGCCAACCTTAAACTTTTGGCGGCCCAGCACAAGGATGATATGGCGGCGCAAGACAAGATCATCGAGGATGCTCAGACCGAGATCGATCTTGCTCGCGGCCTGAACACCGGCATCCTCTCCATTGCGGAGGCTCTCAAGGCCTTCGGGATCGCCGTACAGATGGTGAAGGACAATCCCGCACCACTATCGGTAGAAGGGCTGTACGAGTCCGTGCTTGGCCGCCAGGGGGACGTAAAGGGATTGGAGTTCTGGAAGAAGGCGTACGGCGAGTCCGTCGACAACGCCGAAATGCAGGACTTCATCAAGGCGGCCAAGCCTGAGTTGGATGCGAAGCGTGAAGGCACTTTGGCTCAGTTCTTGCGCAAGCACGGTGTGCCCGGGTATGCCACCGGTGGCGACTTCGGCGGCGGCTTGCGTCTGGTCGGCGAGAACGGCCCGGAGATTGAGGCAACTGGCCCGTCGCGGATCTTCAACGCTGACCAAACCCGCTCGCTGATGAACGGTGGCGACAGCGCTGACTTGGCCGCTGAAATTCGTGAACTGCGTCTGGTGGTTCAGGCGCAGGCCGACGCCTTGGGCGCGATCTCGACCAACACTGGAAAAACTGCTGGGAGCACCGGCCAGATGGCAAAGGAGTTCAACAACGTCAGTTCCGGTGGGAACGTAGTACGTGTGAAAGCAAATGTATGAGCCAACCCTGTAGCGTTTTGGCACCGGTAGCAATTACCGGCGCCATGATCGTCAGCACTACGGTGCCCGAGACCGACTACGCCGCGTACAACGCAGCGACCTCGTACTCGCTCGGGCAGCGGTGTATTAGCACCGTGACGCACCGGATATACGAGAGCGTATCAGCTGCGGCCAACGTGGGGCACGATCCGACTGATCTGATCAACCAGTTCGGCGCGGTGCCTTGGTGGGTTGATCAGGGCCCAACGAATCGGTGGGCTTTGTTTGACGCGTTTGTGTCGACGCAATGCGTGATCGCGTCGCCGCTGACGATAGTGCTGAGGCCTGGGAGCTTCAATGGCGTCGCCCTGTTTGGCCTTGATTCGGACACGCTGAGCATCACCGTTGAGGATGCTCCCGGCGGCAGTGTAATTTATAGCCACATAGGCGCGCTTGAGGCATCCCAGCCAGCCGACTATTACGAGTATTTTTTCGACCGGTTCAAGCCGCAGACCGACTTTATCGCAACGGGCCTGGACGCCTTCAACAACGCGCAGATCACGATCACGCTTACGAAGGTGACCGGGCCAGTGAAGTGCGGGCTGATCGCCCTGGGAGACATGAAGCCGATCGGGCTGACTGAGTACGGCGCCAAGGTGACACCGAACAGCTACAGCTTTATCGACGTCGATCGATTCGGGCGCACCACAATCACGCCCGGTGCAAACACGACCGACATGGCCTTGACAGCGAAGCTCGGGATAGCCGAGGCAAACACGGTCTACGCCACATTGAAAAGCGTTCAGGCGGTCCCGTGCGTGTACATCGCCACAGACCTTACCGACTACTCCGCACTCAGGGTGTTCGGGCTTGGCACTCCCGCGCTGTCCTACGACGGCCCTGACGAATGTACTGTAACCCTTGATGTGAAAGGCTTTATCTGATGGCTACCCAAATTCCTCCAACAATCACGCCTGTCCCGACACCCGCAATCCAGCGCAATGATCGAACGACTTTCTCGAACCGGGTCGATGCATTCGTAACTTGGCTTATCGCCGCAGTTACGCAGTTCGGGGCAGTTGCTACGAATGTCTATAACAATGCAGTCGACGCCGCGACGTCTGCTACTTCGGCATTGACGAATAAAGGCTTGTCGCAACAGGCTGCTGATGCGGCTCAAAGTTATAGAGATCAAGCAAAAAACTCAGCAGACGCCGCTGCAGCAAGTGCCACAACCATCGGCACCACTGCGGCCTTCTCGGATGCGAATCCGATGGTGAAAAACGCCACGGTCAATACGAAGCAGGGTCGATTCAAGGCCGACCTGATTACCGCCGCCACCATTCGCGATTATCAGCTCCCCGATAAAAATGGGGTCATGGCCCTGACGAGCGATATGGGCTCGGCACTTGTTGGCGGCCCACTCGTACCCACTGCGGCTCCATATATCGACTTCCTCACGCTATTCGCTTCAGGTGGGTTCGACAACTACGACATCATCATCAATCGCGTCCAGCCGTTGCTTGCCAGTACCGCCGATACCCTTTGTTTGCGCTTTGTAAATGCCGGCACGGTCGATGCTGGAACTCTTTATGCCAGCGCTGCCGTCGGCAGTGGCGCCGGTTCGCTGGCAAGCTCGATTAGCGGGCCTCTTATTCGTGGACAGGATGTCCAGACCGGGAATATCGAGATTCAAATTCGCAATGCAAATTCTGCGACCGGATCGAAAACGGTTCTTATCAGATTCATAGGCAATACATTGCCAAGCACGAGCTATCAGGTTCTGCAGCACTTTGGCGTATATACGGCAGCAAATGCCGCATCAGGCTTCCGCTTATTTTGGGCTGGCGGCTCCAATTTCGCAGCTTCTGGTTCGGTCCGGGTCTACGGCTGGAAAAATGCATAAGGACGATATGGAAACCTTGAAAGTAGATTATTGGGACGTCGAGGAAAATTGCCAGAAGCAGCGCGATATGACCGTAGACGAGATTGCCCAGCGCGAGCTCGATCTTGCGCAGGCCGCCGTGCTGGTGGTGCCGACGCAAATTCCGATGCTGAATGCGCGCCTCGCCCTCATCGCTGCTGGCTGGATGACGGCGGTGAAGACCTACACGGACACGATGACAGGTGTCGAGGGCGAGCAGGCGCGTGCGTTTCTTGAATACGCGCTGAACGTGCGGCGGGACCACTGGATGGTCGAAGGTTTCCGGGTGGCGCTCGACAAAACTCACGCCGAAATCGACGAACTGTTTATTGCTTCTACTGCGTACGGCTGATTGCCGCGCACTCCACCACAGGCCACCTTCGGGTGGCTTTTTTATTGCCGGTCCGCCGGCATCAACGCGCTGTGCACCGGTCCGTCGCGCAAGGCCATTCAGAGAATCCAATGACGCAAACGATATCGACCGAAACACAAATTGCCCTGCTCACGGTCGGGCTGGCTGCAATGCAGCGCGCAGTTGACGAGAACAAGGAGGAGGCGGATATGAAGCTGAGCGCGGCGACCAAGCAGATCGCGGCACTTGAGGACGAGCGCAACAAGGCGCTTAAGTGGGGCGTTATGACGCTGGGCAGTGCGGTTCTCGGAATGGCCTATTGGATCATCGACAAAATCGCGGGAGGGCACATTCGATGAATGCGAAAAAGTGGTCGACCTCATTTTACTGGGTGCTTCGAATTTTCATGGGCGTCGCGGCTGCGCTGATCCTCGTAGCGGTGCTTTATCCGACGCGTGTGATCCAAGGGCCGCCCGGCAAGACGGGCGCGCAGGGCATCGAAGGCCCGGCCGGCGCTGACGGCGTGGGCGAGAAGGGCGAGACCGGCGACCGTGGGCGCGCTGGCAGCAACGGTGATGCCGGCAAGCGCGGCGAGGCTGGCAGCAAAGGCAAGCAGGGCGACACCGGCGCAACCGGGGCAAAAGGTAGTGGATTCTGGAGTGGCAAATGATCCTGATCGAAGACTGGCGCGCCGTGCTCGCCAAGGCATGGAGCCTGAAATTCAACGCCGCTGCGGGCCTGCTGGGCGCCGCCGAGGTGTATATCGCGCTGGTGCAGCCTGCCGGCATCCCCAATGGTGTATTCGCTGGTATCGCGGCTGTGGTCTCGACGCTGGCGTTCGGCGCGCGCTTGATGGCGCAGAAGGAATTGCATGGCACTGACAAATAAACAGCGCGCGGGCTGGGCGGCCATTGCCGTCACGCTCGTTGGCGGCTTCGAAGGGTTGCGCCTGGCCGCGTACAGCGATCCGGTCGGCATCCCGACGATCTGCTTCGGCGAGACCAAGGGCGTGCGCCTGGGCCAGCGCGCGACGCTCGAGCAGTGCAACGGCATGCTGGCCGCGTCGCTGCAACTGGCGAACCACGCGGTCGACGACTGCATCCGGGCGCCGCTGCCCGACTACCGGCGCGCCGCGCTGGTCAGCTTCGCCTACAACGTCGGCCAGGGCAACCTGTGCGGCTCCACGCTGGCGCGCAAGCTGAACGCGGGCGACGTGGAAGGCGGCTGCGATGAGCTGCTGCGCTGGACGCTCGCCAAAGGTATCCGCCTGCCGGGCCTGGTGAAACGGCGCCAGGCCGAGCGGAACATGTGCCTGGTAGGTGCCCAATGAGCGCCCTGGGCACGCTGGCCGCCGGCGTCACAGGTGGAATCTGGAAGATCATCGCCGTGGTGCTGCTGGCGTCCCTGCTGGTGGTGGGCGCCTGGGCCGGCGGCGGCTGGTTCCTGGCCGCGCGCGACCGTGACGCCGTCCGGTCCGACCTGGTCGCGGAGCGCAGCGCGAACGCTGAACTGCGCGCCGGTATCGCGTTGCAGAACAGCATGGTGGAAGCAGCCGGCACCGCCAAGCTGGTTGCCGAGGCGCGCGGCCAGGCCGCCCAGCAGGTGGCCGCCGCCGCCGGCAAGCGCTTCGACGCCGTGCTGGCGAAAGTTGCCGAGGCGCGCGCCACCACGTGCGACGAGGCCATGCCCACCGTGGACCTGATCCTGGAGGCTACCCGATGAAATACCTACTGCTGACGGCCTTGCTGCTGCTCACCGCATGCGGTGCCGCGCCGGTCGTGCAAGAGGTCAAGATACCGGTGTACCGGTCGTGCGTAACGGCGGCGCCGGCCAAGCCGACGTTTGCCACGCGCACCCTGGCGCCGGATGCCAGCAACGGCGAGAAGATCCTGGCCCTGGCGCGCGACCTGCCCGTGCATCTCAAGTACGAGGCGCAGCTGGAAGCTGTCATCGCAGGGTGCTTCTGACTCCCCCCACTTCGCCGCCGAGCGATGACTTTCTAAATAGCCAGATGACCCGAAATGTATTAATCAGGCACATTTGGCGTCGATAGGCTCCACTTTTGTTGGAGTGCCATTTTAATAATGTATTTGGACACGGCCACAGCCATCGCAGCAGCGAGCGCTCACAACCGTTTTCTTTTTACAGGAAAAGTCGTTGCAAAATTGGATCTATTTTTCCGTTAGCCAGAGAATTAACTGCCAAATGCCCACAAAAATGGTAAGTATCGTTGCGAATAGTCCAACCGCTTTTGCAATTCGGCTTTCAAAGAGTTTCTCAAGTTTTACGCCTAATCCTTTTGACGCGGTGTTAAGCTTGCCATTTATAATCTTTCGAATCGCGGAGCTAAAGAACCCAATTTTTGAGAGTGTAGACGCGTGCATGCGCATGAATTCTTTATTTGCAAAGGCCGCTGCTTCTTCTTTTCCGTCTAGGAAGTCTCTGTGCCGCCCGCCATTTTGTTCCATCAGTGACACCATTTTGGGATGCTTTGCATAGTCTGCTCCATAACGGTCAGCTATGAGGTCGTTCAAGTTCAACCTGCGCTCTACGGCGATTACGCACGCATCCGTGCCGCCCAAGGCGCGATAGCGGTGATCCAGGTGCTCGAATCCAAAAGTAAGATTTCGCATATTCCAATGTACCCAGTATTTGTCGCGGCGGTCTCGTATAAACCTGTAGAAATGAGATAACAACGCGAGTTCGACTTCGTCAAATCTCTGAATCACTTCATCGCGTGGAATCCGCAATTCCTCTGCGATTGAGTGCGTCGAATAGCTAACTGATTGGCCAGTAGCGTAGTGATTTATGGCAATAGAAGTTATGCGTGGCGACAGCGCTTCATTTTCATCATTGAGATTTTGACAAGAGTAATGAATAATATAAAAGTTTTCTGGATTTGATTTGACTGATTTTATAAATTGGTGACTATCAACAATGCTCACTATATATCCCATAAATATTTTTAGAAGAGTGTCTCAAATGGCGCTAATACTGAGCAGGTATCGATATCACAGCGCAATTAGACGTTGCGATGTAAAAACAATAAGATTCAGCATTGGAACTGAGCGGACTACACCCAGCTTCAGATGACTCTCCGGCGCTACCGACGCTTCGAGGCCGAACTAATTAGGCTAAAAATTGAGGCTACAGCCGGTGCGCAAAATTGCTGTTGCGGACTCGGAGGCCCCAATTCCCATGCGCCGTCTTCCCTAAGGGCATGCGATGATGTGCAAGCTACCGCAAGTGGATAGAACAGCGGTGCGTATATAGCAAAGAAAAAGCCCGCAGAAGCGAGCTTGCGTTTTATTTCTTAGGGAGGGGTACCATTGCCTTGGGGGCAGCGAGCGCGGGCATTTTGTCCAAATATGTTAGGCTTTTTGGATCCTTACCCTTAAAATAGTTTCGCCCATTTTCTGGAAGCCAGATTGTCCGGAACCATGTCCTATAGGTTGCCAGATACTCGTCAGGGTACGCGTTCGGGAAAACGAGTGGCCGTCCGTCAAGATAGTCGTGGGAGTACTTTGGAAATGAATCAGTATTTATCCCTTTTGATTTTCGTAGCCAACTGCAAAAAAGTTTCCCAACGGATATATCCGGTACCCATCCTTTGGGTACGTCGAAACCGAGCAGGTGCAGGGGCCCGAACAGGCTAACTCCGGTTTCTTGCAAGATCGAAAAGTAGCCAGGCGGAACTTTGTGGTCATTTGCCATGTAGCGTTGAAGATGCACTGGAAGAACTGGCTTTGGCTGAGGCGCGCCCTTCCCACTCATCCATTCGGAGACCCATTTTGAGACTTGGACGGCGAATTTTGGCGACAGCCATACGGCGAGATTTACCGCCACTTGAGGGTGCACCCACGTTCCTTGCAGTGACGATTCGCCTCCCTTGATGGAGTGAACGAGGGTCGATATGGGAATTCCCATATCGGACTCCAGTTCTGCAAGGAATGCTGTCGTATTGCCATTTCGACGGTAGTCGCTCCACAGCTTCCCTGATGCTTTGCAAAGCGCGGTGGCATTTATGTACCCGTCACCGGTTCGTTGATCGATGACGGTACCGTCAGATTCGTGGTGGATGAGATCGAGGGGCATTTGTTGCTTTGGCATGAAATTCCTTTCGTTGTGCCATTGCAACCGAAATTTTGGTGACAAGCCATCTTGCAAATCGACCTTTACAAAAAGGTCCTGTCACCATATAATCGCGGTCGCACTATGAGTAAAGCGTGACAGCGCAACCGTTGAAGAGGTGCTGAAACGCAAAAATGCTGAGAATTCGAACCCATGCCGATTGCAGTCGGCATGGGTTTTTCTTTTTTCAGCGAAAGAGATCTTAGCACTCATGAATTGTGATTGCCAGTTAACTTTCATGACCCTGGGGAAATGTTGGTATTGCTAATTGTTACATTTTGTGATAAGTGGTCTTCTGCACTGTGAGGCCGTTGTGCCCGCCATCAATCTGCATAATCATTTCATGCACCAGAGCGCTATCCTCGCCGATGGCCTTTGCTACAGTACGCGAGTGTATGACAACGCAAGTATCATCAGAGCGCTCCACCATCGCGTTGATGTATGTCTCGACAAGCGGAGCGATCCTGCTGAGCTCGGCGATATTTTTGCGTGCGGCCCAGAGGCGGTGCATCGGAATGCTGATGGGGTAGGTTTTCATAGTTGGATGCTCCAGTTGATGTGAGCTTCCATTTTGCGGCTTCTGCGGGCGTGATTCCTCTGGTGGGTTTACCAACCTGCTAGTGAGGTCTTCAGCGTGCCTAGACGTGAGCGGCGGAGTTCTTGAGCGCTGACCCCACCCAAAACATATAGCGCTCAATCGGCAAAGGGTTTGCGACGCGCTACAGGTTTCAGCGTCAATGCACAGGTGGTGAGGCCTAGTTATAGTGGCAGTGCTGCTCCATGCCGCACTGCCACCTCGGTCATTTCTTCTTGGGCGGTGGCTTTGGCGGGTCCGGGTATTTGATCTTCTCCACTACAGATCCTTCCTTGTCCTTCTGTGCTTCCTTGACAGGGATAAAGCGGCCATCACCAGCGTCGCGTCCAACTCTTCTAGTTACCATAGGTATGCCTCCAATAGTTGTTCTAAATAAATTAACCGATAGACAATACGATTAACCTTTAGTTACTTGTATTGTATTACTAAAATCGTGGAATAAACTTCTATTCATCAGCTTCTTCGCCGTCCATCGGAGGGCCAATTGCGTCTCGCCTCTAGGAGGAGAAAGCAACGACGAGAGATGCGACTCTACGCTTGCCCATGCAGCGCGCTTCTCCGCCGCATAGTCGTGGTGCAGGTAGTGCCGGCGTACCTTACTCCCCGGCAGAACGTGGTTCTGACATCGGTCGGTGATGTCGAGTCAAACGTCGAAGTGATGCCGAGCTGATCGCGCTCAAGGCTCCCCGTCTTGCTTCGGAGGGTTCTTTATGCGATGGTCAATCAGGAACCATACGCCGATCACGAACAAGCCAACCGGCGCCCAGTCCTGTACGACGACTGGTATCTCATCGCTATAATAGGTATGCAGCAACACCGAAAATGCACCGTTCACGACAGCCGCTACCGCAATGATCAAAGCTACGTCGCGCCAAAAATTATAGGTGCTGAGTTTCATGCTACCTCAGTGAGAAAAATGTTTGTCTGGCGCGACTTTACTCATGGAGGCGGCCCGAAGTTTGCGCTAGATCAAACGAGCATGCTCCGCCGCTGGCCTTCGTACTTTGGCCGATGCCCGATTGCCGCCGCAAATCTCACCAACTGGCAGTGCGCCCGCTCTTGGCCTCTGCTGTAACCATCGGCAATCGCTGGGCACCTTAAACCCGGCATCAACACCGAACTGACGATCGCCCGGGTAGAGTGGCGCGCGGCTGGCGCGGTGGTTGTACCGCAGCTGCTTGTGCCCCCCCCAAGGCTGGATCGGCCCGGGACCGCATCACCGCAGCTGCCTGCGGATCACCTGCACACAAACACGGCTTCGAGGAATGTGTCGCGCTCATGCTTGGAAGTGGCCACGCAAGCAGTCGCGGTTGTTGGGATGCGCTTGAAAATTTCAAGTGGTCCGTATGCGCAATACAGCCACGTTTCGTATGCATGAGGTTTACTCAGATTCCAGGTCGAAGTGCTTACCTCGGTTCTGCCAGACTTCGATATTTTCGCACTGTCCGGCTTGAGGTATGCGGATCCGTCCGGCGCACCGTGAAGTAGACCACGGCCAGTCAGGCGGCCGGACTGCGGCATCAGCACTGTCCAGCCTGGCGGCGATTTCTTGGCCGCAAACACTTCTGGCTCAAGCCACAGAGGGCACACGGTACGCTGTTCTGTTAAGGGCGGTTCTGCGCCCCGCGCGGCAGTAATGCAGGACATCGTGGCGCCACCGAACAGCAACAGGAAATTGATGAAAATTAGATGTCGAATGCTCATTTTTCGATCACATAGAAGGCGAGGGCGTTGTTGCTTGGGTTCCGGAAGCTGCCATCTGAATTTCTTTGAAGCGCTCGCGGCGGAATGGTGATCAACCGGAGCTGGATTGTCGGACGTTTGTCGTTCGCCCATTGATCCATCACCCATATGCCCGACGGCATTACTTTTATCACAATGGCTGCATGATTGCCTGTATTAATGCGGGGATATCGCCCGTTCACGAAGGTGGCGATCGCCGTACCTTTCGCAACCTTCGCTCCGGCCTCCATAACGTTCACGCCAGCCTTCCAAGACGTCGTTGGCAACCCCTTCAACCCCGGCACGTATTCCTTGATAATGTCGACGCAGGTGCCTGACCCTGCCACTGGTTTGTTTCTAAGCTCATCAACTTCCGGATAGACATACGGCATCGCATTCTCCCGTCCGCGTTGGATGGCGGCGTAGGGGAATGGTCCAGGAAATCGTTGCCTTGCGTTTTGTTACGAAACAATTTCTGGCGATGCGCGGCGACATCGTGCTTGATACCTCTACGATCCGCAAGCTACTCCATTCTTGCGAGCTTGGCGGCTTGCTCCTAGCTCGCCTGCGGCGCCCGAATCGATACCAAGTGTGTGCCGAGTTTATCCCACGCGGCGCGCTTCTCGTCCGCGTAGTCGTGATGCAGATAGTGCCGGCGTACTTTGCTGCCAGGCAGAACGTGGTTCTGGCATCGGTCGATGATGTCGAGAGAAACGCCCAAGCGCTGCATCAGGGTAGCGCCAGTCCGGCGCAGGTCGTGCGGCGTCCACGCCCCGGCCTTACCGGCGCCGAGAACCAGCGTGTTGTCGTGGCGCCGATTCTTCATCGGCGCGCGCGGGCCGCCGTCCTTGGCCCTCTTGAACATCGATTGCCGATCACCGACTTGCTTGCTGATCGACTTCGAATCGACATGGCCCTCATTATTCCGCGCCGGGAAGCACCAGTTCGTGTGTCCCGTGACCTGCTGCAGCTGGCGGAACTGATCGAGCGCGAAAGGGGAGAGGTACACCGTCAGATCGGCCAGGTTGTCTTTCACGTTCTCCTTCGGGATGAACCACTCCGCCGCTTTCATGTCGACGTGCTCCCACCTGGCCATGCTCATCTCACCGACGCGGCACAGCGTGGACAGCATGATCCAGATCGCGCGCTGCGTCGTGGCCGCCACCGGCTGCGTACCGTACCGCTTGTCCGGCGCTGCGTCGTACTCGGCTTGCAGCTTGTCGAATACCGCCTGGAGTTCCGCGATCTCAGCGTCCGCAAGGATGCGATCGCGCTCGTTGCTCATGTCGTAGTCGGGCGCCACAATCTTCTCGATCTCGATCAGCTCCATCGGGTTCCCATCGATCAGCAGCTTGCGCCATGGCTGCCGCTTTTCGGCCCAGGCGAACATCTGCGTCAGGCTGTTCCTGACCATCACGGCCGCCCGATTGACGCCACGAGCGACCATTGTTCGCAGCACGCCGCGCAAGTCATGCTCTGTCAGATCCTTGATCGCGATGGCGCCTATCGCCGGCAGTACGTCCGCGCTAAAGGACCGGCGGAGTTCGGCGTTGCCGTCCTTGCGGCGCACGCCGTCGAGCAGCCAAGCATCGAACATATTTGCTACGCTGAGCTTGTCGACGGATGCCACCGCTTCAGCACGCTCCGCCGATTCCACCGCGGCCTGGGATTCTGCTTGTTGGCGAGCAGATTCGGCTACGATGAATTCCTTCGGATCGGTGCCGCGTTTTCGCCAATCACTAATTTCAATTGCTATACGCCGTGCTGTATCGAGGGTCAGTCGGGTCTCAGCGTTGAGCCTGTAGATGGCGAGATCAAAGTCGGGTAGGCTGGCGCCGTACTCGCCCAGGGTCAGATAATTTGATTTTGTGCCTGTCTTGTAGACGTACATCCAAATCCGAGACAGCTGGCCGGCTTGGCCCCGGCGGAAACGAATGTACAGCCCGTTCCCATCAGCGAAGCTTTCATCGTCTCTTAAAGGCTTATGTTTTTCAATCTTGGTCGCTGTGAGTTTGTAGGCTGCCATTGGGGAGGTCTGGTAAGAAACTGGTAAGAAAAAATCCGTGGATTGCATTCTACCTTGTTCGACCTTGCGAGACTAATACGGAGCTAAACATTTGAAAATAAAGGGAATTTAATTTAAGAATGGATTTTACTGGATACTGTTGGACAACCAAATACTGACATGGGGTGCAAGGGGTCGAGTGTTCGAATCACTCCGTCCCGACCAATAGAATCAATGACTTAGGTCAGCCGGCGTGCTGGCCTTTTTCTTATCCGCAGAAATTACCCCTACATTTACCCCTACAGATCACTTGGACGAGATTGGCTTTCTCTGGTGCTCAGTGGACCATGAGGAAGCACTTTGCGTCAGCTGAGAGCGCCCGGATGTGGGCCGGAAGGCTGGGCGGCGCCACCTTCTGCCGGCGTTGGAGTCGGCCCTTCGTCTATCGGTTCCGTATATACATGGGAATCGTTCATGTTATCTCCTATTGAGCAGCCGCACCGCCGATTGCCAAAGCTGAGATCGCAACTTCCGGCGCGAGTGTTATAGATTATCCATATGTTCCATCGGTTTTACTCCCGGATTATTTAAAAATAAGGGATTCGTCCTCCGCGTCTGGATCCAACTCAGGAAAATTTTCAATAACCGGGCGCATAAGACCGCCATAGATTGATACCATTGCCCCTCCCAGCTCTGCCCGCAGTGCCTTTTGGATTGACTCATCTTTGATTTTATCTACCACTAGCGAGACATTATTAAGGCGAGCATTTATCTCACCGCAGGCAAGCATCACAGCTTTTGCTTCTTCGATGTTCATATATATCCTTGAAAATTTAGTACTTGTTGCAACCATTTGCGCGCATGCAGTTGCGAATACATACTCGTATTCGACTCGCCATATCATGACCGCTCCCAGGAAGGGTTCCATTTACGTATCTTACTGTGCACCCATCTGAGCACGACTCCCATACTTTCTTACACCTATTTTTTTCACTTTCGTCATCCTTGTCGTCATCCTTGTCGGCACGCTTGCATGCCGCAAGTATCCCAGATACTGCGTCATTGGCAACAACATTCATAGTGCATGACAAAGGGGATGACTCGCACCAAGCCTGATATATCGAATTTGCCGATGGGAGCTTGATGCTTGAAGCGGCGGGTAATGGTTGATCTACTGGATCGACTGAACCAGGCTCCGGTGAGTTGCGGCAAGTAGTTATCAGCCCCACTGTCGTGCAACTCCATGCTAGACCTAACGGATCTGTGCGGGTTATTGGACTTCCCCCAACATACCCAAATGTATTAATTCCACCTTTAAGGCCAATCGGATCGGACTGCACATAGCGCCCCAGTAGCGGATCATAGTCCCTGAAGTAGTTGTAATGTAAATTGGTCTCCCGATCATAATATTGTCCGGGGAAACGCAGGTTGTAGGAAAAATTTCCCAAGCGGCTCGGGTTTTCATCCGGGGGATCCTCGCCGAACGGATTTGCGCCATCCCAGCGCCACACCATCTTGTTGTCGCTGGCGCGCGTGATGACCCGTGGTGTCGCCAGGTGGTCCGCATAGACGTAGTATGCATTTTCTTCTGCACCGCTGGCACGCGGTTTAAGCACGGCGACCGGCATTCCCTCCAGGTAAATCGTTTCCTGTATCGGCGTCCCGGTGCTGTTGTACTCGCCCACAATCTGTCCGGCCTCGTTGTAGACGAAGTAAGTCGATGCGCCGGCCGCATCAGACTTGATAGTCCGCTGTCCAAGTCCGTTATAGCGGTATTGAACAGACGCGCCACCGATACCTGTGGTGCTGCTCAGGCGCCCGTTGTTGCCGTAGACGTAGCGTATCGTCCCGTCACTGGTGAGGTTGCCCGTGGCGTCATACGTATTGCGTTTCGCTGGCGCCGGCCCGGCAGTGGCGGCCAGCCGGTTGCTGTTCGGATCAATCGTGTTGAGGTAGCTATTGGCTCCGAGAATAACTTTGGTCCGGTTGCCGTTGACGTCGTACTCGAAGCGCTGGCTGGCGGCCGCGCCGGTAAAACCGATCAAGCGATCCCGTCCATCGTAACTGTAGCGCTGGTCCAGCCTGTTAGACGTGGCGTTCCCCGCATGTGTAGTCGCCACGATCCGTCCGGCGGCATCGTAACTGAGTGTGCGCACCGATCCGCCGACCATTGGATGGCCAAGTGGATAGCTGATCAGCCGGTTTTCGAGGTCGAACTGGCGCTCGTATTTGTTGGGACTGCCCGCGTTGTGGTTTCCCCATAGCCATGAGCGTACAGCGCCAAACGGCTGGTAGCTTATCTGACTCAAAATCGTCACGCGCACAGCATTCGGGCGGGTCAGGCCGAGAGCGGACGGTTTTCCATTGCTGTCATAGGTGACGTCGACGCGATTGCCGCTGGGGTAGGTCATCGACGTGGCGTGTCCTGTGCCACTCCCTTCGCTGCCATAGGTATAGGCGGTCACGAAGCGCCTGGATGCCGGAGCGCTCGTCTGTTCTTTCCTCAAGAGCCTTCCCATGCCGTCGTACGCGTATACCGTTTTTCCAGACTCATCAGTCATTGTCGTCACGCGTCCCGCTGCGGGGCTACCGGCCGCCCCGTATTCGAACGTGCTGGTGCCGATGCCAGTGACGCGGCCCGCCGCGTCGTAGCGATAGGCGGTCTTGCGCCCGGCCGCGTCGACGCTCGATATCATGTTCCCGGCTCCGTCGAACTGCATGTTCGTTGTACCGGTATCGGGGCTAATGAGCGCCGTTTGCTGCCCCAGCCCATTGGCGACGTAGCGCGTCTGCAAGCGGCGCGGATCGAGCACCGATGCAAGCTGATCCTGCGGCGTGTAGGCATAATTGATCGTAGCCGGCTTGCTCGTAGCATCGGCGGCTGGAAGTGCCTGCTGTATTAGACGGTTGAAGGCGTCGTAAGTTCCCTTTGTGACGCGGCCCATCGGATCGAAACTCGATGTCTGGTTGCCGGCCGGATCGTATTCAAAGCGCGCGCCCTGGTCCTTGGCACTGCGCTGTTCCCGCTGCAAGCGGCTGAGCGCGTCGAAAGCGCGTGTCGTCTGCGCCACCAGTTTGCCGCTCGGGTCTTTCACCTCCTGGCGCACGATATTGCCCATGGCATCAAGCGTGAAGCTGATACTGTTGCCGGCACGGTCGCGCAAGCCGGTCATACGGTGCGCGTCATCGTACGTGTACTCCAGCGCCGATCCGTCGGGCGCAGTCATGCGGATTAGTTGTCCGACGAGGTCGTACTCGTAGCTGGTCGTTTCAGCGCGTCCGCTGGCGTCGCGGATGGTGCTGGACACCAAGCGCTGGCGCGGGCCATATTCAAGCCCAATAATCTGGCCAGTGTGACGCTGAATTTTGGTCGGTAATCCGTCCTCGCTATATTCGAGGTAACTGGTCACCTCGCCAACGCTGTTGCGCACGCTTGCCAGGTCGCCCGGGGAGTGGCTTGCACTGGTGTCGGCGTAATAGACCATGCTGGACGATTCGGCCTTGCCGTTGGCATCGACTCGACCGCTGCTCGTCAGCATCTGGCCCGTACGGTTGTAGGTGTAGCGCCATTCCTGCGCAGGGCCGGTTCGGGCCGCCGCAAAGCCGAGTGCGCCGTTACTGTCGTTGGTCGCCTGGACGGTTGCACGGCATACGACGGCAACCGGCTTCCCGTTGGGCAGCACTGCGCCGCCAGCGCATTCGACGACTTTACCGGCGGCGTCGCGCTGGCCGTTATAGACTTTCGTGTCGATGCGTCCCGGCGTGGCGACACCGATGGCCAGAGGCCAGTCCGGATGCCAGCGCGTGCTGATCTTGCGCGCGCCAGCTGGAATGGCGCTATCGATGCTCGCAGGGCATGCTGCATCTTTGGTCAGTCCGTTCGTGCGTGCCAGCTCGGCCCCACGGATGGGGTCGCTGATGAAGCAGGTCTTGTTTCCGTTGAAGTCGGTACGGCTGGCCACGTCGCCTTTGTCGGTGTACGTGGTTGCCTTGGCACTTGCAGCGCAGCCGGCGCCCGCGGGCTGGCTTTCTGCGGTAATCTGGCTCTTGTTGTTATCGTCGTACGCGATGCCGATACTCCGGCTGCTGCCCAGCGGATCGGTCACAATCCGGCTGGTCCGGCTGGGATAGGCGAATGTATAGCGCTGCGCACCGCCGGCGTGCTCCGTCAGCACTGCCTGCGCGTCGTCGTTGTATGCGTACGTGGCGAAGCGCTTGCCGTGTTCGTCGGTGATTCCCGTGAGCAGGAAGCGATCCCTGGCGTCTTCGTAGTGGTACGCACGCGCTGAAATCCCGGCACCGGAGCGATCGAGGAAGTGTACACCGATCAGTCGGTCCATTCCCTCGATGGCCGGGTAGCCAGGTATGGTGGCGTGCTCATATTCGTAGCGGACACTACCGGTGGCGCTGGAGATCGACGCGATGACGTCACCCTCCCATGCGATCACCAGGCTGCGACCGCCGGTGTCGACAATCTTGCTGAGTTGGTTTTTCTCGTCGTAGGAATACTGCGTGGCCATACCGGTGCGGGTATGAACACTGCTGAGTCTGAAGTTGTCACCCTCCCGAAGAAAACGTTCGACCGTGCCGTCCGGCGTTGTCAGAAGAAAGACAGTTTCATCTGGGCCTTGCACTTCCAGGGTCATTCCTCTATCGCGGCGGGACTTGTATGTGCCGTCTTTCTCGCGCCGGAATTCGAAAAAGCTGCCGTCGCTGAGCGTGCCAATGATTTGCGGTCTGATGCCGCCAAGCAGTGAAGGTGGCGCGAGAAAGGCCCGTTCGAAGGAAAACGACCAGCCCAGACCGGCTGATTGTCCGCTTCCGCCATCACGCGCGCTCCGGTACGTGCGTCGGACAACCAGTGCGTCGTCGGCGCCCCCGCCAAGATCAGTTTCATGTTGGACTTTAGCGCCGCTGGCAAACTGAACCGGATTCCCCGCTGCTTCTCCACATTTCAAGGGGGCGGCACGTTCCGGCTTATCTCTATCTTTACGACAGACGCCCTGTGCAGTAGGCGTATATCCCGCTTTACAGTTCAGGATCGCTGGTCCAAGCCATGCAACGCTGCTTTCTGAGGTGGGCCAACGATAGTAGCATTTAAATATGTCGCGGCGGTATTCGTGAGGCCGCATCGCGACAAGCGGCTGTCGCGCGTGATTCCACGCCGATTTTTGACAGGCAGTAATCGGGTCGGACGCATAACGATCCGGATTAAGCATGCCAGTGTAATACCACCACCCCAGTGCTCCTTCTGGCAGGGCGCTCTCTGCATGGACACTGCCGTGAACCAGCGGTAGAAATATCAATGCGGAACGTATGAGCTGAACCAGCGACGGAAACGGGCTTGCGTTGGGCATGGTCATGGTCTTCTTGTCCTTTGCGGGAGAAGCTGGCGTCAATTGCCTGCTTGAAAACCAAGAGTAGTGTTTTAGAAATATGACATATTGTTTTGTGACAATAATTGAAGACCGTTCCTGAACCTCTTAAACCGTTGAGCGCGCACGCTACAGTGGGAGGCGTGCGCGGTCCTTTACTTTTGAAGATTGCAAAACCATGAATTGTTATGACATGCCAAGGCGTAGAGTTTTATAAACAGCGTATGCATGTACAGCATCATCAAAGATTACAAATGCGCGCTGCACGAAGGCCAAGTCGGCGCTGCGGGAGGGGAATTAGTTGTGTCCAGCGCGGTGGGTGCGCGCCCGAGATGTGCTGATGTACTGTGCGAATTAAAATGTTCTCGTCTGCCTTGGCGGGGCGGCGTGCAGGCGAGATGCTATTCAAGTGCAGCATTGCGTTACAGCGCCTGTACTGAAGGGAAAGATTTGCCGAAACTTAATTGTTCAAAATAAATAGGAGTTGGCCGATGAACGTAGAGATTTTAGGTGCAATTTTTGCGACCAGGATGTTGGAATTAGTATCGGCGGACGGAAGCATTTGCCCAGTGTGGATAAAAATTGGCAAGCCACGGAAGTACGAGAAAAATATCCGGTTTTGTCCATACCAAATTATTGGAATAGGAGATGAGAAAATACGATACGCTTTAGGTTCTGATGCCCTCCAATCACTAATCCTGACCCTAACGAAGATTGGAGCAGACATTTACGGATCGCCCGAATCGAAGGAAAGGAAGCTCACATGGATGGAAGACGAATCGCATAACTTGGGCATTCCAGTCGTTGGGAAGTGTTTGGCGATGTCGTTCCTGCGCCAAGTATGAGCCTAGTCGTATAGTTAACTGGAGGCTAAGAGCGCCGCAGAGGGCCCAACAAAAACGGCATTCATTTCAGAACAGTAGATAAGTGTGCGCCGAGTTTATCCCACGCGGCGCGCTTCTCATCGGCATAGTCGTGGTGCAGATAGTGGCGGCGCACTTTGCTTCCAGGCAGAACGTGGTTCTGGCAGCGATCGATGATGTCGAGCGAGACGCCGAGGCGCTGCATCAGGGTGGCACAAGTGCGGCGCAGGTCGTGTGGCGTCCAAGCACCGGTCTTGCAGGCGCCAAGCAACAGGGTGTTGTCATGGCGCCGGTTCTTCATCGGCGCACGGGGGCCGCCGTCGTTAGCCTTTTTGAACATTGATTGCCGATCGCCGACCTGCTTGCTGATCGACTTCGAATTAACATGGCCCTCATTATTCCGCGCTGGGAAGCACCAGGCCGTGCCGCCCGTGACCGACTGCAGCTGGCGGAACTGATCGAGCGCGAAAGGGGAGAGGTACACCGTTAGATCGGCCAGGTTGTCCTTCACGTTCTCCTTCGGGATGAACCACTCCGCCGCTTTCATGTCGATGTGCTCCCACCTGGCCATGCTGATCTCACCGACGCGGCACAGCGTCGACAGCATAATCCAGATCGCGCGCTGCGTGGTGGCCGCGACCGGTTGCGTGCCGTAGCGCTTGTCTGGCGCAGCATCGTACTCGGCTTGCAGCTTGTCGAACACCGCCTGGAGCTCCGCGATCTCTGCGTCCGCAAGAATCCGATCCCGCTCGTTGCTCATGTCGTAGTCGGGCGCGACGATCTTCTCGATTTCGATCAGTTCCATCGGGTTCCCATCGATCAGCAGCTTGCGCCACGGCTGCCGCTTCTCGGCCCAGGCGAACATTTGCGTCAAGCTGTTCCGGACCATCACGGCCGCCCGGTTTACGCCGCGCGCGACCATGGTCCGCAGCACGCCGCGGAGGTCATGCTCTGTCAGATACTTGATCGCAATCGCGCCTATCGCCGGCAGCACGTCCGCGCTGAAGGAGCGGCGCAGTTCGGCGTTGCCGTCCTTGCGGCGCACACCATTGAGCAGCCAAGCATTGAACATCGCGGCGACAGATAGGTTCTCTGTCGTGTGCTTTGCATGCGTGCTTACGAGAGGCAAATGTCTAAATTGTATGTATCCACCAAAACTCCGGAGCAAGAGAAGATCCGGCGCCTCGAAGATGAGTTGTTCTCTGCCCGGCTGATTATCATCGGTTTGATGCCGGAGCGACAGCGACAAATCCTTGAGAGTTATAGGGATTGCGGAACGCGAACTGACACATATTGTTGGGGAAACAAAATCGCCGAGGAACTAATTGCCACAGCAGAGTTTATCCCTGCACACTTCGGGGGCCGAGCTTACTGCCCTCCTGTAACCGGGCAGCAGCTTGTGGAACTGCTTGCAGTAGCGCCAGGCGTGAAGAGCACGGCGCAGTTCAGCGCACGGGAACAATACAACCACAAGCTTGCCGCCACCTATATCGATGGGTGCTCGATGCAATCATGGGGATAAGCTGGTGCTCAAAGGGCGATGGAGGCGTGATACGGTCAACGAAAAGGTCATCTGGGGCCTTCGAAAACTTCCTCCAGCAAGCTTTGAGCGCGGTGCGGCGCCGCTCGTCGTCGAAATTCTCAGCCCGTTACTCCCTTGCCCCGGCAAGAAATAGGAGGCGGCCATGATAAAAATTTCATTCTCAACGCTGCGCGCCAACTATCCACCCACCAGAACTGTGCCGAAAGAAGAGTTGTACGGGTCCATCGGTCACGTGAATCTAGCAAAGGACATGAACTGGAATAACACATGCGCGGTCCGGGTGAGCCTTGCGCTGATCGCCTCCGGCGTTCCTGTGCCAGGGCACATGAGGGTGAACGCCGGGCGCTACAAGGGAAGGCGATTCCAGCCTGGCCAGGCCAAGCTGTCGAAGTACCTGGCATAGCGAACCATGCTGGGCGAGCCCGAGAAGTATCGCAGCAGCGCCGCTGCACTCGTGGCTGTTCGTGGCCGCTCCGGGTTCATTTCCATTTTCGGCCTGCACGGTGGCACCGATCCTCAGGGGCACATTGATATCGTGTTCCCCGATGGCCATTACGGCGACCCGGCGTGCGGTAACGGGTGCTACTGGTCATCAAATGAGATAGGGTTGTGACCGATCAAGTAGAGGCTGGATCGATCGCCTGAGCGTGCGACTCCTCTTGGTCGGTCCGCTGTATCACGCGTTAGGTCGCCGGACGCGCCAGTGCGGCTCGCGCTGTCTAGCCTTAAATTGCAACACGCGCATGTGCCAGGTCACGCAGTGGCCCTGTGCAGTGTTTATTCCATGCCTTCTTATCGGCGCTTGCCCTGTCTTGCGCAAGAACGGCAATCTCACGGGCATAACCTCCGAATCCATTCTTGGCACGATATTGAAGGCAGATAACGCTAGCGTCATCATTGGCACGAATGACCTCCCAGTCGACGGATGAGGGATCCCTGAGGTTGCCCTTGATGGCTTTTGCCATCAGAACGGTCTTCTGAAATGCACGCTCCTTCTTCGCTGCGGCGGCAATCTCCTCAGGTGTTTTTTGGGCTTCTGCCGCGTCGTGATTTTTCTTGCTGGAAATGTAGCCAACAAACATCAGGGCGAAGAAACCGCCAATAATCCATGTGGTCTTCGAAGTCCGCTTCGCTGGCGCGGCACCGCACTTCGGGCACGATTTCGCAGTAGTGCTCATCTCCGAACCGCATTCCTTGCATTTGACTAAGGCCATACATACTTTCAAGGGGTATATTGGCGCGCTGTTGCGCCTTACTAAAAACTATTTTGGCACGCCGGCTCTTTTGCAGTCCGTGCGTTCGACGCTCTGCCACTCGCGATACTTCGACTCATCCTTCGCCTGTAAGTAGCTTGCGGCAACCAGGCCGGCGTGAACGCATGCCTGCATCTTGTCGCCGCCACGTTTGGCTATCTGATACTGCTCAACGGAGTCGCTTGCCACTTTCCCATATGCCTTGTCCAGCTCACGGTTAGTGGCGGACTCGTGACCACTTGCCATCCACCAGATGGCCAGGCCGGCGATAAATAGGCCGCCAAGTACGGACCCACCAGATAGGTGGTTCGCCGTCGGATTCGGGTGCCCACACTTCGGACACGCCGCGGCTTTTTTCGAAATTTTTTCCCCGCAGCTGCTACAGGCAATTAATGACATACGCTTCCTCTTAACTCGGCATGTTGGCGTGCCGTCCCGCGGACGAATCATACTTAGAAGAAACGTGCCGATTCTATCCAAATGTAACGACTGCTCACATAAATTTCTTGACCGTGAGTAAGCTAGGACCATTGCCAGATATTTGACGAAGCGATCCCGTGCGTCGCCCTTCTCAGCGGCATAATCGTGTTGAAGGTAGTGTTCGGCGCACTTCGCCGCCAAGCAGGGCATCGTTCTGGCTGCGGTCGATGAAATCGAAGGATGTTCCCAGTTGCTGGGAGGCCGAGTTGACCGCACTCGATGCGGCGGTCGGTCTGAAGTTGACGCCCTTGCAATACCGATAACCTATCTCCATCCTACCTGATTCGCCCCTGGACTCAACTAGCTGTTTAGTTTCGTGTGATCATATTCCTCGTCGCAGCATGGCTTTGTTCCGCGCCAGGGTCGTGCTTGACGACTTGATCGCCGATTTGCCACCGCGGTCGTCCCATCGGTTGCAGCACATCGCATAAACTTCAGTCTATCAGCACACGCATTCATCCCCAAGCCCGCACGACGCCTAAGATCCGGCAGGAAATCAAGGACTCCGGCCTGTGCGATCGCGAGGCCGCCAAAGTCTTCAATATCACCCGTGCCACGGCCGCCAAGTGGCTCAAGCGAGACGATGTACAAGACCGTTCTCACCGCGCCCACACGCTGCATACGACGCTGAGCGCGTCCCAGGAAGCCATCGTGCTGTCACTGCGCCAGTCGCTCTATTTGCCGCTGGACGACCTGCTGTACATCACCCGGGAGTACATCAACGCCGCCGTTTCGCGGGCAGGTATAGCCCGCCTGCTCAAGCGCGAGGGCATGTCGC
>DASVVC010000180.1:0-3333 GCA_036386755.1 Telluria sp.
CCGGCGTAAACACCCACCAGCCCGCCTGTAGCAGGAAATGCGCCCGGGGCAAAGACTTGTCCGAAGGTGAGCGGGACATTGTTTTGCGGGTAGGTGGATTTGTTAATCAGCTGCAAAGTGGTGAGGGTGGTGCCGATCGGCGCCGGCAACCCCAGCGGCGGAGCCGGGGTCAGCGGATTGGCGGGCTTGAGCGAGAGCAGGGCGCTGCTCCCCGCCTGCGTGCCAACTTCCTCGCCGAGCGCGGCCTGCGGTGCGGAAACCGGTGCGGCGACCGGGGCGACCGGCGCCGACGCGGAAATCCGGTCCGGTGCGCTATCACCGCCGCCGCACGCGGCGAGCATCACGGCACCGAGGCTTGCCAAGCCCCGTGACGTGCATACGCGATAGTGAAAAATAGACATCGTAAATCCCCTTTCATTGTTTTGTTAAAAGCAACAAACACTATGTTGACGTTTTGACCTTGTCAACAAGAAACGCTGTGGAGGCGATGGGGGATGGGCGGCGGCCGCTGCCGATGTTAGCGCGCACATTTCAGTGGTTTTTATAGGAGGATGTTCAATAATAAAGTCGGCATGGAACCAAGCCAGGGCTGTCTGATTTTTGCCACGCATTCAGGACGCTGGTGCATGTGCCGTGCGGCAAGTTATCATGTGATATGACGCAAACTTTTATCCAAACCTTCATCCTGCTGATCCTGGTCACCGACCCGTTCGGTAACGTTCCCCTGTTCGTCAGCGCCATGGCCAACGTAGCGCCGGAGCGGCGCTGGAAAGTCGTGGTGCGCGAGTGCCTGATCGCCTTTATCGTGCTGCTGCTGTTCATGTTCTTCGGCCGCCACCTGCTGGCCGCGATGCAACTGTCCGAAATTTCGCTGCGCATCGGCGGCAGCGTGATCCTGTTCCTGATCGCCATGCGCATGGTCTTCCCCCAGCCGGGCGGCATGTTCGGCGACGCGGAGAAGGGCGGCGAGCCATTCATCGTGCCGCTGGCCATTCCAGCCATTGCCGGTCCGTCGGCGCTGGCCACGGTGCTGCTGTTTTCGTCGAATACGACCGTCGAAGTCGTCGTCCACGTCGGCGCCCTGGTGGCGGTGGCGCTGGTGTGGCTGGCGGTGTTTCTGAGCGCCGAACGCTTGCAGGAAAAGCTGGGTCCGCAAGTGATGACCGCCTTCGAGCGCCTGATGGGGCTGATCCTGAGCGCCATGGCGGTCGAGATGTTCCTGGCCGGCATACGCGAGTTCATCAAGTCGCTCTAGTGTTGTACTTACCACTCACTTTACATAAATTATCGAGGAGGAAAGTTTTGTAGCTTCATTCGTTGCTAAAATATAATTCTTATAATTATCTTTTTGTCGCCAAATGAAATATATCGGACTCTCCCTCGTGGCCGCGCTTGCGGCCGGCAGCGCCAGCGTGCACGCGCAGAACACCAGCTCGACCGTGGAGAAATGCGAACGCCCGCTCGGCACCATTGCCGTCAGCGAGCACCAGGGTGCCAGCACGGCGCAGTTGCAGAGCTACGGGCTCGGCTCGCCGATTTCCCTGCTGCGCATCATGATCCAGCAATCGAACTGCTTCACCGTGGTCGAGCGCGGCGTGGCCATGCACAACCTGCAGGAAGAGCGCGCCCTGGCCGCCGCCGGCGAAACGCTGGGCGGCTCGAATGTGGGCAAGGGCCAGTTGCAGGCGGCCGACTTCGTCATGACGCCGGGCGTGCAGTTCGCCGCCGAAAATACCGGAGGCGTGGGCGGTTCGCTGAGCAGCTGGGGCGGCAAGCTGTTCGGCAATATCGGCAGCGTGGTCGGCGGGATTGCCGGCAACATGAAATTCAAGGAAGCGCAGACCAGCCTCCTGATCGCCGACGTGCGTTCGGGCATCCAGGTCGCCGCCGCCGAAGGCATGGCCAAGACCACGGACTTCGGCATTTCGGGATGGAACTACGGCGGCGCCGGTTATGGCAGCCTGGGCGGCTACACGAATACGCCGGAAGGCAAGATGGTCGCCGCCAGCCTGCTGGACAACTACAACAACGTCGTCAAGACCATCCGCACCCAGCCGAGTCTGATCAAGACCAGCAGTGCGGCGAGCAAGGTCAATGCGGGCGCCTCGACCCGCGCCGGCGTGCCGGTGGCGTCGGGAGCGAGCGTGTTTGCGCGCCTGTCCACGGTGAAGGTGTATACGGAGCCACGCATCAGCAGCAAGGTGATGGGCACGCTCAAGCGCGATGAAGAGGCGATTGCCACCGGTGAAGAGCGCGACGGTTTCGTGCGCATCGATGGCGAAAACGTGGCCGGCGGCTGGGTCCAGCGCTCGCTGGTGGCAACGGCGCCGGCGCAGCAGTAAAAGCTCAGCTGGTGCAAAGGCGGGACAAGCACCGGTACTCTTGAAACCGTCTCCCCCGCGTCAAGGCGGCGCGGGGAAGACGGCTTGTAGTCTGCCGGTCACTCGACGTGCTATCTACTTACCCAGTATCGACACCACATTGTCCGTCCCCGGCGCCCCAAAGGCCTGCTGCTTGAGGATATGCAGCTGGTCGCGCACCTGCGCCGCCTTCTCGAATTCGAGATTTTTCGCGTGGTCGACCATCAGTTTTTCCAGGCGCTTGATCTCCTTGCCGATCTGCTTCTCGCTCATCGACTCGACCTTGGCGGTTTCCTTGGCCGTTTCGAGCTGCTCGCGCGCCTGCTGCGGGCTGTAGACGCCGTCGATCAGTTCCTTGATCTGCTTCTTGATCCCCACCGCCGTGATGCCATGCTCGATGTTGTACGCGATCTGCTTGGCGCGCCGGCGTTCGGTCTCGCCGATCGCTTTTTCCATCGAGTCGGTAATCCGGTCCGCGTACAGGATCGCGACGCCGTTCAGGTTACGCGCGGCGCGTCCGATGGTCTGGATCAGGCTGCGCTCGGAGCGCAAGAAGCCTTCCTTGTCGGCGTCCAGGATCGCCACCAGCGACACTTCCGGCAAATCGAGGCCCTCGCGCAGCAGGTTGATCCCGACCAGTACATCGAAGGTGCCCAGGCGCAGGTCGCGCAAAATCTCGACCCGTTCCACCGTCTCGATATCGCTGTGCAGGTAGCGCACCTTGATGCCATGGTCGCTCAGGTACTCGGTCAGCTGCTCGGACATGCGCTTGGTGAGCGTGGTGACCAGGACCCGCTCGTCCTTGGCCACCCGGTCCTTGATCTCGGACATGAGGTCGTCGACCTGGGTGCGGGCCGGCTTGACGATCACCAGCGGATCGACCAGCCCGGTCGGGCGCACCACCTGTTCGACCACGTTGTCGGAGTGGGTCTTTTCGTATTCGGCCGGGGTGGCCGACACAAAAATCGTCTGG
>DASVVC010000181.1:0-21384 GCA_036386755.1 Telluria sp.
TTGAAAAAGCGCTTGTCATCCCGGAGATGCCTCTCTATAATGCTGGTCTTCGGGCGGTTAGTTCAGCTGGTTAGAATACTTGGTCGACATCCAAGGGGTCGGGGATTCGAATTCCTCACCGCCCACCAGAACATGCAGTACTGAGTAAGAGAGAGAAAGGCACCATGGTTATGACACCGCGAACTACGACGGAGTTGTTCCAGCGACGCTAGTCGAGGTGCTTCCTTTTGCTTACTCAAAATGAAAAACGCGGCTAGCCCGCGTTTTTTTTCGTCCGCATTTTTGTATGCTTTTTTGTTTGAATTCCCTCTCAGTTTTGTTCAGGAGAACAATATGGTTTCAGTCCGCCTTCCCGATGGTTCCGAGCGCCAGTTTGATGGTCCAGTCACCGTAGCCCAGGTCGCAGCCAGCATCGGTACCGGCCTGGCCAAAGCGGCGCTGGCCGGCAAAGTCGACGGCAAAGTCGTCGATACCTCCTTCCTGATCGAGCACAATGCCGATCTGGCCATCATCACCGATAAAGATCCCGAAGGCCTGGATGTGATCCGTCACTCCACCGCCCACTTGCTCGCCTACGCGGTCAAGGAGCTGTATCCGGAAGCCCAGGTCACCATCGGCCCGGTGATCGACAATGGTTTCTTCTACGATTTCGCGTACAAGCGTCCGTTCACCCCGGAAGACCTGGTGGCGATCGAAAAGAAAATGGCCGAACTGGTCAAGAAAGACGAGAAAGTCACGCGCACCGTCTTGCCGCGCGACGAAGCCGTCGCCTATTTTACGTCCATCGGCGAAGCCTACAAGGCCGAAATCATTTCCTCGATTCCTGCCGGTGAAGACGTCTCGCTGTACGCCGAAGGCGGTTTCACCGACCTGTGCCGCGGCCCGCACGTGCCCAACACCGGCAAGCTGAAAGTATTCAAGCTCATGAAAGTGGCGGGCGCCTACTGGCGCGGCGACTCCAAGAACGAGATGCTGCAGCGTATCTACGGCACCGCCTGGCTCAAGAAGGAAGATCAGGAA
Organism: Telluria sp.; assembly: GCA_036386755.1. Taxonomy (GTDB): domain Bacteria; phylum Pseudomonadota; class Gammaproteobacteria; order Burkholderiales; family Burkholderiaceae_D; genus Telluria_A. The sequence goes on from DASVVC010000181.1 coordinate 1,021, forward strand.
CTCTACCTGCACAACCTGGAAGAGGCGGAAAAGCGCGACCACCGCAAACTCGGCAAGCAGCTCGACTTCTTCCACTTCCAGGATGAAGCGCCGGGCCTGATCTTCTGGCATCCGAAAGGCTGGACGATCTGGCAACAGGTCGAGCAGTACATGCGCAATGTCTACCAGGTCAACGGCTACCAGGAAGTCAAGGCGCCGCAGATTCTCGATCGCGGCCTGTGGGAAAAGACCGGCCACTGGGACAACTATCGCGAAAACATGTTCGTCACCGAGTCGGAAAACCGCTCGTACGCACTGAAACCGATGAATTGCCCTGGCCACATCCAGATTTTCAATTCGGGCATGAAGAGCTACCGCGACTTGCCGCTGCGCTACGGCGAGTTCGGACAGTGCCACCGCAACGAGCCGTCCGGCGCGCTGCACGGCATGATGCGCGTGCGCGGCTTTACCCAGGATGACGGCCACATTTTCTGTACCGACGAGCAGATTCCGGGCGAAGTGGCCGCTTTCCACCAGCAGGCGATGGAAGTCTACACCGCCTTCGGCTTCGACAATATCGACGTCAAGCTGGCCCTGCGTCCGGACAGCCGCATCGGCTCCGAGGAAAGCTGGGACATCGCCGAAGAAGCGCTGCGCAGCGCGCTGCGTGCCTGCGGTGTGTCGTGGACCGAGCTGCCGGGCGAGGGTGCCTTTTACGGTCCGAAGATCGAGTACCATCTGAAAGACAGCCTGGGCCGCGCATGGCAGGTCGGCACGGTGCAGATCGATCCGTCGATGCCGGGCCGCCTGGGCGCCGAGTACACCGCACCGGACAACTCCAAGCAGGTGCCGGTCATGCTGCACCGGGCGATTGTCGGTTCGCTGGAGCGCTTCATCGGCATCCTGATCGAAAACTATGCCGGCGCGATGCCGCTCTGGCTGGCGCCCCAGCAAGTGTCGGTGCTCAATATTTCGGATGCGCAGGCCGATTACACCCAGGAAGTCGCCGCGAAGTTGCGCAAACTCGGGTACCGCGTTCACGCTGATTTGCGCAACGAGAAAATTACGTTTAAAATACGCGAACATTCCGTCCAAAAAGTGCCGTATATCCTCGTGATTGGCGACAAGGAACGGGATGCCAACACTGTGGCCGTGCGAGCTCGTGGCAATGTCGATTTGGGAGTCATGTCCCTCGATGCCCTGGTGGAACGCCTCAAACACGAGGTCGATTCCAAAGCTTGACGAGTTAATTCTCGACGCGGCTAATTCATCAGATTTTAAAAGGAAACAACATAGCTACTGACAAGTCGCATCGCATCAATGGCGAAATCACCGCCCCCGAAATGCGTTTATCCGGGGTGGAAAACGAGCCGCTTGGCATTGTGAGCCTGGCTGAGGCTTTTCGTCTGGCCGAAGAAGCGAACGTAGACCTGGTGGAAATTGCGCCGACCGCGCAACCACCGGTATGCCGTCTGATGGACTACGGCAAGTTCAAATATTCGGAGCAGAAGAAGGCGCACGAAGCCAAATTGAAGCAAAAGATCATCCTCGTGAAGGAAGTCAAATTCCGTCCGGGCACTGATGATGGCGATTACAATATCAAGCTGAAAAACCTGATGAAGTTCCTCGATGAGGGTGACAAAACCAAGATCACGCTGCGTTTCCGCGGCCGTGAAATGGCTCACCAGGACATCGGCTTCCGCATGCTGGAACGTTTGAAGGCCGATCTTGAGCCGTATGGCCAGGTCGAGCAGTTCCCGAAGATGGAAGGTCGTCAGATGATCATGATCCTCTCGCCGAAGAAGAAGAAATAAGCAAAGAACGGGTTGCCCACGCAGCTTGTGAAAAAAGCGCCCCGCCACGCAAGTGCCAGGGGCGCTTTGTTTTGTGGGTGCACCAGCCGCGCGCCTCAGTGCAGTCATTCTTCTCGCTATCTTTCGGTCCGTCATCCCCGCGAAGGCGGGGATCCAAGCTGGCTCTGCAGTCGACGGCTGCGCAACGGACTTGGGTCCCCGCCTTCGCGGGGACGACGGCTCTTAAGCTAATGACTTCGGTAGCGCGCACGGAGACACCCGTGTTGCAAAGAAACTTCGCCCCCACAATCTTGCATTTCCCAGCGACTTCTGTGTTATGATCTCCGGCTTCCTCCTTCACTGGTGGAAGACAATGTGAAAGCAGGCATCTAAGTGCAGCACAGCGTTGCCACCTGCAATCCTATAATGGAGCTGTCCGAAAAGGACAGAACTACTATGCCTAAAATGAAGACCAAAAGCTCCGCGAAGAAGCGTTTTCGCGTGCGTCCAGGTGGAACCGTTAAATCGGGTCACGCTTTCAAACGTCACATCCTGACCAAGAAAACCACCAAGAGCAAGCGCCAACTGCGCGGAATCACGAACGTCGATGCAGCGGATGTCAAGTCCGTCATGCGCATGATGCCGTCGGCTTAATCTCACCACTCAATTTAAGGAGTTACTATGCCTAGAGTAAAACGTGGGGTTACAGCTCGTGCCCGTCATAAGAAAATTCTTGTACAAGCTAAAGGCTACCGTGGTCGCCGCAGCCGTGTATACCGTGTTGCCAAGCAAGCAGTCATGCGCGCTGGCCAATACGCTTACCGCGATCGCCGCAACAAGAAACGCGTATTCCGCCGCCTGTGGATCGCCCGTATCAACGCCGCTTCCCGTGAGCATGGCGTAACGTACAGCGTATTCATGAACGGCCTGAAAAAAGCATCTATCGAACTGGACCGTAAAGTCCTGGCCGATATGGCTGTGATGGACAAGCCGGCTTTCGCCGCGATTGTCGCAGCAGTGAAAGCCAAGATCGCTGCGTAAGCAATGATCGATGCAAGCGCCGCCTCCGGGTGGCGCGCAAAGAGCGGGGCAGAGGTTCAAACCTGTGCCCCGTTTTTGATTGTGGCGCGTGCGCCGGTCCCGCTCAACAGGAAAAAACATCGCATGAACTCCCTGGAAGAACTCGTCGTCTCGGCACAGGCTGACTTTATCGCCGCCGAAGACGCTGCCGCACTGGAAAACGCCAAAGCCAAGTACCTTGGCAAGACTGGCCAGATTACCGAGCAAATGAAGGGCCTGGGCAAGCTCGACCCGGAACAGAAAAAGACCCAGGGCGCGCTGATCAACGCCGCCAAGGTCCAGATCGAAGCGGCCCTGACCGCGCGCCGCGATGCGCTCGCCAACGCGCAGCTCGAAGAGCGCCTCAACGCCGAAGCGATCGACATCACCCTGCCGGGACGCGGGCGCTCCAAGGGCGGCATCCACCCGGTGATGCGCACCTGGGAACGGGTTGAAGAAATCTTCCGCTCGATCGGTTTCGACGTGGCCGACGGCCCCGAAATCGAAAACGACTGGACCAATTTCACGGCGCTCAACAGCCCGGAAAATCATCCGGCCCGCTCGATGCAGGACACCTTCTACGTCGAAGGCAACGACAGCACCGGCAAGCCCTTGCTGCTGCGCACCCACACCAGCCCGATGCAGGTACGCTACGCGCGCACCCACACGCCGCCGATCAAGGTGATCGCGCCGGGCCGCACCTACCGCGTCGACAGCGATGCGACCCACTCGCCGATGTTCCACCAGGTCGAAGGCCTGTGGATCGCCGAAGACATCTCGTTCGCCGACTTGAAGGGCGTGTACCTGAACTTCGTCAAGGCCTTCTTCGAGACCGACGACCTGCAGGTGCGCTTCCGGCCGTCGTACTTCCCGTTCACGGAACCGTCGGCCGAGATCGACATCGCCTTCGGCAGCGGCCCGCTCAAGGGGCGCTGGCTGGAAGTGTCGGGCGCCGGCCAGGTGCATCCGACGGTGGTGCGCAACTTCGGGCTCGACCCTGAAAAATTCATCGGCTTCGCGTTCGGCTCCGGCCTGGAGCGCCTGACGATGCTGCGTTACGGGATCAACGACCTGCGCCTGTTCTACGAAGGCGACCTGCGCTTCCTGAAGCAATTTAACTAATTCAAGGTTCCCTGATTATGCAATTTTCCGAAAATTGGCTCCGTACCATGGTCGATCCGAAGATGACTTCGGATGAACTGGCTCACCTGCTGACCATGTCCGGCCTGGAAGTGGAAGAAGTCGAAGCGGTCGCGCCGCCATTCTCGAACGTGGTCGTGGCCGAAGTGCTCAGCGTGGCCAAGCACCCGAACGCGGACCGCCTGAACGTGTGCCAGGTGAACGTGGGCACCGGCACCTTGCTCAACATCGTGTGCGGCGCGCCGAACGTGCGCGCCGGTATGAAGGCCATCTGCGCCATGGCCGGCGCCATCCTGCCGCCGGGCGCGGACGGCAAACCCTTCGTGATCAAGGTCGGCGAACTGCGCGGCGTGGAGTCGCAGGGCATGATGTGCTCGGCCAAGGAACTCAAATTGTCCGAGGAAAGCAGCGGCCTGATGGAGTTGCCGGAAGACGCGCCGGTCGGCCAGAATATCCGCGATTACCTCGCCTTGAACGACCTCAAGTTCACCATCAAGCTCACGCCGAACAAGGCGGACTGCCTGTCGGTGCTGGGCGTGGCGCGTGAAGTGTCGGCCCTGACCGGCACCCCGCTGGTGCTGCCGCAAACGCGCCAGGCCACGGTCAACGGCAGCGAAATCTTGCCCGTCAAGATCAGCGCGCCGGACCTGTGCGGCCGTTTTACCGGGCGCGTCATCCGCGGCTTGAACGCCAAGGCCGCCACCCCGGACTGGATCAAACAGCGCCTCGAACGCAGCGGCCAGCGTCCGCTGTCGGCCCTGGTCGATATTTCCAACTACGTCATGCTGGAATTGGGCCGTCCCTCGCACGTGTTCGACATGGACAAGATCCATGGTTCGCTGGACGTGCGCTGGGGCAAAAAGGGCGAGACGCTGAAGCTTCTCAACGGAAACACCGTCGAAGTGGACGACTGGGTCGGCGTGATCGCCGACGAGCAGGAAATCGAATCGCTGGCCGGCATCATGGGCGGCGATTCCACCTCCGTCACCCTGGAGACGACCAATATCTACCTGGAAGCGGCGTTCTGGTGGCCGAACGCGATCCAGGGGCGCGCGCGCCGCTTTAGCTTTTCGACCGATGCGGCGCACCGCTTCGAGCGCGGGGTCGACTTCGCCACCACCGTCGAGCATATCGAGCGCATCAGCGCGCTGATCATGGAAATCTGCGGTACGCCGGAGACCGTGATCAGCCCGATCGACGACCAGATCGTCAACGTGCCGCTGCCCAAAGCCGTCACCCTGCGCACCGCGCGCGCGCAAAAGGTCATCGGCGTGCCGATCACGGACGCCATGGTGGCCGACATCTTCACCCGCCTGGGCCTGCCGTTCACGCAGGAGGCGGGCGTGTTTTCCGTCACCGCGCCGACTTACCGTTTCGATATCGAAATCGAGGAAGACCTGATCGAGGAAGTGGCGCGCGTGTACGGCTTCGAGAACATCCCGGCGCTGCCGCCGGTGGCCGCCAGCCAGATGATCGTCGCGCCCGAAAACACCCGTTCGCTGTTCGCCGTGCGCCACCAGCTGGCCGACCTCGGTTACCAGGAAGTGGTGAACATGAGTTTCGTCGATTCCGCATGGGAAACCGACTTTGCCGATAACCTTGAGCAGATCAAGCTGGTCAACCCGATCGCCAGCCAGATGAACGTGATGCGTTCCTCGCTGATCGGTTCCTTGGTGGCCAATGTGCGCTACAACCTGAACCGCAAGGCGGGCAGGGTGCGCGCGTTCGAAGTGGGCGCCATCTTCCGCCGCAATGCGCAAGCGCTCGACGGGCCGCTCTCGATCGCCGGTTTCGACCAGCCCAAGCGCGTGGCCGGCATCGCCTACGGTCCGGCGCTGGACGAACAATGGTCGGTCAAGTCGGCACCAGTCGACTATTTCGATGTCAAAGCCGATGTGGAAGCCCTGTTCGCGCCGCGCACCTTGCGTTTCGTGAAGACCAGCCATCCGGCCCTGCATCCGGGCCGCTCGGCCGTGATCGAACTGGACGGCCAGGAGATCGGCTTCATCGGCGAATTGCACCCGCGCTGGCTGCAAAAATACGACTTGCCGCAGGCACCGGTACTTTTCGAGGTGGATGCTATTGCGTTGCAGAAACGATCCGTGCCAAAATATGAAGAGATTTCGAAATTCCCCGGCGCCACGCGCGACCTCGCCTTTGTCGTGAAATCCACGCTGGCGGCGCAGGACCTGCTCGACGCTTTCATGGCGGAATTGCAGGTAAATCCGGCAGGAAAGATTGTGCAAGCCATTGTTTTGTTTGATGAATATCGCGGAAAAGGATTGGAGGCCGACGAAAAAAGCCTTGCTTTCCGCTTTAGCTTGCAAGATACTCAAACCACCCTGCAGGACGATGTGGTCGAAGGCGTCATGAAGGCGCTGGCTGCGTCGGCTGAGCAGAAACATGACGCGAAGCTGCGTTCATAACCGATCCCACCAGCAGTATCGACACGAGGCAGGGCTGTAAAATTAATAACAACGACGTTGATTCCGCCGTACTCCAGTCCGCGCTGGCAGCCGACCTGCACCGTGCGATGCAGGACGCCAGGGTTCGCCAGGACGCGGCGAAGAATCTGCCGACCCTGACCAAGGCCGAGCTGGCCGAACTGCTGTTCGAGCAGGTCGGCCTGAACAAGCGCGAAGCGAAGGACATGGTCGAGACTTTCTTCGACGAGATCAGGAACGCGCTCGAGCGCGGCGAAGCGGTGAAGTTGTCGGGCTTCGGCAACTTCCAGCTGCGCGACAAGCCGCAGCGCCCTGGCCGCAATCCGAAGACCGGCGAAGAAATTCCGATCACGGCGCGCCGCGTCGTGACCTTTCACGCCAGCCAGAAGCTCAAGGGCATGGTCGAAGAAACCAGCCCGATGGCGCGCGCCGCCTGACCTGACCCATGAATGATCGTGCGAGCAAGTCCGACCTGATCGTGCTGCCGGCCATCCCGGCCAAGCGCTATTTCACGATCGGCGAGGTCAGTGAGTTGTGCGGTGTCAAACCGCACGTACTTCGCTACTGGGAGCAGGAATTTACCCAACTTAAACCGGTCAAACGACGTGGAAACCGCCGTTATTACCAGCACCACGAGGTGTTGCTGATCCGTCGTATCCGGGAACTGTTGTACGAACAAGGCTTTACGATCAGTGGGGCGCGCAATAAACTCGATAGCCGCATCGGCGCGCTGCTGGCGCCGCCCGACGACAACGACCCGGAGCAGGACGCCGTGGCCGTGCCGCCCGAGATCGACCGCGCCCTGATCCGTAGCGAACTGCTCGCCATCCTGGCGGTGCTCAAAGGCACGAGCTAGGACGGCGGCGAGGTCCCGTGGCACATTGCAGGGGGCCTCGTGCCCCCTGTTTTTTGCAGCCCATCTCAGCGGGCTGGGCCGCGCGGAGCGTCATAGGTGTTTGTACTGAACAGCCAGAGTGCTAGAATACTAACGCATGCGCAGTGCCGGGCGCGCGGTTCGCCTCGGCTCTTTCCTATGCAAGGATAATTTAAGGGAAGACAATGATACGCGTTGCCATATGTGACGATCACCAGATAGTACGTGCAGGTTTTAAACAGATTTTTTCTTCGTCACCCGACTTCGACGTCGTGGCCGAAGGGGCCACCGGGCGCGAAGCGCTGGACATCGCGCGCCGCGAAATTTGCGATGTGCTGCTGCTCGACATCGCCATGCCGGACCAGAGCGGGATCGATATCCTGCGCACCATCCGCCAGGGTCAGCCGAACCTGCCGGTGCTGATCTTGTCCGGCTATCCGGCACAGCAATATGCGCTGAACCTGTTCAAGATGGGCGCCAACGGCTACCTCAACAAGGAATGCGAAGCCGACGAGCTCAAGACCGCCGTGCGCACCGTGTTCCAGGGGCGCCGCTACGTCAGCTCCACCGTCGGCGAACTGCTGGCGCAGAGCTTCGACCGCGATCCCAACACGGCGCTCCATACCGAGCTGTCGGACCGCGAATTCCAGGTGTTCCTGCGCCTGGCCAAGGGCGCAACCGTGTCGGACATCGGCGTGGCCCTGTCGCTGAGCATCAAGACCGTGTCGACCTACCGCACCCGGATCATGGAAAAAATGGGCTTGCAGTCGAACAGCGACCTGACCTATTACGCCATGAAGAACAACCTGCTCGACTGACCCTGTGGTGTGCGGCGGCCGCGCTTTGCCGCCGTGCCCGACGCCTGCATTCTGACGCCTGTCTTGTCCGCCGCGCGGCCCGCCCGCGGCGGCGCGTCCTCCTTCCTACAGTCCAGCTTGGCTGCACCTCGGCATTTCCCGGTCTATAATTTGTTTTAGACCGGCTCTGCAGTGCGCAAAAGGATTTTCAGGATGTATTTTTCCACCGAACCATCGGTGCCCACCGGTTTGCCTTTTTATAAGACGGTGGTGTGCCTGACGTGCGTGCTCATCCTGATCATCAACGGCGTCAGCCTGTTTCATAACCTCGGGCAGCTCAAGGGCGCCAACGAGATCCAGGGCCAGACCGCCAAGGTGATCGACAAGGTCCAGTACGTCAACGTGCTGATCATGGATGCCGAAAGCAGCCTGCGCGGCTACTTCCTGTCCGGCTCCGAAGTCTACCTCGGTCCGCTGCGCACGGCCTCGTCCGAGATCGACGCCCAGTTCGCCGAGCTCGACCGCCTGCTGGCCGAGACGCCGTCGCAGCGCCGCAACCTGGCCCAGCTGCACACCCTGGTGTATCGCAGGCTCGACACCATGAACCAGGTGCTCGACGTCTACCGCCAGGGCGGGCTGGACGATATCGTCAAGATCGCCGGCTCGCCCGACAGCAAGTCCGACATGGATGAAATCCGCCTGCAGGTGGTGATCCTGGTGCAGGAGCAAAACGAATTGCTGGCCGCGCGCAGCGCCACCTTCTACCGCGAGTACCAGAATGCCGTGTTCCTGGGCATTAGCATCAACGCCATGGCGATCCTGGTGCTGGCCCTGTTCTACCGCCTGATCCGGCGCAGCTATTTTGCCCGCGCCCAGTCCCAGCGCGCGCTGGAAAGCGCCAACGACAACCTCGAATCGATGGTGGCCTTGCGCACCGAACAGCTGTCGGTGCTCTCGCGCCACCTGATCAGCGTCAGCGAAGAAGAAAAGGCGCGCCTGGCGCGCGAACTGCACGACGAGCTGGGCGCCAACCTGACCTCGATCAATATCGACTTGAATGCCGTGGCCGACAGCGTGCGCACGGCCCGGCCCGACCTGGCGCTGATGCTCGACCGCGCGCGCGGCACCCTGGTCGACACGGTCGAACTGAAGCGTCGCATCGTCGAGAACCTGCGCCCGAGCCTGCTCGACCACCTGGGCCTGGCGGCCGCCGTGCAAAGCTATTGCGAAGAATTCGGGCGCGTCGCCAGGCTCGATTGCGAAGCCCTGATCGACGGCGATGTCGATGTGGCCGGGCCGATGCATGCGATCGCCGTATTCCGGATCGTCCAGGAGTCGCTTAACAATATCGCCAAGTACGCGCGCGCGCGCCACGTGATCGTGCACCTGGGGCGCGAAGCGGACGGTTTGTCCCTGGAAGTGAGCGATGACGGGGTCGGGATCGACTTGGGCGCCGCGGCCAAGCCGAAGTCGCATGGCTTGCTGGGCATGCGCGAGCGCGCTCTGCTGCTGGGAGGAACTCTGCTGGTGAAGCGGGGCGTGAACGACGTGGGAACCTGCGTGGAAGCGTTCATTCCCCTGTCGCGCGTGGCCGACAATGGGGAAGAGGCGCCGCACGTGGCGGCGCCCCTGCCGTTTAGCGGGCTACATCCATCAGAAGGCGATCGTACTCCGTCTTGGCGACCTTATAGCATTCGCCGGCGTACGCTTCGAGGCCCTGGCGGTCAATCACGGTGATGTTGCCGCGACGGTATTGAATCAGGCCATCGTCCTGCAGCTTGCCGGCGGCGGCGGTAATGCTTTCGCGGCGCACGCCGAGCATGATCGAAATCAGTTCCTGGGTCACCTTCAGCTCGTTCGATGCGGAGCGGTCGAGGCGGTCGAGCAGCCAGCGGCACAGCTTCTGTTCGATCGAGCTGTGGCGGCCACCGACGGCGTTCTGGGCCATCTGGGCGAACAGCGCATTGGTGTAGCGCATCAGCAGCTGGGGCAGGGCGCCGCCCTGGTTGAACGCATCGCGCAGGTACTGGGTCTTGAGGCGGTAGCCGTAGCCCGCGCTTTGCACCACGGCGCTGCACATGGCGCGCTCGCCCATGAACAGCGACATGCCGACCACGCCTTCATGGCCGACCACGGCGATTTCGGTCGTCGCGCCGTCTTCCATGACGTACAGCAGCGAGACGATGGCGGTGGTCGGGAAGTAGACGTTTTCGAGCTTGCTGCCGTATTCGAACAATTCCTTTCCAAAAGGCAGGGCGACCAGTTCCAGGTGTTCGAACAGGGTCTCGAGATCGTGACGGGGAAGGGCGGCCAGCAATTCGTTCTGCTGGGTACCGCTAAAGCTGACAACGGGGCGGGCCGCAACTTTTAACTCTTGCGCGCTGGCAGGAATCTGGCCGACCGGCGATGTGTTCTGGGCGGTACCACCAAGTTGAGTGTTGTTCATTTTTATTCCTCACTATCTGAGACGGACTTCAAGGGCGCTTCACCTGTACTGGCAGCGAATCGCGATGTACGAACAGTAAAGCTTCCGTCTGTTGGCGAACATAAGACTGGTAGTCGCCCCCATGTAGGTTCAAAGCATAAATTCTTGTGGGCCCAGTCCTACTGGGGAGAATGGCCGATAATTGTCAATTTACTCATGATTTAAGGTGGGTGAACGCACAGAAGATGCACAAAACCATGTTTTTAACCAACGGCACTCCTTGGAAGCTGCGCCCGCCATGCCTCATAATATGAATATCGCAACTTACTGAAAGCCCGGCATGCACGTATTACTGGTCGAAGACGATGCCGTGCTGGCCGATGGCCTGACCCGCCTGCTGCAGGGACATGCCATGGTGGTCGACGTGGTCGGCAGCGGCACCCAGGCCGACCAGGTGCTGCAGCGCGCCGAAGTGGCGGTGGTGGTGCTCGACATCGGCCTGCCCGGCATCGACGGCTTCGAGGTGGTGCGGCGCCTGCGCGCGCGCGGCAGCGCCGTGCCGGTGCTGCTGCTGACCGCGCGCGACGCCATCGAAGACCGCGTGCGCGGCCTGGAACTGGGCGCCGACGATTACCTGGTCAAGCCCTTCGCCACCGCCGAACTGGTGGCGCGCATCAAGGCCCTGGCGCGGCGCAACACCCCCAAGCCGGTCAGCCTCTCGCTCGGGCGCCTCTCGCTCGACACCTACACCAAGCGCGCCCGCATCGACGAGCGCGTGATCGACCTGTCGGTGCGCGAGTGGGCCGTGCTCGAATACCTGCTGCAGCACGGCGCGCGCGTGGTCTCCAAGCAGCAGATCATCGACGCCATCCTGCCCTGGGGCGAGGAAGTGACCCTGAACGCGGTCGAAGTCTACATTTCGCGCCTGCGCCTGAAGATCGCCGACGCCGGCATCAGCATCCGCACCATCCGCGGCTTCGGCTACATGCTCGAACAGCATCCATGATCAGCATCCGCCTGCGCCTGCTCAAGTGGCTGATCGTGCCGATCCTCTTGATCAACGTGGCCGGCGCGGCACTGACCTACATGCTGGCCTGGATTCCGGCCCAGCTGGCCTTCGACCAGAGCCTGGCCGACGCCGCCGGGGCCCTGGCGGCGCGCCTGCGCCCGGGCAACGGGCGGGCCGAGATCGACCTGCCGCGCCAGGCCGAGCAGGTGCTGCGCGCCGACGATGCCGATGTCCTGTATTTCATCGTGCGCGGCGCCGACGGCAAGGCGCTGGCCGGCGACAGCGATTTTCCGGCGCTGGCCGCGCCCGGCGCCCAGGCCTACGACGACATCATCCGCGGCGAACCGGTGCGCGTCACCAGCCGCATGGTGCTGGCCGGCGGCGAGAGGATACGCATCGGCGTGGCCAAGACCTTGCGCAAGCGCAAGCAGATCCGCGACGCCACGGTACGCGCGCTGTTGCTGGTCGAGTCGCTGTTTACCCTGGCGCTGGTCGGGCTGATCTGGTTTTCGGTCACCAACGGCCTGCAGCCGCTGGCGCGCATGCGCGCCAACCTGCTGGCGCGCGAGGCGAACGAACTGGCCGCCATCGACGACGCCACCATTCCCTACGAACTTAGTCCCGTGGTCAACGCATTCAACGAACTGCTCGACAAGGTGCAAAGCGGGGCGCGCGCCCAGCACGATTTCCTGGCCGACGTCGCGCACCAGTTGCGCACGCCGCTGGCCGGCCTCAAGCTGCAGCTCGAATGGCTGGGCGCGCGCCACCGCAGCGACCCCGACACCGTCCATTCGGTGCGCCTGATGCTGCTCTCGAACGAGCGCATGATCCGCCAGACCAACCAGCTGCTGGCCCTGGCCCGCGCCGAGCCGGCCCGCTTCGAGAAAACCCGCCTCGAACGGCTCGACCTGGCGGTGCTGGTCGAGCAGGTGGTCCAGTATTTCGTCGACGAAGCGGGCAAGAAACGCATCGATATCGGCTTCGAGCTGCTGCCGACCCGGGTCAGCGGCGAAGGCTTCCTGCTGCGCGACCTGATCGACAACCTGGTCGACAACGCGGTGCGCTACACCCCGGACGGCGGCACCGTGACGGTGCGTTGTTATCCGGAAGGCAAGTTCGGCGTGCTGGTGGTGGAAGACTCCGGCCCCGGCATCCCGCCGCACCAGCGCGGCACGGTATTCCAGCGCTTCGTGCGCCTGGACGACAAGATCCCGGGCAGCGGCCTGGGCCTGGCGATCGTGCGCGATATCGCCCAGGCGCACGGTGCCAGCGTCGAGCTGGGCAACGGCCCCGGCGGCGTCGGCGTGCAATTTACCGTCAGGTTCCCCGCCTGACCCTGGCGCCCCCATCCCGCCTGTTGTTTTTACCTCTTTAACAACGGTTTACTTGACCGTGTCAGCCTTTTGTCAGCCTTTCCTCAGTGTAATGCAAGCTTCGCTATTTATAATTGGCAACAACAGGGACATTCCGTCCCATTCAATTTTCTAAGGTTCAGGATGATGTTATCTGAGAAACCCAACAAGGCGGGCGGCTTCACCTTGATCGAGGTGATGGTGACGGTCACCATCGTCGGGGTCGCCAGCGCCATCGGGATGCCGATGATGAGCCAGTTCATCGAAAACGCGGCGGTGTCGACCCAGGCCGACGTGATGCTCGACACGCTCAACTATACCCGCTCCGAAGCGGTCAAGCGCAACACCCGCGTGACCATGTGCCGCAGCACCACCGGTACCGGCTGCACGACCGCCGTCCCCGCCGGTGACTGGCGCGGCGGCTGGATCGTGTTCGTCGACGACAAAGTCGGCGGCACCATCGGCACCGTCGACGCCGGCGAGAGCGTGCTGCGCGTGCAGTCGGCGTTTTCTGGACGCGGCGAACTGTTGGCAACCGGCAATATTCAAAACTATGTGTCGTATGCCAGCACTGGCCAGACCAGGTACCAGAATACCGTGGGCCACGTCGGCGAGTTCTACTTTTGCGGCAAATCGGTCAAGGCCAAGCGCAGGAAAATCGCGCTCACGGCCGGAACCGGCTGGGTCGGTTCCGCCATCATCGATGCGGCGCCCACTTGTACCGCGGCTTAACGAGGAGAATTCGAAATGCGACGTCAACAAGGTTTTTCGATGCTCGAAGTGCTGATCACCATGCTGGTGCTTAGCGTGGGCTTGCTCGGCATTGCCGGGATCATCATGACCAATTTAAAAAACAACCACAGTGCCTATTCGCGCGGACAAGCCACCATCCTGGCCAATGACATCATCGACCGGATGCGCGCCAACCGCACCTTCGCCCAGCCGGGCGGCAAGTACGTGACCGCGCTCGGCGCGATTCCGGCCACCACCACCACGGTGGCCGAGAGCGATGTGAAGGCATGGCAAACGAGCCTGGACAAAAACCTCAAGGGCGGCAAGGGCAGCATCGCTTTCAACCCCGCCGGCAATGTGATCGTCACGATCCAGTGGGACGACAGGCGCGCCAGCGGAGACGGCGTCAATTTCGGCAAGGAACTGCAAGATTACGTGTGGGAGACCCGTTTATGACAGTGCGTCCAACCGCGCCGCGCCTGCCGCGCGCCGCCAGGCAACAGGGCATCGGCCTGATCGAGGTCATGGTGGCCATGAGCATCGGCCTGATCCTGCTGGGCGGGGTGGGCTATATGTTCATCGGTTCCAAGCAGATGAACACCGCCCAGACCGACATCGTACGGATCCAGGAAAGCACCCGTAATGCGCTCGACGTGGTCGGCACGGCCGTGCGCCAGGCCGGCTACCGCCTCGACATGGACACGCTGGCGCTGAAGGATGTAGCGATCGAAGGGAAGGTCGGCGCCGACTCCGATATCCTGATCGTGCGCCACGATCCGAACTGGGTGGTCGATGTACCGGCTGCCGGAGCGGCGCCGAACAAGATCGCAGGCAAGGAGCGCAATTGCGAAGGCGTGGAGGTCTCTTCCAATAACGCCCCCAATCCGGTCACCAGCGAACCGAACTTTAACACCAACCTTGTCATATACCAGTTCAGGGTCGTTGGCGGCAAGCTGATGTGCTATGCCAACGCCAGCGCCAGCGACACGCCCCCCGGAGGCGTGGTCATTGCCGACAATGTCGAACGGATGAAAGTCAGCTACGGCATCGGCGACGGCAATGAAGCGGTGACCAAATATGTTGACTATCCAGACTCGACCGAGTTGCCGAAGGTCAGCGCGGTGCGTCTGAGCCTGCTGCTGCGCGGCCCGTCCCCCGGCGTCACTACCGGCGCCCAGACAGTGTTGTTCAATGATGTCGATGTCACCACCAACGACGGCCACCTGCGCCGCGTCGTCACCTCCACCTTCAACGTACGCAACCGGGCGAGGTTTTAATGTCTTACGCTACTTTCTCCCGTCCGCGCGCCACCCAATCGGGCGCCGTGCTGGTCACCAGCCTGGTCTTTCTGGTGGTCCTGACGATGTTTGTCCTGGCCCTGGTACGCAGCGGCACGCTCGAGGAGCGCATGGCGCGCAATGCGCGCGATCAGCAGGTTGCGCGCGAAGCTGCCGAAGCGATGTTGCGCGACGCTGAAGCGGTCTCGTTCAAAAAGCCGCCGTTCGATCCGTACGACGCCTCGGAATTTACCGGCAAGTGCCTGAACGGCTTATGCCGCAAGGCTCCGGCAGGGGCGACCTGGGACACGCTGGACTGGTCCAACGCCAATCTGACGCGTGCCTTTTCCGAAACTAAATTCGAAATTGGTCATGTGACAACCCAGCCCCGTTACATCGTCGAGATCGTCACGGCGCCGTACAGGACCAGCAGTTCCACGCAGTGCGAGCCCGGCGTCGCGCGCGTGACGGCGCGCGGTGTCGGCGGCGCCGGCGCGATCGCCTTTGTCCAGACCACTGTGCGCTTCCGGGTCTTTTCCGGAATTTGCGACTAAGTACAGCAACATTACCCTGCGGGAGAATTCTCATGCAACTGAAAACAAAAATTGTTGCCGGGGCGGGCCTGATCGGCCTCGCTACGGCAGCGCTTGTCACCGTCATGGCGGCAGACATCTTCAATCCGCAACTGCAGCCTATTGGTTACATCGGGCAGCCGGTTCCGTCCAGCGTCAATGTCATCGATGGCAAGGCGCGCATGTTTGCCATCGATTACAACGCGGCAACCCTGGGCGGCAATTTGCATTCGTTTCCGATCGCCTCCAGCGGCGCGATCGGTACCGTGGACAACTGGTCTGGCGGCGCCGATGCCATGATCGCAGTTCAGATTACGTCTGTGGACCCGGCCGAACAACGCAAAATCGTCACGCTCAGCGACGCCGCCATCCCGACGGGTATTCCATTTGTATGGACGCAGTTGTCGGCTGCCCAGCGCGCGCTGATCGATCCCTCTACCGCGCTGAGCGCGACCAGCACCACCTCACCGGTGCTGAACTATCTGCGCGGAGCGAAAGCTGGCGAAGGCAGCACTTACCGCAAGCGGGCCAGTTCGCTCGGCACCATCATCCACTCGACCCCGGTTTATTGGAAAGATGCAGCCGGTAAAGAAACCGTGTATGTCGGCGCCAACGACGGCATGATGCACGCGATCGATGCCGTCACCGGCAAGGAACGGTTTGCCTATGTTCCGCGCGTCCTGATCCCGACCTTGGCGAAGCTCGCGCCCCCCACCGACACGCCGAAATACACCGTCGACGGCCGTCTGGATATCCGCAAGTTCAGCACCAAGACCATTCTCGTCGGCACCCTCGGCGGCGGCGGCAAGGCTATCTTCGGCCTGGATGTGAGCAATGGCGCTCCTGCCGACGAGGCCGCGGCCGCCAGCAAGATCATGTGGGAAGTCACCAATACATCGCCGGGTTTTGCCAATCTTGGCTACACCTACGGCGCGCCGGTATTGACCCGGCTGCTGAAAAAGAAGACTGCGGCAACCGACCCGGATACGTTCTACGACGCCCTGGTGATCGGCAATGGCTACTACAACGAGGGTAGTGGCGCTGCCTCCCTGTATGTCGTCGATGCGCAGACAGGAACCGTGATCAAGGAGTTTGCTACCTCGAGCGGTACGCTGGCCGCGCCGAACGGCCTGTCCTCGCCCGCGTTGTGGGATTCAGACGATGATGGCGTGAAGGACACGGCGTACGCCGGCGACTTGAACGGCGATATGTGGAAATTCAATCTCAACGACCTGGGCTCGTCCCCGGTCAAGGTGTTCCAGCGCGAAGGCGGCAGCCCTGCGCACGCCATCACCACGGCCCCCGGCCTGGCTGCGCACCCGAACGGCGGCGTGCTGGTTGCGTTCGTGACCGGTCGTCTGCTCGTCCCGAACGACATGACCGACAAGACTGTCCACTATGCCTATGGCATCCGCGATATTTCCCCGACTGCCCAGGGGCTCCTCCTGCAAACGCTCGCTCCGCAGGTCTTTGCCTCCCCGGCCGGCAACATCGCGGTGCGTACGTCCAGCAACAAGCAGATGGACTGGGCAACCAATCGCGGCTGGAAAGTTGCCCTGCCTGCGGGCGAGCGCGTGGTCGGCGATGGCATTTCCATCAGCGGCGACGTGTTCCAGTTCTTTTCCACCAATCCGACCATCAATCCGACCAGCAAGCCGCCTGGCGAAAACTGGTGGATGCAACTGAACTGGCGCAATGGGGGCAGCACCGGGGAAGTCATTTTCGACCTGAACATGGATGCGAAATTTACTTCCGACGACGAGATCAAGATTGGCACGACATCGCTGCCGCCGGTCGGCCGCAACATGGGTGGCGGCGTGCGTTCCCAACTGGTCGGCCTGTCGGCCGGCGGCGTGGACGTGTTCCAATCGAACTTCGACCAGAACGATGCAATCCCGGGCGATGTCCTCACTATCACGACGACTACCGTCAACGGTGAGCGCGGCGTTGCGGGCGGCCACTTCGACACCGATATTTTCTGTTACGACAAGTGCGGCGGCGCCACTTACAAGAGCTACATCACCGGCGTGTCGGCCGCCAGCGGCCAGTACGCCTACGGACGTGAAGCGGATACTGGTGATGTTGCAGATCAGAACTATATTCACGTTCACGAATATGACGATATCTATGATGTACTGGGCTTGAACATGCTCCATCCTAGCCAGGACGAGCAGCGCCTTGCGCCGACCGTGGCGAGCACCAAGGAAGTCTACGCGCCGAACCTGCCGACGTTTATTAGTAGCAATACGGTGCCGACCTCGGGCGTGACCACGACGACCGGTGACTGGGCCGCCAAAACCTCCAAAGGCCAGCCATCTACTTCCAGTAGTTATAGTGAAGGCAAACGCACCGCCGTCGCCGGTTATCCGAAGACCACCTCTGTCGACGGCACGTTGACGTTCGTCGGCCAGGTGACTTACCCGACGACGCGTCGAACGGTCGAAGTCACGGACGCAACATTGATTTCGGGCACTAACAATACCTGGAGCTACAAGGAACGCATTGTCCTTCGTACCTGGACCACGACCCAGACCACCACCGACACGATTCCTAACACGCGTTTCAAGGTGTTGGTGGCCAACCAGGCTTACTCGCCTGCCATCAAGCTGTCGATCAACGGGTCGGACGGTACCGGCACGGGTGGCACGTATGACGAGAGCGTGATCGGTTACCAGACCAAGACCGGCTTGAAGGTTGCCGATCTGCCTGGTTACAAAATGAATGAGATCAAGGACTTGAAGGTCTACATGCCGCTCGATGCGTTCGTTGCCCGCGACTGGGGCAAGAATGGCATCATCCGCAATGGCGTGCATCCGATCAAGCCGCAATGCGCTGGCGTTGTCGATGGTTATTCCGAACTCGGACCAAACAAGGAGTGGCGCAATGGTGCGCTGACGGTCCAGGTGGTACGCGGCGATATCGCGCAAACCGACATCCAGCTCAATGTGGCGAACCGGCCGGACCTGGGTTACCGCCTGGTGTCGGGTAAATTGAAGGATAAGCTGATTGCCGAGTATCTGATCTACTGGCATCATCCGACCAACCTGTGCATGGGCGATACCGGCTGGACGTATGCCGCTGCACCGGATAACAAAGCCTCGACCGCGGTACAAGGCGTGGCCGCAGTCGGCGCAGCCGATCCGCATGGTACATTTCTGCCCGGTACTGGCGATACGCCGGTTGAAGCCACACCACCTGATGTGCCGCCGACGACGGTCACGAACCCGGATGGCAGCAAGACCACGACGTCAATCAAGTACACCGAGCTGAAAAGTGGCGGGTATACGAAGGAAGTGACGGTCTACACGACCTACCAACAGGTGGGTAGCCCGGTGGGTGTCATCACCGGCGGCGCGGTCAACGGCCCGGGCTCGAACGTTAAGCCGCCAACGCCGCCGTGTGTCGGACCGACGTGCCCTACACCGTGTGTCGGAGAGAAATGCATAAAATGCGAGGGCAAGTTCGCCGATGGAACGTGTAAAGATACCGCGGTCCTGGGTCGTATCAACTGGCGGGAGCTGCAACGATGAAACCGGTGACCTCGAATCGGCCGGCCACCGGCTTCACCCTGATCGAAGTGATGATGACGGTAGCCGTCATCGGGATCCTGGCGGCGGTCGCCATGCCGTCCTACACCAAGAGCGTCCTCAAGACCCAGCGCTCGCTCGCCAAGGGCGTGCTGATGGAAGAAGCGCAGTTGCTCGAGCGTTTGTACACGACCACGAACTCGTACGTCGTGCCGGCGCCGCCAACGCCGGTGGGGTCGGCTGTGTCGCCGAAAGGCAGCTCGGCGGCGAACGCGCGGTATACGATCACGGTCGCATCCGATGCCAACACATTCACCCTGACCGCGACCCCGACGACGGCCCAGGACAAGGATGAATGCGGCATCCTGACCCTGAAAAATACAGGGGCGCAGGGCGCGGTCAAAGCCGGCGCGCCCGTAGCCGGCTGCTGGTAAGCCAGTCGCAGTACCCGGGCGCGGTTCTCCGCCGCGCCCGAATCAGTTCACACGAGCAGGGCAAGTATCGGTAAAATCGTGGGTTTTGTGCGAGGCCATGTTATGGCTGAGAATATGGCCAACGATACCGATACTTCCCTTCCCGATTCAGACCTTCCCGATTCCGATACGCCCGCCCCAAGCGCGACGCTCGCCCCCGCGGCGATTGCCCGCGAAGTTGCGCGCCGCCGTACCTTCGGCATCATTTCCCACCCCGACGCAGGCAAGACCACGCTGACCGAAAAACTGCTGCTGTTTTCGGGCGCGATCCAGATGGCCGGCACGGTCAAGGCCAGAAAGAGCGGGCGCCACGCCACGTCCGACTGGATGGAGATCGAAAAGCAGCGCGGCATTTCCGTGGCCAGTTCGGTGATGCAGTTCGAGCACCGCGACCATGTCATCAACCTGCTCGACACCCCCGGCCACCAGGATTTTTCGGAAGACACCTACCGCGTGCTCACCGCCGTCGACTCGGCCCTGATGGTGATCGACGCGGCCAAGGGCGTCGAGGCGCAGACCATCAAGCTGCTGGCCGTGTGCCGCATGCGTAATACGCCGATCGTCACCTTCATGAACAAGATGGACCGCGAAACGCGCGATCCGCTTGACCTGCTCGACGAACTCGAATCGGTCCTGAAGATCCAGTGCGCCCCGGTGACCTGGCCGATCGGCATGGGCAAGAACTTCCGCGGCGTGTACCACCTGCTGAATGACGAGATCATGCTGTTCAAGGCCGGCGAAGAGAAAGCCGACGGCGCCTTTGAAGTCCTCAAGGGCATCGACAATCCGCGCCTGGCCGAGATGTTCCCGCTCGAGATCGAGCAGCTGAAAATGGAAGTCGAACTGGTACACGGCGCCTCGCACCCCTTCGACCTGGAGCGCTTCCTGTCGGGCGTCCAGACCCCGGTCTT
>DASVVC010000182.1:0-20464 GCA_036386755.1 Telluria sp.
CGCCGCCGCTGACAATCGCTACCATGGTAAATGCCCTGTACTTATCTAGTTAGTGTGTGTAAATCGTTGTCGATGCGTCAACACGATGCAAGGTCGCGGCAATCAAAAATTTACGGATAACAATATATCCACCGAAAAACAATTTAGTTTAGAAAAATTCCTGATTTTTTTGAAAATATTTATCGATTCGAACCTAAATTAGGCTGCATGCAACGAAATGGGGCTTGAGCGTGGGTATTTTGGATCACCAGACAAGTTTCAGTAGTCAAAAACTATTGGATATGTCGTTCTGGGATTGATGAAAGGGCATGCCAGAGACGGCGTGGCATAGGCGGCCAGTCGTGCCTCGTTATCACGTCATTTATTGCTGGGTAGGGTGAGTCAACCGTATAAGCGCGTCGACCTTGCTGTTGCCGCAAGATGGAAGTCTTTGAAGTATGCTGGCGAGCCAGCGGGCAGGGTCAAGCTCATGAGCCTGCCATTGGCAACAGCACTCGGAATGGCAGCGGCGCAGCGCCCCGCCCGCTCCGAACCGGCGAACAGCAAGTGCTTGTTGCCAGTGGGAATCGGACGTTGCATATTGCCGACAGGGGTGTTGTGGGGGCGGGCCGCCGGAGTCGACGTCTCGCTGCTACGCCGGCAAGCTACGGCGCGCGTGTGCGGCGCAGGACCGCTTCGGCGACTGGACTGCCGCTGGCAAAATGCACATCGAGAAATTTTCGCCTGACGTGGCCAGGCAAGCCGTAAATGGGCAGTCGGCGAACGGAGGATCGTTGCCGCAAAGTCATCTACCATCAAGTGACCGCGCCAGCCAAGCAGGAAAGTACATGCAAGAACGCCGGTGCGGTTGGTGCTGTAGTCGAACGCGACGAGGAATCCCTGTCAGACCCGTCACACCTTCGCGTCGAGCTTGTTGATGCTTGGTGAACAGCCGCTATATGTCGCATCCCAATGGGACACACCGACACAACGATGATCACCAAAACATATGGGAAATGGATCAGATCTGGATTGAATGACAGCAGGCGCGAACGATTGCTCAAGATGTGCGAGCGCATCGACCCATGACGCCCGAACGGGCAGGATCATCGACTTTTGTAGGGAACAAAACAAGAAAAACAAGAAGCCTGAAGATGAGTTCAAATTTGGACACTTGCCCCAAATTTGCCCAAGATCCCCGGCAAAACCACATCAGATCGCTGTAACGCGTTGATTTAAAACGAAAAATAATGGTGGGAAGTGCAAGTTTCGAACTTGCGACCCCTGCAGTGTGAATGCAGTGCTCTACCCCTGAGCTAACCTCCCGAAGCGGGGCGTATTATGACATACGTTTCGCAAAAGGTCACGCTTCTGCGTAATTTCTCCAAATACAGTTTCCCTTGACCGCCTTGTCCAGCCCGCCCAGCACATTTTCGTGCTCGGCCAACTCATCCGCGCTGGCGGCCAGCACGATCACCTCGGCCAGCGCCACCGCTTCCAGCAGGCCGCCGCTGCCGCCCGCCTCCTCCTCGACATCCATCGACAAGCTGTTCTGCCCGCGCGTCATCGACAGATACACGTCGGCCAGCAACTCGGCATCGAGCAGCGCGCCGTGCAGCTTGCGGTGCGCGTTCGAGACGCCATAGCGGTCGCACAGCGCATCGAGCGAGTTGCGCTTGCCCGGATGCATTTCCTTGGCGTTGACCAGGGTATCGATCACCCCGCTGCAATGCTCGGTGAACGTCGGCAGCCCGAGCAGCTTGAACTCGTTGTTCAGGAATCCCAGGTCGAACGGCGCGTTATGGATGATGACTTCGGCGCCCTGGATATACTCGCGCAGCTCCTGGGCAATCTCGGCGAACTTGGGCTTGTCGCGCAGGAATTCCGTGGTCAGGCCGTGGACCGCCAGCGCGCCCTCTTCCGAATCGCGCTCCGGGTTGATGTAACGGTGGAAGTTATTTCCCGTCAGCATACGGTTGACCAGTTCGACGCAGCCGACCTCGATGACGCGGTCGCCCGTGCGAGGATTCAGGCCGGTGGTTTCGGTATCGAGAACAATTTGACGCATGGCATTCCGGGTGAAGAGTGAAACAAGGCGCGCAGTATAACAAAGCGCGGCAAGGCCAAGTCCGCTTAACGGCGCACGGTCTCCACGCCTCGGTTGGCCAGCACGTCGGCGCGCTCGTTGCCCGGATGCCCGTTATGCCCGCGCACCCACTTCCATTCCACGGCGTGCTGCGCCTGGGCCAGGTCGAGCGCCTTCCACAGGTCTTCGTTCTTGACCGGCTCCTTGGCCGCGGTTTTCCAGCCGCGCGCCTTCCAGCCGTGGATCCATTCCGAAATGCCCTTCTGTACATACTGGCTGTCGGTATGCAGCACCACTTCGCACGGCCGCGTGAGGATGCTGAGCGCCTCGATCACGGCGCGCAACTCCATGCGGTTATTGGTGGTATTGACTTCACCGCCACAGATTTCCTTCTCGTGACCATCGGCCACCAGCAAGGCACCCCAGCCGCCGGTGCCCGGATTGCCCTTGCACGCCCCGTCAGTAAAAATATCTACTTTGCTCATCCTGTCTTTCTCTGTCTTTACTTCCGATTGGTGGCAGGCACCGCTTGCGGCGCCGTCGCCGGTTTTTTATTCCAGGCGGGACCGATCATGGTCATGCCCTTGACCCGCTTGATCGCGTGCACCATGTACACCGCGCCCAGGTACGGCCACCAGCGCTGCCCGGCCGGCTCCATGAACGCATAGCGCTCCAGCCAATGCGCGGTACGGCACGGCGGCGCGTAGCAGCCGAAATGGCTGCGGCTCACGCCCAGATTGAGCAATTTTAACCAGTCTTTCATACGCGGCATAGAAATGAATTCCCCGGCCACCGGCAGGTAGGGCGAGCGCGTCACCCGCCGCAAACCCTGGCGCATGCCCCACAGGCTGGCCGGATTGAAGCCGCAAATGATCACTTGCCCCTCGGGAATGAGCACCCGCTCGACCTCGCGCAGCACCTGGTGCGGCTCGGACGCAAACTCGAGCACGTGCGGCATCACCACCAGGTCCAGGCTTTGCGACGCGAACGGCAATTCGGCGAAATCGAGCGCCACCGCGATCTGGCGCTTGCCCGCGCCCAGCGCCACCTGCTCGCGGGTCGACGTGCGCGTTGCCGCCTGCCACTTGTTCGGCATGCGGCTGGCGGCCAGCGCATCGATCTGCGGCAAGCCGATCTGCACGGCGTTGTAGCCGAAGATATCGGCCGTCAGCTCGTCGAGGCAAGCCTGTTCCCACGCGCGCACGTAAGCGCCAGCCGGCGTCTGCAGCCAGCCGTCGAGCGCTATAATGGACTTTTCGGATGCCGCGCTATCCATGCCTACCCCTTTGCCGACACCTTCACTATGACGAATCCGACGCACCGCCCCTTGAGCGTGCTCGCCGTCCCCGCGTTCAAGGACAATTACCTGTGGCTGATCCATGATGGGGTGCACGCCGCCGTGGTCGACCCCGGCGACGCCGCGCCCGTCATCGCGGCCCTGGCCGCGCATCATCTCACGCTCACCGCCATTTTACTCACCCATCACCATGCTGACCACATTGGCGGCGTACCGGGCCTGCTCGCGCACGCTTCCCGGCCGGGCGCCATTCCGGTGTACGGCCCGCGCGCCGAAGCCATCGCCACGGTGACCGTGCCGCTCGACGACGGCGACCTGGTCGAGGTGCCCGGCCTGCCGCTGGCCCTGCGCGTGCTGCACGTACCCGGCCACACCCTGGGCCACATCGCCTTCCTGCGCGAACAGTCCGACGAGCACTGGCTGTTCTGCGGCGACACCTTGTTTGCCGGCGGCTGCGGACGCCTGTTCGAAGGCACGCCCGCGCAGATGCGCGCCTCGCTCGCCCGCTTTCTGGTCTTGCCGAGCGACACCGCCGTCTATTGCGCGCACGAATACACCCTGGCCAACCTGCGCTTCGCCGCCGCCGCCGAGCCGGCCAACGCCTCGATCGCCGAACGCATCGACGCCGAAACCGCCAAACGCGAGCGCGGCATTCCGACCGTGCCCACCACCATCGGGTTGGAAAAGTCCACCAACCCCTTCCTGCGCGACGAGCAGCCCGGCATCGTCGCCAACCTCGTTGCCCTCGGCAAACTGGACCCGCAATCGCCGCCCGGCGCAGCCTTCGCCGCCCTGCGCACCTGGAAAAACACCTTTTAGCGTCTCCCACGCGTCGATTAATGCGACGCCATCCGGGTGAAGATATTCTACGAAGTAACAGTGTAAACCAGCCCCTGAACGGACGGCGCCCGGGCGCCGTGCTTCAGCGCGCATGTCATTTCCTACTACCCGAAGCGTGAACGGGAATTTTAAGCGAATCCTCAAAATTCTTTCTTTCGAGCTACTTCAGTAACGTATACTGCATGCGGATGTCTGCCCACGTGCGTGGCTGCTTGCAAATTAACCGGACCACGCGTCCCCGCTGTTCGCAATGACTACTCTCTTTTTCAACGCCTGCCGATGGCCGCGTGCGGCCCGTTGCGCGCCTGCGCTCCTGTCGTTACTGCTGCTGTCATTGCTGCTGGCGGTAGCGGCCCCGCGCGCCGTTGCCGGCGAGCTCTTCGGCGAGCTGGTCAGCGAGCTCGTCCCCGGCGCGGCGGCTGCCGAATCGGCGGCCTCAAACGGCCTGTTCGAGCGCTACGACAGCGGCGGCCAGTTCGACATGAGGCCGATTACCGTCTCCCAGCTGGAAGACCAGCTGCGCCGCCCCGACCTGCAAGCCTCGCTCGGCAAGGGCAGCATCGCGGTACTCTATCCGAACGTGTCGGAACCGTTTCGCAGCGCCTTCATCGGCATGATCCAGGGGATCGAAGAACGCACCCGCCTGCGCGTGCGCAGCTATCCGGTCGACACAAGGTTCGATGCGGCCGACCTCAATGCGCAGCTCAAGCGCAGCGGCACCCGGGTCGTCATCGCGCTCGGGCGCCAGGGCTTGACCGCGGCCGCGTCGCTCGAGCGCGACATCGTCGTGCTGGTCGGCGGCGCCTTGCTGCTGTCGGACGCCGAAATCGTCAACCTGAACGGCATCAGCCTCACGCCCGATCCGGCGCTGCTGTTTGTCCGCCTGCGTGCGCTGCTGCCCGAGATCAAACGCGTCATCGTCGTCTACGACCCGAGGAAAACCGAATGGCTGCTGCGCCTGGCGCGCGAGGCGGCGCGCGAACAGGGGCTCGAGCTGGTCTCGTACGAAGCGCGCGACCTGGCCCAGGCGGCCCAGGTCTACACGGCGCAGTTTGCGATTGCCGACAGCCGGCGCGATGCCGTCTGGCTCCCGCACGACACCACCACCGTCGAAGAAGGCACTCTTCTTCCGCTGATCCTCAGGCAAGCCTGGAACAGCGGCGTGCCTATCTTTTCCAGCAATGTGCTGCATGTGAAAAAAGGCGCGCTGTTCGCCATGAGTCCCAACAACGTGGAACTGGGCCGCTCACTGGCCAGTTGCGCCGAGGGCGCGATCGCGGGCGAGCTCAAAAAAGGGGTACAGCCGCTGCGCGAGCTGCACGCCGCCATCAACCTGCGCACCGCCAGCCACATGGGCTTGAGCATCGGCCACGAGCAACAGCGTACCTTCGACCTTATCTATCCGGAGCCCTGAGTAGATGTTCCATGACTTCCTTCGCCGCACCGGGTTCCGCCGCCAGCTCACAGTCATCGTTTCGGCCGCCATTGTCGGCCTGGCGCTGTTTTCCTCGCTGATGAATTCCTGGGAAGCGCGCACCCGCATGCGCGACTACTTCCTGGAACAGGGCGAACGCATCGCCGAAAACCTGGCGCGCCAGAGCACCCTGGCGCTGCTGTACCACTCGCCCGACAACGCCCAGGACGTCGTCGCCACCACCCTCGCCTTCCCCGATGTGCTGGGCGTGCAGATCAGCGATACGCGCGGCGCCGTACTGCTCTCGAAAAGCCAGCCCGGCTCGGCGCCCGCGCCTGCCATGGGGACGGTGTCGCCCATCCCGCAAGCCCGCCTCGCGAGCGAAACGGGCCAAGCCTGGCGCTTCACCGCGCCGGTGTTCGGCGGCCAGGGCGTAGCCTCGCCGTTCGATCTGCAGGAGCCGCCCAAGCAGCTGCTCGGCCACGTGCATGTGACCATCGCCAAGGACACCCTGAACCGCCTTACGGTGTCGCTGCTGGTCGGGAACCTGGTCGTCACCTTGTCGTTCGCCGCCATCTTGCTGGCGGTGGTGCGCCTGCTCACGCGCCACATGATCAACCCGCTCAATGCCTTGTCGCGCCTGATGCGGCGCGCCGAAGCCGGCGAATCGGGCATGCGCGCCGAGCCGGCCGGCCCGCGCGACCTGATCGACATGGCGCTCGCCTTCAACAAGATGATGAACGTGCTCGAACAGCGCGAAGCGGAACTGAAGGACTCGCGCGACGCGGCCGTCAGCATGGCGCTGGTGAAGGCGCAGTTTGCCGCCACCGTCAGCCACGAAGTGCGCACCCCGCTCAACGGCGTGGTCGGCATGCTCGACATGCTCAAGGAGATGAGCCTGAACAAGCGCCAGGCCGAATGCGTCGACGTGGCCTGGAATTCCTCGCGCACCCTGATCGAGCTGATTAACAATATCCTCGACTTCTCCAAGATGGAAGCGGGCAAGCTCTCGCTCGAAGAAGTCGACTTCGACCTGCGCAAACTGCTCGAAGAAGTCATCGAACTGGTGGCCAAGCAGGCGCAGGTGCGCGACGTCGAACTGGGTTACCTGCTCGCGCCAGGCGTGCCGCAATGCGTCAAGGGCGACTCGCTGCGCCTGCGCCAGGTGCTCATCAACCTGTTGGGGAACGCCGTCAAGTTCACCGAGCATGGCGAAGTGGCCGTTGCCATCGCGCTCGTCGACCGCCCACTCGACGGCCCGGTCGACGGTCCACACTGCGCCCTGCGCTTCGAAGTGCGCGACACCGGCATCGGCATGAGCGCCGACCAGCAGCAGCACCTGTTTCAGTCCTTCGCCCAGGCCGACCCGTCGACCACGCGCAAATACGGCGGTACCGGCCTGGGTCTGGCGATCTGCAAGCAGCTGGTCGAACTGATGGGTGGCGCCATCAGCGTCGACAGCGCGCTCGGCGAAGGCACCGCCTTCACCTTCAACATCGTCTGCAAGCCGGCGCTGGACGAGCCGCCCGAGCCGGCCCAGACCGAACTTGCAGGGCTGCGCGTGATCGTGGTCGACGACAGCCAGATCGTGCGCGGCTTCGTGGCCCAGACCATGCAGCGCCACGGCATCGACTGCCACGCCACGCGCTGGGGCGGCGAAGCGCTGCTGCAGCTCAAGGTCGGCGCCGGCGAGGCGCGCCCGTACAGCATCGTCATGATGGATATCGGCGCCCTCGACGACGACGGCAACGACCTGGCGGGGAAAATCGCCAGCGAGTCGCCCGGGACCCTGGTGCTGATCCTCGACCGCTTCGGCCCGCCCTCGGGCGGCACCCTGGTCGACGGCCATCCCTCGCTGGGCAAACCGCTGCGCGAAGACCGCCTGCTGCAGGCGCTCAAGGACTTGCTGGCCGGGGCCAAGGCACCCGCGATGACGACCGCCAGCGCGCTGGCCGCGCTGCCGCGCACCGCGTTTCGCATCCTGGTGGCCGAGGACAACCGCACCAACCAGATGGTCGCCGCCGGCATGCTGGCCATGAACGGGTGCGCCTGCGAATTCGCCGCCAACGGGCGTGAAGCGCTGGAAGCGGCGCGCACGGGCAATTTCGACCTGATCCTGATGGATTGCAGCATGCCCGAAATGGACGGCTACGAAGCGACCGCGCATATCCGCGCTTTCGAACAAGGCAGCGGACGGCGCACGCCGCTGGTCGCCATGACCGCCAACACCCAGCGCGGCGACGCCGAAAAATGCCTGGCCGCCGGCATGGACGACTACCTCGCCAAGCCGATCACCCTGTTCGAACTGCGCCAGAAGCTCGATCGCTGGCTGCCGCGCGGCGAAGCGTCGCCCGGCGAAGAGCAGCGCAGCGCGCCACGGGGCGGCGGCGAATACGGCGAGTACGCCGCCGACACGGGCGACAGTCCGATCGACCAGGCCATGTTCGTCAAGCTGCGCGAGATCATGGGGCCGTCGCTGGCCCAGGCGATCAGCCCCTTCCTCGAAGACACGCCGCAATACCTGCTCGAGCTGGAGACGGCGGCGCACGGCGGCGACTTCGACACCGCGCGCGCCAAGGCGCATGCCATCAAAGGCTCCTCGGGCAACCTGGGCGCGACGCACCTGGCGCAACTGGCCAAGGAAGCCGAAGACCACGCCATCGCCGGCCGCCCCGAACTGATCGTCGCGCTCCTGCCGCGCCTGCGCGTGGCCTACAATGCGGTCGCCAGCGCGCTCGCGCTTGAAGTCACGGGCGACGACACGGCCGGCCAGGGCAGCGCCGACGACGTGCCGCAAGTGCTCATCGTCGACGACGACCGCAGCACCCGCAGCACCTTGCGCTACACCTTGCAGCGCGACGGTTTCAAGGTCGAAGAAGCGGCCGACGGCGCCCAGGCCCTGACGATGCTCAAGCGCTTCCAGCCCGACGTGGTGCTGATGGACGCGGTCATGCCGGTGATGGACGGCTTCACCGCCTGCGCCCGCATGCAGGAGCTGCCCGGCGGCAGCAGCATTCCGGTATTGATGATCACCGCGCTGGAAGACAATTCCTCGGTCGAGCGGGCCTTTGCGGCCGGCGCCAGCGACTATATCCCGAAGCCGATTCACTATGCGGTGCTGTCGCAGCGGGTGCGCCGCATCATCGAGGCCAACCGCGCCGAGAAGCGCATCCGCCACCTGGCCTTCAACGACCTCTTGACCGGGCTGCCGAACCGTACCCTGTTCTTCGACCTGCTGGGACAAGCGGTCGACCAGGCGCGCGTGGGCAAGACGCAGCTGGCGGTGCTGTTCCTGGACCTGGACCGCTTCAAGTACGTCAACGACAACCTGGGGCACGACGTCGGCGACCGCCTGCTGGTGGCGGTGGCCCAGCGCATCCGGCGCGCGGTGCGCAGCATCGACATGGTGGCGCGCCTGGGCGGCGACGAATTCACGGTGGTGCTGGGCGACGTCGACGGCCCGGCGCCGGCAGCAAGCGCCGCGCAGACCATCTGCCGCGTGCTGGCCGCGCCGTTCCAGATCGACGGCCACGATATTTTTGTCACCAGCAGCGTCGGCATCGCCATGTATCCGTTCGACGGGCTCGATGTGCCGACCCTGGTCAAGCGCGCCGACAGCGCCATGTACCGCGCCAAGAAGACCAATACCGGCTTCCAGTTCTACGAAGCGTCGATGGAACAATCCATTTCGGAGCATGTGCGGTTGGAGAGCGACTTGCGGCGCGCGCTCGAGCGCAACGAGCTTGAAGTGTTTTACCAGCCGCAGGCGCGCCTGGACAACCAGCGCATCATCGGCATGGAGGCGCTGGTGCGCTGGAAGCACCCGACCCGCGGCATGGTGCCGCCGGTCGAATTCATTCCGCTGGCTGAAGAAACAGGGTTGATCAATCCGCTCGGCCAATTCGTGCTGCGCACCGCCTGCGCGCAGCTCAAGGCGTGGATCGACCAGGGGCTGCCGCCGATGCGGGTGGCGGTTAACCTGTCGGTGCGCCAGCTGCTGCAAAAGAATTTCGCCGACACGGTCGAAGCGGTGCTGGTCGAATCAAGCCTGCCGCCGGACTTGCTGGAGCTGGAAATCACCGAGAGTACGCTCATGGAGCACGCGCAGGATACGCTCAAGGCGCTGCACCGCTTGCGCGGGCTGGGCGTGCGGCTGTCGATCGACGATTTCGGCACGGGGTATTCGTCGCTGTCGTACCTGAAGCGCTTCCCGGTCGACATCATCAAGATCGACCGCTCGTTCGTGGCCGATGTGCCGCACGACGCGGACGACGCAGCCATCATCGCGGGCATTATCGCGCTGGCGCACAGTTTGAGGCTGGAGGTGGTGGCCGAAGGCGTGGAGACGCAGGCGCAGCTGGACTACCTGCGCGAGCAGAATTGCGATTTGCTGCAGGGGTGGTATCTGGCGCCGGCGATGCCGGCGGAGCAGTTTGCGGAGATGATCATCAAGCGCGAAGCGTTGGCGCTAAGGGCATGACCCCCGCCCGCAGCGCCGCCGCTTAGCGTTCACCGCCAACTTCAAAACCGTCATTCCCGCGCCAAGGCGGCACTCGGCGGGAATCCAAGTTCGCAAAGCAGACACTGACGGATCAACAAACTTGGGTTCCCGCCTGCGCGGGAACGACGGCTATGGGGTCAGTGGTACTTGCTAACGAATCAAATCTCCTCGTACAGCGGCAAGGTCAAGAACTCCGCAAACGATTCCGACGTCGACATCTCTTCAAAAATGACCGCCGCGCGAGCATAGGTCGGGTTATCCCCGTTCGGCGCGACTTCCTTCACCTTGGCCAGCTCCTGCGGAATCATCGCCCGCACCATCTCGGCGGTCACCTTGCGGCCATCGTCGAGCACCCCCTTGGTCGAGCGAATCCACTGCCACACCTGCGAGCGGCTGATTTCCGCCGTCGCCGCGTCTTCCATCAGGTTATGAATCGGCACGCAGCCGTTACCCGCCAGCCAGCTGCCCAGGTAATGAATACCGACGTTGATGTTGTAACGCAGGCCCGCTTCCGTGATCGGTGCTTCCGGCTTGAAGTCCAGCAGTTCGGCCGCCGTCACGTCGACGTCAAGCCGCTGCTTGTCGATCTGGTTCGGCTTCTCGCCCAGGACCTTCTTGAATTCGCCCATCGCCAGTTCCACCAGGCCCGGATGCGCGACCCAGCCGCCGTCGTAGCCGTCGGTCGCATCGCGCGCTTTGTCGTTGCGCACGCCGCCCATGGCGATCTCGTTTTTCTCCGGATCGTTCTTGATCGGAATGAGCGCCGCCATGCCGCCGATGGCCGGCGCGCCGCGCTTGTGGCAGGTTTTCAGCAGCAGCAAGGCATAGGCACGCATGAACGGCGACGTCATCGTCACTTTCGGACGGTCGGCCAGGCAGAAGTCCTTGTCGAGCTTGAATTTTTTAATGCAGGAGAAGATGTAGTCCCAGCGGCCCGCATTCAAACCGGCGCTGTGTTCGCGCAGCTCGTACAGGATTTCGTCCATTTCGAACGCGGCCAAAATCGTTTCGATCAGCACGGTCGCCTTGATGGTCCCCTGCGGCAGGCCCAGTTCCTGCTGCGTCATGACGAAGATATCGTTCCACAGGCGCGCTTCGAGGTGCGATTCCATCTTCGGCAGGTAAAAGTACGGTCCCGCGCCGCGTGCCAGCTGCTCCTTGGCGTTGTGGACCATGAACAGCGCGAAGTCGAAAATCCCGCCCGAGACGCGCTTGCCGTCGACCAGCACGTGCTTTTCGTCGAGGTGCCAGCCGCGCGGACGCACGACCAGGGTCGCGATCTTGTCATTGAGCTTGTACACCTTGCCATTCTGTTCGAGCGAGATGGTGCGGCGCACGGCGTCGCGCATATTGATCTGGCCCGTGATCTGGTTGTCCCAGTTCGGCGTGTTCGAGTCTTCGAAGTCGGTCATGTAGCTGTCGGCGCCCGAATTGAAGGCGTTGATGACCATCTTGCGCTCGACCGGGCCGGTGATTTCGACGCGGCGGCATTCCAGCGCCGGCGGAATCGGTGCGATTTTCCAGTCGCCGGCGCGAATCTGCGCCGTTTCCGGCAAAAAGTCGGGACGCTCGCCGGCGTCGAGACGCTTGGCGCGTTCCACGCGCGCGGCAAGCAGCTCCTGGCGGCGCGGTTCGAACGCGCGCGTCAGGCGCGCCACCAGGGCCAGCGCCTCGGTCGTGAGGATCTGGTCGTAGCCAGGCTTGATCTCGGCGGTGATTTCCATGCCGGCGGGGATATTGATAGTCATGCGTACTCCTGGAAGGTAAGAATGCAAAATTGGCGTTTCGTCTGTCATCTAGTATATTCACTAACTGGTAGCTAAACGAGACAAAAAATACATTCATCTGTGCGTTTTTGTCACAGATAAAGGAGGGGCACGTGGGGCAGTTCCGTCAGATTTCCACCTTCGTCGAGGTTGTCGCGCGCGGCAGCCTGTCGGCGGCGGCGCGCGCCGAAGGCATTGCGCCGGCCATGATCGGGCGCCGGCTCGACGCGCTCGAAGCGCGCCTGGGCGTCAAGCTCCTGCAGCGCACCACGCGCAAGCTCGCCCTGACCGACGAAGGCGCGGCCTTTCTGGAAGACTGCCAGCGCATCCTCGGCGAACTCGAAGAAGCCGAAGCGGCCGTCGCCGAACGCAGCGCGCGCGCCAGCGGCCATCTGCTGGTGTCGGCGCCGGCCGGTTTCGGGCGCCAGCACGTTGCGCCCCTGCTGCCCTCGTTTTTGGCCGAGCACCAGGAGGTGACGGTCAACCTGAACCTGAACGACCGCGTGGTCGACGTCGTCGGCGAAGGGGTGGACGTGGCGATCCGCATCGCCAGCCTGTCCGATTCGAGCCTGGTCGGCGTCAAGCTGGCCGACAACCAGCGCGTGCTGGTCGCGTCCCCGGCCTACCTGAAACGCCACGGCATGCCCGAGACGCTGGCCGACCTGGCGCGTCACAACTGCCTGGCGATCAGCAGCGAAGGCAGCCAGCGCGGCTGGACCTTTCGCGACAACGGCAAGCTGGTCACGCTCAAAGTGGCCGGGAACATGGTCTGCAACGACGGCGAAGTGCTGCACGACTGGGCGCTGGCCGGCAAGGGCCTGGCATGGCGCTCGATGTGGGAAGTGGGAACCGAGATCGAGGCTGGACAACTGTGCACGGTGCTGGACCGGTTTGCCGCGCCCGGCAACGACATCCACGCGGTGTTCGCGCAGCGCCGCCACCTGCCGCTGCGCATCCGCGCGTTCGTGGACTTCCTGCGCCGTACCTACGCGCAGCCTGACTACTGGCGCTCGAAGGCAGGGACTTAACAACCAGGGACTTAAAAGGCAGGGACTTGAAAACGCCATCGGCCCGCGCGAGGCGGGCCGACGAAAAGCACGACAAAAAAAATCCCCGGAAACCGAGGATTTTTTGTCGTTGATTCAGCGATTAGATTGGCTGAATGTTCGAAGCTTGCTTGCCTTTAGGGCCAGCGGTTACTTCGAAAGAGACGCGCTGGTTCTCTTGCAAAGATTTGAAGCCGTTCGACTGAATCGCCGAGAAGTGAGCGAACAGATCTTCGCCGCCTTCATCAGGAGTGATAAAGCCAAAACCCTTCGAATCATTGAACCATTTTACGATGCCAGTTGCCATTACAATTTCCTATTTCAGTTAAGTTGGGCTTACGCCCGTTTTAGATCGTTTGACGAAGCAAGAAAGAAATGACAGACAGACTGCACAACTACCTCGAATCACAACGATCCCGCATTATACCGAATAAAACACAAAAAACACGTTCTCTGCAAAATAAACTTCCCGCATGCTGTAAAAATTCAGAATAACAACTTTTACGGCGCCCGGTTTGCAGCGGCAGTCCGATAAATATAGAACATCGAGACCGCCGAAGTTTGCGCTAGATCAAACGATACGCCCACTTGACCTTGCATGCGCGCACAATTGGCAAAAAAGAACGTGCTATGTGGTTTTCTTGCGGTTTTCAGTCAGCCTGGCCGGGGTAGGTGGCCGCCTTGGGGTCAAGCCGCGCCCACGCGATGTACTCGTCGAGCGCGACCAGCCAGTCGTTCCAGTCCTTCGGTGCGATCAGCTCGAACGCCATCAGCACGCGCAGGCGCTGCTCGAGCTGGCGCGCCTGCGCGCCGAACACGCGAAAGCCGAAGGTGGCCGCCGAGCCGGCGATGGTGTGCAGGCTCTGGTGCAGCTCCTTGACCAGGGCCGCGTCGGCGGCGCCCGGGTCGAACTGCGTGCGCAGCTGTTCCAGGCGCGCCAGGGTGGCCGGCACGCTGGCCGCGAACTTCTCGTTCAGCGCGTGCAGGCGCGCGAAAAACTCCTGGTCGATCAGCGTGGCCATCGCGCGCCGCTTACTTGGTGCCGAAGATGCGGTCGCCCGCGTCGCCCAGGCCCGGCACGATATAGGCGTGTTCGTTCAGGTGCGAATCGAGCGAGGCCACGTACAGCTTGACGTTCGGATGCGCATCCTGCACCACCTGCACGCCTTCGGGCGCGGCCACCAGGGCCAGGAAGATGATCTGTTCGTCGGTCACGCCGCGCTTTTTGAGCACGTCGATGGCGTGCACCGCCGAGTTACCCGTGGCGACCATCGGATCGCACAGGATGAAGATGCGGTCGGTCGTATCGGGCAGGCGCACCAGGTATTCGACCGGCTTGTGCGTTTCCGGGTCGCGGAACACGCCGACGTGCCCCACGCGGGCCGACGGCACCAGTTCGAGCAGGCCGTCGCTCATGCCGATACCGGCGCGCAGGATCGGCACGATGGCCAGTTTTTTACCGGCGATGACGGGGGCGTCGATGGTCACCAGCGGGGTTTCGATCTGGCGCGTGGTCAGCGGCAGGTCGCGCGTGATTTCGTAACCCATCAGCAGCGTGATTTCCTTGAGCAGCTCGCGGAAGGTGCGCGTGGACGTGTCGCGTTCGCGCATGTGGCTCAGCTTATGCTGGATCAGCGGGTGGTTGAGGATGAACAGGTTGGGAAAGCGTGGATCTTGTTTCATGGAGTTCGATTCAGTCATTGTTGTTGTGGCTTGTACCCGATTGCCGCAAATTTCCCTGCCGTCGCCCCCGCGCAGGCGGGGGTCCATAGCACCTCTGGGCACGTTTGGCATGGACCCCCGCCTGCGCGGGGGCGACGACGTAAATGTTAGCGGGTGCCCTACCGCTTACGTCAGGCATCGGGCTTGTACCCGTATTATCCCGCAAACCGGGCGTGTGTCCGCATTTTGCGGCAATTTTGTCGGTACGCTCAGGCTGGCAGCGCACGCGCCAGGATCGCCGCGCAATCGACGCCGGCCGGCAGGCGTCCGAACGCCCCGCCCACGTCGATGGCCACGCGCGAGGCGATAAACGCGTCGGCGACGAACGGCGGCGCGTGGCGCAGCAGCAGCGCGGCCTGCACCGCGATCACGATCCGTTCGGCCAGCCGGCGCGCGCCGTATTCGTCGCCCTGCTGCCCTTCCAGGTCGGCCAGCAGGCGCGCGCCGTACGCGTCGAAAGCCGGATCGGCGCCGCCGGCCAGCGCCAATTCCCCGGCCAGCGCCGCGCGCGCGGCCGGCGTCTTGCCGAAGGCGCGCAGCAGGTCCAGGCACATCACGTTGCCCGAACCCTCCCAGATCGAATTAACGGGAGCCTCGCGGTACAGGCGCGCCAGCGGGCTGTCTTCCACGTAGCCGTTGCCGCCCATGACTTCCATCGCCTCGGCGCCGAACGCCGGGCCGCGCTTGCACAGCCAGTATTTGCCGGCCGGCGTGAGGATGCGGGCAAGCAGCGCCTGGGCCGGGTCGGCGCTCTCGTCGAAGCAGCGCGCCAGGCGCATCGCAAAGACGGTGGCCGCTTCCGATTCCAGCGCCAGGTCGGCCAGCACGTTCTGCATCAAGGGTTGTTCGGCCAGTTTGCGGCCGAAGGCGGCGCGTTCGCGCGCGTGGTGCAGCGCGTGCGTGAGCGCCGCGCGCATGATGCCGGCGCTGCCGATGACGCAATCGAGCCGGGTATGCCCGCCCATCTCCAGGATGGTCGGAATGCCGCGCCCGACTTTGCCCACCAGCCAGCCGACGGCGTCGCAAAACTCCACTTCGGACGACGCGTTCGAACGGTTGCCCAGTTTATCCTTGAGCCGCTGCACGCGGATCGCGTTGCGGCTGCCGTCCGGCAGGTAGCGCGGCACGAAAAAACAGCTCAAGCCGGCGCTGCCTTCGTCATCGGTCTGCGCCAGGATCAGGTGCGCATCGGACTGCGGCGCCGAAAAGAACCATTTGTGGCCGACGATGCGCCAGGCGTCCAGGCCCTCTTCCCCGAAGCGCGCCTGCGCCTCGCCCGCCCCCATGGCCGTGGCGCGCGTGGTGTTGGCGCGCACGTCGCTGCCGCCCTGCTTTTCGGTCATCCCCATGCCGATCAGCGCACCGGTTTTCTGCTCGACCGGCAGCGAGCGCGGATCGTACTGGCGCGACAATATCTTGGGCAGCCACTTGGCCCCGATCGCCCCGGCCTGGCGCAGCGCCGGCACCGAGGCATACGTCATCGTGACCGGGCATTGGGCGCCGTTTTCCACCTGCCCGAACAGCACATACTGGGCCGCGCGCGCCACCTGGGCCCCGCCGCGCCCCGAGTCCCAGGGCGAGGCGTGCACGCCGGCGCCGATCATCAGGTCCATCAGGCGGTGCCAGGACGGATGGAACTCGACTTCGTCGATGCGCTGTCCGCTGCGGTCAACATTATGCAATACGGGTTTGTTCACATTGGCCAGGCGCGCCAGGTCGAGCACCTCGGCGCGGCCGAGCGTCGCGCCCAGCGCCAGCAACCCATCATGCGCCCACGGCGCGCCCTCGCGCGCGACCGCCTCGCGCAGCGCCGCATCGAGCGCGAACAGGTTGATGTCCGCGAACTGGCTGGCCTGGTTGAAAATTGTATGCGTATCGAATGGATTCATGGTTGTACAGGCTCAACGCCCTAAAAATATTGCGCAAAAGCAGCTTATCCATGACGCGCGCGCCCCGGAAACGGCGCCGGTAGGCCACAATAGCGAACCGCCCGCACGTCCCGGCGTGCCGCGCTACAGCCTAGCCCAAAGCCGAAAACAGGGCAAGAGTTGCTTTCCCGCCCGTCCGGCCAGCCGTTTTTTGCGTTCGGTCAAGCAACATCGAATGACGCCCCTTACCGGCTGTTTTTGATGCATTCTGGAATCTTTCCGTGTCGCAGCGGATGCCGATTTGCTAAACTAGGACCAGCCGACAGGGCGCCCGGCCATCAGCGGCAAGCCACACAACCAAGGTAACGACTTTTATCATGCGCACCAGTGCCCCATCAGCGCCCCACGGCGACACCCTCACCGAGCTCGACCAGTTCATGGAAGCGGCCGGCGATGTCGTGTTCCGTCTCGACGAGGGCGGGCGGATCAAGGGCGCCAGCCGTCGCACCGGCGCCCTGTTCACCGTCCAGGCGGGCACCCTGCTGGCCACGCTGGTGTCCGAGGCCGACCACGCCGGCCTGGGCGCCGCGCTGCTCGACGCCGCCGGCGCCCCGGCGCGCATCGAACTGCGCCTGAAGGCCCCGCACAAGGAACTGTGGTTCGACCTGCGCCTGTGCCGCCTGCAGCAACCCGGGGAGGCGGTCCTGCTGGCGGTCGGGCGCGACATTTCGGCCCAGCGCGAGACCGAGGAACGGCTGCGCCACATGGCCACCCACGACACCCTCACCGAGCTGCCCAACCGCCTGCTGCTGTCGGACCGGATCCGCATGGTGATCGCCCACGCGCGCCGCTCGGGCCAGAACTTTTCGGTCGCCACCATCGGCCTCGATGGCTTCAAGAAGGTCAACGACGGCCTGGGCCACCCGGTCGGCGACGCCGTGCTGCGCATCGCCGCGGTGCGCCTGCGCCGGACCCTGCGCGACAGCGACACCCTGGCCCGCATCGGCGGCGACGAATTCGTCGCGGTCCTGCCGGGTACCTGCACCGAGGCCCAGATCAAGCTGGTCACCGGACGCCTGCTGGCGGCGCTGCAGGCGCCGTTCGAAGTGGACAAGCACACGATCTACATCGGCGCCTCGATCGGCCTGGCCCTGTTCCCCGAGCATGCCGAGGACGAAGTGCAGCTGGTCGCCCTGGCCGATGCCGCCATGTCGCGCGCCAAGGAAACCGGCAAGGCGCGCTCCCTGGTCTACAGCCCGCGTACTAGCGGCCTGCCGGAGCACGATATCTCGCTCGAAGCGGCCATGTTCCAGGCGGTGCGCGAGGGCGAGTTTCTGCTGTACTACCAGCCGATCGTGGACGCCGCCACGCGCCGCATCCAGGGCTTCGAGACCCTGATGCGCTGGAAGCACCCGACGCTGGGCATGGTGCCGCCGGTGCGCTTCATCCCGATTGCCGAGACCAATGGCCTGATCAACCTGCTGGGCGCCTGGGCCCTGAAGGCGGCCTGCGTGCAGCTCAGGCAGTTCGAGGAGGTGGCCAAGCGCCCGCTGTACATTTCGGTCAATATCAGCCCGCGCCAGTTTCGCAACGATAAATTCCTCGAGGTGCTGGACCATGCGCTCGCCTTTTCCGGCATGAGCGGCACCCAGCTGGTACTCGAAATCACCGAAGGAACCCTGATGATCGACCCCGTGCACGCAGAATCCATCCTCCTCAAGATGGCCGAGCGACAGGCGCGCATCGCCATCGACGATTTCGGCACCGGCTACTCCTCGCTGGCGTACCTGAAGCGCTTCCCGATTTCGGTGCTGAAAAT
Organism: Telluria sp.; assembly: GCA_036386755.1. Classification (GTDB taxonomy): domain Bacteria; phylum Pseudomonadota; class Gammaproteobacteria; order Burkholderiales; family Burkholderiaceae_D; genus Telluria_A. The sequence goes on from DASVVC010000182.1 coordinate 18,339, forward strand.
CGACCGCGCCTTCGTCAAGGACCTGCCCGACGCGCCCAAGGATGGCGCGATCTGCAACGCGGTGCTCGACCTGGCCAAGCACCTGGGCCTGTCGGTGGTGGCCGAAGGGGTGGAAACCGAAGCGCAGCTCGATTACCTCGACCAGCGCGGCTGCCAGTACATCCAGGGCTACCTGACCGGCAAACCCATGCCGGCCCACGCGGCCATGGCGGCCCTCAAGGAAGACCTGTACGCCTCGCTCATGCCGATCGAACCGCAGGCGGGGCAGCGATGATCGCCGGCGCCCTGCTCCACCCGGCCCCGCCCGGCCCGGCCAGCGCCGACGCCACCCTGAACCAGTTGTGGGAACGGGTGCGCCGGCGCGGCGACATGCCCGGCTTCGCCAAGGCCATCAGCGCCATCCTGGGCGCCATGCGCGGCGAGGACGAGCACCAGTTCAGCATGACGCAAACGGTGCTGTCGGACCCGGTCCTGACGCAAAAGGTGCTGCGCCTGGCCAACAGCGGCATGTATTCGGCCTTCGGCCAGCGCATCAACACCGTCACCAAGGCGGTGCTGGTGCTCGGCACGGAGGCCATCGGCCACCTGGCCCTGGGCCTGAAACTGATCGAGGAACTGACGCGCGCCTCGCCCGATTCGGCCGTGGCCCACATGGAGATGGAAAAAGCGGTGCTGGCCGGGATGGTGGCGCAGCAGGTGGCCGCCAGCGCCGCCGGGCGCGACGCCGAGGAAGCCGTGGTGTGCTCGATGCTGCATACCCTGGGGCGCATGATGATCACCTTTTATATGCCCGAGCGCTGGACCGCCCTGCAGGCGGTCGGCGGCACCGGTGGCGAAGACGCCGCCGCGCCGCCGGTGCTCGGCCTGACGATGGAAGAAATCGGGCGCGCCGCCGCCGAGCACTGGGGCCTGCCGAAGAACCTGATCAACGGCATGCGCCGGGTCGAACCGGCGCCGCGCGGCGAGGTATTTACCCACGAAGACTGGCTGGCCGCGGTATCGACCATGTCGTCGCAGTGCGCCAGCTCGCTGTGGAACGACGACGAAGCCGGCGCCGCCCAGGTGCGCGAGCTGGCCACCAGTTTTTCATCGATGCTCGGGGTCGAGCCGGACCATATTCTGACGGCCATCGAAAAAGCCAAGGAGACCGCTGCCACCGACCTGTCGATCGCGCCGCTGGCCAAGCCGGCCGAAAAGCGCGCCGCCGACATCGCCACGCGCCGCATGCGCGCCGAGGGCAACAAGGTGCTGCTATCGGGGGTGTCCGACATGCGCGACGTCGTCACTACGGCCAATCCGGGCCAGATGATGTCGATGGCGCTGGAAACCGTGTTCGAGGGCCTGACCTTCTCGCGCGCGGTGGCCTTTTTGCGCAACCGGCGCGAGAACAAATACATCGCCAAGATGGGACTGGGCGACGGCACGCGCGAACTGATCGGCGCGCTCAGCTTCGACGACACCTACAGCGCCAACGTGTTCCACGCCTCGCTGGGCAGCGACCGCGTGATTTTTGTCGAGAACGCGCAGGACGCCAAGTTCGCGGCCAAGCTGCCGCAGTGGTGGAAGGATTCGCTCGCCGACGCGCGCAGCTTCGTGATCCTGCCGCTGTCGTCGAACGGCCAGCCGGTCGGCTTCATCTACGGCGACTGGGACAACAGCTTCCCGGCGATCCACCTGAGCCAGACCGAATTTGCGCTGCTCAACGACCTGCGCTCGCTGATCGTCAAGACCGTGGTGCGGCGCCAGCAGGTGGAACTGGCCGCGGCGGCGGCCAAGCCGCGCTAATCGCAAGCGCCGGCGCGCGCCTGCGTAGCGAGATGTTCGTTTAATCACTATCGGTAAGCTTTTTGTAATTGACTTAATTGCATCATGTGTGCGCCCGCTGTCTGCGTGCATCCAAGTTCAATTACCTCATCCGAAAGATTTCATGAACACTTTTCACTTCGCAAGATTGGCCCAGGTGGGCCTGATGATGGTGGCGGCGCCGGCATTTTCGGCCACCGTCACGGTCGGCCTCAGTGGCGGCACGGCGCCCTATCCCCTCGGATCGTCGGTCTGGGCGACCGGCAAGCTCGATGGCGTGGGCCGCTCGATGACGCTGTCGGTCAACGGCATCCCGGGCGGCA
>DASVVC010000183.1:0-7564 GCA_036386755.1 Telluria sp.
GCGCCGGCCGCGGCCGCGCCGACGCCGGCGCCGGTCCAGCCGGCGGCAACGCCTGCCGACGACGCCGCCACCGCGCGCGGCGTGGCCGGCCTGAAATAAGCGGCCCCGGCCACTGTTCCGACAACTGAAACTGATTAGAGGTGAAACGATGAAACAACTGCTACACGGCCTGATGGCTTTCCTGACGGTGATGACGATGAGCACGGCCATGGCCGCCGACTTGCCGCTCGGACCGGGCGACGTACTCAAGGTCTCCGTCTACGGCAGCCCCGACCTGACCCTGGAAACCCGGGTCAGCGAAGGCGGCAATATCAGTTATCCGCTGATCGGCCAGGTGCAGGTGGCCGGCCTGTCGGCTGCCGCCGCGGAAAAGAAGATCGCGTCGCTGCTGGAAGCGGGCAACTTCGTCAAGAAGCCGCAAGTGAACGTCATCGTCACCACGGTGCAGAGCCAGCAGGTATCGGTGCTGGGCCAGGTTAACCGCCCGGGCCGCTACCCGATCGAAGGCAAGCGCAGCCTGATCGACTTGCTGGCCATGGCCGGCGGCATCAACAGCGAAGGGGGCGACCGCCTCAGCCTGATCCGCACCCGCGACGGCAAGACCACGCGCGAGGAAATCGATGTCATTGAAATGGTCCGCGCGGGCCAGCTGAACAAGGATTACGTCCTGGCCGGCAACGACGTCCTGTACGTCGAGCGCGCCCCCAAATTCTATATCTACGGCGAAGTCCAGCGTCCGGGCGCGTTCCGCCTCGAGCGTTCGATGACCGTGGTGCAAGCCCTGTCGGCCGGCGGCGGCCTGTCCATGCGCGGCACCGAGCGCGGCCTGGTGATCAAGCGCCGCGATGCGGACGGCAAGATCCGCCTGATCGACGCCAAGCAGGACGACCTGCTGCAAGTGGACGATGTCGTCTTCGTCAAGGAAAGCTGGTTCTGATTTTTCGGTCCTGGCCCGCGGCCCTGGTCCCACGCTCCGGGCCGCCGCATCACATTGAGAGTTGCTAAATGAATCTATCCCAGTTCCTGCTGATTTTGTATGCGCGCAAGCACATCATTCTGGCGACCTTGCTGGTCACCGTCACCCTGACCCTGATGGTCAGCCTGTCGATGCCCAAGACGTACCAGGCCACGGCGTCCGTGCTGCTCAACTACAAGGGCGTCGATCCGCTGACCGGGATCGCCATGCCGAGCCAGCTGTTGCCGGGCTATATGGCAACCCAGATCGACATTATCAGCAGCAAGAATGTGGCCGGCAGAGTGGTCGACCAGCTGAAAATGGCGGAAAACCCGACCGTGGTCGAGCAGTTCAGGAAAGCCACCGGCGGGCGCGGCACCGTGCGCGACTGGCTGGCCGACCTGCTGCTGCACAAGCTCGATGTCGTGCCCTCGCGCGAGAGCAGCGTAGTCGAGATCAATTTCAAGGGCGCCGATCCGCAATTCGTGGCGGCCGTGGCCAACGCCTTCGCCGAGGAATACCAGAAGCTGAGCATCGAACTGAAGGTCGAACCGATGAAAAAGGCAGCCGCCTATTTCAACGAGCAGACCAAAATGCTGCGCGGTAACGTGGAAGCGGCCCAGAGCCGCCTCTCCAAGTACCAGCAGGACAACGGCATCGTCAGCGTCGACAACCGCCTCGACGTCGAATCGAACCGCCTCAACGACCTGTCGGCGCAGCTGGTCGCGGCCCAGGGCCAGGCCATGGAAGCCAATTCGCGCCAGGGCATGGCGCAGGGTGCGCGCAGCGCCGATTCGCCCGACGTGGCCGCCAATCCGCTGGTGCAGAACCTCAAGGTGCAGCTGTCCGGCGCCGAATCGCGCCTGGCCGAAGCCGGCCAGCGGCTTGGCGTGAACCATCCGCAATACCTGAGCATCAAGGCCGAAGTCGACAAGATCAACGCCAACCTGGCTTCCCAGCAGCGTTCGGCGTCCAGCAGCGTCGGCAACAATGCCGCCATCCTGCAGCAGCGCGAAGCGTCGGTGCGCGCGGCACTGGCGGCCCAGAAGGCCAGGGTGCTCGAACTGAACCGCAGCCGCGACGAACTGGGCGTGCTGGTCAAGGATGTCGAGAGCGCCCAGCGCGCCTTCGACGCCACCTCGCAGCGCTTTTCGCAGACCCGCATCGAAGGCGCCTCCGAGCAGTCCGACATCGCGGTGCTCAACCCGGCCACCGCGCCGCTGGGCGCCAACGGCCCGCGCGTGATGCTCAACACCATGCTCTCGGGTTTCCTGGGCGTGATGCTGGGCCTGGGCTTTGCCCTGCTGACCGAAATGATCGACCGCCGCGTGCGCTCCGAAACCGATATGGCCGAAGTGCTGCAGATGCCGGTGCTGGGCGTGATCGACTGGACCGCGTCCAAGCGCCGCTACAGCGCGATCAATTCGCTGCTGCCGCGCCGCCTGCGCCTGGGCTAGCCCGCCCGCGCCCGAACCAACAATAGGAATGACCATGACGCAGACCGAGCTTTCCCTCGCCGCCTCCGAGAAACTGAAACGCGCCGATTCGAGCATCGGCGGCTTGCTGCTCGAATCGGGCAAGATCACCCCCGAGAACGCCGAACGCGTGCTGCGCATGCAGAAGGAACTCGGGATCCGCTTCGGCGAGGCCGCCCAGCGCCTCGGCCTGATCAACGAGGCCGACATCCAGCAAGTGCTGGCGCGCCAGTTCGACTATCCCTACCTGCAGGCGGGCGAGGGCAATTATTCGCCGCACCTGGTGGCCGCCTACGATCCGTTCAGCCCGCAGGTCGAAACCCTGCGCGCCGTGCGCAGCCAGCTCATGCTGCGCTGGTTCGCGCGCGGGCGCAAGTCGCTCACCGTGGTCGGCATCGACCGCGGCGACGGCGCCAGCCTGTTCGCGGCCAACCTGGCGGTGGTGTTTTCGCAATTGGGCGAACACACCCTGCTGGTCGACGCCAACCTGCGCAAGCCGTCCCAGCACACCATCTTTAACATTCCCGGCAAGCAGGGCCTGTCCGACGTGCTGGCCGGCCGCGCCGAGCTCGACGTCACGGCCCATGTCGGCTCCTTCGTCGACCTGTCGGTGCTCGGCGCCGGCACCTTGCCGCCGAATCCCCAGGAACTGCTCAGCCGCAGCAATTTCGCCGGCCTGAACGCCCAGCTCGAATCGAAATACGACGTCACCCTGTACGACGTGGCCGCCAGCCAGACCGGGCTCGACGCCCTGGTGCTGGCCGCCCGCACCGGCGGCGTGCTGATCGTCGCGCGCAAGAACAAGACCCACATGGGCGACGTCAACGCGCTGGCCGAACAGGTGGCCCAGAACGGCGCCGTGGTGGTCGGTTCGGTGCTGGTGGACTTCAAATGAGCACGCAGGCCAAGTCGACCCTGCCGGCCGGCCTGTCCGGCAACGGCGCGCTGCCGTCCTGGGCGCCGATCGCGCTCGGCCTGCTGTTGATGTATGTGCCGAGCTTCTACGATATCTTCACCGGCCTGTGGTCGACCGAAGAGCAGGCGCACGGTCCCATCATCCTCGGGATCTCGCTCTGGCTGCTGTACCGTAACTGGGGCCAGATGCTGGCCGTGAGCGAAGGCCAGCGCGGCAGCGCGCTCGGCTGGCCGCTGCTGGTGCTGTCGGTGTTCGTCTACTTCATCGGCCGCTCGCAAGGCATCGCCATCTTCGAGATCGGCTCCTTCCTCGGCACCCTGATGGCGCTTATTTTGCTCATGCGCGGCACGCGCGCCCTGCGCGCCCAGTGGTTCCCGTTTTTCTTCATGCTGTTCATGCTGCCGCTGCCCGGTTCCCTGGTCGACATGCTGACCATGCCCATGAAAACGGCCGTCTCCTGGGTCGTCGGCAACGTGCTGTACTGGGTCGGCTATCCGATTTCGCGCAGCGGCGTCATTCTCCAGATCGGCCAGTACAAGCTGCTCGTGGCCGACGCCTGCGCCGGCCTGCATACGCTGTTCACCCTGGAAGCGCTGGGCCTGCTGTACCTGAACATCGTGCGCCACAATTCGCTGTTTCGCAACGTGACCCTGGCGATCCTGATCGTGCCGATCTCCTTCATTTCGAACGTGATCCGGGTCATGGTCCTGACGCTCATCACCTACCACCTGGGCGACGCGGCGGGGCAGGGCTTCCTGCACGGCTTCGCCGGCATGGTGCTGTTCGTGTCGGCGCTGCTGCTCATTATCGCCACCGATTCGCTGCTGCGCTTCGGCGCCGCCGACAAGGAGGCGCTGCCGCTGTTCGCCGCCGAACCCGGTCCGCCGGCCCTGTCGGCCAACTACGGCCCGCTCGGCATGGCCATCGGCGCGGCGCTCCTGATGGGCGCGGCCCTGCTGGCCACGGTCGCCATCAAGCCGCAGAAAATGCTGGCCGACGCCGCCCCGGCCATTTCGCTCGAGACCAGCATTCCCGGCGCCTTCGGCGACTGGAAGATCGATCCCGATGCGGTGGCCATGGTGCCGTCCTCCGTGCAGCAGGAAAAAGTGGCCTCGATCTACAGCCAGACGCTGTCGCGCACCTATATCAACAGCCGCGGCCAGCGCGTGATGCTGACCATCGCCTACGGCTCCAACCAGACCCAGTCGATGCGCGCGCACCGCCAGGAAGTGTGCTACGCGGCCCAGGGTTTCCAGATCCGCGAGCTGCACAATGAAAACCTGGTGTTCGACGGCTTGCCGGTCCCGGTCACGCGCATGGTCGCCAGCAATGGCCCGCGGATCGAGCCGGTCACCTACTGGTTCACCATGGGCAGCAGCGTGGTGCGCAGCTACCTCGACCGCCAGGTGGTGCAGCTCAAGTACGCCCTGTCCGATTTCATCCCGGACGGCTACCTGTTCCGCGTCTCCTCGATCGAGCCCGACGACAAGGCCGCCTTCGCCGCCCAGGACGCGTTCGTCAACGACCTGATGAAGCACCTTGCGCCACCGGTGCGCGCCAAGCTGATCGGCGCACCTGCGTGATGTGCGGTGTATCGACACGAGGGCGGCCGGCATGATCGACCACCCGGTTCCCCAGTCGCGCCGCTACAAGGGCGGCGGCGGCAAGCTGACCGCGATCGCCGGCGTGATCGCGCTGCTGATGCTCGCGGCCCTGTTCGGCGCCGCCGTGCCGACCCTGGGCGCGCTGGTGCCGATCGCCGTGATCCTGGCGTCGGTCGGCCTGTGGGTCATGCTCGACTTTCGCGTCGGCGTGGCCTTTGCGGTGGTCATCATGCCGCTCTCGCCGCTCAGCTTCTTCCCGCGCGAAATGTTCGGCATCCGCGGCTTGAATCCGCTGAACCTGATCCTGATCGCCACCATCGTCTCGTACATCGTCCACGCCGGCCTGCGCCGCTGGAAAGACCCGATCGCGCCCGGCCGCCTGCTCGGCTGGTACATCCTGCCGATCCTGCTGGCCTGCCTGGTCGGCATGAACAATGTCCACCTGATCCCGCCGCGCTTCGAGGCCGAGCGCATGATCCAGTTTAACAATGCCTTCGGTTATATCCGCGACGTCTTCATCAAGCCGCAATTTCTGGTCATGCTGTCCCTGATGGTCGGCTTGGCGGTGCGCCACAGCAAAAAGCCGGAAAAATTCATGTACCTGATGCTGGCCTCGGGCTGGGTGCTGTGCGCCCTCATGTCCTGGCTGCTGGTGACCAGCGGCATGTCGCTGCGCCAGCTGGCCTCGCCCCTGGCCCGCACCTTCCTCGGCAAACTGAATATGCACGCTAACGAGCTCAGCCTGGTGCTCAACATGCTGTATGCGCTGACCCTGTTCTCGATTCGCGAAGAAATCCCGCAAGCGACCCGGCGCATCCTGTTCGTCTCGTCGATCGTGTTCGCCGTGTGCGTGCTGATGACCTTCTCGCGCGGCGGCTTCGTCGGCTTCGTGCTGATCAACCTGGTGTACTTCTGGAAGCGCATCAGCGTCAAGACCGTCATCACCGGCATCCTGGTGGCCGGCTGCATCGGCCCCTTCGTGCTGGGGCCGATCATGGAACGGGCCCTGACCGGGGTCGAGGGGGGCGACCGCGGCGCCGTCACCGCCGGCCGCGTGGACGGCATCTGGCTGCCGCTGCTGCCTTACGTGCTGGCCGAGCCGGTCTTGCCGCACGGCGTGTTTTCCATCCTCTGGAGTCCGCCCGTGCGCCTGAACAAGATGCTGCCGGTGGCCCAGACCCACAGCGCCTGGCTCGGCGGGCTGATGGACATGGGCCTGGTCGGCTTCGGCTTCATGCTGGCGTTCTTGCTGTTCGTGCGGCGCGAATTCATCCGCCTGTCGAAAGAGCACGCCGTGCCGGCCCTGCAGGGCATGTTCGCCGGCGGCGCGGTGCTGGTGCCGCTCTGGTTCATCCAGGGCGTCACCGACGACCATTTCACGCCGACCTTCGCCCAATCCTATTTCTGGATCGCGCTCGGCATCCTGATGGGTTGCGGCGGCGTGTTCCGCCACAAGAAAAAGACCAGGGACCCGAACAAATTCAAGGCGCCCGTCTTCCCGACAGACGAGTACGGCAATATTCGAAAGAAAGTAGCAACATGACGGTAACCGAATCGGCAGGCAAGCAACCCCGGCGCATCTGCATGCTCAATTATTACGCCTGGGGCGTCATCGCCGACCTCGACGGCAAGAAAGTCCATATCGGCGGCGAAGAAGTGCAGCACGCGCTGATGTCGCGCTACCTGGCCAAGCGCGGCCTGGACGTGACGTCGGTGGTGGGCGACTTCGGCCAGCAGGCGCTCGAGCAGGTCGGCGGCGTCAAGGTGCGCAAAACGTTTAAAAAGGCGGCCGGCGTGCCGGGCCTGCGCTTTTTCGCCCCGCGCCTGACGTCCACCTGGGCCGCCATGCGCGCCGCCGACGCCGACGTGTATTACGTCAGCTGCGCCGGCGCCAACGTCGGCATCGCCGCCGCCTTTTGCCGGCGCCACAAGAAGCGCCTGGTGTTTCGCATCGCCTCGGATTCCGATTGCGCGCCCGACACCTTGCTGCTCTCCGGTGCGCGCGACCGCATGCTGTACCACTACGGCCTGCGCCGCGCCGACGCCATCCTGGCCCAGACCGACAAGCAGGCTGAACTCCTGATGAAAAACTATGGCTTGCACGCCGACGTGGCCGGCATGTTTTCGGATGTGCCGGACACCATCCTGGCGCCGGCCGAGCGCGCCACGGACCTGCTGTGGCTGGCCAATATGCGTTCCATGAAGCGTCCCGAATGGTTCGTCGACATGGTGCGCCAGGCGCCCGAACTGGTGTGCGAGATGGCCGGCGGCGCCCATCCGGAAGAGCTGGACCTGTACGCGCGCGTGGAGCAGGGCGCGGCCGCCTGTCCGAACCTGCGTTTCCACGGCCAGGTCAAGTTCGGCTCGACCCGCAAACTGTTCGCCAACGCCCGCATCTTCGTCAATACCTCGTCCTTCGAGGGCTTTCCGAACACCTATCTGCAAGCCTGGGCCAACGGCGTGCCGGTGGTCGCCACGTTCGACCCGGACGGCATCATCGCCCGGCTCGGCCTGGGCGTGGCGGTGAGCGACGTGGCCGGCGCCGTGCTTGCTGCGCGCGCCCTGCTGGCCGATCCGGCCGCGCTGGCCGCCTGCAGCGCGCGCTGCCGCGCCT
>DASVVC010000184.1:0-30993 GCA_036386755.1 Telluria sp.
AACGGGTGGAACTGCACAGTGCCAACAATCTCGGGCAGCAGGTCGATTTTGCCAAAGCGATGGCCAGTCCCGTGCTGCAAAGCGTGTGGCGCTTGCCCGGCACCGCATCGGACCAGCTGCGCCTGGGCCTGGCGCGTACCTGGCGCGTGCCCGCCAGCGACAGCTTGGTCGCCGGGCGCAGCGTGTCGGTGGTCAACAGCGTGACCCGGCCCGATAGCGGCGGCAATCCGGCCTTGCGCCCGGAGCGCGCGCTCGGCCTCGACCTGGCCTACGAACACTACCTGAGCCAGGATGGTCTGGTCAGCGTGGGCCTGTTCGCGCGCCGCATCGACGATGTGACCTTGACCCGCACCGCGCGCGAGGGCGCTCGCTGGGTGGCGCGTCCCGTCAACAGCGGCCGGGCGCTGGCGCGCGGCATCACGCTCGACACCAAATTCAAGCTGCCGCAACTGATCGCCGGCGCCCCGGCGCTCGAGCTGCGCGCCGCGCTCGCACGTACCTGGTCGGCGGTGGATGCCGTGCCGGGGCCGGACAACCGCATCGGCAACCAGGCGCCGCTGTCGGTCAACGTGGGGGCCGACTACAGCTTCGCCTCGGCGCCGGTGGCGGCCGGGGCGACGTTCGGCTATGTCAGGAACGGCACGGTGCGCCTGTCGGCCCAGGAAACAGCGAGCGAATCGAACAAGCGCGTGCTCGAAGCTTACGTGCTGTGGAAGTGCACGCCCAAGGTCCACCTGCGCCTGAGCGGGTCGAACCTGCTGCACGAAGACGAGCGCAAGCGTTCAAGTTATGCCGGCGAGACGCTGTGGCAGACCAGGACGGTGACGGCGCCGACGGGCACGGTACTGCGCGCGATGGCCGAACTGAAGTTCTGAGGCGGCAGGCCACGCGATCGGTTCATCCTGTCATCAAGCCGTCATATTTCGCCGCTAGAGTGGGATCCATAAAAACAACAATCAAGGCGGTCAACATGGCCGGTAGCACCAAAAAGAACACCAGCCCCCGCACCACGCGGATGCGCCCGGCGCCGGACAGTCCCCCTCCCGGCGCGCGTAACCTGAATTCCCTGCGCAACATCGATATCAAAAGGCATCCCCTCGGATGCCTTTTTTTTCGTCCCCACTACCTGTCCCAGGCATCGACTTTCAACCAGCAAGGAGCCCCTATGAGCATCCCCGGCAACAAAGAAACGTTCACCTTTAACCTCAGCGGGCGCCAGCAGGTGTGGGCGCTGCGCGCGGCGGCCGGCGCGCTCGCCGTGGCCGCCTTGGCTGCGCTCGCTCCGCTCATCTGGGGCGCGGTCAGCGGCGGACTCGGGCTGCTGGCCCTGATGCTGATCGGCGCCGCCGGCGTGGCCTTGTTCCAAGCCTTGCCCCTGCTCGGGCAAAAGCTCGAAAACCGGCTGCTGGCCGCGCGCAAGGCCGAGGCGCGTGCCAACCCGATCGAGCAGTTGCAGAACTTCCTGCTGCAAAAGCGCCAGCGCGTGCTCGCCTTCAAGCAGGCGGTGGTGCGGATCGGGGCGCAAATCAAAAGCATGACCGACATGATCGAGGAGCGCAAACGCCAGAAGCCGGGTTACGACGCCAGCCGCCAGGAAAGCGCGGTCAAGGCGATGCGCGAGGCGCACGCGCTGCTGGTCGTCAAATACAAGAATGCCGAGCTGGCGCTGGTGCAGCTGGGCGAGGTGGTGGAAGACAAGAAGTTCGAATGGCGCTTCGGCCAGGCCGGCCAGGCCGCGCTGCAGAACCTGAACGCCACCAGCGGCCAGGAACTGCTGAACCAGATGCTGGCCGACGAAGCCTTCGACAGCGTGCGCGACAACTTCAACCAGGTGTTCTCGGAGCTCGAAATGGAAGCCGAAAAACTCAGCAACGCACCGACGCTGTCATTCGATGACGGCATGGCGATCGACCTGGCCTCGATCCGGATCGACAACATGGAAAACACAAGGAGCTGACATGTTCTGGAAACTCATACGCTGGGGCGGCACCGCGCTGGTGCTCTTGCTGGTGATCGCCGCCGCCTTCATCTCGACGCAGCACGGCCAGACGCAGCACGATCAGACGCAGCAAGACCAGACCGTCACGCCGGTGCAGCCGGCCGACGCCCAGCAGCAGACGAACAAGAACTTCAATTTCTGAACCATCAATTCAATAACAACAAGGAAAACACCATGAAAACCAAGATGACTGCCCTGACCCTGACCCTGGCCGTAGCCTTCTGCGCAGCGCCATCGCACGCCGCCCGGGTCGACGGCGCCCCACCGGCCGCCTGCGACGGCCTGAAGGTCGCCACCGGCCCGGCCGGCAAAGGCTACTCCAAGCTGTACGCCGACCTGGTGCGCGTGTCGAAAAACACGGTGCCGCTGTGCGAAGTGAACACCGAAGGGGGCCTCGACAACCTGACGACGCTCTCGATCAAGAAGGCCGACGTCGGCATCGTGCCGATGGACGCGCTCAAGAAAATGGCGGAAGGCGACGCCAGCATCGCGTCGCTGCTGGTGGTCGCTTCGCTTAACAGCAACTACCTGCACATCGTCACCGCCGCCAACGGCTTCACCGTGGAGGGGCCGAAGAAGTACGGCGTGCTCAAGGGCGAGACGCGCACGGTGAAAATCACCCGGATGTCGGAGTTGCGCGGCGCGCCGGTGGTGCTGGTCGGCTCGGCCCAGCTGATGGTGCGCCAGCTCGACAAGATCCTCGGCTACAACATGCGCTACATCGATGTCGACACCGACGCCGTGGCGTTCCAGAAAGTGCGCTCCGGCGAAGCGTACGCCGCCTTCTCGGTGGCCGGCTGGCCGCACGGCCAGATCAGCCGCCTGGCGCAAAACAGCGGCCTGACCCTGGCCAGCTTCGATGTGCCGACCAGCAGCCCGTACAGCGTGCGCCCATTCAGCTACAAGAACATCGGGGTCTACAACGTGCAGGCGCTGGCGGTGCAAAACGTGCTGGTCACGCGTCCCTTCAACGGCAGCAAGATCGGCGACGTGGCCGCGCTGCGCCAACTGCTGGAACGCGAACTGCTGGAACTGAAGGATGGCGACTTCGAGCCGGGCTGGAACGAGATCAAGTCGTTCGACGGCAACGTCGAGTGGAACCGCTTTGCGGGCGCGGCGGCCAAGCGCAAGTGAATAAGCAAGTGAGCAAGCAACTGAGCAAGCCGGTGGACGCGCTGTCAGGACGCTTCCAGGCCGGTCAGCAGGCGCTGCACAGCCGCGAACTCGACCGGCTTGGACAGGTGGTGGTCGAATCCCGCGGCGATGGCGGCGTCGACATCGGACGGCTGGCCCCAGCCGGTCAGGGCGATCAGGACCGGCTGCTTTTCGAGCGGCATGGCGCGGATGCGGCGCGCCAGCTCGTAACCGCTGATGTCGGGCAGGCCGATATCGAGGATGCATGCCTGCGCGGCATGCTCCTGCAGGTAGCCGGCGGCCTGCTCGCCGCAATGGGCGACGGCGGTGCGGTAGCCGTTCAGGTCGAGCACGGCCGTCAGCATCTGCGCCGCATCGCGGTTGTCGTCCACCACCAGCACCTGCAGCGCGGCGCCGTGGCGGGGCGCCTCGGCGGCGGTGGGTGCAATCGGGGCCGCTTGCGGCGCGAGCGGCAGGCGCACCGTGAAGGTGCTGCCTTGTCCCGGCCCGGCGCTGGCGGCGCAAATGCTGCCTTGATGCAGTTCCACCAGCCCCTTGACCAGCGCCAGGCCGATGCCCAGGCCGCCGTGCGAACGCTTCAGCGCCGGTTCCAGTTGCGAGAACATGTGGAACACGCTTTCCAGCGCCTCGGGAGGAATGCCGATGCCGCTGTCGCTGATCGCGATGACGGCCGCGCCATCTTCTTCGCGCAGCTCGAGCGCGAGGCGCCCGCCGGGCGGGGTGTATTTGCAGGCGTTGGTGAGCAGGTTGACCAGCATCTGGGTCAGCCTGGTCGGGTCGCCCTGCACCGTCAGGGGCGCGGCCGGCACGGCGAGCGTGAGCGCATGGCCGGCGGCGTCGATGCGCGCCTGCAGATCGGCCACCGCGGCCTGCACGATCTCGCCCAGGCGCACCGGCTCGAGGCGCAATACCAGCTTGCCCTGGCTGATGCGCGCCGCCTCCATCAGGTCGTCGACCAGGTGCGACATGTGGCGCAGCTGGCGGTCGAACATGTCGACCATGCGCCGGTGCGGCGCGTTGCCGCCCATGGTCATCTTTAGCAGGTCGACACCGCTGCGCATGGGCGCCAGCGGGTTTCTCAGCTCATGGGCCAGGGTGGCCAGGAATTCGTCCTTGCGCCGGTCCGCCAATGATAACTGTTCGTTCGCTTCGCGCAGCTTCGCCTCGGCCCCGCTCTGCGCCGCCAGCGCCGCTTCGGCCGCCGCGCGCGCGCGCAGCAGTTCGCGCTCGTAGGCGCGGCGGTCGTTGGCGATGAAGATCGCCACCTGGTCGACGAAGCCGACGCCAGCGCGGCGCCGGGCGATGTTGATCAAGGCCGGGACCCGGCTGCGGTCCTTGCGCACCAGGTCGACCTGGACCTCGCTGACCGACCCTTGCAGCTGCAACAGCGGCGCGCAATGGGTCTGGTGGAATACGCGTCCGCCCACGCTGAGCAGGTCTTGCAGGCGCATGCCGGATGTCATCTCCGCTTCGGTAAATCCCAGCCAGGCCAGGATGGTCCGGTTGGCGCGCAGGATCCTGCCGCCGGTATCGGTCGTCATCAGGCCGCACGCCGCATCGTCGAACGTGTCTTGCGGCGAGGGCAGTACGAGCGCGGGCATCGCGGTCAGCGCAGGGCCCGCGCCAGGAACGGTTTCATCGCATCGGTGCTGGCGCTGGGCGCGCTCATGTGCGGACAGTGCCCGATGTTGTCGATCAGGGCCAGCACGCCCGACGGCAGCGCGCGCTGCATGTAGTGGCCCACGCTCACCGGCGCGATCATGTCGTCGGTGCATTGCAGGATCAGCGCCGGCGTCGTCGACCTGGGCAGGTCGGCGCGGTGGTCGGACAGGAACGTCACGCGCGCGAAATGGGCGGCGATGTCCGGGTCGTTGCGGCAGAAACTGTTGGTCAGTTCCTGGCTCAGTTCGGGCTGTTGCGGCGCGCCCATGATGGCCGGCGCCATATTGCTCGCCCAGCCGAGATAGTTGTCCTGCAAGGTCAGGAGCAGTTCCTCGATATCGTCGCGCGTAAAGCCGCCGACGTAGTCGCCGTCGTTGATGTAGCAGGGCGAGGGACTGACCATGACCTGGGCGGCGAACAGCTCGGGCGCTTCAATGGTGGCCAGCACGCCGACCATGGCCGCCACCGAATGGCCGACGAAGACGGCCGGGCCGGATGCGTAGTGCGTGACGATCTCGAGTACATCATCGGCGTAACCCTGCAAGGTGTCGTACTTGGCGCGGTCGTACGCCGCCGGGTCGGACGCGCCGCTGCCGACCGAATCGAACAGCACGATGCGGTACCGGTCTTCGAACGAGGGCACGATGAAGCGCCACATCGACTGGTCGCAGCCGAAGCCATGCGCGAACACCAGCGTCGTCGGACCGTGCCCGCGCACCTTGACGTTGTTACGGCGCTCGATGGACATGGAATTTCTTTCAAATAGTGGGCGCGCGGGCGGACAGCGCAAGCGATTATTATAGCAATGACATGACAATTGTGCGCTGGCGCAGCCGTGCTACCGGAGCACCTGCGGTTCGCGCCAGGCGGCATCGATCGCCGCCGCCGCGTCGTGCACGCTGTACGGCTTGGCCAGCGTGCGCACGGGGCCGACGTCGATGCGCTTGTCCGTAAAGCCCGTGGCCAGGACCACGGCCGTGGCCGGAAAGCGCGCACGGACAATGCGCGCCAGCTCGATGCCGTCGATCGTGCCCGGCATGACGATGTCGGAGATGACGACGTCGAACGCCAGGCCCGCGTTCAGGACCGCCAGGGCGTCGTCGCCGGTGGCGGCCACCTGCACCTGGTAACCGCGCTCGCTCAGCGCCGGCACCATCATTTCCCGGATCAGCGCGTCGTCGTCGACGAACAGCACGCTGCAGTCGGGCGCCGGTTGCGTGTCTGGCTGCGCGCCCGGCTGCGCACTAGCGCCCTGGGGCGCCGCATGCCGCGTAGGCTGCGCATGCTGCGCATGCCGCGCGGGCGGCGCATCGGCACGCGGCAGGTAGATCGTCACCGTGGTGCCGCGTCCCGCCACGCTGTCGATCTGCAGCAAGCCCTGCGACTGCTGGGCAAATCCATACGCCTGGGACAGGCCCAGGCCGGACCCGCTGCCGGGTCCCTTGGTGGTGAAGAACGGCTCGGTGGCGCGCGCCAGCACGTCGGGGGTCATGCCGCTGCCGTCGTCGCAGACCGAGACGCGCACGAAGTCCGTGGCCGCGAGCGTGTCCAGCGGCGCGCCGGGCGCGGCGTTGGCGATGGCGAGGCGCACGTTGCCGTGGGCGGGGATCGCATCCCTGGCGTTGATCAGCAAGTTGAGCAAGGCCATTTCGAACTGCAGCACGTCGATCCGCACCGGATACACGTCCGCGTCGATGGACACGGTCAGCCTGACGCTGTCCGGAAGCGCGCTTTTAAGGAGTGGACTGACCGTGGCCAGCACCGGTTTGAGTTCGACCAGTTCCAGGTTCACTTCCTGCACCCTGCCGAACGAGCGCATCTGGGCGGTCAGCGCGGCGGCGCGGTCGATCGCCTTCTGGCAGGTGGCCGCGATCCAGGCCAGGCGCACCGGATCCTGGGTTCGTTGCAGCAGTTGCACCGCGGCCGACAAGGTTTGCAGCACGTTGTTGAAATCATGCGCGATGCCGCCCGTCAGGCGTCCCAGCGCTTCGAGTTTCTGGCCCTGCAGCAGGGCGCGCTGGGCCCGTTCGGCGCTGGTGACGGCATCGCGCACGCGCGCTTCCAGGTCGTTCTTGTTGCGCGCGATTTGCACGCTGGCGTTGCTGAGCGCAAGGCCGACCGCATCCGTTTCCACCAGCCCGAACGGGGTATGCCCGACCTCTTCCCCGCGCGCCATGCGCTGCGCAGCCACGCGCAGCGCTTCGATCGGCGCCGCGGTGCGTTTGGCGTAGCGCTGGGCGATCGCCAGCACGGCGCCAAGCACCAGCAGCAGGATGGCGGCCAGGAAGATGGCGGCATGGACCGCGGGACGCCGGATTTCCTCGATTGGCACGTTGATCACGACGGTCCAGCCGGACGTGTCGCTGCGGCTGAAATAACCGGCGGTGCGCAAGCCATCGAGCGTGGTGCCGATGTGCACCCCGGCTTTTTGCTGCGCGCGTATGCGCACCAGCAGACCTTCGCCCACGGTCTTGCCGACGAATTTGGCGGCGTTCTGGGTGCGCGCGATAATGGCGCCGCGCCGGTCGATGACCACGCCGACCCAGCCGCGCGGCAGCTGCGTGTTCATCAGCAGCGGTTGCAGGTTGTCCGCGCCCACGCCCATGGCCAGGTAGTGGCGCACGTCGCCTTGCCGGATCACGGGAACCTGGATCGCGAAATCGTGTCGCTTGCCGATGGGCGCGAAAAACAGGTCGGTGATGACCGTCTCGCGCGGGCCGGCCTTCCGGCGGTAGGCGTGCACCGCGGATGGGCTCTTGGGCAGGTCGACGCCGAAGGGAACGCGGGTGTTCATCGTGCGCACGCCGGCCAGGTCCGACAGTACGATCGTCGAGTTGGGCTTGAACGCCAGGCTGCCGGCCTGCTCGTGGAATTCGGCCAGGGTCGGCTGGTCCAGCGCGGGCGAGGTGGCCAGGGCGCGCAATGCGCCTTCGATCGTTTGCAGGTCCTTGTCGATGAGCAAAGACATGACGTGGGCCGCTTCGCCGATGCGTTGATCCTGCTCGATGCGCTGCTCGTCGTAGACGTACCATACCGCGAGGGCCGCGCTCACGAAGGCGGGCATCAGGATCGCCAGTACCAGCGTCAGAAGTCGGTTTCGAATGTTCATCGGTACATCGTGCTAGGCAATTGTCGCGCGCCTGGAAACCGGGCGATACCGGACTGTACCATAGCGCGATGAAACAAATCGAGGGGCGCCGCCTGTTACTTGCTACGCAAAATGTTGCGTAATTGCCGCATGTTAACAGGCGGTATTGGCGAGCCCGGCGCGCAGGCGATCTGCCCGGGTGCATAGGCTGGCACGACCGCCGTGCCTCAGAACGCCAGGCTGCCCGACAGCACCACCGTGCGCGGGGTGGCCGCCACCAGGTAGCCGGCATCGAACGAGGAACCGGTCGAGGCCCAATAGTTGCGGTTGGCGGCATTGTCGATGCGCGCGCGCAGGGTCAAGGTGCGCGCGCCGATGCTGGTCAGGTAGCGCGCGCCGATGTCGACGCGGGTCCAGGCCGGCACCTGCTTGGTATTGGCCAGGTCGGCATACTGGGTCGAGGTGTACAGCGAGCGCAGGTTGACGCTCAGGCCGGTAACGCCGGGCACATCCCATTCGGCGCTGGCGTTGAGCTGCGTTTTCGGGGCGCCGATGGCGTCCTTGCCGTTATTGGCCGCCAGGCCGTGCTGCTCGGTATCGAGCAGGGTCAGGCCGCCCAGCAGGCGTACGCCGCGCAGCGGGGCGCCGAAGACCGACAATTCCACGCCCCGGTTGGTCTGTTCGCCGAACAGGCCCGCCAGCTCGCCCTGAATGGCCAGCAACGGTTTGTCGGTCGTAAATACCGCCGCGCTCATGCCGAGTTTGCCGCCGTCATATTTGACGCCGGCTTCCTTCTGTTTCGACTTGTACGGCGCAAATACCTCGCCCAGATTGGCCACCTGGCGGCCGGCGGCGGTGTTGCCGCTGGCAACCGGTCCCTTGACCAGTGCTTCGATATAGTTCGCATACACCGACACGCTCTTGTTGACCTTATACACGACGCCGGCGACCGGGGTGTTGGCGCTGCCGTCGTACTGCGACGTCTGCTGCGCCGTGCCGTAGGCAAAGCCGGCATCCTTGATGGTCTGGCGGCGCAGGCCGAGGGTGACCAGCAGGTTGTCGTCCGCCAGGGACATGGTATCGGCCACGGCGTAGCTGGTCAGGATGGTTTTTTGCGTGATGCGCGGGTCGTTCATCGCGCCGCCGGTGAAGAAGTCTGGCGTCGGCGCGGCCGCGTCGACCGGGTTGTAGATATTGGTCGGCAAGCCGGCGAAATTGCTGATCGCGTAGGCGTTTTTAGCCTCGTTCCAATGACCGGACCAGCTGGCCACGAGCGCGTGCGCGAGCGGGCCGGTGCGCACCTTGGCGCGCAGGCCGAGTTCGCCGGTGCGGATTTCCTGCTTGCGCGCATTGTCGAAGCGATACACGCTGGCATTGCCGTTGGTCGACGACAGCGCCGGCTCGCCCAGGCTGTTCGATTCCTTGGTGGAGCGGGTGCCGGCAGCGGCCCAGGCGGTCATCTCGTTGCCAAGGTCGACTTCGGCGCGCATGGTGCCGAACACATCGCGCTCCTTGGAAAAGCTCCATGGCTGGCCGAAGTTGCGCTTGGCGTCGGGCGCGGCGGGAATGCTGGTAATGCCGGCGGTGCCGACGCTCGGACGCGGCGCGTCCAGGTCGAAATCCTGGTAGCCCGCATCGGCCGACAGGCGCAGGTCGCGCGCGCGGTAATCGAGGCCGACCGAGAACATGCTCACGCCGTGCTCTTCGCGGGCGACGCTGGTTTCGCCGCCACGCTTGGCGGCATTGACGCGCATGCCGAACTGCTTGTTCTCGCCGAAGCGGCGGCCGAGGTCGATCGCGGCATAGGCATGGCCGCCGCTCTCGATGCCGGCGGTCACTTCCGTCAGCGGGCTGTTGCCGGCGCGCTTGGGCATCAGGTTGATGGCGCCGCCGCTGCCGCTGCCGCCCGGCGCGGCCCCGTTCAGGAAGGCGCTGGCGTCGCGGAAGACTTCGACCCGTTCGAGCAGTTCGGGCGAGACGTACTGGCGCGGCAACACGCCGTACAGGCCGTTGTAGCCGACATCGTCCGAGTCAAGCGCGAAGCCGCGGATCATATAGACTTCCTGGAAATTGCCATAGCCGCGCGACAGGCGCACCGCCGGGTCGCTCTGCAACAGGTCGCCGACGCTGCGGGCCTGCTGGTCGGCGATAAATTGCTGGGTGTAGCTGGTGCTGCTGAAGGCCGAATTCATGATGTCCATATTGCCCAGCAGCCCCATACGGCCCCCGCGCGCCACCTGGCCGCCGGCATACGCCCTGGACAAGCCCTCGGCCGACGCATCGGCCGAGGCCGTCACGGTGACGGTGGGGATGGCGCTGTCGGCGGCCGTCTCGGCGGCGGTGGTCTGCGCCTGCGCGGCGAAAGTGGCGAGCAGGAAGGCGGCGAGGGCGAAAGGGGTAGGGGCGAAGTGGAGCTTATGCATGGCGGGTTGTCGATAAGTCAAATGGAAACGATTCTCATTATAAACTGTCATGCCAATAAGCACTCTGGCAATTGAGAATGATCTGCATTATCATTCGCGTTTAGCCAATGCACGAGCCTGCCCGGCGCGCCTCCGTCATGACCCCGAACACCGTCCGCCGCTGGGCCTGGATACACAAGTGGAGCAGCCTGGTCTGCACGATCTTCATGCTGCTGCTGTGCCTGACCGGCCTGCCGCTGATCTTTCATCACCAGATCGGGGAACTGCTGGGCAACGAGATCGTCGCGCCCGAGATGGCGCCCGGCACGCCCAAGGCCAGTGTCGACGCCGTGATCGCCGCCGGTTTGGCTATGTATCCGGACCGGGTGATGCAATACATGTCGCAGGAAGCCGACGACGACAAGATCTGGCACCTCACCGTGGGCAAGACCCGGCTCGACCCGGAATTCAAATCGATCGCGGTCGATTCCCGCACCGCCAAGGTCATCCAGGAAAACAAGTTCGAAGGCACCTTCATGAACATCATGCTGCGCCTGCACGCCGATTTGTTCGCCGGGCTGTGGGGCATGCTGTTCCTTGGGTTCATGGGTTTACTGTTCCTGGTCGCCACCGTGTCCGGCGTGGTGCTGTACGCGCCTTTCATGCGCAAGCTCCAGTTCGGCACCGTGCGGCGCGAGCGCGCCAGCCGCCTCAAGTGGCTCGACATGCACAATATGCTCGGCATCGTCACGCTGGTGTGGGCGCTCGTGGTGGGCGCGACCGGCATGATCAATACCTGGGCCGACCTGTTGCTCAAGTACTGGCAGAACGACCAGCTGGCCGCCATGATCGCCCCCTACAAGGATTTGCCCGCGCCGGTGGCGCTGGCGCCGCTGCAGCCGGGGATCGACGCCGCCCGCGCGCTTGAGCCGGGCATGCAGGTCGGCTTCATCGCCTGGCCGGGCACCGCGTTTTCCAGTCCGCACCATTACGGCATCTTCATGCACGGCAAGGAAGCGCTGACGTCGCGCCTGTACAAGCCGGTGCTGGTCGATGCGGCCACTGCCCGCGTGACCGACAGCCGCGACCTGCCGTGGTACCTGACCGGCTTGCTGATTTCGCAGCCGCTGCACTTCGGCGATTACGGCGGCGTCTGGATGCAGGTCTGGTGGGCCGTGCTCGATATCGCCACCATCGTGGTGCTGGGCAGTGGGGTTTATCTGTGGCTCAAGCGTTCCCGCACGGTCCAGCGCAAGGGTGGGGCCGCCGTGATCGCCGGGAGCGCGCCATGAAAGCGCCGTTCCTGAGCCTGTGGGGCTGGCCCATCGTGTTCGGCGTGCTCACCTGCATTGGCCTCGTCGGGGCGCTGCTGGGCGACGGCTGGTGGGACGTGGTGTCGGCCGCGACCCTGGGCGCACCGGTGCTGGCGTGCCTCTGGTACGGATTGAAGCGCTAGCGCGCCGTCCCCGCCGCGACCGGCGGATGCGCGATCCATCCGAGCGCGGCGCCGTCGGCGTTATGAATGTACAGGCGCCCGGCAATGTCGGTGGCGCCGGTCGTCAGCGGCGACAGACCGCCCGGGTCTTGCAGGTCGTCGATTATCGTGCCATCCTCGCTGAACGCCATTACGTGTCCGTAGGGCTTGGGCGCGACCCACAGGAAGCGCGGAATGCGCAGCACCATGCGGCGCAGGAAGGGTTTGCGGGCCATCTTGTCGAGGTCGTTGCGCTGGCCGCCGAAGCCCAGCCAGAGCGTCCCATCGGGCGCGCGCGTCAGGTTGTCCGGATAGCCGGGCAGGTTGTCGAACAGGACCTGCGCCTGCGCGGATGGCTTGCCCACATCGAGCCGGTCGGCGTCTAGCGCGATCTTCCACACCCGGTAGCGCCCGCTCTCGCTGACGAACAGAGTCGCTCCATCGGCGCCCAGGGCGATGCCGTTGGCCAGCGAAAAGCCGCGCGCGAGCTCGCGTAGCGCCTTGGTCGCCGGATCGTATTCCAGAACACGTCCCGTGGCCGACTGCTCCATCACATCGAGCATGGCCGCTTCCACCGTGCCGCCATGGACGGCCGGCGTGAAGCGGGTGGACGATTCGGTGACGTAGATTTTGCCACTGGCGGCGATCGCCACCGCGTTCAGGAAGCGCGCCCGGGCCTCGCCCAAGGCCGACACTTGGCCGTTTGGCGCGACCGACAGCAAGCCCTTGACGCCGTCGGCCACCACCAGGCTGCCGTCGGCGGCAAACGCCATGCCGAGCGGGCGTCCGCCGGTGGACGCAAACACTTCCTGGGCGCTGCCATCAAGGTTCATGCGTACGATGTTGCCGCTTTTGACGCCCGTGTACAGCTTGCCGTCGGGGCCTTCAAGCACGTGTTCCGGCCCGACTTCACCGTGCAGGTCGATGCGCTGCACGTCCGCCAGTTTGCGATTGACGGCGTGCGCGCCCGTGTAGCCGGGCGCGGCGGGCGCGTCCCAGCTGACGGGGTCGATCGGCACCGGCCACAGGCCGAGATACGAGGCCAGCATCACCGTGCCGGCCGCGGGCAGCCACAGCATGCGCCGCACTATCCTAGCGGAAGGCGTAGTTCACGCTGCCGTAAAAGCGCCGCCCGCGCGGGTCGGTGTAGCTCGGGTCGTAGCCGGAGATGAAGAAGTTGGCCTGGTTCGAGTACGGCGGCGCCTTGTCGAACAGGTTTTGCACGCCGGCGCGCAGTTTCAGGTTCTTGCCCCATTCATACGCCAGCGACATGTCCCACAACGAGTAAGCTTTCACCCGGTTGGCCGCGACCACGCTGCCGTCGTCGACATTGATGGCCGAGTTCTGGTCCTCGTAGCCGGCCGAAAAACTGTTGGACACGGTGGCCGACAGCGGGCCCTGGTCCCAGTCCAGGCTGACCGTATGGCGCCAGCGCTGCACCACGCTGTCGGTGACGAACTTGCCCAGGTTGCTGATGTACGGATCGCCCGTGCCGGTCTGGATCTTCGAGTCGAGCACGTAGGTGCCGTTCAGGCGTGCGCCGAAGCGGCCCAGGCCGGTATTGGCGCTGCGCAGGTTGACTACCAGGTCCAGTCCGCTGGCGATCTGGGCGCCGCGGTTTTCCTTGTGCAGTTCGATGTACTCGATCAGTCCGTCTTCATCGCGGTGCACCAGGTTGCCGTACTTGCCCAGGTTGCCGAGGATGATGTCGTCGCCGATTTCGCTGATCAGGTCGGTGCGCTTGATCTTCCAGTAGTCCAGGCTGGCATTCCAGTGCTTGCTTGGCTCCATCACGATGCCGGCCGAGACCTGGCGGCTGCTTTCCGGTTTCAGGTTGACGTTGCTGTAGCGGCGCGTATCCCAGTTGTCGGCGCAGTCCGAATAGTTGTTCTCGACGGTGGCGCAGTAGACCGGGTCGGGCAGGGTGGCGGTCGAGCTGTAGACGGTCGGACGGTACAGGTCGGACATCGACGGCGCGCGGAAGCCCTTGCCGGCCGAGCCGCGCACGGTGAGCGCCTTGTTGGGAGTCCAGGCCACGCCGATCTTCGGGCTCAGGGCGCCGCCGACCTGCTGGTAGCGGTCGTAACGCGCCGAGAACTGGCCCTGCCACTCCTTGGTGAACGGCGCCAGCACCTCGCCGAACACAGCGTAGACCTTGCGCTGGTCGCTGGTGGCCTTGCCGCCTTCGGGCGCCGCATCGTTGTTGATGTTGTCGCTCATCAGCAAGGCCGAGGGATTGAAATCGGTGCGCTCGCGGCGCGCTTCGGCGCCCACCGCAACGCCCAGGTCGCCCCCGGCCAGCGTCATCAGGGAACGCGAAGCCTTGAAGTCGAACGAATCCATGGTGCCGCGCGCGCGCCGCACCACGTCGTTGACCTGGATGCTGTCGAGCAGCTGCATGCCGGCCGCGCTCGACGGGCCGAACGGGTTGATGCGCCCGTCCGCGATGCCGGCGAGCAGCTGGTCGTACAGCACGTAGCCGTGGATATCCTTGTCCTTGACGGTGTTGACGCTGTGGTTGTAGCCGAGGTCGTAATCCCAGCCGGCGGCGATGCCGGACACGCCGAGCACGTAGCGCTGGCTTTCGCTGGTCAGTTCGCTGGTGCGCATGCCCGCTTCGTTCAGGCGCATGCGCAGTTCGACTTCGCCGGGCGTATCGTCATCGAGCTGGTCCAGGCCGCTGTTGGCCAGCGCCGGGATCTTGCGGTAATCGATGTAGCCGGTCACGCGCGCCGACGAGCCGACGTAGTTGGTGCGCGAGCGGCTCAGGGCCACCTCGGCATAGGCCTGGGCGTCGGCGCCGAGCTTGAGCACGCCGCGGCTGAGCAGGTTCTGCTTGTTCGACTTCGGATACAGCTCGGTGTCGCCCATGTAGTTGTAGGTGCAGGCGTCGACGCCGCCGGTGCCGGCCGGCAGGTACAGATTGGCCGGCGGCGCGCAGGTCGGGATCGACAGGTTGATCTGGCGGTTGGTGATGGTGCGGCCGTTGAGCAAGAAGCCGGTTTCCTGCAGATGGTCGCGCTGGCTTGACGAAAGGCGGATATTGGCCGGGCTGGTAAAGCTCGACAGCAAATGGCCGAGGCGCTGCGGAATCTGCAGGTCGTTGATGAAACTGCGCTGCGAGGTGTTCAGGCGCTCGGTGCCTTGCACGTCGAGCACGGCGAACACGTTGTAGCCGTCCTTTTCCAGTTCGCCCGTGCCGAGGCTGAGGGTGGCGGCGCGCTTGCCGGCGCCGCCTTCCTTGGTGCCGAGCGCGTAGGCGTTGATCTCGACGCCGCGGAAATCCTTGCGTGTAATAAAGTTGATCACGCCGCCGACCGCGTCGGTGCCGTACAGGGCCGAGGCGCCGTCGAGCAGCACTTCGACGCGCGAGATGGCGGCGGCCGGGATATTGTTCAGGTCCACGCCGCTGTCGTCGCCGGGCGAAGCGAAGTTGGCCATGCGCCGGCCGTTGAGCAGCACGAGGGTCGACGAGGTGCCGATGCCGCGCAGGTTGGCGCTGTTGAAGCCGCGCTGGTCGCCGCCGACGTTGATGCTGGCGCCGTCGGTCAGGCCGCCCACGTTCGACGAGATGCGCGCCATCAGTTCGGCGGCGGTGGTCACGCCGGTTTTTTCGATTTCTTCGCGCGTGACGATCTGCACCGGCAGCGGGGTTTCGGTAACGATGCGCTTGATGGCCGAACCGGTGATCTCCACCTTCGGCATTGGCGCCTGGGGTACTTCGAGCGCCTGGGCCGAGGCGGCGCCGTGGGCCAGCAGGCCGGCGCAGGCACTCGCATGCAGCGCCCCGCGCACGGCGCGCGTCAGGCGCGAAACAGGGAGAAATTGAGGATTCAGGCGGTCTTGCTTGCGCATGCTGGAGGCTCCGTGAGGATGAGAAAATTGCGGTGACGCCAATGGCGCTCGTTGTTGCCATGTCGGCCACGATATGCGACGCCGTCTCTGCTGCCGGCGGCAGGAAGTCGGCCTTCCGGAGCAGAAAAAGAGGGATTGTAGGTCAAGGTGATGGCTGCCTGACGCGCATGTGAGTATTTAACAAGTTTTCCACTGTACGCAGTTCATGGCGAAAGCTCAATAGTTTCATGCGCCAGGTACTGTGCCAGCCGCGGCCACGCCGGCATGCGGCGCGGGGCGGGATGGCAGGGTCGAGGCGGCGCCTGGATCGCACAGCGCCCGTCACAGCGGGCACATGCGCCGTGCATGCGGCGGCCTGCGCGACGCCCGGCAGGCGATCGCCAGCGCGTCGAAACTGTTGCGTTTTTGCCCGGTATGCATGTTGCGCGATACCGGCAAAGGTACGGAAAATCTATCTTATTGGCAGGATTGCAACTACAATTAATGTCCATTTAAAGTAGTAAAGAAAGTAACTCATGTTAATGACAAATATTGAAACCATTCCTGGCAAAAACATCGTGACGTGTCACGGCGTCGTCTCGGGCAGCACCGTGCGTGCCAAGCACGTCGGGCGCGACATCATGGCCGGCCTGAAAAACATTGTCGGCGGTGAGCTCAAGGGTTACACCGAGCTGCTCAACGAATCGCGCGACAGTGCCATCGAACGCATGCAGGCGCAGGCCAAGCAGATGGGCGCCAATGCGATCGTCAACGTGCGCTTTTCGACGTCGTCGGTGGCCGCCGGCGCTGCCGAAATCTATGTGTACGGCACCGCCGTCACCGTGGGCTGAGACAATGGGTGAGTTAGCCATCATCGGATTCTGGCTGCTGCTCGTCGTGATCGGCTATTTTTTCGGCCGCGCCGCCGAGGCCAAGCACTACGCATCGATCCACAGCCGCGAAAAAACCTGGCTGCATCTGCCGTCGACCTCGCTCAAGACCTTGCTCGACCCGTCCCGTCCGGTCGAACGCAGCGAGCTGGTGTACGGCAACGTGGTCGTCTCGATCGATTACTTCAAGCAGGCTGTGCTGGGTTTGCGCTCGTTCATCGGCGGCGCCGTCACCTCGCACGAAACGTTGATCGACCGCGCCCGCCGCGAAGCGGTGCTGCGCTTGAAGGAGAGCTGCCCCAACGCGCACGAGATCGTCAACCTGCGCCTGGAAGCGATGTCGATTTCCGGCAAGCGTCCCGGCAGCGTGACCTCGGTGGAAGTGCTCGCCTACGGCACCGCCATCTACTTCGCCAAGTAAAGAAGCGCCATGAAATACCAGCCGTCACTGCCCGAGCATAACGACAATATCTCCGACCAGCATCCGCTGAAGGATTTTTTCGTGATCGGCCTGTGGCTGCTGGCGGGCACGGCCTTGCTGTTCTGGACGCTGGCGCTGGCCGTCGATACCGTCGTCGAGCGGCTCGATCACGAGAGCGAAGCGCGCTTGTACGCGCTGTTGCCGGCCAAGGCGATCGAGACCGCGCCGGCCGAGCGCGCCCGGCAAGTGCAGGTGCAGGCGCTGGTCGAGAGCATGCGCGCCTGTGCAGGGCTGCGCTTGCCGTCGAATGTGACCTTGTACAAATCGGATACGCCCAACGCCGCGGTTCTGCCGGGCGGCAATATCGTCGTGTTCACCGGCTTGCTCGACAAGGTGAAGTCCGAAAACGGCCTGGCCTTCGTGCTGGCCCACGAACTGTCGCACATCACCCAGCGCGACCATTTGCGGGCGCTGGGGCGCGGCATCGTGCTGTTCGGAATTTCAGCTCTGCTGACCGGCAACGATTCGGGGCTCAGCGACCTGCTGGCGCCGGTGGGTAAGTTGGGGGACGCGACCTATTCGCGCACGCGCGAGGCGGCGGCCGACGCAGCGGCCTTGCGCATCCTGAATTGCCGCTACGGCCATGCGGGCGGGGCGACTGAACTGTTTGCGGCCCTGAAAGAGGGCGATGCCGACCCGACCGGTTTGTCTCATTATGTGGCCTCGCATCCGGCCATGCAGGAGCGCATCGATGCGCTCAACGCCGCCATTCGCGCCGGCGGCATGCAAGTCGGGCCGGTCACGCCGCTGGCGCCGGTTCCATGAACGCCTGCACGAACTGCATGAAATGAGCGGCAATGACCTCATTATCAGCCTGGGGGATATGAAATGGCAGCCTTGAGAATCGATGTTGACGGCGAGGTCCTGGTGACAGTGAATTTGGATGGCATGCATGCGCTTCATGTCAGCGTCAGGAGTTCACTTGACGAGGAGGACCCGGCGATACTCGAGGTGCACGGAGGCACCTATGGAGATGCGGTGAGCGGACATCGGATCTGGGTCAGCCATCAGGTTCTCGTACCGCAACAGTTGGTGAAGGTGAGCTTGATCGAATCCGATGGTCCGTTCGATCTGGGCCAAACGCCGGCCGAGATGTTTCCGGAAGATGAGTCATCGGAAGAGGTCGACTTCACCATGACCGATGCCAGGGCCGCCAAACTGCGCGCACGGCCACGGCTGAAAAATGCGTTCTCGATGAAGGTCGGAGCAAGCTCGGGAGCACATTGTGAGGTCGAAAGTGATCTTCAAAACGACCGGGTCATGTTCATGATCCTGTGGGATTTCACCTGCCCATCTCAAGCAAGGGTCTCGGTACAAACGCACTGCGTCGAGGATGTTATCGCTGGGCGGAGCGGTAATGATCATCTGAGCGATGTTCTTACGGTTGGCGGGTCGGCGACGTGCCTGGTTGCCTGAACAAGTCTTGCATGCCCGGGTGCTCGCAAGCACTTGACGTTTTCGTGCAGGTATCGGTGCTCTGAAGACCGTTTCGCCAAGCAAGTTGTACTCGCGCCATGTTTCGTTCCCCCTGCCCGAAAAGCACGCAGGTGCAATTTTATGTTTAGAAGCAATGACTTAGCGCTTCGGCGACTGGCTTGTTAACAAACTTATCCACAGATTCTGTTTGCAACTTCGGGCCGGGAAGCAACTGTCCACAGTGCCCGAAAATCGGGCAGTGCCATTTTTTCCTTTAAAAGCAATGACTTGGCGGCTTGACCGTCGGCTTGTTAACACACTTATCCACAGATTTTGTTTACAACTGCGACCATCGCAGCCGAGTACCTTGCCCATCGCGCTCAAAACATCTTTACAAATCCCTCCAGTTCGCTAGACTTCGAGTCCTGATGTTAGCGCTAACTTTTGGGGGCAGAATGGTCGGTCAGGGCATGATTCGTTGGGTGGTGATGGGAGTATCCGGCTGCGGCAAGAGCACGGTCGGGCAAGCCCTCGCGCAAGAGCTCGATGTGCCGTTCGTGGAAGGCGACGCGTACCATCCCCCCGCCAATGTGGCCAAGATGTCGGCCGGGATGCCGCTCGACGACGACGACCGGGCCGGCTGGCTGCATGCCCTGCAGACGCAGATCGGCGAGGCGCGCGAGCGCGGCACCGGACTGGTGCTGTCCTGCTCGGCGCTCAAGCGGCGCTACCGCGACCTGCTGCGCGAAGCCGATCCGGCGCTGCGCTTCGCCCACCTGGACGGGCCGCGCGAACTGATCGCCGAGCGCATGCGCGCGCGTGCCGGTCATTACATGCCGCCGTCGCTGCTCGACAGCCAGCTGCGCGACCTCGAACCGCTGCAAGACGACGAAGCCGGCGTGCTGCTCGACATCGGCAGCGCGCCCGCCCGGCAGGTGGCGCGCATCCTCGGCGGCCGGTGATGGGACGTCAGCCTTCGCCGGCGCCGTAGATGCAGGCGATGGTGGACGTGCCCTTGACGGCACTGCTCACTTCGATCATGCCGCCGCCTTTGACATTGCGCTTGTAGTCCTTGCTCTTGACCCCGGCGGCCTTGGCGGCGTCCTTCTGGGACAGGCCGGCGAATTTGGCGCTGTAACCACCGCCCCCGTTCTGGTCGTCCTCGGTCACGGTGATGACCGTGGTCTTGATGCCGAACACCGTCAGCGGCGCCGGCAGGGTGATCTCGTCGAAGCTGTTGGGGTCCTTGACGAATGCCTTGACGGCATCCGTATAAACGAGCTTCTTCCTGCATTCGAGCGCGGCGACCAGGTGTGGCGCGGCTTTTTCGAAGGCGGCCAAGGCCTGTGGGCTGGCGGACGGCGTTTGCGCCTGGGCGTCGGCAAACAGGGTGGTCAGTGCGGCGGCGAGCAGGGCGTGGGTCAGCGGACGGTGCATGCGGTATAGGCTTTCATGGCGATGGAATTGAATTGGTAGAAATGCAATTCTACGTGCTTTGGCGCGTCACGGCACTGCTTGCCCATGCGCGCCGGGCTCGTGTATCATTTTCCGACTTGACGGGGATACGATGAATAAACTGACGCTGCTACCAATCATCCTGGCCCTGGCCGCCTGCGGCAAGAGCGCCGTGCCGGACACGCCGCTCGAAGCGGCCGCGCGCCGCACCTGCATGGCCACCATCGAAGCGCGCGCCACCAACCCCAAGTCGATCGCCTATCTCACCGACGCGCCCAGCCCGGTAACGCACGGCGCCAGCGGACAGATGGACGTGCCGGTCAAATTTTCGGCCAAGAACGAACTGGGCACGGCGGTGAGCATGCTGGCCAGCTGCCAGGTGAGCGCCGACGGCAAAACACTGGTGAACATCGCGGTCAAGGACAGCCGCTAACGCTGCCTGGCCGAGCCCGGACACGCCTGCTTGCCCAGCTGCTCGCCGAGCGCCAGCGCGCCGCTGAACTCGTCGGCCGACATCTCCTCGCCAAATCGTTCGCGCAACTGATCCTGAGTCAGCCGCTTTTGCCGCGGGATGGCAGCCGCAATGCTGTACGCCATCGACGTTCGCATATCGCGCGTGGTGATCTGCCCGGCGTCGTACACGGTCGATAGCAGGGCCAGCGCAAAATGGTCGCACTGGTCGCCGGCCTGCTTCAGGTACCCCAGCGCTTCGTCCTTCCATTGCCGCACGATCGGGTCATCCGGATTTTGCGTCAGGTCCACGCTGCGCCCGTACGGGCCTTCCATGTACACATCGATCTGCGCGGCCTTGTTGCCGGAGCGCGCCGCGAGAGTCAAAAAGCCGAGCCGCTCCTGCACCTGGGCCGGCGAGATGCCCGCGCACAGTGCCGCCAGTTCCTTGCGCTCGGCCTGGAAGGCGGCCAGTTCGGCCGGATCGGCATAGTCGGCCACCGGGTCCTCGTTGGCGGCGCACACCGATTCGGCCTGGTACACATCGTAGGCGGCCTTGGCGTCGCCGCTGCGCGCGGCCGCGATGCGCTTGCCGATGTATTGGGCGATATTCAAGCCGCCCAGGTCGATGATGCGGCCGTTGCGGCCATACACGCTTGCCTTTTTATCGGCCACCAGGCCTGGACCGGGCGTCGCCGCGCCGGCGTCGGGCACCGACGAAAACCAGCGCGGCTGGGCCAGCGTGACGGCGGGCGCGGGCAGGGCAGTGGGGACGCCGGCGGGCGCAGCGTCGCCGTCCGGCGCGCGCAAGCCGGCCGCCAGCCACACGCCCAGGCCGGCGGCGCCGAGGCCGAGACAAATCAACAGGGGCAGGCGTGCATTCATCGGTGCATTCTAGTCGAACGGCGGCCTGCGCAACGCTGCCCAGGCCGCCGTTGCATCAATCCCAGAGGTAGCAATAGTTCTGGCTGCGCATTTTGCTGGCGCTGACCGTACCGGAGGCGGCAATCACCTTGACCCAGCCGTTCGGCGCCGAGCTGCTCGGCACGTCGCCGCAATTGCTGTGCACCCAGTGAATGCCAGTGCCGCTGGTGTATTTTTTACCGCACAGGCCCAGCCGTTCGTTGACCTTGATGGCGGCCAGCGAAGGCGGCATGGTCGACGCGTTCTTGACATAGTCGACCGCGTACACATTATCCATCGCCACGTCGTAAGTCTTGCCATCCTGGTCGGAGCGCAGATTCAGGCGTGTGTGCGACAGCTTCACGCCATCGATGGTGCTCGACGCGGCCGCGAACTTCGGCGCGCTGATCACGGTACCGGTGATATAGGCCCCCTTGTTGGCGGTGCAGGTGGACTGTTCGGATGCAAAAGCGCACAGCGACTGGGACAACAACAGCACAGCAAAGAGTGATTTCGTCAATTTACTTCTCCTGTTTCGACCATCTTGGGGAGGGCGCCGGATTACCCGGCACCGGTTTGCGCACTGGTCAATCAGAAAGCCGTGGCTGCCGGGGAAGCGCTTCCGATTTGTACCGCAGGGCACAAATAGTATGCATGACAATAGTTTCGATTCTGTGACAAATGTTGACGGTGAGGCCAAATTTGCAACACGCGGCCGAAGGGGCTGCTGGCGTGCTATGTTTGCCGGTTACGCGTTTTTTTGGTAAAACGCGCCGCGAACGGGGGGGGCGCCGCGACGGGCTTCGGTTCGCGGGGGCGGATGACGGCGCCGCCGCGATGCAGGCGTTGGCGGTGTCCGGGTCCACCGGCGTTGGAGTGGTGTGCTGAAGGAAACTGGTGTCCGGTGTTGAGGCCACCGGACCAGCCTGTCGCCGCATAAAGCAGAGGCGGCGTACCCTCACAGCCTAAGCGCCTGACGCGCACACAACACGATCTGCGTCTATCGCGCTAGCTCGCGTACGCGCCCCGCTTGTGGTATGCATATCAACGTCAATGTCCGGCCATTGTTCATTTGCCCGCTTCGATCACCGCCACCGGGCGCGGTTCCGACAGCCAGAGCGCCAGTCCCAGCGCCGGAAACGCCATCCCGGCCAGCAACACCGCATGCCAGCCGAACGTTGCGAACACCCACCCGCCGAGTGCCGATCCGGCCGCGCCGCCGGCAAAAAACAGCGCGATATAGATCGAGTTCAGGCGGCTGCGCACCTCCGGCGCCATGGCGAAAATGGCGCGTTGCCCCAGCACCAGGCAGGCGGCCACGCCCATGTCCAGGATGATCGACGCCACCACCAGCACGCCCAGCGCCAGCTCGCGCGAACCGGGAATGACCAAGGGCAGGGCAAAAGCGACCACTCCCAGGGTCAACGCCGCGCCGGTGGCGGGCAGGGTCTTGCCGGCATCGGCCAGGCGCCCGGCGATGGGCGAAGCGATTGCCCCGGCCATGCCGACCAGCGCAAAAATCGCAACGCCCGTCTGCGACAGGTGAAACTGCGGGCCGGCCAGCATCATCGGCGTGACGGTCCAGAACAGGCTGAACGCGCCGAACAAACCGGCCTGGTAGGCACCGCGGCGGCGCAGCAGCGGGGTGGTCTTGAACAGGGTCCACATCGAGCCGATCAGGCGCCCATAGGGAAGCGACGCGGTCGGCATGCGCTGCGGCAGCTTGACGCGCAGCACGGCGGCCAGGGCCAGGATCAGCACGGCCGCGCCGCCGAACACTACGTGCCAGTTGCTGGCGTCGGCCACCAGGCTGGCAACCGGGCGCGCCAGCATGATGCCCAGCAGCAGGCCGCTGACCACCTGGCCCACCACCTTGCCGCGCGTGGCTTCGCGCGACAGGTGGGCGGCAATCGGCACCAGGACTTGCGCGGCCACGGAGCCCAGGCCGATGGCCAGCGCCGCCGCCAGGAACACCCAGCCGCTGGTGCTGAAGGCGGCCGTGAGCAGCGCGACGGCGGTCAGCAGCAGGGCGCAGATCACCAGGCGCCGGTTTTCCAGCACGTCGCCGAGCGGGACGATGAACAGCAGCCCGATGGCGTAGCCGACCTGGGTGAGCGTGACGATCAGCCCGGCGGCCCCGGCGGACAGGCCGGTGGCGCGGCTGATCGGCCCCACCAGCGTTTGTGCGTAATACAGGTTGGCCACGATCAGGCCGGCGGCGACCGCCAGCAGCAGCACCATGCCGGACGAAATATCGCCGGGTTGTTCGGTATTCGGTTTCATCTTGCTTCCTCAAAAAATCAACGTGCGTTGGACTGAGGCTATTGTAGACAAAACCGGTCAGGTGATTATATGCTCACAATGCTCTTATACTTTTCACTTTAAATGAACAATCACCCGGGAAGGCAACGATGGACAAGGTCAAGGCGATGCAAACGTTCGTGCGGATTGTCGAGGCGAACAGCTTTTCGCGCGCGGCCGACAGCCTGCAGTTGCCGCGTGCCTCGCTCACGGCAACGATGAAGAACCTGGAAGCGTTCCTGGGCCGGCAACTGCTCCAGCGCACCACCCGCAAGCTCTCGCTCACGCCCGACGGCGCGCAGTATTATGCCCACTGCATCGACATCCTGGCCGCGATCGATGCCTCCGAGCAGCCGTTTTTCGGCGCCGGATCGGCCAAGCCCAAGGGCAAGCTGCGGGTCGACTTGCCGTCGGCGCTGGCGCGCCACCTGATCCTGCCGCACATCGCCGCGTTCCACGCCCTGTATCCCGAGGTCGAGCTCTCGATCAGCATCAGCGACCGCATGGTCGACCTGATCCAGGATGGCATCGACTGCACGGTGCGCGTGGGCCACCTGCAGGATTCTTCGATGATCGGGCGCCAGCTCGGCGAGATGCGCTTCGTCACCTGCGCCGCGCCATCCTACCTGGCGCGCTATGGCGTGCCGCAGGCCATTGCGGACTTGCACGCGCACCGCAGCGTGGTGCATTTTTCGGCGCGCACCGGGCGCCCGTTCGACTGGGATTTCGTGGTGGGCGACGCGGTGGTCAAGGTCGCTATCAGCGGACCGGTTGCCGTCAACGATGCCGACGCCAACCTCTGCTGCGCGCTGCAGGGACTGGGACTGGCGCAGGCCGGCACTTACCAGGTGCGCAAGCATCTGGCCGACGGCGCGCTGGTGCAGGTATTGGCGGGCACGCCACCGACCCCGGCGCCGGTGTCGCTCTTGTATCCGCAAGGGCGGATGGCCGCGCCCAAGCTGGCCGCCTTTGCCGGCTGGCTGGCGGCCTTGTTCGATGCCGACCCGGACCTGGCGCTGGCCGGCCGGGCATGACACCGGTGCTTGCGCCACGCATGTGCAACCCTGGCGTGGCCTCACCCAGAATCGCTACGCCCCTTGGTGATTTTCATAATTGAACTTGCGCCCGGTTGCTTGCAGAATAAGCCGCAGCATCGCAGCTGTCCATTGATACTAAAGCAATTAGTCGGTTATACAATGGACAAATGAAGCGTGCCCGACAATGAGGCGCGCCAGCGGGGCCAAAGGAGACAATCCACCATGTTGATGCCAAAATCGCATCGGATCGCGCTGCTGTTTAACGCGAACAAGATTTTCGATCGTGAAGTGATTGAAGGAATCGCCGCCTATCTGTCGAGCACGCGCAGTTCGTGGGACCTGTTCCTCGAAGAGGATTTCCGCTTGCGCCTGCCCGGCATCGAACACTGGCAGGGCGACGGCGTGATCGCCGATTTCGACGACCCGGCGGTTGCCGCCGCCCTCGCGCGCAGCCGCATTCCCGTCGTCGCCGTGGGCGGTTCCTACGAAAACGTCGACGCCTACCCGGCCGGCGTGCCCTACGTGGCCACCGACAATTTCAAGCTCATCAAGCTGGCTTACGAGCACCTGATCGAAGCCGGCTTGCGCCATTTCGCCTTGTTCAGCCTGCCGGAAGCCCAGGAAAACCGCTGGGCCCAGGAACGCGAAAACGCCTTTCGCAGCCTGATGCGGCGCGACCGCCTGGAAGCCGAAGTCTTCCGTGGGCAGGGTACCAGCGCACCGTCGTGGGACGAAGCGGTGCAGCAGCAGATCAACTGGCTGCACAGTCTGCCCAAACCGTGCGGCATCATCGCCGTGACCGACGCCAGGGCGCGCCAGCTGATGCAGGCCTGCATGATCGCCGGGATCGAAGTGCCGGAACAGGTGGCCCTGATCGGCATCGACAACGATCCGCTGGCGCGCATGCTCACCCGTATTCCGCTCAGTTCGGTGATCCAGGGCGCGCAGGAAATGGGCCGCGCCGCCGCCCACCTGCTCGACCGGATGCTGCACGGCGCGCGCCTGGCCGATACGCGCATCCTGGTGCCGCCGGCCGGCATCAACGTGCTGGCGTCGAGCAAGCACGAACCGGCCAAGCACCCGCACGTGATGCGCGCGCGCCACTTCATCCGCCAGTACGCCTGCCAGGGCATCAAGACCGGGCAGGTGGCCGATTACGTCGGCATTTCGCGCTCGTCGCTGGAATCGTATTTCCGGCAGGAGCTCGGCTGCAGCGTGCACGACGAGATTCTGCGCTTCCGCCTCGACGCGGCCATTGCCATCCTCGGGCGCGGCGACTGCAACCTGGCCAACGTGGCGCTCAGCTGCGGCTTCACCTCAAGCCAGTACATGCATTCGGTCTTCAAGCGCGAGCTCGGCTGCACTCCGCGCGCTTACCAGGACCAGGCCCTGCAAGGCCAGGCCGAGCCGGCGGGGGCTCCTCAATTTCACCATGCAGATTCTTAATGACGACCAACCAATCGATTGCCACACCTGCGCTGCGCGCCGCCGACCGGCTGTTCACCCTGCGTAACGCCAACGACATGCGCCTGACGATCAGCGAGCGCGGGGCGGCGCTGGTGTCGTGGTGGGCGCCGGACCGCTACGGCAAGGTGGCCGACGTGCTGCTCGGCTATCGGGACGCGGACGGTTACGCCGATAACAGCGACTACTTCGGCGCCGTCATCGGGCGCTGGGCCAACCGCATCGCGCAGGGCCGCTTCATGCTCGACGGCGCGCCGGTGCAGGCCGCCGTCAACGACCGCGGCAACCACCTGCACGGCGGCGATGCCGGCTTTCACAGGGCGCGCTGGAAGCTCAATGCGTCCGACGCGGGCGTCTCGCTGCGCCTGAGTTCGCCCGATGGCGACGGCGGCTTTCCCGGCAAGCTCGACGTGCAGGTGCACTACCGGCTCGACGACGAAGGCCGCTTGAGCATCGACTTCGAAGCCGTGGCCGACGCGCCGACGCCGGTCAACCTGACCGCGCATCCGTACTTCAACCTCAATGGCGGCAGCGCCGACGTGGGCGACCACATGCTGCAGATCGACGCCGATTTTTACCTGGAAACCGACCGCGGCGGCATTCCCGTGGGGGTGGCGGCGGTGGGCGGCACGCCGTTCGACTTCCGCCAGCCGGCCGCCATCGGCCCGCGCCTGGGCTGGCCGGATGCGCAGATCCGCCTGGCGGGCGGGTTCGATCACTGTTACTGCGTCAAGCCGCACGCGATGGGCAGGACCGGGCCGCTGCGCGAGGTGGCGCGCGTGGTCGATCCGGGATCGGGTCGGCGTTTGCAGGTGTCGACCACCGAGCCGGGCTTGCAGTTTTATAGCGGCAATTTGCTCGACGGCGTGCAGGGCAGGGCGGGGCGGCCGTATGCGCGGCACGACGGGTTTTGCCTGGAGGCGCATGCGTACCCGGATCAGTTGAACGGGCAGTGCGCCTCGGCGGTGATTTTGCGCCCCGGGCAGGTGTATCGGCAGACGACCGTTTATCGGCTGTCATTGCAGTCGTGAACTGATAGCCCGCCGCTGGCACCGAGCTCGGCAACCGTTCTCGGCACTGCGCAAAAACCAGCGCGAACGTCAACGCGCCGCGCGGGAACGGCCGGTCCCGATCAGGCCACGCTGCGCCTGGCGCGCAGCCTGCGTGCCTGTGCGCCGAGCAGCGCCAGGCCGCCCAGCAGCATCGCATAGGTGGACGGTTCCGGCACGGCCGTCACATTGGCCAGCGCGTCGATGCGGCCGTAGAAACGGTTCATGCCGCCGTCGCCCCACGGAGTGCTCCAGCCTGCGCTGATCGTACCGCTCTGCTGCGTATTGAACACGAATGGCTGGCCCGGCGTGCCTGCCTGGGCGAAGTCGACGTTGATGGACGGGCCGGTGCCGGCCGAGATGGACAGGCGATCGGTCGCACCACGGTAGAGGTTCACGCGCGAATGATTGTCCAGGTCCGACACCTGGGTACCGCCAAACTGCAGTGCGAACGACGTTGCGGCGCCATTGGCGGACGGCGCATCATCGAAGGTGAAGCTGCCGTTGAAGCGATCGCCAACGGCCACCCCACCGCTGTCCCAGGCGGCGCCGCTGTCGATATCGTACTGATAAGGGCCTTCCGGCGACCATCCGAAGTGGACCATGCTGTCGACCACGCCCGAAAAAGCGATGGTCTGGATCTTGGCCAATGCAGGCTGGCTGCACAGGGCGGTCATCATCAATGTTGCGGCAAAAACTTTTTTCATATGCTCTCTATTCGGTACAAGGTCAAGCAACGGGATGTTGTCTTTTGCTAAAGATAGCACGATTGAAATGAAAACGTTGCCATTTGTCTCGGAAAATTGGTAACTGCCTGTGTCCGCGCACGCCGGCTACCGCCCGCGTGGGCATTTACAAGTCAACAAGCAGTCACAATTGACCGGTATCTTTTGCCGGCGCTTTGCTTATCCGGCAACGCATCATTCGGACAGGCTGCATGCCGGTGGTAGCACGTCGGCGCTGGCAGCGCAAGCTGGGGTCGAATCGGCATGGCGCACGCAGTAGCGGC
This sequence comes from Telluria sp., assembly GCA_036386755.1. Taxonomy (GTDB): domain Bacteria; phylum Pseudomonadota; class Gammaproteobacteria; order Burkholderiales; family Burkholderiaceae_D; genus Telluria_A. Next base: position 28,070 of record DASVVC010000184.1, read on the forward strand.
AGCATTACGCTTTCTCCATCTTCCCGCGACATTGGCCATCTCTTAAAGGCGCATCCCATGAAAAGAGAAACACACCCCGTCATATCGACAACACCAGCATTGCTCAAAGTTGCACTGGCGTCCTGCATTGCATTGAACGCCGCGGCCGCGCATGCGGACGACTTCCCGAAGTGGAATGCGGCCATCACCAAATACAACGAAAAGCAGGTACGCAACTTCCATCCGGCCTTCGACTTCGATTCGGACGGCTGCTATCCGGCCACGCCATTTCACCGCAACGAGAACCTGCGCCAGAATCCGGGCAAGAACGCGACCGGCAGCGTACAGGGCTCATGCCGCGACGCCGACTGGACCGTCTACGCCAACACCGTGCACCGGCAAATCTGCAAGGCCAGTGTCGAAGGCGCCGACAAGATCGAACGCTGCGCCCACTTTTACGAGCTGTATTTCGAAAAGGACCAGGCTATCGGCCTGAGCTTCCTCGGCGGCCACAGGCACGATGCGGAGACGGTGATCGTCTGGACCGGCAAGGTCAACGACCAGCCCGATTTTGTCTCGCATGTATCGACCAGCGCGCACGGCAAATACACCACGCGCACCATCGGCCAGGTGGAAACCCACAACGGCCACCCGCTGGTGGTGTATCACAAGGATGGCGCCGGAACCCATGCCTTCCGCTTCGCCAATGCCGACGACAAAAAGCGCGTTGAATTTCTCGGAAACTGGGGCGAGTTTCATGCGCCCGATATCATCAGCCATTACAGCGCCGTTGTGGAGTGGAACAGCGACGAAACCGTGCGCTACCAGGCCAACCGCCAGTACCGGCTGGCGCTGGAAGCATCCAACTTCGGCAGCGCCTCGTTCAAGACGCGCAACGACAACGAGATTGCGAACGTCGCCAACAATACCGTGCCACGCAGCGACGCCTTCTGGCAAAACACCTCGTTCTCGCTGGATGAGGTGTGGAGCACCAGGGCGAGCGAATTCAAGGCCAACTATCCGCAGACCTACTTGCAGATCAGGGAATAGCCGTCACAGTGACCATTCGCAACGCGAAAACCACATCGCTCAACTTGCCGATTGTTTAATCATCTTATCAAGCGTAGTATGAATTCGTCGGTGCCGTAACGACCCTTCCCAGGGCCGCCGGCGCCGGTTCCGACCTGCGCGACCCGGCTCCCCGCCGTCCTCGCAATGGCGACAGGTACGCGAGGTGCCTGTCTCAGTCATCGCTGTCTGATGCTGATTGTTTCTCCCTACCCACCCGGTTGTACGCCATCGCTCGCAATGCGCTGCTGCATTGCCGCAGGCAAGGACCCGGCACGCGGGCAGGGATCGTCATGCGAGGCGCAAAGCGTTCGATAAAAGAACGCGCGCCATTTTCTATTTTTCTTCATTGGAGACAACCATGAAAAATACCTTGATCGCCGCCGGCATCATGCTGGCCTTCGCCTCCACCGCGCAGGCTGCCGTACTCGATGCCAGCACCTTCGTGGGCGCCAGCACGCCCTTGCAAACGGCCCTGTACGGCGTGCGCAACTACTCCGCACCCGTGCTGGTGAAGGGTTTACACGACCCGGCCAACTACCTGGCCGCGCCCAAGCTGCCGGCGTGGCAGTTCGCCAAGGTTGACCCGACCGGCGGCGTGCTCACCTTCGAGCGCGAGGGGGCCCCGGCGACCGGCTGGCACACCTGGACGCGCAAGGGCAAGGTGCTGGTGAGCGGCGGCGGCGCGGCGCGGCCTGATCGGGTCTACACCGTGTTCAACGGCCAGCAACTGGTCGCCGCCATCAGGCAAGCCGGCAACGAGCCGAAGATCATCCGCGTGGTCGGCCATATCGACTTGCGCTGGAGCGAAAACAACACGGTGTTCAAGGAATACACCAGCTACGCCGACCAGAAATACGGCGGCTCGATCAACCTGCCGTCGAACACGACCCTGGTGGGCATCAACGACGCGCAGGGACGGCCGGCGCGCATGAGCGGCACCTCGCTGCTGATCGGCGGCGAGCTGGCGCTGGCGCAAGGGGGCGACCCGGAAGCCGACTTCAAGAAGTGGATCAAGGAGGGCAAGGACGGCGACGACTATCCGACCTGGACCCGCAACGTCATCGTGCGCAACTTGGTGATCGATACGCCGTGGGACGTGAACCCGGAGGATGAAGACAACGCCTACGCCGACGGCATCACTGTCTCGCGCGGGCAGAACATTTTCCTCGATCACCTGAGCGTGAGCGATGGCGATACGCCCGAGTCGCTCGCCACCGGCACCTCCAAAACCCGCCATGACGGCGCGCTCGACGTCGTGCGCGGCAGCGATTACGTAACCATCGCCAACAGCCATTTCGCCAATCATCACAAGACCACCCTGGTCGGCAATGGCGATGGTGGACGGGCCTGGAGCGACGAAGGGCGCCTGCACGTGACCTTCTCGGGCAACTGGTGGAGTTCGGTGGCGGCGCGCCTGCCGCTGAATCGCTACGGGCTGGTGCATATGTTCAACAACCTGGTCACTGGCAACGTGATGACCAAGGATGCCGACGTCAAGTTCGAAAGCGGCACCGATGCGCGCTACCGCTCGAACATGCTGATCGAAAATAATTACTACAACATCACCGGCCTCAAGCTATCCGAGTTCTGCGGCAAGGCGATCAAGGGCAAGGGCTTCATCGGCTTCCGCTCGTCGGGGCACATTTTCACCAGCGACCGCGCCGGCACCAATGCAGTCGACGGCCAGTGCGGCCTGGCGCGCCCGGACGCGGCCAACCTCTGGACCCCGCCATACCTGTATGCGCTGCAAACGGCCACGTCGACCCTGGCCGCCGTGTCATCGCAGGCAGGGGCGGGCAGGCTCAAGTAACACATCACCCCACCGATACGCCGACAGCCAGCTTGTTTGGGCGATTGCGCTGTACTTTCTTTTA
>DASVVC010000185.1:0-23870 GCA_036386755.1 Telluria sp.
GCGCGAGCGCCCAGCAAAACAGGCGCTGGCCGGCGTGGCGCTTCAACATGTACAAAATGAAGCCGACCGCGATGACCGCCACGCCGGTGAAGAAGTAGCGCTGCCATCCGGGCTGGCTGTTCAGGAAGCCGAAGGCGGCCCCCTTGTTATAGGCCAGCACCAGGTTGAAGAAGGAGGTGATCACCTTCTCTTCGCCGAACACGAAGGTTTTCTGGATCGCGATCTTGGTCAACTGGTCGATCAGGATCACGATGGCCGCGATGCCCAGCCAGGGCATCATGCCGGAACCGCCTTGCGGGGCGGACGAAAACAGCTGTTTCTTTTTGGTTGCCATGAGTCGGTGTCTTTTTTTGTTTTTGTTTATGCGAATTTATGCAAAAGCGCGCTTCTCGCCGCTGCCGAACAGATTGCTGTAGCAGCGGCCGCACAGGCCCGCGTGCTCGGCGTGGGTGCCGACGTCGGCGCGATAATGCCAGCAGCGCTCGCATTTCGGCGCACTGGAAGCGGCCACTTCGATCGCCTCGCCGGCTTCACCGGCCACTTCGCTTACCTTGGCCTGCGAGGTGATGAAGACGAATTTGAGGTCGTCGTCCAGGCTCGCCAGCAGACGGTATTTGTCGCCGCTGGCCTTGATGGTCAGCTCGGCCTGCAGGGACGAACCGATGGCGCCTGACACGCGCAATTCTTCGAGCTGCTTGGTGACGTCGGTGCGCACTGCGCGCAGCGTCGTGTACTTGTCCAGCAGCGCTGCGCCGTCGGCGACGACGGGCAGGGTCCAGAAGGTTTGCGTGAAGATGGTCTCGTCGCTGGCGGCAAAGGCGTCGGCGTCGGCAAACACGGCCCAGGCTTCCTCGGCGGTGAAGCTGAGCATCGGCGCCATCACGCGCAGCAGGCTTTGCGTGATGTGCCACAGCGCGGTCTGGGCCGAACGGCGCGCCGGCGAATCGACGGCCGACGTGTACAGGCGGTCCTTGAGGATGTCCAGGTAAAAGCCGCCCAGGTCTTCCGAGCAGTAGTTCTGCAGCTTGGAGACGACCGGGTGGAATTCGTAGCGCTCGTAATGGCTGGCGATGTCGTTCTGCAGCGCGGCCATGGCGGCAATCGCGTAGCGGTCGATTTCGAGCAGCTCGGCGGTCGGCAGCGCATCCCTGGCGTGGTTGAAGTCGGAGGTGTTCGCCAGCAGGAAGCGCAGGGTGTTGCGGATGCGGCGATACGATTCGGTCACGCGCTTCAAAATCTCTTCGGAGATCGACAGCTCGCCCGTGTAATCGGTCGAGGCGACCCACAGGCGCAGGATGTCGGCGCCGAGGGTGTCGGAGATTTTTTGCGGCGCCATCGTGTTACCGAGCGACTTGGACATCTTCTTGCCCTCGGCGTCGACCGTGAAGCCGTGCGTGAGCAGGGCTTTGTACGGCGGGCAGCCATTGAGCATCGAGGACGTCAGCAGCGACGAATGGAACCAGCCGCGGTGCTGGTCCGAGCCTTCCAGGTACAGGTCGGCCGGGAAGTGCGACTGGGCCGCGTGCGAGCCGCGCAGCACGGTCTGATGGGTGCAGCCGGAATCGAACCAGACGTCGAGCGTGTCCTTGTTCTTGACGTACATGTCGGCGTCCTCGCCGAGCAGGTCCTTCGGTTCGATGGTGAGCCAGGCATCGATGCCGCGCTCTTCGAACATCTTGGCGATTTGCTCGAGCAGTTCGGGCGTGCGTGGATGCAGCTGGCCGGTTTCCTTATGCAGGAAGAAGGCCATCGGCACGCCCCACTGGCGCTGGCGCGACAGGGTCCAGTCGGGACGGTTTTCGATCATGCCGTGCAGGCGCGCCTGGCCCCAGTCCGGGAAAAAGCGCGTTTCGGTAATGCCCTTCAGGGCCGTTTCGCGCAGGGTCGGGCCGCCGTCTTTTGGCGTCACGTCCATGCCGGCGAACCACTGCGAGGTGGCGCGGTAGACGATCGGGGTCTTATGGCGCCAGCAGTGCATGTAGCTGTGGTCGAACATCTTCACTTCGAACAGGGCGCCGGCGGCGGTCAGCGCGGCGCAGATCGGTTTGGAGGCTTCCCAAATGGTCATGCCGCCGAACAGCGGCAGGGTCGAGGCGAAGCGGCCGTCGCCCATCACCGGCGTGAGGATCTCGTCGTCCTTCATACCGTGCGCCTTGCACGAAATGAAGTCGTCCAGGCCGTAGGCCGGCGCCGAGTGGACCACGCCGGTGCCGCTTTCGGTGGTGACGTAATCGGCCATGTAGACCGGCGAGAGGCGGTCGAAAAACGCATCGGCCGCATGCAGCGGGTGCTTAAACGAGATGCCGTCGAACGCGGCGCCGAGGCAGGTGGCGATGACTTTGCCTTCGAGCTTGTAGCGTGCGAGGCACGATTCGGCCAGGTCGGCGGCCAGGATCAGCAGCAGCGGCTTGCCGTCGCGCGTGGTTTCGACCAGCGCGTACGTTACTTCCGGATTGACGTTCAGGGCCTGGTTGGACGGGATGGTCCACGGCGTGGTGGTCCAGATGACGATAAAGCCGTCGCCGGCCGGCAGCGCGGGCAGGCCAAAGGCGGCGGCCAGTTTACCGTGCTCGGTGAACGCGAAGCCGACGTCGATGGCCGGGTCGCGCTTGTCCTGGTATTCGACTTCCGCTTCGGCCAGGGCCGAGCCGCAATCGAAGCACCAGTTCACCGGTTTGAGGCCGCGGTACACATAGCCTTTGCCCAGCAGGGTGCCGAGCGAGCGCAGTTCGTCGGCTTCGTTACGAAAGGCCATCGTCATGTACGGGTTGTCCCATTCGCCGAGCACGCCCAGGCGAATGAAGCCGGCGCGCTGGCGGTCGATCTGTTCGAGCGCATAGGAGCGGGCCTTGGTGAGCACGTCGGCGGTCGGCAGGTTTTTGCCGTGCAGTTTTTCGATCTGGATTTCGATCGGCATGCCGTGGCAATCCCAGCCCGGCACATACGGCGCGTCGAAGCCGGCGATGCCGCGCGATTTGACGACCATGTCTTTCAGGATCTTGTTGACGGCGTGGCCGAGGTGGATGTCGCCGTTGGCGTACGGCGGGCCGTCGTGCAGCACGAACATCGGACGGCCCTTGGCCGCCTTGCGTACCCGCTCGTAGATTTTTTTGTCCTGCCATTGCTTGACCCAGCCCGGCTCGCGCTTGGCCAAATCGCCGCGCATCGGGAACGGTGTGTCGGTCATGTTGACCGGGTACTTGCTGACCGGCTTGCCTTCTTTTTTCGGGCTCTTGGCGGCTTGCGGGTTTTGCTGATGCTGCTCTGGTTTGCTGGTTTGGCTATTGTCGGACATATTTTTCTTCAAGGAGGTGTATCTGGGTGTCTTGGATCGTGACGCGTGCTGCAGCGCTTCATGCGGGCGGCGTCAAATTCGGTCGGTGGCGGTGAGGGCCGCGGCGCGCCGCGCAAACCAGGCGCGCGCCTGCTCGCTGTCGCGCGCGATCGCCTCTGTCAACGTGGCCAGGTCGGTGTACTTTTCTTCGTCGCGAATTTTTTCGAGGAATTCGACGCGTACCATCTTGCCGTAGCAGGACTGGGCGAAGTCGAACACGTGCACCTCCAGCAGCACGCGGCCGCTGTCGTCGACGGTGGGGCGCACGCCCAGGCTGGCCACGGCGGGCAGCGGCTCGGGCCCAAGGCCATGCACCTGGACGATGAAAATGCCCGCCAGGGCAGGGCGGTGCGCCACGCGCAGGTTCAAGGTCGGAAAACCGAGCGTGCGGCCCAGCTTCTGGCCGTGGATCACATGGCCCGACATGGCGTACGGGTGGCCAAGCAGCTGGCCGGCCTGCTCAAAATCGCCCGCGGCGAGCGCGGTGCGCACGGCCGACGAGGAGATGCGCTGGGCGCCGTGCATCACGGTGGGCAGCGTCTCGACATGAAAGCCGTGCTGCTTGCCCGCCTCGATCAGCATGGCGACGGTGCCGGCGCGCCGCGCGCCGTAGCAGAAGTCGTCGCCGACCATCAGCCACTTGACGTGCAGGCCCTCGACCAGCACGCGCTCGACAAAGTCTTGCGGCGAGATGGCGGCGAAATGTTCGTTGAAGTGTTCGACGATGACGCGGTCGATGCCGGCGTTCGAGAGCGATTGCAGCTTGTCGCGCAGGTTGGCGATGCGGTTCGGCGCCTTGGACATGTCGCCGGCGCGGCGGGCGAAAAATTCGCGCGGATGCGGCTCGAACGTCATCACCGCCGCTTCCAGTCCCAGGTCGCTGGCGGCGGAGCACACGCGCGCCAACAATGCCTGGTGACCGCGATGGACACCGTCAAAGTTACCGATCGTGAGCGCGCAGGGCGCGCGCGCCCTGTCGTTGGGAAGTCCGCGAAAAACCTTCATAGGGTGCTCTTGGGATGACTGTGCATGAATAATCGAAGTAGCGATTATACGTTCAAAGCTAAAAAGCGCTGCCTGCAAGATGCAGACAGCGCTTTTCAGTGGAACGACTGTGACGCGGTGACGATCAAGCCATTGGATGGTTGATGGCCATTATCCAGTAGCGTGCCAGTTCGGCCGTGCCGTCCTTGCCGCCGACCGATTTGAGGGCGGTGATGGCTTTGGCTTTCTGGCCGGCCGCGGCGTAGGCCTGGCCCAGGCGCAGCTTGGCGTCGTCGGGACGCTTGAGGTTACCGGCGGCGATGGCTTTTTCCATCAGCGCCAGGCCTTTTTCGGCCTGCCCGGCTTGCACCATGGCGTAGCCCAGGCTGACCAGGCCGTCGTTATCGGCGACCTTTTGCAGCGATGCTTCGGTCGTGGCGACGTTCTTGTTGAAGTCGGCCAGGGTCTTGTCGGCCAGGTCTTTCAGGCGCTGGTGACGCGGCGCATCGGCGCCCACACCCAGAATGCCCGCCTTGTAGCCCTTGTCGACAATCTTGACCGCTTCGGCGGCGGCGCCATCGCGCAGGACCAGCTGGGCCAGTTCCATGTATTCGCTCGGCTTTTTGAGCAGGTTGTTGGCCAGTTGCAGGCGCGAGACGTCCACGCGCAGGCGATCGGCGAAGCCGGGTTTGCTGACGATGCGGTTAAGCAGGTCGGCCCAGTAGCTTGCCTTCGGATAGTGGGCGGCCAGTTTTTCGATGGTCGCTACATAACCGACTTTGTCGCCGCTCTTGTTCTGCAGGTTGGCCATCATTTGCAATGGTTCTTCCGGCGGGGTGCGGCCGGCCTTTTCGGCGGCGCGCAGGTCCGCTTCGAGCAGCCTGGTGGCTTCGGCGGTGTTACCCATCGCCATGTAATTCTGGATCAGGTAGGCGCGCAGCTTCGGATCGTCGCGCTCTTTGAGCGAACGCTGGATGGCGGCGTTGGCCTTGCCGAATTCCTTGGCGCGCATGTAAATGCCGATCAAGCCTTCGGAGAAATTGGCGCGTTCGCTGGCGGACAATTTGCCCGAGTCGATCAGTTTTTCGAACGAGCGGGCGGCCGTATCGTAATCGCCGGCGGTCGAGGCGGCGGCGGCGCGTACGCGTTCGATCAGGTATTGCTCGTTCGCGGTCGGATTCTTACCGTCGAGCTTGCGCAGTTCGCTCAGCGCATCCTTCGCGCGTCCGGCTTGCATCATTTTCTGGGCAGCCTGCAAAGGACCACCGATTTCCGCGCGCACCGCTTCTGCCGCATAGGCAGTGGACAGTCCGACGACGGGCGTTGCTGCGGTAAAGCCAAGAGCGGCCATGGCGAGGCCGAGATGTGCGAGACGAAACTTGATCATTGGGACTCTTTCAATCAAAAGCGAAACGGCAGGATTACCCTGCCGTATCGTCAATTAGCAATAGCGCTTATTGGAACTGTTCGTTACCAACCATACCAATCTTTTTCACACCGAGGCGCTGGGCAGTTGCCATCACACCGGCAACATACTTGTACTCAACCAGCTTGTTGGGGCGCAGGTGCACTTCCGGCTGGTCCGCATCGGCCATGGCGGCGACGCTGTTCATCTTCGCTTCCAGGGCAGGGCGGTCAGCAATGACTTCGTTGTTCCACAGAATCGTGCCGTCGAAGTCGACGTCAATCGTGATCACGACTGGCGGCACCGGTGGTGGCGCAGCGGGACCGACAGGCATGTTCAGATTGACCGCATGGTTTTGTTTCGGAATCGTGATGATCAACATGATAATCAAGACCAACATCACGTCGATCAAGGGGGTCATGTTCATTTCCATCATTGGTTCCGGATCCGCGCCTGCGGCGGGAGAACCGACACTCATACTCATGATGTTTCCTTTTCTAATGTTGGAACCCGCAGGGCGCGCAACCATGTTGCCAGTTGCGCGCCCTGCTCAAGGAGGGCTTAGCGGCCGCCAGTTTTATCCGGCGGTTCCGTGATGAAGCCGACCTTCTGAATCCCAGCACGCTGTGCCGTGAACATCACCTTGCCGATGAACTCGTAACGCGTTTGCTGATCGCCGCGTACGTGAACTTCAGGCTGAGGCAACTTGACTGCCTCTTTCTTCAAAAACTCGAACAGCTCGTTCGTGTCGTTGAGGCGGGTCTGGTTCCAGTACATGTCGCCTTCTTTATTGACGACGATGTTCACCGTGGTTGGCTTAGGTTTCAATGCCTGGTTGGTTTCCGAAGGCAGCGCGATCGTTTGCAGCTTCAGAACCACCGGGCTCGTAATCAAGAAGATAATCAGCAGAACCAACATGATGTCGACAAGCGGCGTCGTGTTGATTTCTGACATGACTACGTCTTCTTCTCCGCTATCGGAGCCGACGCTCATGGACATGGTGAATTATCCGATCTTTTTCGCGCCGGCTGCACGGCCAGCTTCGCTGGTCGACATGGCACCCGAAATCAGGACCGAGTGAACGTCAGCGCTGAACGAGCGGACATCTTCCATGGCCGACTTGTTACGACGAACCAGCCAGTTGTAACCCAGAACCGCAGGAACCGCAACGAACAGACCGAACGCGGTCATGATCAGCGCTTCACCAACTGGACCTGCAACTTTATCGATCGATGCGTTACCCGACATACCGATGGCGGTCAGTGCATTGTAGATACCCCACACCGTACCGAACAGACCGATAAACGGTGCGGTCGAACCAACGGTTGCCAGGAACGACAGGCCGTCTTGCAGACGCGATTGAACTTTGTCAACAGCGCGCTGGATCGACATCGTCACCCAGGTCGACAGGTCGATCTGCTCAAGCAGGGCGCCGTCGTGGTGGTTGGTTGCCTTGGTGCCGGTTTCAGCGATGAAGCGGAATGGGCTGCCTTCTTTCAGGGTAGCCGAACCAGCTGCGATCGACGATGCTTTCCAGAACTTGGCCTGGGCTTCTTTCGATTGCTTGAAGATCTTGGCCTGGTCGATCAGCTTGGTGATCAGGATGTACCACGAACCCATCGACATCAGGGACAGGATGATCAGGGTGCCTTTGGAGACGAAGTCGCCCTCAGCCCACAGTGCTTCGATACCGTACGGGTTCTTGACGGCTTCTTTTTCGCCTTCTTTTACCGCTGGAGCTGCTGGAGCTTCAGCTGCCGGCGCTGCTGGAGCAGCCGCTTCTGGTGCTGGCGCCGCAGCTGGAGCCGCTGCATCTGCCGCAGGGGCTGCCGCTGGAGCAGGAGCGTCAGCGAAAGCTGGTGCGGAGACCAGCGCCGAAGCTGCTGTAACCGAGAACAGGACAGCCGCCAGTGCAGCGGACAAACGGGTATTCTTAAACATGCTTCCTCCAAATTTATAAAATAATCAGTTCGCTGAACATAATGACAACGAAAATCACAGTAGTGAGACTAAACTGCCGCCTCGGTTCTTAATCCAGCGTCCAGACGTATTGCATTTGCATCCACGCTTGTTCCGGCTTGCCATCAACCATGGTTGGCTTGAACTTGCACTTGCCGATGCCTTCTTTCGCCGCCTTGTCCAGGGCGCTGAAGCCGCTCGACTTGACGATTTTCGAATCGGCGACGCGACCGTCGGTACCGATCAGGAAAGACAAGGTTACCGTGCCGGTTTCTTCGTTACGCAAGGAAGCTTTTGGGAACTCCGGTTTTGCGCAAGTGTTGAAGTCGGCGACCGCTGCGACGCGGACCGGGTTCGGGTTGGCCGGCGCTGCTGGTGCTGGCGCCGCAGGAGGCGCTGGACGTGGCAGTTCCGTCGTGGCCGGCTTGACATTGGTCGCCGTGGCGATCGTGTTCTGCACCGGTGGCGGCTGTTGTACGTTCACTTCGACCGGCGGGATGAACGGAGGCGGAGGCGCCTTCATTTCAGGCGGTGGCGGCGGTGGCGGAACATCCGGCGGAGGAGGCGGTTTGACCTCTTCGACAATCTTGGTTTCCACTGCTTCAGCCATTTTAGTGACCATGCGGGTACCCAGACCGCTTACGATCCCCCAAGCCACCAACGCGTGAATAGCAATGACGACCGCAATGCCAGTGAAATTCTTCCCGGGGTTCTTATCATGCGAAAAATTCATGCCTGCTTTCTCCAATACCAACTCTTTTTGTTGCTACTAAACCCACAAAACACGACAAGACCTTGAGCCGCATCCGGGACGTCGGCGAATTATACCTACGAATTCTTTTTTTACCATACATTTTTACGGCTCCAAATCGGTTCGATTCAGAGTGTGAAAACGATCGTCAAAGCCTCGCTAGAGCCCCGACCTGCATCTTCCGGTAAAAAAAGCAATACTAAAATGTTACGTCAATTTGAAGGGCATGTTAAAGCGTACAAAATGCATGGAACAATGGATTGAACCCGTTGTTTCTTACACTTTGCTGACATTCCGCCAAATAACGTTCGACCCCATTGTGGCGAATATGCTAACTATAACCAGTTTCATCCAAGGGGGGCGTACTGTTGAAAGCCACGGTTGCGCATCCGGGAACGTGCTGTCGAAAGGCTGGCTGCGCAGCGCCCGGAACACCGTCATCGCGGGGATGCCGGGCCAGTCGGGCGCGCCAAGCTATGCGCCTGGCTAATGACTGTCATCACGTCAGCAATATAGCATATAGATGCGCGCGTACCAGTCTTTTTTGCGCGGACATGGACGATTCCGTTGCGCTCATCTGGTAGGGCCGGGTGGGGGACCCGGCAGCCGGACTTCCACCGGCTGGCTGGGGGTCAGCCTGGTTCAGTTGCGATTGCGCTTTTCGCGCTTGCATTCGAGGCTGCTGAGGATGTTCCCGGAGGGATCGACCGTGTCCAGATGGACATCGAAGCCCCACAGGCGCGCCACATGCTTGAGCACTTCCTGGGCATGCTGGTTGAGCGGACGGCGCTGGAACTGGGTGTGGCGCAAGGTCAGGGCCCGGTCGTCGCGCGTGTTCACTTGCCAGACCTGGATGTTCGGCTCGCGGTTGCCCAGGTTGTACTGTTCGGCCAGCTGCTGGCGCACGTAGCGGTAGCCGCGTTCGTCATGGATGGCCGAGATGGTCAGCTTCTCGTTCTTGTCGTCGTCGAGCACGGCGAAGAAGTGGAAGTCGCGGATCAGTTTCGGCGAGAGATATTGAGCAATGAAACTTTCGTCTTTAAAATTGCGCATCGCAAAGTCGAGCGCGGCCCGCCAGTCGGTGCCGGCGATCGCGGGGAACCAGTCGCGGTCTTCCTGGGTCGGGTTCTCGCAGATGCGGCGGATGTCGGTCATCATGGCAAAGCCCAGCGCATACGGATTGATGCCGCTGTAGTACTGGCTGGTGGCGGGCGGCTGATAGACGACGTTGGTGTGGCTCTGCAAAAACTCCATCATGAAGCCGTCGCCGACGATGCCCTCTTTATATAGTTCCTGCAAAATCGTGTAGTGCCAGAAGGTGGCCCAGCCTTCGTTCATCACCTGGGTCTGGCGTTGGGGATAAAAATACTGCGAGATCTTGCGCGTGATGCGCACCATCTCGCGCTGCCATGGTTCGAGCAGCGGTGCATATTTTTCGATGAAGTACAGCAGGTTTTCCTCGGGCTCGGGCGGGAAGCGCGGCACGGCGACGTCGGCCGCTTCCTCGTCGCGCCGCGGCACCGTGCGCCACAGCGCGTTGACCTGGGACTGGGCGTATTCCTCGCGTTCTTTTTGGCGCGCGTTTTCTTGCGCCAACGACAGCTTGGCGGGGCGCTTGTAGCGGTCCACGCCGTAGTTCTGCAGCGCATGGCAGGAATCGAGCAGCAGCTCGACCGCGTCGATGCCGTGACGCTGCTCGCACTCGGCAATGTAGTTCTTGGCGAACACCATATAGTCGACGATGGCGTCGGCATCGGTCCAGGTGCGGAACAGGTAGTTGCCCTTGAAAAATGAATTGTGCCCGTAGGCAGCATGGGCGATGACCAGCGCCTGCATGGTCAGGCTGTTTTCTTCCATCAGGTAGGCGATGCAGGGGTTCGAGTTGATGACGATCTCGTACGCCAGGCCCATCTGGCCGCGCTTGTAGCTTTTTTCGGTGGACAGGAAATGCTTGCCGAAGGACCAGTGGTTATACGAGACCGGCATGCCGACCGAGGTGTAGGCATCCATCATTTGCTCGGCGGTGATGATTTCGAGCTGGTTGGGGTAGGTGTCGAGGCCGAAGTTCTTGGCAACACGGCGGATTTCTTCGTGCGCGTGCTCGATCAGGTCGAAAGTCCATTCCGACTGTTCGGGCAGGGCGCGCGGGTGTTTGGGGTCTCTTGGCATGGCTGTGTTCTCTGGATACCCTGGTTCTGGAACGGGGGGAACCGTAGCCCTGCGGCTGCTCGGCAGTGCCATGGGTTCCCGCTTGCGCGGGAAGGCGTCTCCGGCAATGCCAGAGACGCCGGGTTATTTCACTTGCTTCTTGAATAGTTCACGGAAGACCGGATAGATGTCGGCCGGTGTGACAATCTTTTGCATCGCAAAGTTCGGATGGTGGTCCGACACTTCGGCGTACTGCTCCCACAGGTTCTGTGGCGGGCCGTCGGTGATTTCCACATACGTGTAGTACTGGACCGAAGGCATGATGGTGTTGATCAGGAGCTGCTTGCACAGCACCGAGTCGTTGTCCCAGTTGTCGCCGTCCGACGCTTGCGCGACGTAGCTGTTCCACTCGCCGCTGCCGTAGCGCTCGCCGATGACCTTGGTCAGCAGGTGCAGCGCCGAGGACACCACGGTGCCGCCCGATTCGCGCGAATGGAAGAATTCTTCCTCGTCCACCTCGGACGCGGCCGTGTGATGGCGGATGAACACCACCTCGATCTTGTCGTAGGCGCGCTTTAAGAACAAGTACAGCAGGATGAAAAAGCGCTTGGCGGTATCCTTGCGGCTCTCGTCCATCGAGCCCGACACGTCCATGATGCAGAACATCACGGCCTGGGTCATCGGCTTGGGCACCTTGATGCGGTTGCTGTAACGCAGGTCGAAGGGATCGATGAAGGGAATCGCCAGCAGCTTGGTGTGCAGGTGGTGGATCAGGCGCTTGAGTTCGACCACGCGCGCGTCGTCCAGCGGCGTGCCTTCTTCGAGCAGCGCGACCAGTTCGTTCTCGGCCTCCAGCACCGCCTTGCGCGAGCTGCCGCCGACCGCGATGCGCCGCCCCAGCGCGCCGCGCAGCGAGCGCAGCACGTGGATGTTGGACGGCGTGCCCGACATATTGTAGCCGGCGCGCTGGTTCTTGAATTCGGTGGTGGCGGTCAGCTGGGTCTTGACCATGTTGGGCAATTCCAGGTCTTCGAAGAAGTAATTCATGAACTCTTCGCGCGAGAGCTCGAAGATGAAATCGTCTTCCGATTGCTGGTCGCTGTTGCCCGCCTTGCCGCGCCCCGATCCGCCGCCGCCCTTGGGCCGGTTGAACTGGTCGCCTTTCTGGTATTCCTTGTTGCCGGGGTTGATGGTTTCCCACACGCCGCCGTGGGCGTGGCCGAAATTGGGCTCGTTCACATCCTTGACGGGAATCGATACTTTCTCGCCATTTTCGATATCAGTGATCGAGCGGCCCTTGATGGCCCGCCCGACAGCGTCCTTGATCTGGCTTTTATATCGCCGTAGGAAGCGCTCTCGGTTGATCGCGGACTTGTTCTTGCCTTGCAAGCGTCGGTCGATGAGGTAAGTCAAAACGGGCCTCCTGCTTCAAATCCTGTTTGCGCCTTGGCGTGCCGCCTTGGCGCGCCGCCTTGGCTCCCGCCTTGCGAGCGCCGTGGCGGGAGCCAGGCGGGCTATGGGAGCCCGCCATCGGGCCGCCTTACGACGACTTGCGCACGCGCAGATACCATTCGCACAGCAGGCGCACCTGCTTGGCGGTGTAACCTTTTTCCACCATGCGCGCCACGAAATCGGCGTGCTTGTTCGCGTCCTCGGCACTGGCCTTGGCATTGAACGAAATGACCGGCAGCAGTTCCTCGGTATTCGAGAACATCTTCTTCTCGATCACGGTGCGGAACTTTTCATAGCTGGTCCAGGCCGGATTCTTGCCGCCGTTGGTGGCCCGGGCGCGCAAGCCGAAGTTGACGATCTCGTTGCGGAAATCCTTCGGATTGCTGATCCCGGCCGGCTTTTCGATCTTTTCCAGCTCGTTGTTGAGCGAATCGCGGTCGAAACTCTCGCCGGTGTCGGGATCGCGGAATTCCTGGTCCTGGATCCAGAAGTCGGCGAAGGTGACGTAGCGGTCGAAAATGTTCTGGCCGTATTCCGAATAGCTTTCCAGGTAGGCGGTCTGGATTTCCTTGCCGATGAATTCGACATAGCGCTGCGCCAGGTGTTCCTTGATATACGAGAAGTAGCGCTGCTCGGTTTCGGGCGGGAACTGCTCGCGCTCGATCTGCTGCTCCAGCACGTACAGCAGGTGCACCGGATTGGCCGCCACTTCGGTATTGTCGAAGTTAAACACCTTCGACAGGATCTTGAATGCGAAGCGGGTCGAGAGCCCGTTCATGCCTTCGTCCACCCCGGCGTAATCGACATACTCGTGCATCGACTTGGCCTTCGGATCGGTGTCTTTCAGGTTCTCGCCATCGTAGACCAGCATTTTAGAGAACACACTCGAATTTTCCGGGTCCTTCAGGCGCGACAGGATCGCGAACTGCGCCATCATCTTCATGGTGCCCGGCGCGCACGGCGCCTGTTCCAGCGACGAGTTGCGAATGAGCTTGTCGTAAATCTTGATCTCGTCGGACACGCGCAGGCAGTACGGGACCTTGACGATATAAATCCGGTCGAGGAATGCCTCGTTATTGCGGTTGTTGCGGAAGGTTTTCCACTCCGACTCGTTCGAGTGCGCCAGGATGATGCCGTCGAAAGGAATCGCGCCGAAACCCTCGGTCCCCTTGTAATTGCCTTCCTGGGTGGCGGTCAGCAGCGGATGGAGCACCTTGATCGGCGCCTTGAACATCTCGACGAATTCCATCAGCCCCTGATTGGCCAGGCACAGGCCGCCCGAGTAGCTGTAGGCGTCCGGATCGTCCTGGGCATAATCTTCGAGCTTGCGGATATCGACCTTGCCGACCAGCGAAGAAATATCCTGGTTGTTCTCGTCGCCCGGCTCGGTCTTCGAAATGGCGATCTGCTTGAGCACCGACGGATAGCGCTTGACCACGCGGAACTGGTTGATGTCGCCATTGAATTCGTGCAGGCGCTTGACCGCCCACGGGCTCGGAATGGTGCGCAGGTAACGCCGTGGAATGCCGTAATCCTCTTCGAGAATGACGCCGTCTTCTTCCTCGTTGAACAGCCCGAGCGGCGATTCGTTCACCGGCGAGCCCTTGAGCGCATAGAAGGGCACCTGTTCCATCAGCACCTTGAGTTTTTCGGCGATCGACGACTTGCCGCCGCCGACCGGGCCGAGCAGATACAGGATCTGCTTGCGTTCTTCCAGGCCCTGCGCGGCATGGCGGAAGTACGACACCACTTGTTCGATGACTTCTTCCGTGCCGTAGAAATCGCGGAAGGCCGGATAAATCTTGATGACTTTATTGGCGAAAATGCGGGACAGGCGCGTATCGTTGCGCGTGTCCACCAGGGTCGGCTCGCCGATCGCGGCCAGCATGCGTTCGGGCGCGCTGGCATAGGTGAGCTTGTCCTTTTTGCACAGTGCCAGATACTCAGAGAGAGAATATTCCTCTTCGCGGGTACGCTCGTAGCGAGCTGCGTAGTTGTCAAAAATGGTCATTTGAATGTCCTTTAATGTGCTGTCACTACTTCACTGTCACTGGCAGTCGTACCGTCGGCGTGCTGTCCAGCCCTGATCGTTTGGCCTACTCCATTTCAACCGCCGCCGGCTTTCCTGTTCCAGCATCTCTGAAACAAAAAACGGATAACGATATTTATTATTTTTACCGGTATTGCCCGGTGATTTGCGCGTCTCGGCAACGTCTTCTTACGCCTATGAAATTTATTATGTGCCTAATGGTTCCGGAAGTCAAAGTAATGTAGAGTAAGCTGATGTAACGGTCTTAAGTTATTGATTTAAAACGGAAAAACAGTATGTTGACGGATCATTTTGCTGTCTCATTTTTGCCTTAGATGTTCGTCATGCATGTCGTCTTGATCAAGGTTTCCTGCACTAATGAAAGAAGAGCATCGCGACTATCGGGGTTGATTGGATAGTGCACGAACTCTGTGACGCATGGCGCACGAACATCACCGTTCGTGTCACACATTTTCCACCCTGAACTTTGCCCATGGCGCGCCTGCACCGCGCGCTTGCGCTACACTGCGCTCTGACGACACACCCATTACCGACGGAGAAACCAATGCTGAACGACCAGATGAGAAATATTGTGCAACAGATGCCAAAGGCCGAGTTGCACATCCACATCGAAGGGTCGCTCGAACCGGAGCTGATCTTTGCGCTTGCGCAAAGAAATGGTGTTTCGCTGGCCTACGGGTCGGTGGAAGCGCTGCGCGCGGCGTATGCCTTCAGCGACCTGCAATCCTTTCTCGACATCTATTACGCCGGCGCAAGCGTCTTGCTCAAGGAGCAGGACTTCTATGATATGACCATGGCTTACCTCGTGCGTTCCCACGCCGACAACGTGCGCCATGCCGAAATCTTCTTCGACCCGCAAACCCATACCGCGCGCGGCGTGCCCTTCGAGACCGTGATCAACGGCATCTGGCGCGCCTGCCAGGACGGCCCCATCAGCGCGACCCTGATCATGTGTTTCCTGCGCCACCTGAGCGAAGACGACGCCATTGCCACCCTGGAAGACGCTTTGCCGTTCCGCGACAAGATCATCGGCGTCGGCCTCGACTCGTCCGAGCGCGGCCATCCGCCCGAAAAATTCGCGCGCGTGTTCGACCGCTGCCGCCAGCTCGGCCTGCGCCTGGTGGCCCACGCCGGCGAAGAAGGCCCGCCGGCCTACATCGAAACCGCGCTCGACGTGCTCAATGTCGAACGGATCGACCACGGCGTGCGTTGCCTGGAAGACCCGGAGCTGACCGCGCGCCTGGCCAGGGAGCAGATCGCGCTGACCGTCTGCCCGCTGTCGAACATCAAGCTGCGCGTGTTCGGCGAAATGGAAGAACACAACCTCGTGACCCTGCTCGACGCCGGCCTGGTCGCCACCGTCAATTCGGACGACCCGGCCTACTTCGGCGGCTACATGAACGATAACTTCCTGGCCGTGTTCGACGCGCTGCCGTTGACCACCGCCCACGCGCGCCAGCTGGCCCGCAACAGCTTCACGGCGGCCTTCCTGGCGCCGGAAGCCAAGCGTGCGTTCCTGGCGGAAGTCGACCAGTATTTTGCCGGCGTCAGTGCCAACGCCGGCGTCACGGTTTAATTAATACACCATCCAAATACACCATCCGCTCCGCCATGCTGATTCAATCGCTTCGAATGACCGCGCGCGACTGGCGCGCCGGTGAACTGCGCTTCCTGCTGATCTCCCTGATCATCGCTGTCTCGGCGCTGTCGGCGGTGGGGTTTTTCATCGACCGCATGCGCAACGGCCTCAATCGCGATGCGCACCAGCTGCTCGGCGCCGACCTCTTGGTCAACGCCGACCAGCCGCTCGATCCGGCATGGCGCGCCGAAGCGGTCAAGCGCGATCTGGTGCTGGCCGATACGGTGACCTTTCCCAGCATGGCGCAGGCGGGCGAGGGCGAGCAATCGGTGTCGCAACTGGCGGCCATCAAGGCCGTCTCGCCCGGCTACCCGCTGCGCGGCCAGCTGCGCATCACCACCAGCTTGGAGCAGGCCAGCGCCGCCCTGGGCGAAAAGACCGCTACCACGCCCGCGCCGGGCACGGTCTGGGTCGACCCGAACATCCTGACCGCCTTGAAAGTGAACGTCGGCAGCCGCATTCGCGTCGGCGACAAAGAATTCACGATCGCCCAGCTGATCGCCTCGGAACCGGACCGCGGCCCGTCGTTCGCCAATTTTTCGCCGCGCGTGATGCTGGCGCTGGCCGACCTCGCCGCCACGGGCCTGATCGACAACGGCTCGCGCGTCACCTATCGCCTGCAGGTGAGCGCGCCGTCCAATAACGACAGCAAGGCCGTCAAGGCCTTCGAAGAATGGATCACGGCGCGCATCGACACCGAAAAAGTGCGCGGCGTGCGCGTCGAGTCGCTCGAAAACGGCCGTCCCGAAATGCGCTCCACGCTCGACCGGGCCGACCGCTTCCTGTCGCTGGTCGGCCTGTTGTCGGCCATGCTGGCGGCGGTCGCCGTGGCCATGGCCGCGCGCCGCTTCATGCTGCGCCACCTGGACGCCTGCGCCATGCTGCGCTGCCTCGGCCTGACCCAGAACCAGGTCACCATGCTGTACCTGATCGAGTTCGCCCTCGTTGGCCTTGTCGGCAGCGCGCTCGGGGTGCTGGTCGGCTTCGGCGGCCACTATGTATTGATGCAGCTGATCGGCTCCATGCTCAGCACCGACCTGCCGCCGGTCTCCTTTTTGCCGGCCGTGCAGGGCATCGCCACCGGCATGCTGCTGCTGGTCGGCTTTGCGCTGCCGCCGGTCCTCCAGCTGCGCAATGTGCCGCACAACCGCGTGATCCGGCGCGAACAGGCCGCGCCGAAACCGATGGCGCTGGCCACCTACGGCCTGGGGCTCGTCGTTTTCGTCGGCCTGATGCTGTGGCAAGCGGGCGACGTCAAGCTGGCGCTGTCCACCGCGGCGGGCTTCCTGGGCGGCTTTGCCGTTTTCGCGCTGGTGGCGTGGGGCGGCCTGGCGGCCTTGAAGACGCTGCGCGGCGCCATCGACAACCAGAGCTGGCGCTTCGCCGTCACCTCGCTGCAGCGCCGTCCGGGCGCCACCATCGTGCAGGTGGTCTCGCTGGCGCTCGGCCTCATGGCCTTGCTGCTGCTGACCGTGGTGCGCGGCGACCTGATGACGGCCTGGCGCAGCGCCACCCCGCCGGACGCGCCGAACCGTTTCATCATCAATATCCTGCCCGAGCAGAAGGACGACGTGGCCAGGCGCATCGCCGCCGCCAGGGTCAAGGAAGCGCCGCTGTTCCCGATGATTCGCGGGCGCCTGGCCGCCGTCAACGGCCAGCCCGTCACCGCCGCCACCTACGCCGGCGACGACAATGCGCAGCGCCTGTCCGACCGCGAATTCAACCTCTCGGCCACGCCGGACATGCCGGCCTCGAACGAGATCGTGGCCGGCCAGTGGTACAAGGATGCGCCGGGCGTGGCCGAAGCCTCGGTCGAGCAGGGCATCGCCAAAACCCTGCGCCTGAAACTGGGCGACACCTTGCGTTTCGACGTCGGCGGCACCCTGGTCGACGCCAAGGTGACCAGCCTGCGCAAGCTCGAATGGGGCTCGATGCGCGCGAACTTTTTTGTCATCATCAACCCGGCCGCGATGGAAAAGACCTCGCAAACTTTCATGACGGCCTTCCATTTGCCGCCGGCCCAGAGCACCTTCACCAACGCCCTGACACGCGATTTTCCGAACCTGACGGTGATCGACGTCAGCGGCATCATTCGCCAGTTGCAGGAAGTGCTGGACCAGGTGGTGACCGCGGTCGAATTCCTGTTCATGTTCACCCTGGCCTCGGGCGTGCTGGTGCTGTACGCGGCGCTGATGGGTTCCCAGGACGAGCGCACGCGCGAGTCGGGCCTCTTGCGCGCCCTGGGAGCGACGCGCAAGCAGCTCTCGCGCGCGCAGTGGATCGAATTTTCGCTGGTGGGCGGCCTGGCGGGCCTCCTGGCCGCGTCGGGCGCGGCGGCGCTGGGCTGGGCGCTGGCGACCTACCAGTTCAAGTTCCCCTGGACCTTCAGCCCGATGGTGTGGCTGGCCGGGCTGGTGGTGGGCGCGCTGTGCGCCATCATCGGCGGCTGGCTCGGACTGAGGAACGTGCTGCGCCAGCCGCCGTTGCAGACCTTGCGCGGCGCCTGAGGACAGACAGGCGCGCTAACCTCAAGACGCCGTCTCGCGCTCGCTCAGGAAGGTCGAAAACGGGTGGGCCGGTTCGTCCAGCTCGCCCGGCGCCAGCGGGAACAGCGCCCAATAGTAGTTCTGCGCCCCGCAACAGCGCTGTGCGGGCGCGGTCCAGCGATGCCAGTTCCTGGCAAAATCGCGCGCGTACATGCCGTCGCCCTCGCGAAAATACGGCACGATGCAGCGCTCGCGCACCGCCTGCAGGAACGACGGCGGCGCGTCGTTGTCGCAGCCGACTTCATAGTGCGCGTTCATCCCCGCCTCGGTCTCGACCACCATCAGCTGCGCGCGTCCGTGCGCGTCGTACAGCAAAATACCGGCCGGATTCGGATACAGGTAGTGCTCCACGATCGCGTGCTGCTCCACCACCATGCGCACCACCGCGCTGAAAGCCGGGTCGCTCAAGAAGCTGTGGTTGTGCAGCTCCAGCATGTCGCGCAGCGGGTCGGAGCGGGCCGCGAAATACTCGCGCTGCAGCGCCACGATTTCGGCTTCGAGCTTGTCGAGCGCACCGTCGTCGCTCTTTTTGATGTAGCGGTCGATCAGGCCGCGATTAAAAGCGTCGACCGCCACTTTTTCGTCGGCCACGCCGGTAAACAGGATTTTCTTGCAAGGCAGGTGGCGCAGCGCCTCGCACAGTTCCAGGCCATCCATCTGCGGCATCGAATAATCGACCACAACCACCGACGGCGTCATGAAGCGCTGCGGCTCGAAGCTGATGCGGTGGATCTGGTCGATGTCGAAGGCCACGTTGCAGCGCTCCTTCGAATCGGGATAGGTATCGTGGCTGGCCGCCAGCCGGCCCGGCTGGCGCTCGCCGCGCGCGCCGATCCAGGCCAGCGCGCTGCTGGTATCGGCGAAGCACTTGCTGGCCAGCGCGGGGTCGAGCTGGAAGGCGACGCTTTTCAGGAAGCTGTCGCTGTCGTCGATCAGGACGGTCAGGCTGGGATGGCTGTAAATCGGCAGGGGCATGCTGGGACTTTCATAAGAGGTCAATGCGGGCCGGGCGCAGCGGCCACGCGCGGGAATTCGAGCACGAACATGGTGTAGCCAAGTTCGCGCGACACGCAGCGGATGCTGGCCTGCCAGGCATCGATGATGTCCTTGCACAAGGCCAGGCCGATGCCGGCGCCGGAACTGGGAGGGTAGGAATAGAAGCGCTGGAAGATCAGCGGCAACTGGCGCTCGGCGATGCCGCAGCCGGTGTCGATCACCAGCAGACGCGGTCGTTCGGGGCGGCCATCGACGACGATGCGGATGCGGCCCTTGCCGGCCCGGTGCAGCGCCTTGAGCGCGTTGCGCAGCAGGTTGAGCAGGATGACCACCGACAGCTCGTGCTTGCCGGCGAAGCGGAAGTCGGTGCGGATGTCGACGCTGACCGCGTCGCGCTGCGACTGCGCCGCGAACGGATAGCGCCGGATCACCGAATCGACCACCTCGCGCATCGACACCACCTCGGTCGCTTCGAGCCGCTGCTCGACCGCGGTGGCCGACAGCAGGAACAGGTCGATCATGTGCTTCATGTGGCGCACCTCGTACTCGATGCGCGCCATCGCCTCGCTCATCGCGTGCCAGTCCGCCTCGCTGACCTTGGCCGGCGGCGCGATGCGGCGGCCGATGCCGCGCACGTTCGCTTCCACGCTGACCAGCGGCGTGCGCAGTTCGTGCGACACGCTGGCCAGGGCGTGCGCCATGCCGGCCAGCTTCTCGCGCGCCAGCGCGCCGCGCCCGGCCTTGGCCACCGACACCGCGACGATGGTAAACGCATAGATCGGCAGCTGTTCCAGCACCGTGTGACTGAGCATGAAGCTCGCGTCGTCCACCAGTGCAAACAGGGCGCAGGCCAGCGCACCGCCGGTGGCGCAGACAGCCAGCGCCCAGCGCGTGCGGAAGTGGAACAGCACCGTCAGCGCGATCAGCAGCGACTGGCTCCACACGGCCGAGCCGTGGTTCATCAGGTACATGAAGATGAACTGGAACGGCAGCACGTAGGTGACCGCAATGAACAGGTAGGCGTTGACGAAGCGCCCGCGCAGCAGGCGGCCGGGCGCCAGCGCGGGCAGGCACAGGGCGGCGCCGGCGAGGCGCAAGGTCAGGCTCTCGAACTCCTGCGGAAACCAGTAGGTCCAGATCGAATAGTAGGCCGGCATGCCCAGAAAGCCGATCCATCCCAGCAGGATGAAGCGGCTGGTCGCATGCGCGTGATGATGCTCGTGCCGCACCAGCCATCGCAGCAACCACTGCAGCAAGGATTGGCGCAGGCGGTCGGCGGAAAACGGAGCGGTGGCGCTGGCAAAGGTCATGGAAAGGTTTCCTGGCTTGCAAGGATAGGCGGGAAGGACAATCTTGACCTATGTTGATATTTTGCAATTTGATATATGTCAAGGTCTATCGATGTTGCAGGATTGTCAAGGAAGAGCGGCACAGAATGGATGATTTTTCCAAGGAGAATTCATGTCATTTGCTGTCGATCAAGTTTCGCCTGCCTTGCGCGCCGAACCGGCCATGCCATCCTTCGTGACCGGCCGCATGGACGAGCACTACGTCACGCGGGTGGCGCAGTTGCTGGGCGGCGAACATTTGCATGTGTGGACAGCACCCCAGCCCGGCGCAATCATGTTGGCCAGCAATGATTACCTGTGTATTTCCGGCGAAGCGGCCTTGCTGGAGGCGCAGGCGCGCTGCCTGGTGCGCAACCGGGGAGGCATGCTGATGTCGTCGGTGTTCCTGCAGCAGGGCAGCGCCCAGCACCGGCTGGAAGCGAAGCTGGCCGCCTTCATGGGGGCCGAGGACGGGGTGCTGACCCAGTCCGGCTGGGCCGCCAACGTCGGCCTGCTGCAGACCATCGCCGGGCCGCGCGTGCCGGTGTATCTCGACATGATGGCGCATGCCTCGCTGTGGGAAGGGGCGCAGTCGGCGCAGGCCACGGCGCTGCCGTTCCTGCACAACGACGCGGCCCACCTGGAGCGCCAGGTGCGCAAGCACGGTCCCGGCGTGATCGTGGTCGACGCGCTCTACAGCACCAACGGCAGCGTCGCGCCGTTGACCGAGATCGCGCGCATCGCCACTTCCAGCGGCTCCATCCTGGTGGTGGACGAATCGCATTCGCTCGGCACGCACGGCCCGCGCGGGGCGGGGCTGGTGGCGCAACTGGGCTTGGCCGGCCAGGTGCACTTTCGCACCGCCTCGCTGGCCAAGAGCTTCGCCGGGCGCGCCGGCTTCATCACCTGTTCCAGCCATTTCAAGGGCTACTTCCTGTCCGCCTCGCGCCCCGCGATTTTCAGTTCCTGCCTGCTGGAGCACGAACTGGCGTGGTTCGACGCCGCGCTCGACTTCATCGCCGGCGCCGATGGGCGCCGCGCCGCGCTGGCCCGCACCACGCGCACGGTGAGAAACGGCCTGCGCGCGTTGGGCTACAACGTCGACGATGGCAGCGAACAGATCATCGCGCTCGAAGCCGGCCCGGAGCCGCGCACGCTGGCGCTGCGCAAGGCGCTGGAGCGGCGCGGCATTTACGGCGCCGTCTTCTGCGCGCCCGCCACCGCCAAGAACCGCTCGCTGGTGCGCCTGACGCTCAATAGCGGCCTGACGATCGCGCAGTGCGCGCGCCTGCTCGACGCCTGCGCCGACATGCGCCTGGAAGTGGGCATGGACAGCTGGCCGTCCACGCGGCGCCTGCGCCGCCTCACACTGGTCTGACAGCGGCGCGCATGCTGCGCTATCATGGCGGCATGAGTGAACCACAAACCCTGTATGACGTCATCGGTGGCGAAGCGCGCGTGCGCGAGATGGTCGACCGCTTCTACGACCTGATGGAACTGGAACCTGAATTTGCCGGCATCCGCGCGCTGCATCCGCCGTCGATGGACGGCTCGCGCGACAAGCTCTTCATGTTCCTGAGCGGCTGGATGGGCGGGCCGGACCTGTTCGTCGAACAGTACGGCCACCCGCGCCTGCGCGCGCGCCACCTGCCGTTTGCCATCGGCAGCAGCGAGCGCGATCAATGGCTGCGCGCCATGGCGTGGGCGATGGAAGACATCGGCATCGACGAAGCGCTGCGCCTGCGCCTGATGGAGTCGTTCTACCAGACCGCCGACTGGATGCGAAACCAGCCGGGTTAATGCCCGACTCATGCCCGACCGATGCCATGACCCAGACCGAATTCCTGATCCTCGCCGCGCTCGCGCTTGTCATCATCATTCTCCAGGCGGTGGCGCTGCTGCGCGCGCGCGCCAATGGCGACGGCGCGCAGTCGGACAAGCTGCAGCTCGAACGGCTCGAACGCGAGTTGCGCCTGGAACTGCAGGCCGGCGCCCAAGGCACGCGCCAGGACATTGGCGCCAGCCTGGCGCAATACCACGGCGCCACCGTGCAGCAGCTCGACAGCATGCGCCAGCAGATCCACCTGGCCAGCGTCAGCGGGCGCGAAGAGCAGTCGGCCACGCTCAAGCGCTTTGCCGACACCATGCACCAGACCTTGTCGGCGCTGACCGAATCGAACGCGCAGCGCATGCTGGAAGTGCGTGCGACCCTGGAAGCGAAGATCCGCGACCTGCAGAACGATAACGGCGCGCGCCTGGAAGAGATGCGCAAGACGGTCGACGAGAAGCTGCACGCCACGCTGGAGACGCGCCTTTCCGAGTCGTTCCGCCAGGTGTCGGAGCGCCTGGAGCGGGTGCACCAGGGGCTGGGCGAGATGCAGCAGCTGGCCATCGGCGTGGGCGACCTGAAACGCGTGCTCACGAACGTCAAGACGCGCGGCACCTGGGGCGAAGTGCAGCTCGAAATGCTGCTCGAACAGGTGCTGACGGTGGACCAGTATGCGAAGAACGTCGAGACCATTCCCGGCACCGGCGCGCGGGTCGAGTTTGCGATCAAGCTGCCCGGCCACGTGGAAGGCGGCACGCCGGTGTGGATGCCGATCGACGCCAAGTTCCCCAAGGAGCAGTACGAACGGCTGCTCGACGCCGCCGACCGGGCCGACGCCGACGGGGTGGCGCTGGCCGGACGCGAGCTCGAACGGGCGGTGCGGCTGGAAGCGAAGACGATCTGCGAGAAATATGTGTCGCCGCCGCTGACCACCGATTTTGCGATCCTGTTCTTGCCGACCGAGGGGCTGTATGCGGAAGTGATGCGCAGGCCGGGGCTGGCGGACGATTTGCAGCGCACCTTGCGCGTGTCGATTGCGGGGCCGTCGACCTTGTCGGCGATTTTGAATAGCCTGCAGATGGGTTTCCGCACGCTGGCGCTGGAAAAGCGCTCGTCGGAAGTGTGGCAGGTGCTGGGGGCGGTGAAGACGGAATTCACCAAGTTCGGCGATGTGCTCACGCAGACCAAGCTGACCCTGGAAAAGGCGGCCAAGAATATCGAGAGCGCGGAGGTGCGCAGCCGCCAGATGGCGCGCAAGCTTAAATCGGTGGAGGCGTTGCCGAGCGAGGCGGCGCAGCTGATGCTGGGGCCGGAGTTGGACAACGAAGCTTGAGGCGCAAGCTTTTGCCCGCTCGCATATAAATCGTCGCCCCCGCGCCAAGGCGGCCCTCGGCGGGGGGCCATAGCACCGATGCTCAGCGATGCCATGGCCGCCGAGGGCCGCCTTGGC
>DASVVC010000186.1:0-29074 GCA_036386755.1 Telluria sp.
GGCGCCGAAGTTGCATCCGGTTTTCTTGTTGTGGCGTGCCTCGCTCGAATGGTGAGTGTAGTGAACCGCAACGGTGACGAACACGAGCCTCATCATCCTTAGCGCCTTGTATTTTTGCTCCAGCTTGTACAGCACCGGTGAATGCGACGGATCGATCCAGATATCGATGACCAGCACGGCGATCAAAAACCAGCCCACCCCAACCAGGTCCGACGTGAAAAGCGCGCTCATCAAAGGCAGCATGAACAGGGTGATTCCTTTCGATGCCTTTAATGCCAGGACGTCCGGTTCCGCAGCAATATGGAGCTGGGTGAGATTCTCATGGCGATGGTGATTGATGTGCCCAAGATTCCACAGCAGGCGCATGTTGTGCGTCAGCCGGTGCGACCAGTAAAAGCAGAAGTCGCCAATCAGGCAGGCCAGGATCACGGCGAGCGGCCCGTTGATATCGACGATCTTCGGCACGCTGTGCAGCAGCGTCATGTAAAAGCGCATGAACTGCTCGAAGTAGGGCGACACGCCAATGAACAGAAAACCGAACAGCCACATCATGATATTGGCCATGGAGGTGTTGACCATGCCTTTCCAGGCGAACGGCTTACCGGTGGCCCGCTCGTGGAACACAATATCGGCAACGCCGACCGCAACCAGGAAGCCGAAACGAAATATGGCCAGCCACAACAGGACCGTGGCAATCGGGCCGAATTCATTGGCCAAATTTATCTGTGGCATCATATGAAAAATATGTACCGAGTTCGTCTGTACGGGATCGAAGAGAAAAGCCAGTTTGGGCGTTGCGAATAGCCACACGATAAATGCCGCCGCCAATGCGCCGAGCAAGTAGGGTTTATTATTGCTCAGCATGTCTTCGTGAATGTTGAAGTTCCAAATCTTTTGGACCGTACGGGCAACGATCCCATTGTGGCGGGAGTTGCTTTCTCTGTCTGCAGTGGATAATGCGGATGTGGTCATGGCAAAAATTCCTGTTGATTGAGATGGGTTGATGTTATCGGAGTCGATAATGCGGGTAGCCGGTCAGGTTATGCAGGTCCACCAGTCCGACTTGTTCCAATCCGAATAGCACGAGCAGCGCCGCCACGGAAACTGCCGCAATGCCGCCTACCACAATTAAAATGCCGGCAAGCGGACGATCGTTCGTTACGAGTTTATCGGTGTACATTTTTGGGTCCTCACGGTGAGTTGGCTTGATGTACATTTTTCACCGTTGGCAATGTTTGGAAAAGCTGTAACAAATGCCTGTCACTTTTGCCTGTCACTTATGCCTGTTATTTGTGCCTGTCATTTATGACTGTCAGATGTGACAGTGCGTTACGACGGCCTGGTGTCATCAGGGAATTGAAGCGATGTCAGATCTGACAGTTAATAACATTAATTTTTTCCGCTATAGTTCCAGATACCGCTTGCATGAATCGAGCGCGGCATGGCGAAGGGCCTCGTGCCAGTACCGGCCGCTGCCCCAATCGGCGCGCAGGACTGCGGGTTTTTATGCGTGCAGGGTAAAAGACAATTGAGCGACGAGAGGGCGCCTGGCGCAACGAGCCTCGGAACGTTTTTCGAATATCACTATTCGAAAAAGATGCCAATGCGACAATCGCAATTGCGTGAAACATGCTAAGATAGGAAAAAAAGATGATGCTACCGACGAAGATTTTTCTTCACTATTTGGGAAGATTGAACGGCTTATTAAAACAAGTGGAGCAGTTTGACGGTGATATCACTCACAATCGCCTGCATCCTCAGATGTTTCCGCTGTTGCAACAGGCAAAAACCGCGATCGGGTTCACGCTACGCACCTGTTGCCCCCTGGCTGGCAGGGAAATCGTGTCGTTCAGCGACGATGATTACAGCTTGCAAAGTGTTTTTACCGAGCTGGCGGCGACGACAAGGTATTTATCGGCGATTCCCGATGGCGATTTCCGCCAGATCGATGCCCGCAAAATTAACACGGCGGCCGGATTTGCTGACCTGACCTTATCCGGCTGGGATTACTACCTGATGTATTCCATGCCGAATTTCTTCTTCCACTATTGCATGGTCTACGCCATTGCCCGCCAGGCGGGTGTGCCGATAGGAAAAGCAGATTTCGACGGTTTTCATAAATACCCGCTGGGATTTTTTTTCACGGATGAATGTGACCCGAGCGACTTAGAAACTCAGTCCCTGTCACCCGGATAATCATATCGATCTCGGACCGGGGTGGCGCGATGGCTGTCGCGGTTTGTGCGAGGAAGTGTGATGGACTATTCCGTGTTGCGTGAATTCAGGCATGCCTTGTCAGCAGCACCTCACCTGCTTGATTTAAAAAACATCTGCAAGGATTTTTGCAGCAAGATCGAGCTCGACTATTATCTGTTCAGCGTATGCGAAGTGGTCTCCCTGATCGCGCCAAAGATCATCACGCTGACCAATTTTCCGGCGGAATGGGTCGATCTGTATTTCCAGAACAGGTCGTCGTCGGTCGATCCGCTATTGAAGTACAGTTTTTCCCACTCGGCGCCGATCCTGTGGAGTGAGCTCGCCAGCATGCCGGGCTACGACGGGGACAACGACAAGGCGTTCATGGAGACCGGAAGGCAATTCGGGCTCCATTGCGGCCTGACGGTTCCGCTCAACCCGCCCAGCGGGCAAACGGCGTTTTTCAGCGTGGTCAGTTCGAACCCGGATTTCGATGAAAACCGTCTCGGAAATCTGTTGCCCGCGGCCGGCATATTCAGCAAATATCTGTTCGACGCCTATGTCCGGATAGACAAGATGGAAAACCCCAAGGTGAACGAGCTGACCGAGCGCGAACTCGAGTGTGTTTTCTGGGCCTGCGAAGGCAAGACGGCGTGGGAAATGGCGCACATCGTCGGCGTTGCGGAACGCACCATCAATTTTCACCTGACGTCGGTCATCAAGAAGCTGGGCGCGTCGAACCGCCAGCATGCCGTGGCAAAAGCGGTCATGTATGGCCTGGTGAAACCAAGACCCTGAAAGCAGCGCCACGACAGCACGGCGCCGGCCGCGAACGCGGGCGCCTCAGGCAGCGGGCGCCTTACGGGGAAACTGTCCCAGCACCTGGCGCAAGGCACCGTGCGCCATCGCCACATCGGGCGAGTCGTGCATCAGGATCAGGTACTTGGCGCGGAACTGGCCCGCGCCTGGCGCGCCCGGCCCGACCAGTTCCTCGATCGCGGCGCGCCAGCCGGCCACGGCCTCGGGTGTGAGCAGGTCCGGCTCGTCGAGCGCTTCATCGAGCGCGGCCATCAGCGCCGACATCGGTTGCAGCCACGCGAAATGGGGGTGGCTGGTGATCAGCTGCAAGTGTTCCAGCGCACTGCCGACCGCGCCGAAATACACCGTTTCCACATCGATCAGGGCCTTGTGCAAGGTGCGCAGCGCGCGCGGTACGGCTTGCAGGCTGTGTACTGGATTCATGTTGTTCCCTGGTGATTGATTCAAGGTGGGCGCCTACAAGGTCAGGATGCCGCGCCGCAGCGCGATCGTGGTGGCGTGGGTGCGGTCCCTGGCGCCGAGCTTGGACAGGACCGCGCTGACATGCGCCTTGACGGTTTCTTCCTTGATGGCCAGGCGCACGCCGACTTCGCGGTTCGAATTGCCGTCGGCGACCAGGCGCAGCACGTCCAGTTCGCGTCCCGACAGCTGGTCGCTGCCGAAGTAATGGGCCATTTCGGCGGCCACCTCGGCCGGAATGTAGCGATGGCCCGTGTGCACCCGGTGCAGCGCGTCGGCCAGGTTGAGCCGCATCGCGCACTTGAGCAGGTAGCCGCAAGCGCCGGCGCCGAGCGCGCGGGCGATGCGGGCGTCGCCCTTGAAGGTGGTCAGCACCAGCACGCGCGCCTGCGGCGCCAGCGCGCGGATCGCCAGCATGGCCGCGTGGCCGTCCATGACGGGCATTTGCAGGTCCATCAGGGTCACGTCGGGCCGCAGGCAGCCAAAGCGCTCGAGCGCCTCGGCGCCGTTGGCGGCCTGGCCGACCACCTCGATGCCGCTGTCGCCGGCCAGCAGCGCAACGATACCTTCGCGCAGCAAGCTGTGGTCGTCGGCGATCAAGAGACGGAGCGGGGCGGCAGTCAAGGAAAGGCTTTCTGAATGTCAATATGGCGGATCATGCCACGCGCCCCGATCGGCCGCTTGGATCAGTTTGCTGCGCAATCATTGCTGCGTTGCCACAATCCCGTAAAATGCTGCCATTTTCGCATCACGGAGTTCACCCATGACGGTTTTTCAAGGCTGGCGCCGGGCGCTGGCGGCACTGCTGGTGCTCGCTGCGCTCTTGCCGGCCACTGCCGCAGGCGCGCCCGCGCCCGGCAAGACCACCGCGCCGCTGCCCGAGCCCAAGGCGGCCCCGGCGCCGGCGCCGGCGATCACCCTGCATCACTCCAGCTGGACCGCGCGCGACGGTGCGCCGACCATCATCTTCGCCATGGCGCAGTCGGACGACGGCTGGCTCTGGCTGGGCGCCAGCACCGGGCTGTTCCGCTTTGACGGGGTGCGCTTCGAACGCTACGCTCCGCGCAGCGGCGCGCTGAACTCGCCCGGCATCAGCTCCTTGCTGGCCTTGCCCACGGGCGAGTTGTGGCTTGGCTACCGCAGCGGCGGCATCGGGCTGCTGAAACAAGGCGCGCTGCGCCACTACGGCCCGGCCGAAGGCTTGCCGCCGGCCTCGCCGAGCGCGATCCGGCGCGACCGCCAGGGCCGCATCTGGGCGGCGACCAAACTGGGCTTGTTCCGGCTCGTCGGCGAGCGCTGGGAAAAGATGCCCGGCTTCGAGAAAGAGAACAACCAGCCGCACGCCATCCTGCCCGACAGCCGCGGGCGCCTGTGGGTGGGCAATGTCGACAACGCCTGGGTGCTGGAGCCGGGCGCGACGCGTTTTCGCCAGCATCCCATGCAACTCGACCTGAGCGGCAACCTGATCGAGGCACCCGACGGCACCATCTGGAGCAATGGCGGGCGCAACGACAGCCTGGAGATCGTCGAGCAGCCGCCGCGCGGCGCGCAGCCCTTGCCCCGGATCGGCGGGCAATATTCGTCGCACATGCTGTACGACGCCGAGGGCGAGCGCTGGCTGCTGCGGCGCGAAGGCGTCGAGCGCAGCTTCGAGGTGGACGGCAAAACGGTCGTCCAGCGCCTCACCCCACAGCAGGGCTTGAGCGGCTACGTCGTGTTTACCGCGCTGGAAGACCGCGAAGGCAACATCTGGGTCGCGAGTAACAGCGGCCTGGACCGCTTCCGGCGCACCAAGCTCGACGTCGCCGCCTTGCCGCTTTACTACGGCGGCGAAGCGCGCGCGATGGCCGCCGCCGACAATGGCGCGCTATGGACCGACGGTTTCTTCGTGCCGGGCCCGCGCTCGTCGCCGCTGCCGCTGGCCGGCATGCCATCGAACGCCCTGGCCGAGCTGACCTGCCTGTACCGCGACCATGACGGCGTGGTCTGGGCCGGCGGTCACCGCGCCGTGTCCTACCTCGACGGCAAGAGCTTCACCAAGCTGGAAACGCCGGTCGACACCGACGGGCGCCCCGTGCATGCCATCGCCAAGGAGGCCGACGGCACGCTGTGGATCTCGTTTAACGGCGGCGGCACGTACGAGCGCCGCGACGGCCAGTGGCGCAAGGTGTCGCCGTATGCCGACTTCGCCTCGCGCGGCGCGATGAGCATCGCGGCCATGCCCGGTGGCCAGCTGTGGCTCGGCTTCATCGGCAACCGCATCGCGCTGCGCGAGAACGGCGCCTTCCGCCTGCTGGGCGCGGCCGAGGGCTTGCAGGTCGGCGTGGTGTTCCAGATGGTGCGCCATGGCGCGCACACCTGGATCGGCGGCGACAGCGGCATTGCCTACTTCGACGGCAAGCGTTTTCATACCGTGCTCGGCGTCGAGGGCGAAAAATTCCTGGGTGTGTCCGGCATCGTGGCGTCGGCCTCGGGCCAGTTGTGGCTCAACGGCAGCGCGGGCATCAGCGTCATCGACGCCGATGAGATCAAGCGCGTCGTGGCCGATCCGGCCTACCGCGTGCGTTTCGTGCGCTACGACCAGGAAGACGGCCTGACCGGGACCGCGCCGCAAATGTTACCGGTGCCGTCGGCCGTGGCCGGCAGCGATGGCCGCCTCTGGTTCACTACCGCCAACAGCATCGTCTCGGTCGATCCGGCCAGATTGCGCCGCAACGCGCTCGCGCCCCACGTCGAGCTGCGCGGCCTGAGCGTCGAAGGCAAGCATTATCCGGCCACGGACGGCCTGCGCCTGCCGGCCGGCACCCAGCGTATCGAGCTCGACTACACGGCGCTGAGCCTGTCGATGCCCGAGCGGGTGGCGTTCCGCTTCCGCCTGGAAGGCCAGGATGCGGGCTGGACCGCCGCCGGCACCCGCCGCAACGCCTTTTTTACCGGCATGGGCCCGGGCCACTACCGCTTCCAGGTGCAGGCGTCGAACGAGGATGGCGTCTGGAGCGAGACCGGCGCCGTCTTTACCTTCAGCATCGCGCCGACCGTCACCCAGACCGTCTGGTTCCGCGCCGCCTGCGTGCTGGTCGCGCTGCTGCTGCTGTGGGGACTGTACCGCTGGCGCACGCGCCTGCTGGCGGCGCGCATCCAGGGACGGCTGCAGGTGCAGGTCGACGAGCGCGAACGCATCGCGCGCGAGCTGCACGACACCTTGCTGCAGGGCGTGCAGGCGCTGATCCTGCGCTTCCACCTGGCCGCGACCAAGGTGGTGGGCCAGGAACCGGTCAGGCAGATCATGGACAGCGCGCTCGACCAGGCCGAACTGATGTTGCAGGAAGGGCGCGACCAGGTGCAGGACTTGCGCGCGCACGACCATTTCCAGGCGGGACTGGCGCGCATGCTGGAACGCGAAGGCCAGCGCCTGTCGGCCGAGCGCGGCGTGGCGTTTGCGCTGCGCGAGAGCGGGCGCATCCGCGCGTTGCCGCCGCTGGTGGCGCACGAGGTGTACCGGATCGTCAACGAAGCGATCCTCAATGCCTTCCAGCATGCCAAAGCCAGCAAGATCGAGGTGGAACTGCTGTTCGAGCGCAAGGAGTTGACCGTGATCGTGCGCGACGACGGCTGCGGCCTGCCGGCCGAGGTGCTGCGCGACGGCGGCTTGCCCGGCCACTGGGGCTTGCCCGGCATCAGCGAGCGCGCCGAGCGCCTGGGCGCGAGCGTGCGCTGGAGTTCGGCGCCGGGGCAGGGCAGCGAGATGCGGCTCAGGCTTCCCGGGACATTGCTGATGTGAACCTGGGCGGCCCTGCGTTTCTCAGCGCACGGTGGCCAGGTAAGCCGCGACGGCGCGCATGTCGGCATCGCCGAGCTTGAGCGCGACTTCCTTCATTGCCGTCGCCAGCGGATTGTTGAATTTTGGCGCGTCGCGGTACACCTTCAGTTGCTCCAGCGTGTAGCCGGCCGGCTGCGAGGCGATGCGCGGAAAGGGCGCCTGGCCGTGGCCCTGCTGGCCGTGGCAGCTGGCGCAGGCGGGCGCGCCGGCCGTGCTGCCGTGCTCGAAAATCCGGCGGCCTTGCTGTTCCAGCGCTGCATCGCTCAATGCCTGTGCCTTGGCCGGCTGGGCGGCGTAGAAGGCGGCGAGCGCGCGCATTTCCGGCCCGGTCAACTGCTCGGCGACGGCGCGCATCTGGGCGTGGGGCCGTTCTCCGCTGCGAAAGTTATTCAGTTGCAGTTCGATGTAGGCCGCCGACTGGCCGGCCAGGTTCGGATACAGCGCGGCATCGGCCGTGTTGCCGGTCGCGCCATGGCAGGCCGCGCAGCTTTGCAGCAGCGATTGCGATGGCGCAGCGGCGGCCGGCAGGGTGAGTGCGGCGAGCACGAGTGCCAGCGCGGCACTGGCGCGGCGAAGGGGAAATGCGGTGTGCATGATGGGGTCCTTTTCGCCCGGCACGGGTGGCACGGGGTGCGCCCGAGTATAGGCGGCCTTGTAGTAGCGGCACTTATACTTTGGTATAGTGGAACAGTGAACAGTGAACGGAAGAGTGATGAATAGAACGGTACTGCGTCCTGAAAACGCCATCGCGGCCGCAGCGGGCGCCGTGGATAGAACACGTGGACGCGGCGGCAAGGAATTTCGGCGATGACGCCGATCATGTAAGGCAGGCCGGAACCTGCGCGGGCGTGATGCCGCGCGCGCTTCCCGTACTGCCGGCATGATCCGCTACGGCCCGTGGCCGTTTCTAACCATCGTTACGAAGACCTATCATGAACATCGAAAAGTTTGGCCTGGGTATATTTTATATCCATGATTTCCTGAGCCCGGAAGAATGCACGCGCCATATCGCCGAGAGCGAAGCGATCGGCTACCAGGCCGCCGGCATCACCACCAGCAGCGGCGAACAGATGGACCTCGATTACCGGACCAACGACCGCATCATCTACGACAATACCGATCTGGCCGAGCAGTTATACCAGCGCGCCAGGCCCGAACTGCCGCCGTTGCAACGCGAGTGGCATTTGACCGGCTTTAACGAGCGCTTTCGCTATTACCGCTATCACGGCGAGCAATTCTTCAAGGCGCATAAAGATGGCAGCTATATGCGCAGCGAGTCGGAAGTGAGTTTCCTCACCATCCTGATGTACCTCAATGACGATTTCACAGGCGGGCATACCGACTTTGCGTGGGAGAGCATCAAGCCGCGGGCCGGATCGGCGCTGGTCTTTCCGCACCGGCAGATGCACCAGGGTTCGGCGGTCCAAAGCGGCACCAAGTACGTTCTGCGCACCGACATCATGTACCGCGCCCCGGAAGGGGAAGTGCCCGCGCACGGGCAATTCTGCTAAGCTGCGGCTCCCCGAACACGTCACATGAAACAACGATGGCCATCAAACTGAACCAGGAAACCGAGGAGCGGCTGCTGTCGTCGCTGCAGCGCTATTGCATGAAGAATTTCGATGAAGAGGTGGGCGTGCTCAAGGCGCGCCTGCTGCTCGACTTTTGCCTGCGCGAAATCGGCCCGTCGATCTACAACCAGGCCGTGCAGGATGCGCAAGCGGTCATGCAGGAAAAAATCGCCGAAGTCGATACCAACTGCTACGAGACCGAATTCGCCTACTGGCAGAAAAGATAGCGCCTCACGCCCTGCGCTCGGTAATTTTCTGCATCACCGCCATCAGCGCATCCATGTCGTAGGGCTTGTTGAGCACCAGGTCGCCCGGCGCCACGCCCGGGTGGATCTGCCCGGTGGCGAACACCACCGCCAGCCCCGGCAGGATCGCGCGCACTTTCTCCGCCAGCACATTGCCCGGCAGCCCCGGCAGGCCGACATCGGTGATCATCACGTCGAACCCGGTGCGGGCCACCGCATCGAGCGCCGCCTGGGCATCGGTGGCGTATTCCACGGCGTGGCCCATCAGCTTGAGCATCTCGAAGGTGATGTCGCCGACCGCCGCGTCATCTTCGACCAGCAGCACGCGCAGCGCCGACGGCGCCAATGACGCCGGCTGATCCGGCAAGGCGGCCAGTTTCTGCTTCTGGTTGGCCAGCACGTGGCGGATCTTCTTGGCCAGCGCTTCGCGCGTGTACGGTTTGCCCAGCAGTTCCACGCCGGCGTCGACCCGGCCGCCGTGCACGATGGCATTCTCGGTATAGCCGGAGGTGAACAGTACCGCCAACTGCGGCAAGCGCTCGCGCGCCTTGCGCGCCAGGTCCGGGCTGCGCAGCGGGCCCGGCATGACCACGTCGGTAAACAACAGGTCGACCTGCACGCCGCTGTCGATCACGGTCAGCGCGCTGGCGGCGTCGCTGGCCTTGAGCACGCGGTAGCCGAGCTCGGTCAGTATGTCCACCACGGTGGCGCGCACGTCGTCGTCGTCTTCCGCCACCAGGATGGTTTCGGTGCCGCCCACATACGCCGAATCGGCCGGCATGGGCTGCGCATCTTCCATCTCGAACGAGCGCGGCAGGTAGATGCGGACCGTGGTGCCGTGTCCTTCTTCGCTGTAGATCTTGACGTGCCCGCCCGACTGCTTGACGAAGCCGTACACCATCGACAAACCGAGCCCGGTTCCCTTGCCCTCCGGCTTGGTCGAGAAGAAGGGCTCGAAGGCGTTGGCCAGCACCTCCGGCGTCATGCCCTTGCCGGTGTCGCTCACGGCCAGCATCACGTATTGCCCGGGGTCGACTTCCGGGTGGCTGCTGGCATACATGTCGTCGAGCAGGGCGTTGCCGACTTCGATGGTCAGCCGGCCGCGCCCGTCCATCGCGTCGCGCGCGTTGATCGCCAGGTTCAGCACGGCGTTTTCGACCTGGGCGGTATCGACCAGGGTGTTCCACAGGCCGCCCGAAATGACGGTTTCGATATCGATCGCTTCGCCCAGGCTGCGGCGCAGCATGTCTTCCATGCCGAGCACGAAGCGGCCGATCCTGACCACCGTCGGTTCGAGCGCCTGGCGCCGGCCGAAGGCGAGCAGGTAGCTGGCCAGCTTGGCGCCGCGCCCGACGCCGGCCATGGCGTTTTCAACGCGCCGGGTGGCGCGCGGGTTGCCTTGTACATCCTTCGACAGCAATTGCAGGTTGCCCGAGATAACCTGCAGCAGGTTGTTGAAATCGTGCGCCACGCCGCCGGTCAGCTTGCCGATGGTTTCCATTTTCTGGGCTTGCTGCAACGCCAGTTCGGTCTGGCGCATCGCTTCGGCCGCGTGGCGCTCGGCCGTGATGTCGCGTCCGACCGCGTGGATGAATTCGTTATCGGGCGCGGCGCTCCAGGACAGGGTGCAGTAGCCGCCGTCGCGCCGGCGGTAGCGGTTCTCGAAGCGGAAGGTGGTCGCGCCCGCGCCCAGCGAGGCCACCTGTTCCAGGGTGGCGGCGCGGTCGTCCGGGTGGACCAGGTCCATGAACGATTCTCCGGTCACGCTGTCGGCATCCCATCCCAGCACCCAGCTGAAAGCCGGATTGACGGCGACGATCGCGGCGTTAAAGTCGGCCACCAGCATGATGTCGGTCGACAGGCGCCACATGCGGTCGCGCTCGGCGGTGCGGGCGCCGACCTGCTCGGCCAGCGTGCTGTTGAGCCGTTCCAGCGCCAGCGCACTGCTCTTGTGGTCGTCGATGTCGGTGTTGCTGCCGATCCAGCTGAGCAGATCGCCGCTGTCGCTGAAGATCGGCACGGCGCGCGCCAGGTGCCAGCGGAAGGCACCGTCGGCGCGGCGGATGCGAAATTGGGTCTCGTACACGGTGCGCTCGGCGATGGCGTTCGCCCACAGCGCGGCGGCGCCGCCAAGGTCCTGCTCGTGGACCAGGCGGGTCCAGCCGCCGCCGTCGAGCGTGCCGGGCACCGCGCCGCTGTAGGCGTACACGCGGTCGTTGAACCAGTCGAGGTAGCCGTCGGCGCGGGCCGACCACACGTGGTTGGGCATGGCCTGGGCCCAGACCCGGAATTTGAGTTCGTTGGCGTGCGTCATCCGTTCGGCGTTGACGCGCTCGGTCACATCGGCGCCCTGCACGAACACGCCCCAGATCGCGCCCTTGTCGTCGCGCACCGGCTGGTACACGAAGTCGAGGTACGCCTGGCGGGCCGGCGCCGATTCTGTCGCGGAAATAGCGATCGGAACGGCGTTGCCGCGAAATGCTTCGCCGCCGCCGAACAAGCGGTCGAGGTGGTCGACGAAACCTTGTTCGACCGCTTCGGGCAGCACCTCGCGCACGGTCTTGCCGATCACGTCGCGGTTGCCGACCAGGTCGAGATAGGCTTTGTTGGCCAGGACGAATTCGTGCTGCGGGCCGCCCAGCAGCGCCATGAAGCCGGGTGCCTGTTCGAACATGCCGTGCAAGCGCCCGATTTCGCCTTGCGCGTGGCGTTCGGCCAGCACCTTGGCGGTGGTGTCGATGACGATCGCGATCACGCCGCCGATCTCGCCCTGGTCGCACACCACCGGGGAATAGTCGAGGTTGAGCCAGAACTGTTGCAGCTGGCCGTTGCGCGTCCAGCTCAGTTCCTGGTCGCGGTAGGTCAGCACGCCGCCGCCGAACACCACGGCCAGCACATTGCGGTTGAACGCGGCCACGTCGGGAAAGCCCTCGCACACCGGCTTGCCGAGGATGCCCGGGTGGCTGGCGCCGGCGAACACCGAATAAGCGGCGTTGTACAGCATGATGCCGTCGCGGCCCCACAGGAGCGTCATCGGCACCGGCGAGCGCAGCACCAGGGCGACGCTGGTTTTCAGCGCCTGCGGCCAGGCCGCGATCGGCCCCAGCGAGGTGGCCGCCCAGTCGACGGCGGCGAATGCGGCGCCCATGTCGCCCGCATCAGAAAGAAAAGCGGGCAAGCCGGAAAGGTCGGTGGAAGTGTTCATGAAGGCGGGCGGTGATGTGGGCGGCGACGCAGGCCGCGAAGGCGGGAAATTTTTTTGGAAACACTTTAACAGAAGCATTGTGCACGCGCGGCCGCCAAGGCGTACACGCACCCGGCCGGCCTTGTCGTGTACCGGTTCTTCAAAACTGGCCGGCGCTCACGGCAGCCGGCCGGCGGAGCAGGCCGGTTACGGCACGCGGTCGATCAAGTCCTTGATCGAGCCGGGATTGACCGGCTTGACGAAATAATGATCGAAGCCGGCGCCCAGCGAGCGCTGCTTGTCGTATGCCTGGCCATAGCCGGTGAGCGCGATCAGCACCGCGCCCGAGGTGCCCGGCAGGCGCCGCAGGTTTTCGGCCAACACGTTGCCGTTCATGCCGGGCAGGCCGATGTCGAGCACGCACACCTGCGGTCGCAGTTCGCGCGCCAGGTTCAACGCCGCGTACGGATCGGTGGCGATGGTCACTTCGTAGCCGGACAGTTCCAGGTAGGTTCCGAGCGTGTCGGCGGCGTCGGCGTTGTCGTCGACGATCAGGATGCGCGGGCGCTGGGTTGCCGACGCGGGCAGGCTTGTGGCGAGGGTTTGTGGCTGCACTGTGTACACCTTTTGGTCTTCGGTTTGATCACGAATCGGTCCGGCAGGGCGGCGTTGAAGCTGCCCATGCACGGTTCCGTCAGTTTCCTATGTTGCAGGCGTTCGGCGCCGCGCAGCACTGGGCGTGCCCGGCGTACAGCGAGAATCCTGAACAATGTCCATATGTTAATCTTTTTTACAAAATAGTCGCGTTCGCTTGCGCGGATGTGTTAGACGGGCCTTTCACATGCTTGCGGCTAATTAGCGCCGCGACAAGGTAAAATGGCGTTCCTGGCATTGTGCCCATGCGCCATCACTGCCGAAAACTATACTAATGCGTTTCCCCTTCAATCCAGCCACGCTCAAGTTCCGCCTGACCGTGCTGGTCATCGGCCTGGTGCTGCTGGCCACCAGCGTGCTGACGTTTGTCTCGCTGTACCTGGCCGAGCGCCAGATGCGCGACGTGATCGGCTTGCAGCAGGTGGCGCTGCTGTCGAGCGCGGCCGCCTACATCGACGCCGATCTCGACGCCCGCCAAACCCTGCTCGAGACCTTGCGCGAAGAACTCGGCCGCACCGGCGGCAAGCCGGGCGGCGGCCTGCAAAACTTCCTGGAAGCGCACGCCAGCCTGCGCGAGGAGTTTTTCAACGTGCTGGTGATCGACAGCTCGGGCACCATGCTCGCCAACCTGAACGACCGGCGCACCAACGACAAGATCAACTTCAGCAAGCGCGCTTACTTCACAGACACCGTGGCCGCGCGCGAGGGCGTCATTTCGCGCCCGTTCAAGAGCGCCCTGTCGGGCAAACCGGTGATTCTCATTACCGAGCCGCTGTACGACGCCGACGGCAAGCTCCTTTTCATGCTGGGCGGCGCCATCGACCTGCAGCGGCCGCGCTTTTTCGGCCAGCTTTCCTCGCTCGGTTCGGGCGCCAGCGGCTACCTGTTCATGCTCACCGGCGACGGCACGGTGATCCACCACCCCAACAAGGCGCGCATCCTGCAACGCGTGCAGGACGAGCCGGGCGGCGTCACCCCGGCCACCAAGGCTGCGCTCGACGGCTTCGAAGGCTGGGTCGAAGGCCCCACCAAGAGCGGCGTGCGCGCCTTGATCACCTACAAGCGCCTGCGCAAGACCGACTGGATCGTCGGTGCCGTGTACCCGGTCGAGGAAGCGTTCACGCCGCTGATCCGGATGCGCCCGACCGCGCTGCTGGCATCGGTCGCGGTGGCGGCGCTGGCCGGGCTGGCCGGCTGGCTAGCCATCTTGCGGCTGCTGCGCCCGCTGGGAAAACTGCGTGGGCATGTGGCCGGGATTGCCGATGGTACTGCCGGGATCGACGTGTTCAATGTGTGCCGGCGCGACGAATTCGGCGAACTGAGCCGGGCGTTTTTCACGCTCTCGCAGCAGCGCCGCGAGGCCGAAGTCAAGCTCGTGGCCCAGGCCCGCACCGACATCCTGACCGGCATCGACAACCGCCGCATGTTCGAGGAAACCTTCGCCGCCGCGCTGGCCCGCGCCGCGCGCGCCGACAGTGCCGTCGCGCTGGCCTACCTCGACATCGACCATTTCAAGGCCATCAACGATACCTACGGCCACAAGGCCGGCGACGAGGTGCTGGTGGAATTCGCCAAACGCCTGCGCGCGGCGGTGCGCTCGACCGACAGCGTGGCGCGCCTGGCCGGCGACGAATTCGTGGCGATCTTCGAAGGTTTGAGCAATGATGCCGAACCGGCAATCCTGGCCGGCAAAATCATCGAGATGGCGCGCACGCCGTTCCTTGCCGCCGGCAGACAGTTGCAGGTGACGACCAGCGTCGGCATCGCCATCGGCAGCGGCGCGGCCAGCATGGAGGATTACCTGGCACTGTCGGACGAAGCCCTATACGCCGCCAAGCAAGCCGGGCGCAACCGCTTCGCGATCCGCCGCATGAGCGCCGCACAGCCAGACGCGGCGCGTGCACGGACCCCCGTTCCCACTGCCGATAATGCTTGATTGCAGGTAACTCCAGCGTTAAGCTTTGCGTACAAGCACAATCTCGAAGGAATTTACATGAGCACACAATGCGACGGCTGCCCGGAATGCGCGCCTTTGCGCGCCAGGCTGGCTGAAAAAGAGCAGGAAATCCTGGACCTGACCGAGTCGCTGACGCGCCACGACACCCTGACCGGCGCGCTGAACCGGCGTGCGCTGACCGAACTGGTGGCCGAGGAGCTGCAGCGCTCCTCGCGCACCGGCCAGCCGTTCTGCGTGGCCATGATCGGCGTCGACCACCTCAAGGAAGTGAACCAGCAGTTCGGACACGACACCGGCGACGCCGTGCTGCAGGCGGTGACGCGCTCGGCCAACGAGCTGCTGCGCACCCTGGACCGCTTCGGCCGCATCGAGAGCGATCAATTCGGCATCATTTTGCCGGCCACCTGGCTGCACCAGGGCGTACTGGCCATGAACCGCCTCAACGCCAAGGTCGCCGCCTTCGACTGGGAAACCGTCACGCCGGGGCGCAAGGTCACGTTTTCGACCGGCCTGACCACCAACGCGCCGGCCGAAACGGCCGACATGATGATCCAGCGCGCCGAAAAAGCCATGGCCGAAGCCAAGCAGGAAGGACGCAACCGGATCGTGCAAATCGAGCAAGAGTTGCCGGCCGGTCTGTTCGCCGCGATGGACGATATGTAAGGACTGGAATTATTTCCCGGATTATTTCTCTTTACGCAAGGCGGCCAGTTTGCTTTCCAGCGAGGCCGCCGACACGGCGCCCAGGTGTGAATTGGCAAGCCGGCCGCCGGCGTCGTAGAACAGGGTGGTCGGCAGCGCGCTCGATCCCACCTCGCGTCCCATTGCCGACCTGCTGTCGAGCAGCACATTCTCCAGCGCCAGCTGGCCGCCGTTCAGGTAAGCCATCACGGTCTGCCCATCTTCCCCCTGGTTGACGAACACGAACACCACATCGCGGCTGCGTTGCTGCGCGCTGGCGAGCACCGGCATCTCCTTGCGGCACGGCGGGCACCAGCTGGCCCACAGGTTCACGACCAGCGGCCGCCCCTGCGCCAGCGCGGCCAGGCTGACCGGGGCGCCGGCGGGCGTGACCAGCGCCATATCCGGCAACGGCTTGCGCTCGCTCAGATTGAGCAGCAGCGGCGCGCCCGAGGTGAACCAGGCCAGCGCGCCGGCCAGCATGCCGGCCGCCAGCGGCGTACGCAGGCGCGCCGTCTTGAGCATGCGCCAGCCGCCGAAGGCCACACCGGCCAGCACCACCGCCCACGGCGTAAAACCGCCGTCGCGGATGTCGATGATCGACAGCGGGTTGGTGCGGTACTGCGCAAACCAGGTGATCACGAACACGATCCGGCCCGCCACCAGGCCGGCCAGCAGCATGTCGAGCAGCACTTTTCCGGTCTTTACCTTCTGATGGCGCCCAACCCAGTTGCCGATACCGCATGCTATAAGTAGCGATATCAGCAGCAGCAAGTGCGCCGTCTGGAAGCTGAAAGGCCCGAGGCTGACGTTCATGGCGAGTTTCGTTTCATGGGCAGGTCCGTAGAAAAAACATTAACATTGTGGTGCACGCAGATTAGGCCTGGATTAACCCGGTCCGGGAGGAAGCATGAAAACATCACCATTGACAGCGGCGCTGGCGGCGCTGCTGCTGGTCGCGGCCACGCTCACTGGCTGCGCCGGCCTGCCCGCGCTCGACGGGCGTACGCCGAGCCACTACATCGGCGCCACCGCGGCCACGCGCCTGGGCACGGCGCTCGCGCCCCTCAACGCCGCCCACCCCGGCATGTCGGGCCTGCACTCGCTGGTCAACGGGCGCGACGCCTTTGCCGCCCGCGCCATGCTGGCTAACGCCGCCGAACGCACCCTCGACGTCCAGTACTATATCTGGCGCAACGATACCACCGGCAGGTTGATGTTGAACGCCCTGCGCGCGGCGGCGGCGCGCGGCGTACGCGTGCGCCTCCTGCTCGACGATAACAACACGCAGGGCCTGGACCGGCTGCTCGCCGCGCTCGACGCCGACCCCAATATCGAAGTACGCCTGTTCAATCCCTTCGTCACGCGCGCGCACCGCGCGCTTGGCTACCTGTCCGACTTTGCGCGCCTGAACCGGCGCATGCACAACAAATCGTTCACCGCCGATAACGCGGCCACCATCATCGGCGGGCGCAATATCGGCGACGAATACTTTGGCGTGGCCGGCAACATGCTGTTTATCGATCTCGACGTGATGGCGGTCGGCCCGGTGGTCGATGCCGTCTCGCGCGACTTCGACCGCTACTGGAACAGCCGCTCGGCCTATCCGGTCGGCCTGCTGGTGCCGCCGGCCGCCGCCG
This sequence comes from Telluria sp., assembly GCA_036386755.1. Classification (GTDB taxonomy): domain Bacteria; phylum Pseudomonadota; class Gammaproteobacteria; order Burkholderiales; family Burkholderiaceae_D; genus Telluria_A. The sequence continues at coordinate 17,227 of DASVVC010000186.1, forward strand.
ATGGCGCCGACCAGCTCTCCGCCCAGGCCGGGCAGGACGCCGCGGGCGCGGCGGGCGTCGATTACGTGGCGGCGGTGCGCGCTTCGCCGTTCGTGGCGCAGCTGGTCGAGCGCAGCCTGCCGTTCGAGTGGGCCAGCACGACGCTGGTGAGCGACCATCCGGACAAGGTGCTCGGCACCGAGGCGCCGGAAACCAGGGTCACCTACCAGCTCCAGAAGCTGCTGGGCGACCCGACCCACACGGTGGACCTGGTCTCGCCGTATTTCGTGCCCGGTAAAACCTGGGCCGCCAATTTCGCGGCGATGGCCGCACGCGGCATGGACGTGCACATCCTGACCAATTCGCTCGAAGCCACCGATGTGGCGGCGGTCCACGCGGGCTACGCCAAGTGGCGCAAGCCCTTGCTGGAGGCAGGTGTGACCTTGTATGAACTGCACCGTGGCGCGGGCGGCGAGGGCGCACCCGAAGGGGCCAGGGGCGGCAGCCTGGGAAGCTCGGCATCGAGCCTGCACGCCAAGACGTTTTCGGTCGACCGCAAGCGCGTTTTCATCGGGTCCTTCAACTTCGACCCGCGCTCGGCCGACCTCAATACCGAGATGGGGTTCGTGATCGAAAGCCCGGAGATGGCCGCGCGCATGGCGAAGGTGCTGCGCGAACAGGTGCCGGCGCGCGCCTACCGGGTGCGCCTGGCACCAGGGGGCGAGCTGTATTGGACCGAGCGCGTGGGCGAGACCGAGATCCGCCACGACACCGAGCCCGGCACCGGCTTCTGGAAGCGCGCGGCAGTGGGCTTTTTATCGTTGCTGCCGATCGACTGGCTGCTCTAGTCAGCCCGCCGCGCCGTGCGCCGCCTGCAGGCGTTCGGCGAAGCGCGGGGCCGGCACGAAGCCGATGATGCGCCCCTGCGGCACTTCCTTGCCGCCGGCGTCGAACAGGATGATGCCCGGCGGCCCGAACAGGCTGAATTTTTTCATCAGCGCGCGGTCGTCGGCGTTGTTGGCCGTGACATCGACCTGGATCAGGCGCATCTTCTTCATCGATGCCGCCACCACGCTGTCGGGGAAGGTCATGCGTTCCATCTCCTTGCAGGCCACGCACCAGTCGGCGTAGAAGTCGAGCAGTACCGGCGTGGTGGTATCGGCCAGAGCGCGTTCGAGTTCGGCGACGGTGCGGATGCGGGTAAATTGCGGACCGCTGTCGGCGTGCGCCACGCCTGCGGCACCACCGCCGCCGCGCAGGTGCGCCAGCGGCTGCAGCACGTCGCGCCCCGAACTGGCCGCGCCGGCCAGTTCGAACAGGCCGGCCACCAGCATCACTACCCCCAGCGCCTTACCGGCGTAGGCGCCCGCGCCGCTGTGCGGCGGCAGCGCATGGCCCACATGCAGGAAGACCGCGCACAGGATCGCAAAGCCGCCCCACAGCGCCATCATCACCTGCACCGGGAACACGGGCGAGACCATCCAGATGGCGACCGCGATCAGCAGCATGCCGAACACCTTCTTGACGCCATTCATCCAGGCGCCGGCGCGCGGCAGCAGGCTGCCGGCCGACAGGCCGGTGAGCAGCAGCGGCACGCTCATCCCGAGCGCCATCGAGAACAGGGCCCAGCCGCCGATCCAGGCATTGCCGGTCTGGCTGATGTACAGCAGCGCGCCAGCCAGCGGGCCGGCCACGCACGGGCCGACGATCAACGCCGACAGCGCGCCCATGATGAATACACCCGCAAAACGCCCGCCCTGGACCGCGCCGCCGGTACTGGACAAGCGCGATTGCAGGGAACTGGGCAACTGCAACTGGTAGACGTCGAACATCGACAGCGCCAGGCCCACCAGCAGCGCGCCGAAGGTCAGCAGCACCCACGGTTTTTGCAGCGCGCCGGCCAGACCTTCGCCGGCCAGCCCCGCGCCCACGCCAAGGGCGGTGTAAACCAGCGCCATGCCGAGGCAGTAGGCGCTGGCCAGCAGCAGGCCGCGCGAACGCGACACCGAGCCTTCGCCGACGATGATCGACGAGAGGATCGGCACCATCGGCAGCACGCAGGGGGTAAACGACAGCAGGAGGCCGAACAGCAAAAACGCGCTGCCGATGCGCCACAGGCTGCCGCTTTGCAGGGTGCGCTGGGCGAGCGTGGTGTCGTCTTCAGGGGCGGCGGCGCTGGCCGCCGGCGCTGGCGTGGCTGGTGTTGCTGCCGTCGCAGGCAGCGCCTCGGCCTGCGCCGCCAGCACGCCCGGCTTGGCCGGATCGACCAGGTAGGTCTTTGTCATGGGCGCGTAGCACAGGCCCGCGTCGGCGCACCCCTGGTATGCCACGGTGAGCGTGAACGGCTTAGGCCTCGCGGCAAGCGTCACATCGAGCTGGCCGGCGTAGGTTTCCATCTCCTTGTTGAAGTTCTCGTCGAACTTGCGGATGCCGGCCGGCAGGGTGGGCGCGGCGATCGGGTCCTGGCCGGCGGCGCTGGCAAAGCCGAGGCGGTCGCGGTACAGGTGATAGCCGGCCGGGATGGTCCAGCGCAGGGCGACAGCGCCGTCCGGGCGCACTTCGGTGCGCAGCACGAAGGCCAGTTCCGGGTCGAGAAAGTCGTCGGCCGCGGCGGCCTTGCCCGCCCAGCCGGCAAAGGCGAGCATCACCAGCAACGATAGCAGCGACAGCAGCCATCTCAGGAAAGGTGCGGATTTCATGGTGGTTCTCCAATAGTTATCCAGTAAATAAGTCGGGGTCAAGCGTGTTACACATCCTTGCGGAAGCACTGGCCCTGCTGGTCGATGGCCAGGTAGGCCATGCCCGACTGGTCGAGAAAGGCCAGGCCATCCTCCTGCATCAGCATGGCGATGGTGGAACAACTGCCGGCGGCAATCGCCAGGGGCCCGAGCACGCTGACCGAGCGCCAGTGCGAGACCGGCATGCCGCTGCGCGGATCGAGCACATGACAGTAGCGCCGGCCGCCGACGTCGATGAAGCGTTCGTAGTCGCCGCTGGTGGCCAGGGCGCCGCTGGCGATCGGGATCGCCGCCGCCAGTCCTTCTGCGGCGCGCGGGTCCTGCACGCCGATCGACCACGCCGTGCCATCGGGCTGCGGGCCGATGATGCGCAGGTCGCCGCCCAGGTTCACGTAACCGTGGCGCACGCCGGCGCTACTTAAGAGCGCGGCGGCGCGGTCGGCCGCGTATTCCTTGCCGAAGCCGCCGAAGTCGATCTCCATGCCCACCTGCGCCAGGCGAATGGCGCCGTCGGCGCGCTGCACGTGCCGCCAGCCGACCAGCGGCAGCAGGGCGTCGAGCGCCGCCTGCGCCGGCAGCACCGGACGGCGAAAATCCCAGGCGCGCCGCAGCACGCCGGAGGTGATGTCGAACAGGCCGCCACTGCTGGCGTGCAGCACGCCGGCGTAGTCCAGCAGCGCGTTGGTCTCATCGTCGCACGCCACCGCGTGTTGCCCGGCGGCGGCGTTGATGCGCGCGACGATGCTGTCGGCCCGGTAGCGCGAAAAGGTGCGCTCGATGCGGCGCACCTCGTCGATCGCCACCTGCGCCAGCGCCGCACCAGCAACACCGGGCGGCAGCGCTAGGCGCAGCTCGCAGCGGCTGGCCATGGCCTCGAACGGAAATGCGTGCACTCGCATTACCACTGCCGCGTGAGGCCCAGCTGGATGCTGTGGGCGCGCAGCGGTTCCAGCCCCGGGCTGCCCTTGTCGAACAGGCGCCAGCTGCCGCGCTGCTGGTAGGCTTCGAACTTGACGTCGACGATCCAGTCGCGGCTTAGCTGCTTGGCGACCTTGATCCCGAGCGTGACGGCGCCAAAGCCCGAGAGGCGCTGGTCGGCCGACGATATCGCGTCGGGATTGTTCTCATAGCCTGGCCGGAACGGCTCGCCCAGCACGCCGTCGTACACCGGATCGAAGTAAAAACGCGCGGCCCGCTGCGAATACAGGCGTGCCGACGGCGTGATGATCCAACCCTGCCCGACCGGCTGCACATATTCGCCGCCAAAGGTGTGGGCGCGCACCCCGTAAGTGTCGGTGTAGTAGCGGTAGGAGAGCCGGCTGGTGCCGCCAAGCGCGGCGATGTGGTGGTTCCAGCGCCCCATCAACGTGCTCTGGTTGCGCTGGCGTGGACGGTTGTCGAAGGCCTTGTACGGGTCCGAAAAGTAGCCGTGGCCGCGGGTGTGGGTCACGGTCAGCTGCGCCAGGTCGTTCAGCCCCAGTACCTGCGTCACCCCGGCGAGGAAGTTGATTGCCTGGCGCGATTCGTCGCGCACGATGAAGTTGACCGGGTTGATGGAATCGTCCGAACCGCCCACGCCAAGCGAGAAGGTGGTGTTCTTGTCTTCGCTCGACATGGTGCCGGTGACCGACAAGGCGCGCGAATCGTAGTCATGCTCGGTCGAATAGGCCGCGCCGACGGTCAGGCTGCCGCGCGAGAAGTAACGCGTGACGGCCACGTCGCCGGCCTTGCGGTCGTCGCTCATGCGCGAGGCCCCCGATACCGCGGTGTGGTAGCGCGGCGACGCGCCCGAGACATCGTCGGCCGTGAGCGAGCCCGCCACCGACCAGACGCCGGCCACCGGGGCGATGAGCGAGATCGATGGCGCGCGCACGCGGATGCGGTCCATGCTGGACTGGCTTTCTTCGTAGCTGAGCAGCTTGACGCTGATGGACGCATGCTCCGGCGGCGTTTCGGCATGCACCAGGCCTGGCAGCATCAGTGCCGCCGCCAGGATGGCGTGGCCGAAGGCCGGGGTGGGTGCGCAGGGAAGTGGGGTGGTCATGTGCTTTTTCATTCCTCTCAGTTGCAACCGCAGCCGCCGCCGCCGACACCGCTGCCGCCGGACGCCGCCTCGCGGCTGGCGTAAATGTGCTCGTTAAAGCGCGTTTCGAGTCCATCGCCTTCCATCAGCATTTCGGTCTTGGCCAGCGTGCCTTTTTCCCAGGCTTGCACCGGGGTGATGGCCGAGCAGCCGGTGGCGCCGGCGGCCAGCACCGCCAGTGCGCCGGCGCGCAGCAGCATCGTCGTCAATCTCTTCATTTCTTCGCTCCCAGTGCAGCCTTGATTTTCGATTCCAGTTCCTCGCGGTCGGCCGCCTTGAAGCCGCTATGCTCGAACAGCACCTTGCCGTCCGCGCCAATGAGCACGCTGCTCGGCATACCCTTGATGCCGTAGCTGCGCGGCGTGGCGCCGGCCGGGTCGAAGCCGATGGTGAACTTGGCCGGCGTGCCGGCCAGGAAGGTGCGCGCGTCTTCCACTTTGGCGTCGACATTGACCCCGACGATCTGCAAGCCCTGCGCGCCGTACTTGGCCTGCATCTCGTTCATCCATGGGAACGACTGGCGGCACGGGCCGCACCAGGATGCCCAGAAGTCGACATACACCACCTTGCCGGCGTATTTATCGAGCTTGACCGCGCCGTCTAGCCCGGCGAGGTCGAAGCTTGGGGCGGGTTTGCCCGCTTCCAGCGCGCTTGCCGGCGCCGCCAGCAGCGCCAGCAGAAGAGACGCGACCAGTGCGCGTGTGTTGCGGTTAAAGTTGTTCATGCCGGTTCCATTGGTAACATTGGTAAATGAGTTGATCATGACTGCGCCTGATTGCGACGGCGCCAGAGAAGGACGCCGGCCGCCATCAGTGCCAGCAGGGCCAGCATCGGATCGCTGCCGCTCCGCACGGACGAACAGCCACCGCCGCCCTGATTCTGTGCCTGCGGCGCATTTGCCGGGATGGCAGCTGCCTGGCCGGCCAGTGCGATGGTCCAGCTGCCGCCGCCGTCGGCCGCGAGCACCACGCTGCCGTTGCTGGCGCCCGCAGCGGCCGGGGTGTAGCCGATCACAAGGTCGCACGATGCACCCGGTTGCAGCGCAAACGGCAGCGCTGCGCAGCCGGTGGCATCATTCACGCGCGCGAACGGCCCGCTGAAGGTCGCCGCCGACAGGTTGATGGCAGCGGTGCCCGCATTGGTCAGCGTGAAGCGCTTGGAAGCGGCGCTCGTGCCAAAGTCGAACGACTGCGGCGTCAGCGTGAGCGTGGGCCCCGCCGCGATGGCGGTGCCGGTGCCGGCCAGCGGCAGCGAAAACTGCGTGCCGCCGTCGGTGGCCAGCAGCAGGTTGGCACTGCGCGCGCCCGGTGCGCCCGGTTTGAAGGTGGTTTCGATGGTGCAGCTGCCAGCGGGGCTGACGATGCCGTTGACGGCGCACGAGCCGCCGAGGACGAAGTCGGCGCCGTCGATCGCCAAGGTCGTGATCTTCAGTGCCGCCGTGCCGGGATTGCGCAGCACCGTGGTGTGCGGCGCCGCGCTTTTGCCGACCTGGATTTCGCCGAAAGCGACGGGACCGGCGTCCGACAGGGTCGGCTTGGCGACGGCGGCAGTGGTGCCGGCGCCGCTGACGGCCACCTGCACGGCGCCGCCATTGAAGCTGGCCACCAGCGTGCCCGCGGCCGCGCCTTCGGCACTTGGCGCGAACAGCAGTGGCACGCTGCAGCTGGCACCGGGCGCCAGAGGCGTGGCGCAGTGACTGCCCGGAGCCACGCTGAACGCGCCCGAACCGTTGACGGCCAGCGACGAGAAGGTCAGCGCCACGTTGCCGGTATTGGTCAGCGTGACATTTTGCGTGGCGGCCGCGCCGCCGATGGTCTGGCTGCCGAAGGCCAGCGCGTTCGGGGTAGCGCTGGCAGCGGCCGCCGCGCCGGCGCCGCTGCCGGCCAGGCCGATGGTGACGTTGCCGTTGGCGGCATTCGACGCCACCGTCAGGTTGCCCGAGAAGGCGCCGCTGGCGGTGGGCTGCGCCTGCACCGTCAGCGCGCAACTGGCGCCGCCGGCGAGCGGTTTGCTCACCGCGCAGTCGCCGCCGAGCGTGAAGATGGCGCCGTTGGTGCCGGCCAGGGTGATGCTGCTGAAGGTCAGCGCGCCCTGGCCGCTGTTATTGATCGTGACGCTCTGCGCGGCCGATGGCGCGTTGGTGGCCAGCGCGCCGAAGTTGATGCTGGTGGCCGATACGCCAATCGTGGCCTGGGGCGTCGCGCTGCCTGTGCCGCTCAGGGCCACGCTGCTGGTGCCGCCGGTGCCGTTGTGGGCCACGGCCAGGCTGGCGCTGCGCACGCCCGCCACGCTCGGCTTGAAGGTGACCAGCACCGTGCAGTTGGCGCCCGCCGCCACCGAGCTGGCGGGAGCGCAAGTGCCGCCGGCGACGCTGAAGTCGGCGGCGGCGGCACCGGTCACGCCGATGGTATCGATAGCCAGTGCGCCCGAACCGGTGTTGAGCAGGGTGGCGGCCAGCGAGGTGCTGGTTTGCCCGAGGAGCGTGCCGCTGAAGGCCAGGCTGGAGGGATTCAGGCTTGCCGCCGGGGGCGTGCTCACACCCGGGTTGCCGATGAAGGCTGCGATGTCGGCCAGGTCGACATCCGACAATTTACCCTTGTAGATATTGCCCATGCCGCCCTTGTTGGCGGCCATCGCCGCGCTGATGGCGGCCGGATTATCGGCCGCGCTCAGGACTTTGCTGACGTTGGCCGCTGGCGAGGCGGTGTGGCAGCGCGCGCACGCCGTCCCGCCACCGGTGGGGCCGTTCAGGTACAGCGTCTTGCCGTGCACGGCATCGGCCGCGTGGGCCTGGCTAATTGCCAGCAGCGCGCACAGGCCGGCGCCGCGCATGTGCTGCCGCAGGCCGGATTGATTCAGTCGAAATCCCGTCATTGCTACTCCTGGTTGAAATTTAATAGATGCTGAAACTGCAAAAACTCAGTGCGAAACCGTTACAGAGCCCGTGGACCAATGCGCACAACCGCCAGTCGCGCCAGCGGCGGTAAACAACTCCGAATGCCAGTCCGGGTAAAAATACGGCCGCCATGGCTTGCCAGCCGGACGCCGCATGCAGCAGGCTGAAGGCCAGTGCCGGCGCGCCCAGGACCAGTGCGGCGTGGCGCCCCCGGCGCGACAGCGACTCCTGCACGCCGGCGCGCACGATCCATTCCTCCAGCAGCGGGGCGAGCAGCAGCAGGCGAAACAGGCCGGCCGCCGAGTGATCGAGAAGTGAGGGACCGCACAGGGCATACAAAATGCTGATCCTTCGTCGGGGGCGATGCATTGTTCGGTCGTACGGGTTCGGTCTTGTTGCACGGTCAATACTGGCTCATGCATAAAAGGTTCAATGCTTTTGAAGAATTTTTGCAAAAATGACCACGTGTAGAATCGTTGGCTGGGCAGGAACGCCAACTTTTTTTCTCGGCAGCATGAACCTTTTCGCTGTAGGCAAGTATTCACCGCATAATTGGAGAACATCGCAGCATGCTTAAACAATGGAGAGCGCGACTCGCAGGCGCGCCAGCCGTTCCGGCCGGGTCGAGCGAAGCGGAGTTGATTGTCCTGATCGCGGCTGGAAACCGGGACGCGTTCCAGGCGCTGTACAGGATGTACTTCGGGCGCCTGGCGCGCTTCCTGGACCGGATGGTGCGCAACGGCGCCCTGATCGAGGAAATCGTCAACGACACCATGCTGGTGGTGTGGCAGAAGGCGCACACGTTCGACCATACCTGCAAGGTGTCGACCTGGGTGTTCGCCATCGCCTACCGCCAGGGCCTCAAGGCGGTGAACCTGCGCGACGAGCCGGTGGAATCGAACTTCGAGCTGGAGGCGGGCGACATGCGCCAGGAACCGGAGCACGCCCTCGCGCAGCAGCAGTTGCAGCAGGGCGTGGGCGAAGCGCTCAAGGCGCTGTCGCTCGAACAGCGGGTGGTCGTCACCCTGACCTATTACCACGACATGGGATACCAGGAAATCGCCGAGACGATGGGATGCCCGGTCAATACCGTCAAGACGCGGATGTTTCACGCGCGGCAGCGCCTCAGGGTGCTGCTGTCCGCACATCAGGAAGAACTGCTATGAACCTGAACCAAGAACCGACCGGCGCATCGCACCAGGCGATGCGCGATTTGCTGCCGTGGTTCGCCAACGGCACCCTGGGCGAGACCGAGGCGGCCAGCGTACGCGCGCATCTGGAGCACTGCGCGCAGTGCGCCGGCGAGGTCGCATGGCAGCGCCAGTTGCATGCGGCGGCGCCGGCCGAACCATCGGGACTCGACCCGGAGCGCGCACTGACGCGCCTGATGCCGCGCCTCGGCCCGCAAACAAGCGCGGCGCCTCCCGGAGCTTCCGGCCTCCTTGCCTGGTCCGGCGGCGGCTGGATGCCGTGGGCGCTGGCGGGGCAGGGCGCCTTGATCGCCGTGCTGGCGATGCAGCTGATGGCGCCGGTGGGCAGAAGCGCCAACTACCGCACGCTCAGTAACGGCGCGAGCGCGCCGGCCGGCACGATTGTCGTCATGTTCCGCCCAGACGCCAGCGTGCGCGAGGTGCAGCGCACCTTGCAGGCCAGCGGCGCGCGCGTGGTCGACGGGCCCACCGTCACCGGCGCGTTTGTTCTCAGCGCGCCACCCGGAGGCCAGTCCAACGCGCTCGCCGTGCTGCGCGCCGACGCCGGCGTGCAACTGGCCGAGGCGCTGACGCCGCGGAGCGCACCGTGATGCGCTTGTTGTCGTCGACGCTGGTGACGGCGCTACTGATCCTGACAGCGCTGGCCGGCCGCGCCAGCGCCCAGGAGAGCGCGCCGGCCCAGGCCGAGGTGCGCCAGATCCTGGTCATGCTGCATCTGCCGGCGCCGCACTTCCGGCCCGACGCCGCCTACGGCGCCAACTACCGCGACGACGCCGGGCGCCTGGCGCGGCGCCGCATCGCCGAAGCGCTGGCGCGCGAACACGGCCTGACCATCCTCGAAGGCTGGCCCATGCCGGCCCTGAACGTGGACTGCTACCGCATGGCCGAACCGGCGGGCGCGGAGCCGGGCAAGATCGTCGAGGCGCTCTCGCGCGACGCACGGGTCGACTGGGCGCAATCGATCAATACCTTTTCGGCCCAGGGCAGCGACCCGCTGTACCCGGTGCAGCCGGCCGCGCTGCAGTGGCAGCTGGACGAAGTGCGCAAGGCCGCCACCGGGCGCAAGGTACTGGTGGCGGTGATCGACAGCGGCGTCGAGACCGACCATCCCGACCTGGCCGGGCAGGTCGCCTTCCAGGAGAATTTCGTCGATGGCCAGCCATACGCCGCCGAGACCCACGGCACCGGCGTGGCGGGCGTGATCGCGGCGCTGGCCGGTAACGGCGTGGGGATCGAAGGCGTGGCCCCGGACGCGCGCCTGATGGCGCTGCGCGCATGCTGGCAAGTGGCCGGCGGCGCCACCCGCTGCAACAGCTTCACCCTGGCCAAGGCGCTCAACTTCGCGCTGATGCACGGGGCGCAGGTGATCAACCTGAGCCTGTCGGGGCCTGCCGACCGGCTGCTGCGCGAACTGATCGACGTCGCCTGCGCGCGCGGGGTGCGGGTGGTGGGCGCGGTCGACGCGGCCAGCGCCGACGGCGGCTTTCCGGCCTCGCATCCCGGCGTATTCGCGGTGGCGGCAGACAGCAGCCGGCAACTGAGCGCGCAAGTGCTGATGGCGCCCGGGCGCGACATCCCGACGGCGGCGCCGGGCGCGCGCTGGGGCATGGTCTCGGGGTCGTCCTATTCAGCGGCGCATATCTCTGGCATGATGGCCGTGCTGAGCGAACTGCGTCCCGGGTTCACCTTGGCGCAGGTCCGGTCGAGCATTGTGCTGCAGCCCGGCGGCATCAACCTTTGCGCCACCGTCACCCGCCTCACAGGAAAATGTACATGCGTCTGCGTCGAGGTCACGCCGCCCAGGATCGTCCGCCTGCCCTGAACGCCGCCGCGCGCGGAGCCGCCCTTGCGTAGACGGCAGCTTGTGCTCACGCTGGCGCAGGCACTGGCGTGCCTTGCGGCCGGCGACGCGTGCGCCCAGGCCAGCGGCAGCGTGTCGCTCGTCTCCGATTATTATTATCGCGGCGTCGGCTACAGCAAGGGCGACCCGGTGGCCCAGTTCAACCTCTCGTTCGATACGCGCAGCGGCTTTTATGCGGGTACGTTTGCGTCGCTGCTCAAAATGAGCGGCACGCCGCGCGGCGTGTATGCGATCGGCTACGCGGGCTATGCGCGCCGCATGACGTCCGGCCCCTCGTGGGAAGTGGGCGCGTCGAACCATACCTTTTCCACCATGTCGGCCCTGAACTACCGTGAAGTGTATGCGGGGCTGGGCGGCGACCGGTTCAGCGGCAGGGTCTCTTACTCGCCGGCCTACCTGGGCACCAGCATGCGCACGGTGTATGCGGAGCTCAATAGCGGCGTGGCCGTGAGCGACGTTGTGGGCCTGTTCGCGCGCGTCGGCTACCTGCGCGCGGTATCGCCCGTGCCGCGTTACACCTCGGGCACGCGGGTGGACGGACGGATCGGCATCGGTGTCAGCGTGGAAGCGTGGAAGCTGCAGGCCGCGTGGGACGCGCTGCACGCGGAGCAGGGCGCCTACGCCCCGGCGAGCGGCAGCATCCGCTCGCGCAATGGGCTGGTACTGACCGTTGGCCGTTCGTTCTAGCGGCAGAACAGCGATAAGGCTTCAGGAAAAAGTGGCGCGGAATAAAAGAAAAAGGGCCCGGCGATTTCTCTCCGGGCCCTTCGTCTTAGGAATGATGGTGCGGCTGGCAGGAATTGAACCCACGACCCCTTGGTTCGTAGCCAAGTACTCTATCCAACTGAGCTACAGCCGCTTATGCAAAGATTATAGCAGCAAGTTTTTAATTTGCCAAATCTTCTAGCGCTATTATTCAGGAAAATCCGAACAAGCAAACGGTCGAGCAAAGAAAAAGGGCCCGAAGATTTCTCTACGGGCCCTTCGTCCTACGAATATTGGTGCGGCTGGCAGGAATTGAACCCACGACCCCTTGGTTCGTAGCCAAGTACTCTATCCAACTGAGCTACAGCCGCGCTT
>DASVVC010000187.1:0-25700 GCA_036386755.1 Telluria sp.
CAAAATTGGGTTCCCGCCTGCGCGGGAACGACGGGGGTAGCGGGAACGACAACAGTAGCAGTAACAAACACGCAAGCTTAACTGGCCTTCTGCTTCTTGATCACCGCCAGCACCGTATTCCTGATCGTATTGAGCACCGCATCGGCCTTGAACGGCTTGACGATAAACCCCTGCACCCCGCGCGCTACGGCCGCCTGCACGGTGGGCGCGTCGAGCGTGCCGGAGACCATGAAGATCAAGGTCTTGGGCTGATGCGCGCGGATCTGCTCGACGATTTCGCCGCCATCCTCCACCTGCTCCAGCGCCACGCACACGATCTGCGGATGGTACTTCTGCACCATCAGGTAGCCCTTCAGGCCCGTGTGGGTGTCGCCGACCACGTTGTAGCCGCCTTCCGTCAACACGCTGTTCAACAAGCCGCGCGAAATCGCATTTCCATCGACGATCACTGCTTTCAACATCGCGTCTTTCCTTTTTGATCAGAAGGTTTCAAATGCCAGCATGTTCCAGGTCACGCCCAGGCGCACGTCGGTCTTGAGCTGCACCAGCTGGCGCGACAAATACAACACCTCGCGTTCGGCGCGCAGGCGCTCGCCGACCGGGGTCTTGAGAATGCCGGCGCCGGCCATCACCGCATCGAGGTTGCCGTACGCGTTGAGCAGCTTGGCCGCGGTCTTCATGCCGATCTTGGACACGCCCGGCACGCCGTCGGTCACGTCGCCCATCAGCGCCAGCAGGTCGACCAGCAGCTCGGGCGCCACGCCGAACCGCTTGCGCACCCAGGCGTCGTCGTGCCACTCGCCCTTGAAATGGTCCCACACCAGCGCCCCTTGCGCAATCAGGCCATGCAAGTCCTTGTCGGTACTGGCAACAATCGCCTCGCCGCGCCCTTCCGCCAGCCAGCGCAGCACCCCGGTGCCGATTACGTCGTCCGCTTCCACGTCCGGCAGCATGAGCACGTGCAGCCCCTCCCCCGCCAGCTTCGCATGAAACCCGGGAAGCGCGTCGCGCAGGAAGGATGGCATGGGAGCGCGCTGCTCGCGGTAACGCGGATACAGCGCGTGGCGCCAGGTCGGTCCGCCATGATCGAAAGCGGCCAGCACGTGGGTCGGCGCGTGCGTGCCCAGGAGCTTGCGAAACGACGAGAGCGCGTGGCGCAGCGCGATGTCCGCCTTCTCGGCCGAATCGGGCTCGGGACTGGCCTCGTACACGCGCCGTACGATATTGAGCCCGTCGATGGCCAGCAGCTTGCCCACGGCCTTACTTGAGCAGTTCGTACAGGCCGCCGCGTTCCAGCGCGCGCTGGTAGGCCGGACGGGCATGGATGCGGTTCAAGAAGTCCATCAGCTTCGGATACTTGTCGCCGAGGCCACCGCGCGAGGCGGCCGCTTCCAGCACGAAGCTGATCTGGATGTCGGCACCGCTGAACTCCGGGCCGGCGAACCAGTTGGACTTGGCCAGTTCGGCTTCGAGGTAGGCCAGGTGCTGCGCGATCTGCGGCAGGATGTAGGTGTTCTTGACCTTTTGCGCGATGCCGCGCGCGATCGGCTTGGCAAAAAACGGCATCGGGCTCGACTCCACCCGGTCGAACACGAGCTTCATCAACAGCGGCGTCATGGCCGAGCCTTCGGCGTAGTGCATGAAGTAGGTGTAGCGCAGCTTGTCCGGGGTGCCGGCGGCGGGGACGAATTTGCCGTTGCCATAGCGCTCGAGCAGGTACTCGATGATGGCGCCCGATTCGGCCACCGTGTTGGCGCCATCGGTAATCACAGGCGATTTGCCCAGCGGGTGCACCGCGCGCAGTTCGGGGGGCGCGAGCATGGTCTTGGCGTCGCGCTGGTACTTCTTGATCTCGTACTCCAGTCCCAATTCCTCCAGCAGCCACAAAATACGCTGGGAGCGCGAATTATTCAAATGGTGGACAATGATCATTGGGTTCTTTCGCCGGTGTTTAATCGGCGCTAGCTTAGCATTGTTACAGCCTGTTGACCACGGAGTCTACCTATGAGCTTCGCCTCGCCGCGCTACCTGCCGTTCCTGATCTCGCTGCTCGTCTTCGGATGCTCGGCGCTCCTCGCGTTCAAGGGCGAGGGCCCCGGATGGTGGCTGGCGCTCGTCAGCGGCATCCTCACCGCGGTCGGCATCGCCGACATGGCCCAGACCCGGCGCGCGCTGCGCCGCAATTACCCGATCCTGGCGCACTTCCGCTTTTTCTTCGAGTCGATCCGCCCCGAGATCCGCCAGTACTTCCTGGAAGACGATACCGAAGCCAAGCCGTTCTCGCGCAACCAGCGTAGCATCGTCTACCAGCGCGCCAAGCTCGAAACCGACAAGCGCCCCTTCGGCACCCAGCTCGATGTCTACGAGGCCGGCTACGAGTGGATCAACCACTCCATGGCGCCGGCACCCGTGGGCAGCCACGACTTTCGCATCGAGATCGGCAACCATCCTTCGTGCCCGCGCGCGCAGCCTTACAGCGCCAGCGTCTTCAACATTTCAGCAATGAGTTTCGGCTCGCTCTCGGCCAACGCCATCCTGGCGCTGAACGGCGGCGCGCGGCTGGGCGGCTTCATGCACGATACCGGCGAAGGCAGCATCAGCCGCTATCACCGCCAGCACGGCGGCGACCTGGTATGGGAAATCGGCTCGGGCTACTTCGGCTGCCGCAACCCGGACGGCAGCTTCTCGGAAGCGAACTTCGTCGCCAACGCCACCTCCCCGCAGGTGAAGATGATCGAACTCAAACTGTCGCAGGGTGCGAAACCCGGCCAGGGCGGCATCCTGCCGGGCGCCAAGGTGACGATCGAAATCGCGGCCGCGCGCGGCGTCATGGTGGGCGTGGACTGCCTGTCGCCGGCCAGCCATTCGGCCTTTTCGACCCCGATCGGGATGCTGCATTTTATCGAGCGCCTGCGCACCCTCTCGGGCGGCAAACCGACCGGCTTCAAGCTGGCCATCGGCCACCCGTGGGAGTTCTTCGGCATCGTCAAGGCCATGCTGGCGACCGGCATCGTGCCCGACTTTATCGTCGTCGATGGCGGCGAAGGCGGCACCGGCGCGGCGCCGGTGGAATTCTCGGACCATGTCGGCACGCCCTTGCAGGAAGCGCTGGTGCTGGTGCATAACACCCTGGTCGGCGCGGGCCTGCGCGAAAAGATCAAGATCGGCGCCTCGGGCAAGATCATCACCGCGTTCGACATCGCGCGCACCATCGCGCTCGGCGCCGACTGGTGCAATTCGGCGCGCGGCTTCATGTTCGCGCTGGGCTGCGTGCAGTCGCAGAGCTGCCACACCGACCGCTGCCCGACCGGCGTGGCGACCCAGGACGAGCAGCGCCAGAAGGCGCTCGACGTGCCCGACAAAACCGCGCGCGTGGCCAATTTTCATCAGAGTACGATGAAGGCGCTGGCGCACCTGATCGCCGCCGCCGGGCTGACCCATCCCGACCAGTTAAATCCCCACCACCTGGTGCGGCGCGTCTCGCCCAACCAGGTCAAGCAGGTCTCGACCCTGATTCCCTACCTCTCCGAAGGCGAACTGCTCGACCCGGACCAGATCGAGCGCCTGCCGCCCGTGTTCGGGTTGTACTGGCCGATTGCGCAGGCCGAATCGTTCCAGCCGCTGTCATGAGGCCGAGCGGCGCGGGGGCAGCGAGGATACACGTTTTATCCGGCGCAAAAAGCGCGGTTTGTCACAATGGCGCTCAATTTCCCATTCCCTGCAAATGTCGGTCAATGCGGATTGCATAGCCGTGCCGGGTTAGGTACTATCGAGCAATATTGCAAGAATGATTTGCATCGACAACAAGACCATCCTGGAGATAATGAATGCCGCGCCAACGCACCATCCGCCTGTCCGCCCTGTCCCTGATCCTGCTGGCCGCGTCGCCCCTGAGTGTCGCACAGACCGCGCAGACCGCGCCGATGGCGCCCGACATCGTCGCCACGCCGTTCGAACTGCCCGATAACGGCGCCGACTACGTCAAGCGCATCGTGATGATTCCGATGCGCGACGGCGTCAAGCTGCACACCGTGATCACCATTCCCAAGGGCGCCACGCGCGCGCCGATGATCCTGTCGCGCACGCCCTACAACGCGGCCAAGCGCAGCGAGCGCAATGTGAGCCCGCACATGGCATCGATGCTGGCCGAAGGCGACGACGGGTATGTGGCCAACGGCTACATTCGCGTGTACCAGGATGTGCGCGGCAAATACGGCTCCGAAGGCGACTACGTCATGACGCGTCCCCTGCGCGGGCCGCTCAACACCACCGCCGTCGACCATGCCACCGATGCGTGGGACACGATCGACTGGCTGGTCAAGAATATCGCGCAAAGTAATGGCAAGGTCGGCATGGTCGGTTCGTCGTACGAGGGCTTCACGGTGCTCATGGCGCTGGCCGATCCGCATCCGGCGCTAAAAGCGGCGGTGCCGATGAGCGCCATGGTCGACGGCTGGCGCGGCGACGACTGGTTCCACAACGGCGCCTTCCGCGTCAACAACCTGTCGTACATCGCCGGCCAGACCGCCGCGCGCGCCAGTGGGCCGAGCATCGCCACCGGCGTCTACGACGACTACGAATTCGCGCTGCGCGCCGGTTCCGCATCGGACTACGCAAAACGCTTCGGCATCGACAAGCTGACCTTTACTAAAAAGATCTTCGAACACCCGGCCTACGACAGCTACTGGCAGGACCAGGCGCTCGACCGCGTGCTCGGCGCGCGGCCGCTCAAGGTGCCGACCATGCACGTGGTGGGGCGCTGGGACCAGGAAGACATCTACGGCCCCTACGCCGCCTACTCCGCCACCGAAAAGCTCGACACCACCAACACCATGAACCACCTCGTGGTCGGCCCGTGGCGCCACAGCGGCGTCAATTACGACGGCTCGAGCCTGGCCGCGATCCGCTTTACCGGTGACACCGCCGCCGAATTCCGGCGCGAGGTGATGCTGCCCTTCTTTAACCAGTACCTGCAGGACGGCGCACCCAAGGCCGACACGCCGCCGGTGCTGTCGTACCGCACGGGCGCCAACAAGTGGCAGCGCCTGGACAAGTGGCCGCTCACCGACGTGATGCAGCCGCTGTACCTGAAAGCCGGCGCGCGCCTGGACTTCGACAAGCCCGCCGCCGGTGCCGCTTCAGCCCAGGCCGACGACTACGTGTCCGACCCGGCCAAGCCGGTACCGTTCGTCCCGCGCCCGGTGCGCATGTTCGACGGCGCGGTCTGGAAGCCTTGGCTGGCCAGCGACCAGCGCTCGTTCTCGGACCGCCCGGACGTGCTCACCTACGTATCCGACAAGCTCGATGCGCCGCTCCAGATCTCCGGCCAGGCGATGGTCAACCTGTTCGCCTCGACCACCGGCAGCGACGCCGACTGGGTGGTGAAACTGATCGACGTGTATCCGGATGAAGTGGCTTCGCAGCCGGAACTGGGCGGCTACCAGCTGGGCATCGCGATGGATATCTTCCGCGGGCGCTACCGCACGGGCCTGGACAAGCCGACCGCGATCGTGCCCAACAAGGTGGAGCGCTACCGCTTCGCCCTGCCCAACGCCGACCACGTGTTCCTGAAAGGGCACCGGATCATGGTGCAGGTGCAATCGAGCTGGTTCCCGCTGTACGACCGCAATCCGCAAACCTTCGTGCCGAATATCTTCTTCGCCAAGCCGGGCGACTACCGCAAGGCCACGCACAAGGTGTTCCACGCCCCTGGCATGGAAAGCGCCATCGAGCTGCCGGTGGTCCCGGTCGCGAAGTAAAGCATTGAACAGGCGTTCCTTGCCAATTCGATCCGGCACGGTATCGGTACTTGTATCGGTACTTCTCTGTTTTTGCCTGAGCGCGTGTTCGCTGCTCAAGCTGAAGGAAGAATCGGCCACCTACTATTCGTCCACCGTGCTGGCGGGGCACGTCGGGAGCGCGCAGGCATGGGACGGGCCGGTCGTCGTCGCCGCCTACACCCGGCGCGACGGGCGGCTCGACATCGCGCACTACACCGTGCTGCATGAAGCCGGCGGCTATGAACTGATCGTGCCAAAGGGCGAGTACGCGCTGTTCGCCTTCGGCGACGCCAACGGCAACCTGACGTTCGACGCCGGCGAACCGGTTGGCGAATATACCCCGGCGCCGCTGCGCGCCAGCGGCACCGGTTCGCTGGTGAGCCTCGATGTCGTGATGTCGACCACGGCGCACAGCGCCATCGCACCCGGTACGTCGGTCGCGGCGCGTCCATCGGAAAAAATACACAGCACGCAGGCCGGGGCCATCGCCAGGATGGACGACCCGCTGCTATCGGCCGATGCCGGGCGGCGCGGCTACTGGACGCCGGTCGATTTTTTCAAGGAAGTGGGCGGCAATATCTACTTCCTGGAGGAGTACGATGCGCGCAAGACGCCGGTGCTGTTCGTGCACGGCGCGGCCGGCTCGCCCCAGGACTGGCGCTACTTTATCGCGCACCTGGACCGCAGCCGCTACCAGCCGTGGATTTTCCATTACCCGTCCGGCGCCTCGCTCGATTCGATGTCGTACCTGCTGTACTGGAAGCTGAGCAACCTGCAGCGGCGCTATCATTACGAGCGGCTGTACCTGACCGCGCACAGCATGGGCGGGCTGGTGGTGCGCTCGTTCTTGGCCGACTACGGCGACCAGTTCCCGGCCGCCAGGCTGTTCGTCAGCCTGTCCACGCCGTGGGGCGGCGATGCGCTGGCCGAGCGCGGCGTGGCATACTCGCCCGCCGTCATCCCGTCGTGGAACGATGTGCGGGCCAATGGGCGCTTCGTGCGCACGCTGTTCCGCAAGCCGCTCCCGCGCGAACTCGATTATTACCTGATGTTCGGCCACGCCGGACGTTACAGCCTGCTGCGCCCCGCCAGCAACGACGGCACCATCACCCTGGCCAGCCAGTTGCGCGCCGATGCCCAGGCCGAGGCCAGGCGCGTGTTCGGCTACGATCAGGACCATGTCGGCGTCCTGTCCTCGCCCGAGGTGTTCGCCCAGTACGCGGCGCTGCTCAAGGCGGCCGACCAGCGCGACGGCGACGGCCCGGCGGCGGGCAAGGGCAACCTGCGCGTGGCGTTCTCGTACGCGCAGCTCGATGCCACGCCGGCGGCCGCGCCGATGCTGGTGCTTGAGCCTCTCGACCCCGCGCGCGAGCGCATCGTGGTGCCGGTCGATGCGCGCGACAGCGGGCGCGAACTCGGCCCCTTCCCGCCCGGCGTCTACCAGGTGGGCCTGATGGCGCGCGCGTTCAAGGCCACGCCGGCGAGCACGCAGGTGACCATCGGCGCCGGCGGCATTGCCGACCTGGCGTTCGTGCTCACGCCGCAGGGCACGCTGTCAGGTTACATCGGCGCCGACGTCACGTCTGCCGACAACCCGGCCGGCAGTTCCGGGGCGGGCCGCCGCGACATCGACATCGACATCGAATCGATCGTGCTGGCCAATGGACGCGAGCGGCGCGAGATCGGGCCGAACGCCGACACCAGCGACCGCACGCCGGAAGCCTACCTGGCGGGCCGGGACTACGTTTTCAAATCGTTTTTCTCGTTCGTCGGCCTGGACGAAGGGACCTACGAACTGACCATCAAGGTGAGGGGTTACGCGCCGTACCGGCGCAGTTATCATGTGGTACCCGGACAAGCCGGCTACCTGACTGCAATCGACCTGACCGCACCGAAATAGAAAGAGCGCATGCAAGCAAACCTCCCGGCGCGCCGCAGCATCGTCCTCAGTCTGGCGCTGATCGCCGCCGGTGTGGCAACGGCGGCTTACCAGCTGCCGCGCCAGGGCGCCCTGGCCGCCGAGGCGGAGCAGCGCAACCGGCTGGCGCAGGCGGCACGCATGCAGGTGGTCGCCAATGGCCAGTACATGATCGAAAGCATTGCGGTCGACGCGCGCGGCACGCTCTACATCAGCGCCATGAACGAGCACCGCGTGTATGCCATGAACGATGCCGGACAACGCATCGAGTTCACCGACAGGAATGCGCCGGAACACGAGACGTTCCGGCCGGAGCGCCTCCTGTATCCAACCGCACTGGCCGCCGACGCAACTGGAAACCTGTATGTGGCCGACAGGAGCATGGATACCGGCGGCTGCGTTCTGGGGCCGCGCATCAAGAAAATCGGCCCTGGCGGCGCCCTCACCCGGCTGGCCCACGCCGACGCCGCCCTGGACCATCACACCGCCGGGCTGCTGGTCACGGCCATCGCCGTCGACAGCGAGGGCGTCTTGTACGTGCAGGAGTGGGGCGATACGTTCAAGCTCTCCAGCACGGGGAAACGGACACTCCTGGCGGTGCCGGATAGCGTGGATGCGGCAGGCGAGCCGGCGCCAAACGGCGGCCTGGCGGCGCATCCGGAAGGCGGCGTGATCGTGGCGAACAGCCGCCACGGTCTCTACCGCGTTTTCCCCGACGGGCGCGCCGTCACGCTGGAAACCCACGGAGGCGACTGCGCGCTTGCCTCGCCCAGAGCGCCCGTTCCGCCGGATTTCAGCGTATGCGGACCCACGCCGGACAGCGCCTGCGTGAAACGGGTGGAAGCCGCGCAACCGGTGCCGTGCATAATCAACGCGGTGGCGGTCGACGCGCACGGGCGGATTTTTTTATCCGACAATTCACGCATCCTGCGGGTCGATACCGATGGCGCGATGAGCACGGTTTTCGATCCGGGCGATACCGAACCGATGCCGCTTAAAAATCCGCGCCAGCAGCACGGTCCAGCCACGATGGCGCTCAGCCCGCGCGGCGACATTTACTGGGCGCGGGAGGCAAAGCTGTACAAGATCACTCCGTGGAGCCGGCTGCTCCCGCTGTAAGGACAGCGACCGGTCTTGTCAGCAGATCAACCAGGACACTTACTTCAGGTGAAGCTGGATCACCCGCTGTGACGGTGGCGCATTCGCATCCGGGCGCGGCGCCGGGCCATCCTCGCACGTGCCGCAGCTGCTGCAACCGCTGCCGCAGCCTGACGACGCCTTCTTCTTGCCGAACAATTTGGCGCGCAAGGCAGCCGGCAGGTATTTGGACGCGGCGTACCAGGCGGCCACGCCGACGATCAAGGCAACAACCAGGTATTCCAGCATCTCAGGCTCCCATCGCGATGGCGACGCGGTAAGTGATGAACGAGGCGGCATACGCCAGCGCGAACATGTAGCCGGCCATGATGAAGGCGTAGCGCGCGCTGCCCGTCTCGCGCCGCACCACCGACAAGGTGGCGATGCACTGCGGAGCGAACACATACCAGGCCAGCAGGGACAGCGCGGTCGGCATCGACCACGATTGCGAAATGATCGGTGCCAGCGTGGTGGCCAGCTCGTCGCCGGTCTGCGAGAGCGCATACACGGTCCCCAACGCGCCCACGGCCACTTCGCGCGCGGCCATGCCCGGCACCAGCGCGATGCAGATCTGCCAGCCGAAGCCGATCGGCTCGAACACCACGGCCAGCGCGCGGCCCAGCATGCCGGCGATGCTGTAATAGATCGGCGGCTGGGTGGCGCCTTCCGGCGCACCCGGGAAACTCGACAGGAACCACAGCAGCACCATCAGCGCCAGGATCACGGTACCGACGCGCACCAGGAAGATCTTGGCGCGCTCCCACAGGCCCAGGCCCAAGTTACGCAGGTGCGGCCAATGATAACTGGGCAGCTCCAGCATCAGCGGCTGGTGGGTGTTGGCGCCCATGAAGCGCTTGATCACCCAGGCCACCGCCATGGCGCTGAAAATGCCGGCGAAGTAGAGGATGAACAGCACCAGGCCCTGCAGGTTGATCCAGCCGCCGCCGACGTCGCGGTTAGGGATGAAGGCGGCGATGATCAGCGCGTACACCGGCAAGCGCGCGGAGCAGGTCATCAGCGGCGCGATCATGATCGTCACCAGGCGGTCGCGCGGATTCTGGATGGTGCGCGCGGCCATCACGCCCGGAATGGCGCAGGCAAAGCTCGACAGCAGCGGAATGAAGGCGCGGCCCGACAAGCCGACCCCGCCCATGACGCGGTCCAGCAGGAAGGCGGCGCGCGGCAGGTAGCCGCAGTCTTCCAGCACCAAAATAAAGAAGAACAGGATCAGAATCTGCGGCAGGAACACCAGCACGCTGCCGACGCCGCCGAGGATGCCCTCGACCAGCAGGCTGCGCAGCACGCCCTCGCCCATCATGCCGCCGGCCCAGGCGCCGAGCCCTTCGACGCCGCCGCTGATCATTTCCATCGGTACCGCGGCCCAGCTGAACACGGCCTGGAACACCAGGAACATCAAGGCCGCCAGGATGATCGGGCCGGCAATCGGGTGCAGCACCACGTCGTCGATTTTCTCGGACAGGTTGCCGGTGTCGTTGGCAAAGCTGACGCACGCATCCAGAATGCGGCGCACTTCGCGCTGGGTTTCCTCGACCGGCACGGCGTCGATGGCCGACAGCGGCGCCGCCTTGAGCGGGGCACTGCCGGTACTGATATCGGGCATCAGGTCGAGCGCCTTGAGCAGGGCGATTTCGCCACCGCTCTGCACGGCCACGGTTTCGACGACAGGCATGCCCAGTTCGCGCGCCAGTTTGGCGCTGTCGATCTTGATGCCGCGCTTGTTGGCCACGTCGACCATGTTCAGGGCCAGCACCATCGGCAGGCCGAGGCGTTTGATTTCGAGGACCAGGCGCAGGTTCAGGCGCAGGTTGGTGGCGTTGACGACGCAGACGATGGCGTCGGGCGACTGTTCGCCCGCGCGCAGGCCGCCGACGACGTCGCGCGTGATGGCTTCGTCGGGCGTGGTGGCCGACAGGCTGTAGGCGCCCGGCAGGTCCAGCACTTTATAGGCGCGTCCCATGGGCGAGGTAAAACTGCCTTCCTTGCGCTCGATGGTCACGCCGGCGTAATTGGCGACCTTCTGGCGCGCGCCGGTGAGCCGGTTGAACAGGGCCGTCTTGCCGCAGTTCGGGTTGCCCAACAGCGCAATGAGCGGCGTGCGCGTCACTGCCTGGACTTGTGGTTCTACAGCACCCATTTGTGTGTTTCCGTTGTTTCCGTTGTTCCGTTATTCCGGTTTGACCGAGACCAGCGACGCCTCGAAGCGGCGCAGCGCAAAGGTGGAGTCGCCCACCTTGACCGCCACCGGATCGCCGCCCGGCAGGCGCTTGAGCATGCGGATCTGCTCGCCCGGCACGAAGCCGAGCTCCATCAAGCGGCGCGCCACGTCGACGCCGCCGCCCGCGTCCGCCGCACAGGGCGCAATGTGGATCACGGTGCCGCTCTGTCCGGGGACGAGGGCATCGAGCGTGGTCAGGGTGGGGGCAAGAGTCATATTGTCACTTCACTAAGATAAGTGGAATTCGCGCTACATCGTGTTGGATACTAGCATCATAAACGTAAATGCGAACTATTTCTATTTAGAGTTGGCCCTTTTTTGAGAAAACCCCTTGCAATCGCTCTAAAGTTCCGACAGAATACAAATCTTAATGATAATGATTCTCATTATAGTGAAAGCGGCAAGATTGACCGCTGACCCTGATTAAAAGGAAGGTGCTTCGATGATCGTCTGTGTTTGCAATAACATTTCCGACCGCGAAATTCGTCAGGCGGTCGATCTCGGCCTCTCGTCGATGGCCGAGCTGCGCCGCGACCTGGGCGTGGGTACCTGCTGCGGCAAGTGCGCCAGCTGCGCCAGGCAAGTCCTGAACGAGCACCTTGAGACCAAGACCATCCACGCCACCGAGCTGTCGTTCCGCTCGGCGCAGGCAGCCTGAGCATACCCATGAGCGCAATGACCTTTTCCACCGAACCCGGCATGGGCGATCCCACTGCCGTGGTGGCGAAGCTGCGCGCCAAGTTCGGGCCTGTCGCGGCGGTGATCGCCATTCACGCGGTGCTGTTCTACCTGATTTCGAGCGGCCTGCTGCACCGCATGGCCGAGGTGGCGCTGCCGCAGGCGGTGATGGTCACCTTCGTGCAGCCGCCACCGCCGCCGCCCAAGCCGGCTGCCCCGGCCGCGCCGAAAGTGCTCGCCGTCGCCACGCTGCGCCCGCCGCCGCCGGTGATCGTGCCGCCTACGCCGATCGTGCAGATTCCGGTCCAGAATACCATTACCGCCGCGCCGCCTTCGGCGCCTGTCGCAGTCGAAGCGCCAGCCGCCCCGGTGGCGGTGGCCGCGCCGCCGGCGCCGCCGTCGACCGGGCCGAAAACGATCAGCTCGGGCGTGGAATACCTCCAGGCGCCGCAGCCGGTGTACCCGACCATGTCCAAGCGCATGGGTGAACAGGGCAAGGTCGTGCTGCTGATTTTGGTGAACGAAAAAGGCATGCCCGACCAGGTCAAGGTGCAGTCCTCGTCCGGCTCGTCCCGGTTGGACGAAGCAGGGCGCCAGGCCGCCCTGCGCGCCGTGTTCAAGCCGCACGTGGAAGATGGCCATCCGGTGTCGGTGTATGTGATCGTTCCGCTGACTTTCCAGCTCGCTAGCTGATCGGTTTCGGAGCAACAAACCAGGGGCCCAAGCGGCCCTTTTCGTCGTTGTAGCGCATTTTTTGCTATGATGCAGACAATCTCCATCACTAAAGAAAGCCTCCCATGAAGGGCGACAAGAATGTCATCCGGCTGCTCAATGCGCAGCTGACCAACGAGCTCTCCGCGATCAACCAGTACTTCCTGCATGCGCGCATGTACCGCCACTGGGGTCTGGAAAAGCTGGCCAAGAAAGAATACGAAGAATCGATCGGCGAGATGAAGCACGCCGACAAGCTGATCGACCGCATCCTGATGCTCGACGGCTTGCCGAACCTGCAAGCGCTGCACAAGCTGTTGATTGGCGAGTCGACCCAGGAAATGATCGAGTGCGACCTGAAACTGGAGCAAGCCGCGCATGCGACGGTCAAGGAAGGCATCGCCGCCGCCGAGCTGGCAGCCGACTACGTCACGCGCGATTTGTTTTTGATGATTTTGGAAGATACCGAGGAACACATCGACTGGCTGGAAACGCAGCTCGATCTGATCGTCAAGGTCGGGATTCAGAATTATCTGCAGAGCCAGATGGGCGAGCACGCTTAAGGCGGCCCTCGGCGGGGGCTATAGCACCTTTGCTCAACGGTGCTATGGCCCCCCGCCGAGGGCCGCCTTGGCGCGGGGGAGACGGTTTTTAGGTTAGCGGTCCGAGCCTTTTCATCGCGTCACCCACTACGCCAACGCGTCACCCACTACGCCAGCGCGCCACCCATTTTTCGTAGAAGTCCAGACTCCTCGGTATCGCCCCCGGAATCGCGCACACCGCTCCCGCAAACTCGTTGGCGCGCGCCAGCGTCGTTTGCAGCGCCCAGCCGCGCACGCGCCCCAGCAGGAACAGCGCCGAAAACGCGTCCCCGGCTCCCACCGAATCGATCACGAACGGCGGCGGCGGATTGTCGCGATGGACGACCACGTCGCCATCGGCGCCGAAGTACACCGAACCGCGATGGCCCAGGGTCACGATCAGCGCTTCCAGTCCAAAGATCTGCACCAGCACCGCGCACGCCGCGCGCACCTCGTCGCCATCGAGCGGCCGCTCGGACGGATGGATATCCACATACCACGCGAACAGCGACTGCAACTCTTCCTCGTTGACCTTGACGATATCGGCCGCGTGCAGCGAGTGGAACACGCAGCGCTCGTCGAACTGGCCTTCGCGCAGGTTCAGGTCGAGGTAGCGCGTGGCGTCGGTCGCGTCGAGCAGCGCGTACAGGGTGTCGCGCGAACGCGGGCAGCGCTGCGCCAGCGTGCCGAAATAAATCGCCGACGCGTCCACCGCCTCGAACGCGGCCAGCGCCTGCTCGGGGTTGATGTAATCGTAGGCCTGGCCCGGCAGGATCACCAGGCGGTGGCCGCGCACGTTGCGCTCGACCACGACGCGCCCGGTTTCTTCGATCGCATCGAACTGCAGACCGGCGTCGGACATGGCGAAGCGCTCGAATTCGGCGCGCACCAGGGTGCCGTTGCGGTCGTCGCCGATGCGGGTGATCGCCAGTTGCGGCGACATGAAAGCGGCCAGGTGGCGCGCCACGTTGAAGGGCGCGCCGCCCACCGCCTGCTCGCCAAGGAAATCGTCGACCAGCACTTCGCCGTAGACGACGATGGTCGTCATCAGCGCACCACCAGCTCGGCCGGCAGTTGCAGGGATGCGGCCGGGCGGCCTTCGATCAGCGCCATCAGCGAGGCCACCAGCGCCTCGCCGGCCGCGCGCACCGGCTGGCGGATGGTGCACAGCGGCGGATGAAAATAGCTGGCCAGCGCGATATCGTCATAGCCCACCAGCGCCACATCGCGCGGCACTTCGCGCCCGAGCATGCGCAAGGCGTTAATCGCGGTCATGGCCAGCAGGTCGCTGCAGGCGAACACGCCGTCGTAGGCCACGCCGCGGCGCGCCAGTTCGTGCACGGCGTGCGCGCCGTCCTGCGCCTCGAACGAGGCCGGCACGCACAGCTGCGGATCGACCGGCAAGCCGTGCGCGGCCAGCGCCTGGCAGTAGCCGCGGTAACGCTGCGCCACCTCGGCCTGGGCGACGTCGCCGATGAAGGCGATGCGGCGCCGCCCGGCCGCGAGCAGGTGGCCGGTGGCCAGCGTGCCGCCGCCGGCATTGTCGCCGCCGACAGTAACAAAGCGCTGCTGCGGCGCCTGCGCGCCCCACGCCACCATCGGCACGTTGCGCTCGGCCAGAACGTTGAGCTGCTCGTGGCGCCGCCATTGGCCGACTAGGATGATGCCGGCCACGCGGCCGGTATCGAAGGGCGTGGCGGCGGCATCGAGCTGCTCGGCGTCGACGCGCGAGAGCAGCAGGTCGAAGCCGCGCGCGCTCAAGGCATCGGCCAGGCTGCCCAAGAGGCTCAGGAAAAACGGATCGGACAATTCATGCGGCGCGCACGCGTCGTACGGCACCACCACGCCCACCGTGCGGTTTTGCTTCAAGCGCAGGTTCTGCGCGCCAATGTTGATGCTGTAATTGAGGGAGCTGGCCAGCGCCAGGATGCGCTCGCGGGTGTCTTCGCTGACCAGGGTGCTGCGGTTGAGCGCGCGCGACACGGTGGCCTTCGACACGCCGGCCAGGCGCGCGATGTCGGCCATTTGCAGGCGTTTTTGCAGGACAGCGCCCTGCGCGGATACGGGATCCATCAGACGTGCGCCGCCCCGCTCAGAAAGGAACGGTGTCTTTGAACGATTGGCGCTCGGAGAGCTTGTCGAACAGCTTGGCCAGGTTGGGGTAGTCGCCGCGCCAGTCGATCTCGGGGAAGCGGAAGGCGATCCAGCCGAGCGCGCAGCCGACGGCGACATCGGCCAGGGTGTAATGGTTGCCCTTGCAGAAAGGCGACTCGCCCAGGTTGGCCGACAGCACGGCCAGGCCCGCGTGCACCTTGCCCATCTGGCGTTCGATCCAGGCGGCGCTCTGCTGCTCTTCGGGGCGCAGGGTTTTTTCCAGGCGCACCAGCACGGCCGCATCGAGCACGCCGTCGGCCAGCGCTTCCCAGACCTTGATGTCGGAGCGGTCGCGCCCGTTCGGCGGGAGCAGCTTGCACACCGGCGTGAGGGTGTCGATGTACTCGACGATGACGCGCGAATCGTACATCGAGCTGCCGTCTTCCATGATCAGGCACGGCACCTTGCCCAGCGGATTGGACAGATGAATCCTGGTGTCGGCCGTCCAGACGTTCTCGAGTTCGAAATCGTAGTCGAGCTTTTTCTCGGCCATGACGACACGAACCTTGCGGACAAACGGACTGGCGGTGGAACCGATGAGTTTCATAGATGCTTAGCGTGGACGATTGGCTCACAGTATAGCATCGCGTCCGCCATGCGATGGGCTCGAAACCGGCGCCTGCGCATGCCAGCAACACCGGCTTGACAAGGCGGCCAGTGGTAAAATATCGGTCTTTGCTGCAAAGCACCCAGCTCCTCCATTTCTCCATAAGCGCCCTCTTCCATGACCTCTACCGCTCCTTACTCCACGCTGTCGGCCCTGTCCCCGCTGGACGGCCGCTACGCCGCCAAGACCGACAAACTGCGTCCGATCCTGTCCGAAGCCGGCTTCATGCACCACCGCGTCAAGGTCGAAATTTCCTGGCTACAGGCGCTGTCGCAAGCCGGCTTCGCCGAAATCAAGCCGTTCTCGGCTGAGGCGACCGCCCTGCTCGACAAGATGGCCAGCGGTTTCACGGAAAACGACGCGGCGCGCATCAAGGCGATCGAAGCGGTGACCAACCATGACGTCAAGGCGGTGGAATACTGGCTCAAGGAACAGGTCAAGGACGTGCCGGAACTGGTCGCGGCGACCGAGTTCATCCACTTTGCATGCACTTCGGAAGACATCAACAACACCTCGCACGGCATGATGCTCAAGGCGGCGCGCGACGGCGTGATGCTGCCGGCGCTGCAGGGCCTGGTCGCGAAGCTGACCGAGATCGCGCATGCCAATGCCGAGCTGCCGATGCTCTCGCGCACGCACGGCCAGACGGCCAGCCCGACCACCCTGGGCAAGGAAATGGCGAACGTGGTTGCACGCCTGAAACGCGCAATCGCGCGCATCGCCGACGTGGAAATCCTGGGCAAGATGAACGGCGCGGTCGGCAACTACAACGCCCACCTGTCGGCGTATCCTGATTTTGACTGGGAAACGTTCTCGAAGAACGTGATCGAACAGCGCCTGGGGCTGACCTACAATCCGTACACCATCCAGATCGAGCCGCACGACTACATGGCCGAGCTGTTCGACGCCATCGCGCGCACCAACACGATCCTGCTGGACCTGAACCGCGATATCTGGGCCTACATCTCGCTCGGTTACTTCAAGCAGACCACCAAGGCCGGCGAGATCGGTTCCTCGACCATGCCGCACAAGGTCAACCCGATCGACTTCGAAAACTCCGAAGGCAACCTGGGCCTGGCCAATGCCGTGCTCAAGCACATGGCGGAAAAGCTGCCGGTCTCGCGCATGCAGCGCGACCTGACCGACTCGACCGTGCTGCGCAACATCGGCGTCGGCTTCGGTTACGCCCTGCTGGCGTACAACAGCTGCCTGCGCGGCCTGAACAAGCTGGAAGTGAACGCGGCGCGCCTGGAGCAGGACCTGGACGCGAACTGGGAAGTGCTGGCCGAGCCGGTGCAGACCGTGATGCGTCGCTATGGCATCGAAAACCCGTACGAGCAGCTCAAGGAACTGACGCGCGGCAAGGGCATTTCGAAAGATGCGCTGCGCGAGTTCGTGCTGACGCTGGCGATTCCGCAGGAGGCGAAAGACTTGCTGCTGCAATTGAGCCCATCGAACTACGTGGGCATTGCGGCCAAGCTGGCCAAAGCCATTTAAGCGCCTCTTTCCGCGATATGTTGCAAAACGGGCCTGTGGGCCCGTTTTACATTCGCTTACGACTGATACTGGTTTCGGGCTAGCTGGCGCGGGTTCCCTACGTTAATCTTTTACTCAAGATCAAACGAACAGGAGCACTATCATGGAACAGGTCAACAACACCCTCTCGCGTATTCACCCATTGATGGCGGCAGCGGCGCTGTCGGTCATCGCGGTCAGCGTGGCCGGCACGGCAGCCATCACCGGCCTGCTTCCAAGCTCCAAGGCCGACAGCAGCGTGGCGGCGGCGCCCCAGGCACTGGTTGCACCGCAGGCACTGGTTGCACCGCAAGCCCTGGTCGCTCCGCAAGCACAGCTCGCCCCGCAAGCCCTGGCGGCACAGCCGGTGCCGACGGCGCAGCAACTGGCCGACGCGCAGATGCTGGTAGCGAAGTACTCGCCGCCAGTGGCGCAAGCGGAACCGGAACGTGTGTACCAGAAGCCGGCCGTGAAGAAAGTGGTGCACCGCGCGCCGCAGCACACCCGCGTCGCACAGCGCCAGGAGCCGACCTACCGCGCCCAGCCGGCCTATCGCGAACCGGTTCAGCAAGCCAGCGGCCCTAACTACGTGGGCATCGGCACCGGTGCGGTCATCGGCGGCCTGATCGGCAACCAGATTGGCGGCGGCAAAGGCAAGAAAATTGCCACCGTGGCGGGTGTGATCGGCGGCGGCTTCCTGGGTAACGAAATCGCCAACCGCAACAAATAAGACAGCAACAAGTAATCAGGCCGCTGGCTAGCATGCAAAAAACCCGCTCAAGGCGGGTTTTTTGTTGCCTGAGCAGGTGACGCAGGAACGGCCGCGGCCGTTCCACCGGATCAATACAGTTGATCGGCTGTTACCTGGACCGCTTTGCGCATCGGCAACGGCAAGGGGTTGGACGTGTTGGTATGGAGCTTCTGCAGGGCCGGCGACACCAGCGTTTGCTTGAGCGGCAGGTCGGCCGACGAGGAACCCACCATAATCTTGAACTTGCCGGCATCGACATTCCACGTCGCCGTGTCTTGCACGTAGTACGACAGCGAGCGCGCATCGATCGGAATAGTGACGCGCTTGCTTTCGCCGGCCTTCAAGTAGACCTTGGCAAAGCCCTTGAGTTCCTTCACAGGACGGTCGACGCCGGGAGTGACCGGACTGACATACAGCTGCGCCACTTCAAAGCCTGCCTGGCGCCCGCTATTGGTCAGCGTAAAGCTGGCCTTGATCGTCGCTCCCGGGCTCAAGGTGGTCGACGACAGGGTCAGGTCGCTGTAATCGTAGGTGGTGTACGACAAGCCGAAGCCGAACGGATACAAAGGCTTGATGCCGCGCTTGTCGAAACCGCGGTAACCCATGTAAATGCCTTCCGAGTAGGCCATCTCGGTCTTGGCCTTGCTGGTGGCCGCATCGCCAAACAGGCCCGCCGGCTGGAACTCGGCAATATTCGAGTAACTGGCGTAGGACGGATAGTCCTGCTCCTGTTTCCCGATGCTGACCGGCAGTTTTCCGGACGGGTTCACCTTGCCGTACATGATCTCGGCCAATGCCTGCCCAGCGAATTGCCCCGAATACCAGGCTTCCAGCACCGCGCCGGCCTTTTTCGACCAGGGCAGCATGTTCGACGGTCCGCCGCCATGCATGACGACGATGGTGTTCGGATTGACCTTGCTCACGCTCGCGATCAGGTCCGACTGGTGTTCCGGCAGGTCGAACGGACGGTCGAAGGCTTCGCCTTCGTATTCGTTATTCAAGCCCGCCGCGATCACCACCGCATCGTACTTGGCCAGGTCGGCCGGCGCTTCCAGTGACGCCCAGCTCATCTGAATACCGTTCATGCCGCCCAGGACCGGGAAAAACTTGTCGTTCAAACGGCGGTATTCCATCTTCACGCTGTACGATTTGCCCGCCACCAGCTTGCCCGTCTTGCCGAACTGGCTCAGGGTATTGATTACGTCGGCCGACACGGCCTTGCCGTCGAAATCGATCACCACTTTATTGTCGACCCACAGGGTGAACGCGCCATCGGCACGGATCTTGAACACCTGGGCACCGGTCACCGTCGGCTTGATGGTTCCCGTAAAGCGCGCCGAAAAAGCCCCGCCCTGGGGCGAGAAACCCTCGATCGCGGTGACGCCGTTGGCCGTCACGTTTTTACCGCTCAGGAAATTCCAGGCGACACCCGGCTCGGTGCGCGTGAGCACCGGCTTGCCCGCCAGATTGACGTTACTGAAATACTCGGCCTTGAGGCCGGGCTGCGCCGTAGTAGTGTCGGGTCCGCTTGCTGGCTGGTACCAAACGGAGGCGCCAGGGTTCAGCGACAGCGCCGGAAGGTAGGTGATATTGCTGCTGTGCGCGCTGAGCTGTTCCAGGCCGTTGACCGTGGTGACAAACTTGTTGGCCGGCGCCCAGGCCGTGCCGAATGGCGACGAAGGCGCCTGCAGGGCCAGGTCGCCGATCACCGCGATCTTGGCGGTCGATTCGAGCGGCAGCAGCGCGCCGGAGCGGCCCGCCGCGCCGTCGTTCTTGAGCAGCACGATGCCTTCGCGCGCCATGGCCAGCGAGGCCGCTTCGCCGTAGCTGGTGTCGAGCCGGGTGGTCTGCGGCAAGCCTTTATCGAAGCCGTAGCTGACCATCGCGCGCAAATTACGGCGCACCTTGTCGTCGAGCACATTCATGGTGACCTGGTTGCTGTAGATCAAGTCATACATCTTCGCTTCGGTAAATTGCAAGCCGCTCGGCATGTCCAGGTCGGCGCCGGCCCACGCGCCTTTCTGCGCATTGTGGATCGAGTTGAAGTCGCTCATGACGAAGCCCTGGAAGCCCCATTCGCCTTTTAATACTTCGGTGATCAGGTGCTGGTTTTCGCAGCCGTAGTGGCCGTTGACCTTGTTAAAGGCGCACATGATCGCGGCCGGGTTGGCGTTTTTCACCAGCGACTCGAAGGCCGGCAAATAGATTTCGCGCAAGGTGCGTTCGTCGACCTTGACGTTGAGCAGATGGCGGTTGGCCTCGACATCGTTGGCCACGAAGTGCTTGCCCGCCGCCTGGATACCCTGGGCCTGGATGGCGTTGGTGACCGCAGGCCCGAGCAAGGCGCCCAGGAACGGATCTTCGCCGCTCATATACTCGGCCGTGCGCCCGTTGTACGGCGAGCGGTACATGTTCAGGCCGGGCGCGAGCATTTGCTGGCCGCCGGCCTGGCGCGTTTCGTAGGCGATGGCCAGGCCGAACTGCTTGGCGCGGTTCACGCTCCAGGTGGCGGCCAGCGCCGACGGCGACGGATACTGCGCGCCGAAGGTGCCGTTATTGACGTGCACGCCCATCGACGAGTCGTACGCCGTGGTGCCGCCCAGGCCCTGCGACGGCAGCAGCGGAAGCATGTGGCCGTCGTCGACCCGGGTGAAATTGATCTTTTGCGACAGGGACATATTGTCGATCATGGCCCCCACGCGCGCTTCGACCTCGTTGCCAGTCATCGGCGTGGCGGCGTGCGCGGCGACCATCTGGCCCAGGCCCAGGGCCAGCAAGCCCGACCCGATGATCCGGGCCGGCGTTGGTGCGAAAATTTGTCTGGTCATCATTGCTCGGTCGCTCCCGGGGAATCGGTTTCGTCGAGCGGCACATCCACCGTGGCGCTCGATTCGGCTTTCGGCTCGTCAAGCGCGATATGCTTTCGTTCGAACAGTTCTTTTTGCTTTTCCAGCACTTCTTTCCGGATTTCTTTTTCTTTACGTGCGGCCGCGCTTTCGGGTGCGGCGGGTTTGACGTCGGGCTCGGCGTGGACGGATTGCGTGAAAACGACACTCAGTCCCAGCACGAGAGCGCGCTGGAGATATTTGCTCATGGAGGTGGCCTATAATGATTTTTACGGGAAACTTATTTGTTAAAAGCAATATAACAATTACTTTTTCGCAATAATTTTACCGGCCCCGCGCCATGCCTGGACGTTTGTTTATAGCTAGTAGCTATCACTAAAACGGATAGTCACGCGCGTGACGCGCTACCCACCCTGCATGAATGCAGCGCCGGCACGACATGAGAACAACCAATTTGGAGGCCCGGCAATGCGATTCAAGCGGCTCGATCTGAACCTGCTGGTGGCCCTGGACGCGCTGCTGGACGAGAAAAAAACCACCCGCGCCGCTGCCCGCCTGAGCGTGAGCCAGTCCGCCATCAGCGGCATGCTGGCGCGCCTGCGTACCTATTTTGAAGACGATCTGCTGGTCCAGGTGGGCCGCAACATGGAGTTGACGCCCCTGGCGCGCGAGCTGGCCGACCCGGTGCGCCAGCTCCTTTTGCAGATCGAGGCCACCGTCGCCATCCGGCCGGCGCTGGCGCTGGGCACCGAACGGCGCCACTTTCGCATCACCGTGTCGGACTACGCGGTATCGATCCTGATGGTTCCCCTGATCGCCCGCTTGCAACAGGAGGCGCCGTATATCACCGTGGAGTTATTGCCGCAGAACGAACATGCTGGCGAAAAATTGCGACGTGGCGAGACCGACCTGCTGGTCATTCCCGAACCGTTCCTGGCGCCGGATCATCCGCATGCGCTGTTGTTTGAAGATACGTACAGCTGCGTGGTGTGGAACGGCAACACCACGGTTGGCGCCACGCTCGACATGGCCACTTATCTGGGCAGCGGGCACGCCACGTCGCAGCTGGGCCGGCCCCGTTCACCCACCCTGGACGAGCGCTTCCTGCAGGAGCAGGGCATCCGGCGCCGCATCTGCGTGACGACGTACGACTTCGGCTCGATGGCGCAGATCGTCGTGGGCACCGAGCTGATCGCCACCATGCACACGCGGCTGGCGAAGGCGAGCCAGGCCTGCCTTCCACTAAAGCTGCTGGCGCCGCCACTGGCCATGCCGACCGTGCGGGTGTGCCTGCAATGGCATCACTACCAGGACCAGGACCCGTGTCACCGCTGGCTCAGGGACCTGTTGATGACGGTGGCGCGGGAAGAATAGCATCGCGGCGCTCGAGCAGCTTGCGCAGCATGTTCATGGCCGCGCTGTTCACCCTGGCGCCGTAGCGCTGATGCTCCGTCAGCAATGCGCGCCACGCCGACAGGAATGCCGCATCGTTTGCCAGCACCTGTTTCGACTCGGCCCACTGCGCTTCGTGCGCGGCAATCTTTTTCTCCACCACATGGCTCTCGCGCCAACAGGCTTCGCACAGCACGCGTTGCACAGTGATGTGGGTTTTCTTGACTTCGTAAGCGATTTTCTGCTCGGCCGCCGTGAACACGACATTCTTGCGGCAGGCGCGGCAGCGGTAGGCCCGGTCGGTATAGTGCCTGCGACACGACGCCGCCACCGACCCCTGGCTCTTTTCCGACCACTGGCGCGGATCGGCCGGCGCCGTGGCTGGCGGCGGCGCCACTTTTTTCTTCTTCAATTCATCCAGACCAGCTTGACCGCGATCTCGCGCGGCACCTCGCTGCGCGTGGCTAGCGGCCCGTATTCGGCATGCGCGCCGTTCAGGTTGTTGCCCGACACCGACAGCTCCACATCGCGCCGCACGCGCCAGCCAAAGCGCGCGTCCAGCGCGCGGTAGCCCGGCACCTTGTCGCTCTCGAGCCGCGCCACCTTGCGCACGGCCAGCTCGATCTCCTTGTCGTCCGACAAAATGAACGTGGAACGCACTTGCGCCGTGTGGGACGGGTCGCGCCCGCTGGTGAGCGGTCCGGCCGCATCATTGCTGCCCGCCTTGAGCGAAAAGCGCTGGTGCAGCCCCAGCCAGCCGGCATTCACACGCCACCAGGGCGCGGCTTGCCAGCTGCCCCACATCTCGATGCCGCTCGACTTGCCTTCCATCTTGCTGTCGAAGGTCAGAAACCCACCCGCCACGTTGTATTCCTGGCTGCGCAAATGGTCGTAGCGGTTGTGGAACACCGTGGCCGAGTACGACAGGCCGGGCAACGGCTGGCCGCGATAGCCGAGCTCGAACACCTTGGCCACTTCGGCGCGCACCTGCGGCCCGCCGCGCAGGAAATACGGAGCGTTGCCGGGAATGAAGGTGTCGGCGTCGAGCCGCGATGGCGCCCGTACCGTGCGCGAGACGCCGCCCCACAGCGCGTGCTGCGGCGCCACCTGCCACGCCACGCGCATGCTCGGCAGAAACTCCGCACCGGTGTAGTCGTTGCGTTCGATGCGCGCGCCGAGAATCAGGCGCAGGTTCTCGCGCAAGGCCAGCTCATCCTGCGCGAACAGGCTGGCCCAGGTCTGCCTGACCTTGGCCGGCAAAAAGGCGACGGTCTCGCTGTTGGTCACCGCATCCCAGGTGTGGCGCAGATTCGCGCCCCACACCAGTTGGCCGATGGTGTTCGCGGGCAGGCTGTGCTGGAATTGCAGGTCGGCCACCTGGATGCGCTCGGCATAGGTCGGCGGCACGTCGCGCTCGCTGTGGTCGACATAGCCTTGCAGCATCAGGCTGCCGCCGGCATCGAGGGCGTGGGTCCAGCGCGCCGTCAGGCTGGCGCCGGAGGATTGGATCGTACCCAGGTCGAGCTTGGTGCCGGCGGAAATGGCGCCGGGTTCGGGCTGGTCGAGCACGCCGCGGTAGGCGTTGCCGACCACGCTGAACAGGTCGGCGCCGCCGCCCCAGTCGCGCCGCAGGCCGGCCTGCCACTGGTGGCGCGCATCGTCGACCGGCGCGCCGCTGGCCAGTTCGGTATGGCGCTCGTTGACGTACGTCGCGTGCAGGCGCCAGTCGCCGGCGCCCTGGCGCAGCGCGACATGGTTGCCGCGCTCGCCGGCGCGCAGCGCCACCAGGCTGCCACCGGTGGCGTCGGCGGCGCGCGTGATGATGTTGATGACGCCGTTGACGGCATTGACGCCCCACAAGGTGCCGCCGGGGCCGCTGATGACCTCGATCCGCTCGATATCTTCGAGCATGACTTGCTGGGCATCCCAGGTCACGCCGGAAAAGAAGGGGGAATACACCGAACGTCCGTCGATCAGCACCAGCAGCTTGTTGGGAACGGTGTTGCGGCTGCTGTTAAAGCCGCGCGCGCTGATCGCGTAACCATAGCCGCTGCTTTGCGCCACCTGCAAATTGGGCGCCAGGCGCAGCGCCTCGGGCACGGTGGCGGCACCCGAGCGGCGGATATCGTCGGCCGTGATCACGAACACCGACGCGGCGGCGGCGGCCAGGCGTTCCGGCTTTTTCGATACCGACGTGACCTGGATATTGGCCAGTTCCTCGATCGACATGTCGGCCATGGCGTGGGCGGCGACGGCCGACAGTTGGGCCGCCGCCGGCAGGGCGAGCAGCAGGGGTCCGAGGGCGATCCAGCGCAAAGGTGTCATTTCCATGGCATTCCTGATGAAACAGTGCAGCGGCCATTCCAAGCGCAATCATTGAACTGGTCCTCGGGCAATTTTACAATACCGATACCGCTGCACAACTCGCGCACTATGGTAATCTGCCCTTCGCAAGCGACAATGCTGTTTATTTGGTATATTAGTCCTAGTACGTACTATTTCCAGGAGCAGGTCCATGCAGGAACGCTATACCATCCCCGCGATCGTTTTCCACTGGCTTATTGCCCTGCTGATCGTGGGCGCCTTCATCATGGGCCTGGTGATGACCGACATTGCCGGCATCACGCCCACCAAGCTCAAATACTATTCCTGGCATAAATGGGCCGGCGTGAGCGTGCTGGCGCTGGCCGCCCTGCGCCTGCTGTGGCGCCTGACCCACGCCGCGCCCGCCTACGCGGCCGCCATGCCGGCCTGGCAAAAAGGCGCGGCGCACGGTTTGCACGGCATGCTGTACCTGCTGATGTTCGCGGTGCCGCTGTCGGGCTACTTCTACACTTTATCGGCCGGCTTCCCGGTGGTCTGGTTCGGCCTGTTCGAACTGCCGGTCCTCATCGGCCCCGACCCCGAGCTCAAGCCGGTGCTCAAAGCCGTGCACTACTGGCTCAACATGGGCATGGCCGGCGCCGTCGCCCTGCACGTCGCGGCCGCCCTGAAACACCAGTTCATCGACCGCGACGGCGTGCTCAAGCGCATGCTGCCGTAAGTCAACCTATTGATTTCCAAGGAGATTGTATGAAGTTTACCAATGGCACTTTGCTTGCCTCCCTGCTGGCCGTGGCGATCGTCGCCGGCGCCGCCCCGCTCAAGACCGACCCGGCCAAGAGCATGGTGTCGGCCTCGTTCAAGCAGATGAACGTGCCGGTCGAAGCGAAGTTCACCAAATTTGCGGCCAGAATCGATTACGACGCGGCCAAGCCGGACGCCGCCAAGGCCAGTGTCGAGATCGACACTGCCAGCCTGGACCTGGGCGATCCGCTGATGAACAAGGAAGTGGCCAAGAAGGATTGGTTCAACTCCGCACAGTTTCCTAAAGCGACGTTTGTTTCTTCGGGAA
>DASVVC010000188.1:0-4398 GCA_036386755.1 Telluria sp.
CGGGAACCCAAGTTGCTTTAAGCCGTCTTAGCACATGAAACTTGGGTTCCCGCCTGCGCGGGAACGACGGTTTTAAGGCAAGTGGCCAGCACTAGCGCGCCGCGCCCAGGATCAGCGCCAGGGTTACCTTGCGCCCTTCGCCCATCAGGATATTGTACGTCCGGCAGGCCGCCTTGTTATCCATGCATTCGCAGCCGATGCGGCGCTCGAGCAGCGCGGCGATCAGTTTCGGATGCACGAAGCGCTGCCTGTCGCCGGTGCCGAGAATGACCACGTCCGGCTGGTCCGCTTCGATCTGGGCGAAATGCTCGGCGCTCAAGGCCTCGAAATTCGGTACATCCCACGCGCGCGGGGGCGCTTCGGGCATGACGAGCAGGCTGTAATCGAAGCGCTGGGCGTTGATTTCGACCCCGGTATCGTCGTAACCGGTCACGGTCTGGTATTGTTGGGTGGTGCTGGAGTGGAGCTTCATGGCTTGGGCACAGAAAAGGTGATGCAGGGCACTCGGGCACTGCGCGTGGCGTTAGCATGCCACAAAGTCCAGTAAACCGCGAATT
Organism: Telluria sp.; assembly: GCA_036386755.1. Classification (GTDB taxonomy): domain Bacteria; phylum Pseudomonadota; class Gammaproteobacteria; order Burkholderiales; family Burkholderiaceae_D; genus Telluria_A. The sequence goes on from DASVVC010000188.1 coordinate 558, forward strand.
TTCGCGAAATTGTCGTGCAACAGCCGCCAAACCCAAGCCATTTCGCGCGTTTTTGCCGAAATTGAGCGCAACCTCATGTTGATTAAATCGCCTCCTTTCGGCAGAATGGGTATTTTTCGCACTGCAACAAAGCGCCACTGAACAGGGAAATATTTTGCGACCGATTCTGAAATCGAACAAGCTCGACGACGTCTGCTACGAAATCCGCGGCCCCGCGCTGGAAAAAGCCAGGCAGATGGAGGAAGAAGGCCACAAAATCATCAAGCTCAACATCGGCAACCTGGCCGTGTTCGGTTTCGATCCGCCCGACGAGATCGTGCAAGACATGATCCTCAACATGCACGGTGCCGCCGGCTACACCGATTCGAAAGGCATGTTCGCGCCGCGCAAGGCCGTCATGCACTACACGCAGGGCAAGCACATCAACGGCGTGACGATTGACGACATTTACCTGGGCAATGGCGCCTCGGAACTGATCGTCATGGCCATGAACGGCCTGCTCAACAACGGCGACGAAGTGCTGGTCCCGGCCCCGGACTACCCGCTGTGGACCGCGGCCGTGAGCCTGTCGGGCGGCAATCCGGTGCATTACGTGTGCGACGAGCAGGCCGGCTGGTATCCCGACATCGACGACATGCGCCGCAAGATCACCAGCAACACCAAGGCGATCGTGGTGATCAACCCGAACAACCCGACCGGCGCGCTGTACCCGCGCGAGATCCTGCTCGAGATCATCGAGCTGGCGCGCCAGCACCAGCTGATCATCCTGGCCGACGAAATCTACGACAAGGTCCTCTACGACGGCGAGCAGCACGACTCGATCGCCGCGCTGGCCGACGATGTGCTGTTCATTACCCTGAACGGCCTGTCGAAAAACTACCGCTCGTGCGGCTACCGCGCCGGCTGGATGGTGGTGTCGGGCGAAAAACGCCACGCCAGGGATTACATCGATGGCCTGAACATGCTCGCCTCGATGCGCCTGTGCGCCAACGCGCCGGGCCAGTTCGCGATCCAGACCGCGCTGGGCGGCTACCAGAGCATCAACGACCTGGTGGGCCCCGGCGGGCGCCTGCTGCGCCAGCGCGACATGGCGCACAAACTCTTAACCGACATTCCGGGCGTGACCTGCGTGAAGCCAAAAGCTGCGCTGTACATGTTCCCGCGCCTCGACCCCGTGATGTACCCGATCGCGGACGATCAGCAGTTTGCCTACGACCTGCTGGCCGAAGAAAAAGTCCTGGTGGTCCAGGGAACGGGCTTTAACTGGATCGCGCCGGATCACTTCCGCCTCGTGTTCCTGCCCAATTCCGACGACCTGACCGACGCTTGCGGCCGCATTGCGCGCTTCCTTGACGGCTACCGACGCCGCCACGGGCGCGGCTGATACCTCTTCCAGATAAAGAATATGAAACCCATCAAAATCGGCCTGATCGGCCTCGGCGTAGTTGGTGCCGGCACCTTTAACGTCCTCAAACGCAACCAGGAAGAAATCCGGCGCCGCGCCGGCCGCGGCATCGAGATTGCGATGGTCGCGGTACGCAACGTGGAACGCGCGCGCGGCATCGTCGGCACCGACTGCGAGGTGGTGAACGACCCTGAGCTGGTGGTGAACCATCCCGACATCGACATCGTGGTCGAACTCATTGGCGGCTACGACACGGCCAAGAAGCTGGTGCTGGGGGCGATCGCCAACGGCAAGCACGTCGTCACGGCCAACAAGGCGCTGCTGGCGCTGCATGGCAACGAGATTTTTGCAGCGGCCCAGGCCAGGGGCGTGATGGTGGCGTTCGAGGCGGCGGTGGCCGGCGGCATCCCGATCATCAAGGCGCTGCGCGAAGGCCTGACCGCCAACCGCATCGAATCGGTGGCCGGCATCATCAACGGCACCACCAACTTCATTCTCTCCGAGATGCGCGACAAGGGCCTCGATTTCGCCACCGTGCTGAAACAGGCGCAGGAACTGGGCTACGCCGAAGCCGATCCGACCTTCGACATCGAAGGCGTGGACGCCGCGCACAAGGCGACCATCATCGCCGCGATCGCGTTCGGCATCCCGGTGCAGTTCGACAAAGCCCACGTGGAAGGCATCAGCAGCCTGCAGGCGATCGACATCCGCTACGCCGAGCAGCTGGGCTACCGCATCAAGCTGTTGGGGATCACCAAGCGCACCGTGGTCGACGGCGTGGAAGGAATCGAACTGCGCGTGCATCCGACCCTCATTCCCGCCAAGCGCCTGATCGCCAACGTGGAAGGGGCGATGAACGCGGTGCTGGTGCAGGCCGACGCCGTCGGCGCCACGCTTTACTACGGCAAGGGCGCGGGCGCGGAGCCGACCGCCTCGTCGGTGATCGCCGACCTGGTGGACATCACCCGCCTGGCCACGGCCGACCCGGAATACCGCGTGCCGCACCTGGCCTTCCAGCCGAACCAGATGACCAACGTGGCGATCCTGCCGATGTCGGAGATCACCACCAGCTACTACCTGCGCGTGTACGTGAAGGATCAACTGGGCGTGATGGCGGACCTGACGCGCATCCTGGCCGACGCCAGCATTTCGATCGACGCGGTGCTGCAAAAGGAGCCGGGCGAAGGCGAGACGCGCACCGACATCATCATGCTGACGCACCAGACGCAGGAAAAGAACATCGATGCGGCGATCGCCAAGATCGAGGCACTCGGTGCGGTGGTGGGCAAGGTCGTCAAGATCAGGCTCGAAAACCTCAGCTGATCCCCTGCTGCATATTAGCCGTCGCCCCCGCCTTCGCGGGGGCGACGGTGTCAAATCTACCGATAGTTCTTACGGCATGCCGCAAGTAAGCTGCACCACTTTCGTGGTACATGCCCCATAGCTGTTCATCCCGCTAAATCCATACACGCGCGTCCCCGGCGCGGCGCGTGGCGTGGCAAACCTCGCTTTTCCGTTCACCACACGCTGCTGCGCCCAGTTATCGGTACGCTGCACGCACACGATATTGTTGGCCAGGCCGCTCAACGCCAGCGCGCCTGTCGCCGGCTCGATCACGCAGGCATTCGGCCGGGTCTCGGCACACGTCGGACCGTCGCATTCGGGCGGCGTGCTGGTCGCCTTCGGGTCCTGGCTGGCGTCGTACAGGAAACCGTGCATCGCCGCGTTCCACACCATGGTCTCCCAGGTGCTGAACTCGTTGCTGTTAATGAGTGACCAGCCGTCGCCCCAGCGCCGCAGGCCGGGCAGCCGGTCCCACGACGGATACAGCTTGTTGCTCACCGCCGTCTGATAGGCCGCGCCGCTGCGTCCCTCGGTCGGCCCGTACACCACGATCCCCGGCACATTGCCGATCGCCTTGAGGTGCGGGTCGGCGCCGACGCCGTCGCTGATACCGTACTTGGTGAAGTACGAATCGAGATGCGCCGGACTTTGCGGCGTATCCGTTCCCAGGCCGGTCACGAACGAGCGTCCGAGCGGATTGAGCCCCAGCGAAAAGTCGGCATACTGGCTGACCGCATTGATGTAAGCCTGCTTCCTGGCGCCGTTGGCCGCGAACAGCGACGCGAACGCATACACGTCGGCGTATTTGCCCTGGGTCGTGCTGGCGCCCCACGACAGGAATTTGGTGGCGCCCTGAGGGTAGGCCTGGCTTTCCGGAGCCGGCCCGACATAGCCGCCGTGATCGGCGAAGTAGACGATGCGGTCCTTGAGCGCCTGCGCCAGCGCCGGATCGACCGCGCGGCCGTGCGCCGTCAGGTAGCTGACGAAATGCGCAGTTTGTACCGCGGCGCTGGCGTTCCCCGGCAAGTACTGCTCGGGCCACGTGCCGTTCTTGACGACGATGGCTTGCGCGGCATTTTTGAACAGCGTGTG
>DASVVC010000189.1:0-8575 GCA_036386755.1 Telluria sp.
GGTCGACAGCGTGGCCCGCGTGACCGACATCATGTCCGAGATCACCGCTGCCAGTAACGAGCAGCGCGTCGGCATCGACCAGGTGAACGAAGCGATCGCGCAGATGGACCAGGTGACGCAGCAGAATGCGGCACTGGTGGAGGAAGCTGCGGCAGCGGCGGGCAGCCTGGAAGAACAGGCGGCGCGTTTGGCGGAAGTGGCGGGCGGGTTCAAGCTGGCGGTGACAGCGGGACGGCCGCAGCGGGTGGCAGGCAAGGCGCCGCTCAAGCTCGCGGCTTGAAGATAGCCGTCGTTCCCGCGCAGGCGGGAACCCAAGTTCGTAATTTAGCCAGTGGCTCCCGCACGAACTTGGGCTCCCGTCGAGGGCCGCCTTGGCGCGGGAACGACGATATGAAGCAAGCGGTATCGCTGTATCCAATGAGCCGTTAAGTCCCCAAAAACATCTCCTGCAAATCATTCAAAAAGCGCTGACCCAACTCGGTTGGCCGAATGATCTTATGATCGCGATAAATCAAGCCCTTGGCCTCGGCCGCATTCAAGGTCTGCTCGATCGCATTGATCCCCATCCCGGTCCGCTCCCCGAACAGATTCGGTGAAAACCCCTCGGTCAAACGCAGGGTGTTGAGCATGAACTCGAACCCCATGTCCGCGCGTCCGATCTCGCGCTCTTCCTGCACCGGATTGCCGGCCCGCGCCGCCTCGATGAACGCCTTCGGCTGCTTGTAGCGCGCCTGGCGCAGCACCCGGTGCGGGAACGAGATCTTCGAATGCGCACCCGCGCCAATCCCAAGATAATCGCCGAACTCCCAGTAATTCACATTATGCTTCGCGCGCCGCCCGGGCTGCGCGTACGCCGACACTTCGTAATGCCCGTACCCCGCCGCCGCTGTCTCGAGCGCAATCATGTCCTGCATGTCGGCGCTGGCGTCATCATCCGGCAGGGCCGGCGGATACTTGGCGAACAGCGTATTGGGCTCCATCGTCAGGTGGTACAACGACAAATGCGGCGGCGCGAACGACAGCGCCGTCTCCAGGTCGAGCCGCGCCTCTTCCAGGGTCTGCGTCGGCAAGGCGTACATCAGGTCCAGGTTGAAATTATCGAAATTCGCATGCGCAATCTCGACCGCCCGGCGTGCCTCGTTGTCGTCGTGGATGCGGCCCAGCGCCTTCAAGTGCTTGCCGCTGAAGCTCTGGATGCCGATCGACAGGCGGTTGATCCCGCTGGCGCGGAACGACTTGAACTTCTCCGCCTCGAACGTGCCCGGGTTGGCTTCCATCGTCACTTCGGCGTCCACGTCCAGCGGCAGCAAGGTGCGCACGTCCGACATCAGCCGGTCCAGGCCCTTGGCCGACATCAAACTCGGGGTGCCGCCGCCGATAAAGATGGTGTAGATCTTGCGGCCCCAGATCAGGGGCAGCGACTGCTCCAGGTCGAGCCGCAGCGCGTCGAGGTATGCTTCTTCCGGCAGCTCGCCACGCGCCTCGTGCGAGTTGAAATCGCAGTAAGGACACTTCTTCACGCACCACGGATAGTGAATGTACAGCGACAGCGGCGGCAGCGCGGCCAAATTTAACGCGCCCGGCTGCAGGTACTGTAGTGCGCTGGCGGCCGGCGAGCGCGGTTCGGTCTTGACGGCGCTGCCCGCGACTTTGATCGGAATCATTTCAGCTTCTTTACCAGTTCGCGCAGGGCCTGGCCGCGGTGCGACAGCGCGTTCTTTTCAGCCGGCGTCAGTTCGGCGGTGCACTTGCCGAGCGACGGAATCCAGAAGTGCGGATCGTAGCCGAAGCCGCCCGTGCCGCGCGCTTCGGCGACGATTTCGCCGTTCCAGCGGCCGTCGGCAATGACCGGCTGCGGGTCGTCCGCGTGGCGCACGAACACCAGCACGCAGTAGTAATAAGCCGATTTGTCGGCGTGCGCAGCCAGGTCGGCGATGAGTTTTTCGTTGTTGCGCGCGTCCGACTTCGGTTCGCCGGCAAAACGCGCCGACCACACGCCCGGCGCGCCGCCCAGGGCATTGACGCACACGCCGGAGTCGTCCGCCAGCGCCGGCAAACCGGTCAGGCGCGAGGCGTGGCGGGCTTTTTCGAGCGCGTTTTCGACGAACGTGGCGAACGGCTCGTCGGCTTCGGGGACGTCGAATTCGCCCTGCGCGTGCAGGGTAAAGCCTACGGGTCCGAGGATTTCGCCAAACTCCTTGAGTTTGCCGGCGTTGTTGGAAGCGAGGATGAGGCGTTGGGTCATAAGTGTCTGGTCTGGCGGGTGATGGATGCCAGCGGCATCCGCAAGTGCGTATTTTAGCGCCATTGGCCGGCCGGCTGGCCCGGGCGCCGCTTTTGCGGGATTTTACGGGGCAAACACTGTACTATATCGGCATCTTAAATTGACGGTGGAATTCCGATGGCGACAGCAGCGCAACGCGACGTGCAATGCGACGCGCAATCCGACAACGACGCAACCATGCGCGCCGGGGGCTGCCTTGCTTGAGGTTGAAAAGGTCGAGATGAGCTACGGCTCCGACCCTTCGGGGCTGGTATGGGGCTACCTGTTCGGCGTCACGCCGGAAGCGCTGGCCGTCGATTCGGCGGCGGCGCTGGCCTGGATGCGCGACCACGCGGCCAACAATCCCTCGCAGTTCATCTGGCTGCACTTCAACCTGTCCAACGCGGCCAGCGAAAAGTGGCTGACCACCCACGCCAACCTGGCCGAGGAATTCTACGAGACGCTGCACACCGGCTCGCGCTCGACCCGCATCGAACTGGCCGAAGACACCCTCATCGCGGTGGTCAACGATGTGCTGCACAATTTTTCGTTCGAAGAGTCGGACATCTCCACCCTGTGGGTGAGCGTGGCGCACAATGTCGTCGTCAGCGCGCGGCGCAAACCCTTGCAGTCGATCGAGCGCGTGCGCCAGGCGGTGCGCCAGGGCGAGCCGGTGCGCTCCTCGGTCGAACTGCTGATCCACCTGCTGCGCGACCAGGCCGACGTGCTGGTGAAAATCGTACGCGACGCCGTGGAGCGGGTGGACGATATCGAAGACAAGCTGCTGGCCGACCGGCCGACAGCCAAGCGCGAAGACCTGGGCGCCATGCGGCGCGTGCTGGTGCGCCTGCAACGGCTGCTGGCGCCGGAACCGGCCGCCCTGTTCCGACTCCTGCAACGCCCGCCCTCGTGGATGGCCGATCTCGATACCCAGGAGCTGCGCGAAGCGACCGAGGAATTCTCGGTGGTGCTGAGCGATATGTCGTCGCTGCAGGAACGCATCAAGCTGCTGCAGGAAGAAATCGCCGCGCGCGTGAGCGAGGAAACCGGCCGCAGCCTGTTCATCCTGACCATCGTGACCGTGCTGGCGCTGCCGATCAATATCATCGCCGGCATGCTGGGCATGAACGTGGGCGGCATTCCGCTGTCGCACCATCCCGCCGGTTTCTGGATCATCGCCGGCATCATCGCGACGTTTACGGTGGTTGCGGGCTGGCTGGTCACGCGTGCGGCCCGGCGCCTGCGTTAGGCTCTATGATGGTGTTTTAATCAACACACGGAGGACGCCATGAGCAAATACGAAGCGGCCAGCGCCACCCTGATCGCCGGCGCGCTGCACGCAACGCTGGAAGACCATTTTACCTATCGCGGCATGTGCGATGCGTCGGCCGCCGCCGCGCTCGGGGAAAACCGGTTCGTGGTCGCCAACGACGAACGCAACCAGCTCAAGATCTACCAGCGCGGCGTGGCCGACGCGGTGGAGGTGGTGGACCTGTCGGATTTTTTGGGCACCAAGAAGAACAAGGAATCGGACCTGGAAGGCGCGGCGAGCATCGGCGAGCGGATTTACTGGATTTCTTCGCATGGGCGCAACAAGAAGGGCGAGGTGCAGGAGCGCCGCTACCGCTTTTTCGCGACCGAGGCGGGCAAGGGAAAAGCGCTGCTGGAACCGGTCGGCAAGGCCTACAGCGGCCTGTTGGACGACATGATCGCGGCCGAACACCTGAAACACTATCCGATCGCGCAGGCGGCCGGGATGACGCCGGAAGCCGATGGCGCTTTCAATATCGAGGGGCTGGCGGCCACGCCGGAAGGTGCGCTGCTGATCGGGATGCGCAACCCGGCGCCCAAGGGCAAGGCGCTGGTAGTGCCGTTGCTCAATCCGGAAAAGGTCGTCGAGGGCGAGCGCGCCGAATTTGGCGAGGCCATTGAGCTCGATTTGGGCGGGCTGGCGATTCGCAGCATGGAGCTGGTCGGGCTGGCGTACATGATCGTGGCGGGACCGCCGGCCGATCATGGCGAGTTTGCGTTGTATCGGTGGTCGGGCAAGGCGGACGATGCGCCGGAACAGCTGGTGCATGAGGATTTTGACGATGTGCGGCCGGAGGCGCTGTTTGCCATTCCGGGGACGCGCAAGGTGCAGATCCTGAGCGACGATGGCGGGCCGCATGTGAAGGAGATGGCGGAGGAAGAGCAGACGTTCAGGAGTATTACGGTGGTGTTGTAAGTACCCGCAAACCTAAAACCGTCGTCCCGCACGGCCTCTTAGTACCCTCACCCTCCACTCCGTCGTTCCCGCGAAGGCGGGAACCCAAGTTCGTGCCGAAGCCGTTAGCTGCGCAATAAACTTGGGTTCCCGCCTTCGCGGGAACGACGGTTTTAGAGATAGCGGGGAACGCTTACAGTCCCAGCGCTTTTTTCTGCAGCGCGATAATGTCCGCAATCCCCGCCTGCGCCAGGTCCAGCAAGCGGTTCATGCCGGCCCGGTCGAACGCGGCGCCTTCGGCCGTGCCCTGCACTTCGATAAAGTGCCCGGCTTCGGTCATCACCACGTTCATGTCCGTGTCGCAGCCCGAATCCTCCACGTAATCCAAGTCCAGCACCGGCATGCCCTTGTACACGCCGACCGAAATGGCCGCCACAAAACTCTTCACCGGCACCGCCGCAATCGCACCACTCGCAACCAGCTTGCTGAACGCGTCATACGCCGCCACCATCGCACCGGTAATCGACGCGGTACGCGTGCCGCCGTCGGCCTGGATTACATCGCAATCGAGGTTCAAGGTGCGCTCGCCGAACGCTTCCAGGTCGAACGCGGCGCGCAGCGAGCGGCCGATCAGGCGCTGGATCTCTTGCGTGCGGCCGCTTTGCTTGCCGCGCGCCGCTTCCCGATCCATGCGGGTATGGGTCGAACGCGGCAGCATGCCGTATTCGGCCGTCAGCCAGCCCTGCCCTTTGCCCTTCAAAAATCCCGGCACCTTCTCTTCGATGCTCGCCGTGCAAATGACCTTGGTGTCGCCGCACTCGATCAGGACCGATCCTTCGGCATGCTTGGTGTACTGGCGCGTGAGGACGATGTTGCGCAGCTGGTCGACGGCGCGGCCGCTCGGACGTGATTCAAATGTCATGATTACCTTGTAAAAGCAGGTCTTACTTGAGAACCTGGGAGGATTTTTCGATGGCGTCGCGGATCTCGGCAATCGCCTTTTCGATCTCGTCGTCGTTGAAGGCGTCGATTTCGAGCGGCTGTTCCGGCTCCGGGGCGCTCAGGATCGTGGTGCTGACCAGGTTCTCGGGCAGCATCATGGTCGAGATCACCGCCGCGCTGCCGTCCGTGTTCACGCCCGCCGTTTCCACTTCCGGGGAACCTTGCCACATGATCGCCAGCGCGGTCGTGTTGTCGCACGTGTCGCCGCCGATGGTGATCGCGGTGCTGATCATGTCGGGAATGGCGCGCACGATGGTCTGGGTCGAGAGGCGATGCACGATCTCTTCGTCCGGCAGCATCGACCATAAACCGTCGGAGCACAGCATGACCACGTCGCCCGTCAACAGGCTGACCTGGCGCGACACTTCGATCTTCGGCAGGGAGCTCGCGCCGATGCAGTTATACAGCTTGTTGCGGTCCGGGTGGGTCGCGCGTTCGGCCGGATCGGCCAGGCCCTGGGCGATCAGGTGCTCGATGTGCGAGTGGTCGCGCGTCCGGCCCAGGATCTGCCCGCGGCGCAGCCAGTACAGGCGCGAGTCGCCGCAGTGGGCCCAGATCGCCGTGTTGTGCTGGATCAGGCAGGCCACCACGGTGGTGCGCGGCGTGTCGGGCATGTTGTTGGCGATGCGGTAGCGATGGATTTCATCGTGCGCTTCGAGAAAAGCCTCTTCCAGGAAGCGTTCGGGTTTGCGCACATACGGCGTGGCGTGCTGCTGGAACATGCTCGACATGGTCTGCAGCGTGATGGCCGCGGCCATTTCGCCGCGCAGGTGGCCGCCCATGCCGTCCGCCAGGACCAGTAGCAGCGCGTCGCGCGTGAAGCTGTATCCCATCCGGTCCTGGTTGACCTTGCGGCCGCCGAGCTGGCTTTCCTGGTAAACGGAAAATTGCATAGTTATCTTTCTGGATCAGGTGTTTTTATCGTTGATTTTTTTGCGGCCTAGACTACCCAGACGGTCGACCAGGCCGCGCACCTGGCCGCCGATCTTCTCCAGGCCGCGCGGCGCTTCCGGCTTCTTCGGCGGCGGCAGCGCCAGTTCCTTCTGCAGCGCGAACAGGCTTTGCGGACGCGCCAGCGGGTCCATGTCGAGGCAGTTCTTAACCATGTTGATCAAGGCCGGCGAAAAGCTGCCTTCCAGGCGCGCGTAGTAGCCGGGCATCTTGTCTTCGGTCTTGCGCTGGTCCGCCGGCTGCGGCGGTGCGCCGGCCATGCAGGCGAAGATGGTCGCGCCGATGCTGTAAATATCCGACCAGGGACCGAGCGCCGCCGTCTTCGAGTACAAGTCCGGCGGGGCGAAGCCCGGGGTGTACATCGGCGTGAGCTTGGGAATGTCGGCGTTGATGGTCTGGCGCGCGGCGCCGAAGTCGAGCAGGATCGGCGAGCCGTCGGTGCGCAGGTAGATATTGGCCGGTTTCAGGTCCAGGTGCAGCAGCTTGTTGGCGTGCACTTCGCGCAGGCCGCCGCACACGCCCATAAAAATCTGGCGGATGAAGGCTTCGGACAGGCGGCTGCCCTTGCTGCCGAGCCGGGCGATGTGCTCCTGCAGCGAGTGGCCCGATTCGTAGCCCATCACCATGTACACCGTGTCGTTGGCGCGGAAAAAATTCAGCACCCGCACCACGTTCGGGTGGGAGATCAGCGCGAGCGCCCGTCCCTCCTCGAAAAAGCACTTCAGGCCGATGCGGAAAACCGGTAAATTAGGGGGTGAAATGACCGGGACAAGCTCGCCGGGTTGCCGCAAAGCGAGGGAGCTCGGCAGGTACTCTTTAATGGCGACCGCGTTCCCCTCGGCGTCATAAGCGAGATATACAATACTGAACCCACCGGACGCAATTTTCTTTACAATGCGATATCCGGCAATTTCAAGTCCATCGGGCAGGGGAGCGTTATTTTGTGCAGCCATCAGAGTGTGTTCCTTGCTTAACACGGCGATTGTGTGGATAAATCACGGCTTTGTAAAGAAAAGATAAAAATACCGGGGACTCCATTGAGCATTTCTAGCATGACAGGTTACGCGGTGGCCACCAGCGAAGGCGCGGCGGGCACCCTTACAATTGAAATCAAGAGCGTCAATTCGCGCTTTCTGGACCTGCAGTTCCGCATCAACGATGAGTTGCGCGCGCTCGAACCGGACTTGCGCGCCGCGATCATGGCCGCCATCACGCGCGGCAAGGTCGAGGCACGCCTCTCTTTCGGGCGCAAGGTCGCCGGTGGCTCGCAAGTGCTCAATGCATCGATGCTGGCCGACCTGGCCCGTTTGCAGACCGAAGTGACCAAGCATTTCGTCTCGGCGCCGGTGATGACGGTGGCCGAGCTGCTGCGCTGGCCCGGCGTGATCGAAGAAGCCCAGGTTGGCCAGGAATCGCTGCAGGCCGACGTGGCCGCGCTGACCGCCACCACCGTGGCCGCGTTCGTGGACAGCCGCCGGCGCGAAGGCGCCGCGCTCGAAGCGATGCTGGTCTCGCGCATCGATGCGATGGATGTCATTGTCAAGCGCATCACCCCGCTCATTCCGCAAGTGATCTCGCAGTTCCAGCAGAAGGCGGTCGAGCGCATGCAGGATGCACTGGGACTGGCCGGGCACGGCACGCCGTCCACGCTCACGCGTCAGGAAGCGTTCGAACGGATTCGCCAGGAAGTGACCTTGTACGGGATCCGGATCGATGTGTCGGAAGAGTTGTCGCGCCTCTCGGCGCACCTGACCGAGACGCGCCATATCCTCAAAAAGGGCGGGCAGGTCGGCAAGCGCCTGGACTTCATGATGCAGGAACTGAACCGCGAAGCCAATACCCTGGGCGCGAAGGCGTCGGTGAAGGAACTGGCCGATGCGTCGATGGAATTGAAGCTGCTGATCGAACAGATGCGCGAGCAGGTGCAGAATCTGGAGTAACTTAGCCTGCCACCCGCCGCCCGCTAGCCCGTCGTTTCCGCTAGCTCGTCGTTCCCGCGCAGGCGGGAACCCAAGTCGACTGCGCAGCCAACGGCCATGGCGCGAACTTGGATTCCCGCCTGCGCGGGAACGACGAGATAACGGGTGGAATGAAGGAAACTTTACTCCAGATTCTGCACCTGCTCCCGCATCTGTTCGATTAACAGCTTCAAT
>DASVVC010000190.1:0-1646 GCA_036386755.1 Telluria sp.
GGTCGACAGCGTGGCCCGCGTGACCGACATCATGTCCGAGATCACCGCTGCCAGTAACGAGCAGCGCGTCGGCATCGACCAGGTGAACGAAGCGATCGCGCAGATGGACCAGGTGACGCAGCAGAATGCGGCACTGGTGGAAGAAGCGGCGGCAGCGGCGGGCAGCCTGGAAGAACAGGCGGCGCGCCTGGCCGAGGTGGCCGGCGGCTTCAAGTTGGCATCGACCGCATCGTCGCCACGCGCGCGCCACGCCACGCCGAAGACGAGACTGAAACTGGCGGCGTGACGGCATGCGCTGGCCGCGCCATGAACACACTATATTGTTAACCTGAAACAACAATCCGGCATAAATTGCATTGAAGTAACTTCATGGCTGGCCGTCCTGACGGGAGAAGAGGATAATTGCCGATCGGCATTATTAAATCACCATCTGTCAGGAAAAACCCATGTTCCCCAACGTCCGTATCGGTTCACGCCTCGCCATCGCTTTTGCGATTGTGCTGGTTTTGTCCATTGTCTCCACGGCCTACGCCATCGTTGCGGCGCGCGACAACGCGCGCGCCACCGAAATGATGATGGCGCAGCCCCTGAGCAAGGAACGCCTGGTCTCGGACTGGTACGTGATGGTGTTTGCCGCCGTCGGCCGTACCGCCCTGATCGCGCGCAGCAGCGACGACGCCCTGTCGACCACCTTTGCCGGCACCATCAGCGAAGGCGTCAAGCGCAGCACGGCCCTGATCAAGCAGATCGAGCCGCTGCTGACCAGCGACGAAGAAAAAACCATGATGAAGTCGATCCAGGCCCTGCGCGCCACCTTCCAGGCGGCCAAGGAACAGGTCATGGCAGCGAAAAAAGCGGGCGACCCGGCGGCCACCGAGCAGTTGTTCAACACCGCCTTCACGCCTGCGGCGGCGGCCTACGAGCGCGGTATCCAGGACATGCTGGCGATGCAGCGCAAGGCCATCGACGACACCGCGCTGGCGATCGACAAGGCCAACACCCGCACCATCTGGTTGCTGGTGGTGCTCGGCACCCTGGCGGTGCTGACCGGCGCCGTTTGCGCCGTCCTGATCACACGTTCGATCACCGTGCCGCTCAGGGCGGCCGTGGCGGTGGCCGGCACGGTCGCCAGCGGCGACCTGACCACCGACTTCAAGCTAGCCTCGCGCGATGAAATCGGTGACCTGATGCGCGCCCTGCATGCGATGAACGATTCGCTCACGCGCGTGGTGTCGGAAGTGCAGAGCGGAACCAATGCGATCGCCATCGGCTCGACCGAAATCGCCGCCGGCAACCTCGATTTGTCGGCGCGCACCGAACAGCAAGCCAGCTCGTTGGAGGAAACCGCCGCCTCGATGGAAGAACTGACCTCCACCGTGCGCCAGAACGCCGACAACGCGCAGCAAGCAAACCAGCTGGCGCTGGCCGCCTCGCAGGTGGCGCGCAAGGGCGGCGCGATTGTCAGCCAGGTGGTCGATACCATGGGCTCGATCGAAGCATCGTCGCGCAAGATCGTCGACATCATCGGCGTGATCGACAGCATCGCCTTCCAGACGAATATTTTGGCCTTGAATGCGGCGGTGGAAGCGGCACGTGCCGGCGAGCAGGGACGCGGGTTTGCGGTCGTGGCGTCGGAAGTGCGCACG
>DASVVC010000191.1:0-10608 GCA_036386755.1 Telluria sp.
AGCCATGACAATCGAGGATTACCTTACCCTGCCCCACGTGGCGCCGTCGCAGATGCTGCCCGGTTACCACGGCGTGATCGACGCCTTTCTCGAACGCCAGGGCATGCAGCGCAAGGTGGCGGTGGAATCGGCCTATTTCGGCCTGATTCCGTATATGCTGACGCAGACCGACCTGGTGCTGACCACCGGGCGCCAGTTCATGCGCTTTTACGAAAAAACGCTGCCGCTCAAGATCTTCACGGTGCCGGTCAAGTTCCCGCCGATGCGGTTTTACCAGCTGTGGCACGAGCGCGTGCACCAGGCGCCCGAGCACAAATGGCTGCGCGACCAGGTCAGCGCGGCGGCCAAGGCGCTGGTGCAGAAGTAGCGATAGCGCTTATCAGCTGGCGCGTATGTCCGCAACGCGGCCAGCGCTTATGATCGGTAATCAAAGATGGAAACCCCATGACGACATTGACTGACTTGAATAGCTGCGACGCGGCGGCCTTTATCGACACCCTGCGCGGCATCTATGAACACTCGCCGTGGATACCCGAACGCGCATTGGTAACACGTCCATTCGCCACTGTTGCCGCGCTCAAGTACGCGCTGCAGACGGTGGTGACCAAGGCCAGCGTCGACGAACAGCTTGGCCTGATCCGCGCCCACCCCGAGTTGGCCGGCAAGGCCGCCATCGCCGGTGAACTGACGCAGGAGTCCACCAACGAACAGGCCAGGTCCGGCCTGAACTTGTGCAGCCCGGAAGAATACGCGACCCTGCACAAGCTCAATGCCGACTACAACGCGCGCTTCGGCTTTCCGTTCATCCTCGCGGTCAAGGGCCCGGACGGCAATGGCCTCACGCGCGGCGCGATTATCGAGACCTTCACGCGGCGCCTGAAAAACCAGCGCCCCGACGAAATGGCCGAGTCCCTGCGCCAGATCCACCGCATCGCGGAGCTGCGCATCAACGCCCTGCTCGAACTGACGCCCGCATTCGGCACGACCGTGATGCAGTGGGCCGAAACCATCGGCGCCTGGAGCGAAGCCGACGATGGCCTGACCTGTTCGTACATGACCGCCGTACACCAGCGCACCGCCGCACAACTGGCCCAGTGGATGCGCGAAGCCGGCATGGAAACCCATATCGACGCCGTCGGCAATGTGGTTGGACGCTATCTGTCGCACAATCCCGACGCGAAAACGCTGATGACCGGCTCGCACTACGACACCGTGCGCGATGGCGGCAAGTACGACGGGCGCCTGGGCATCCTGCTGCCGATTGCGGTGGTGCGCCACCTGAACGAGCGCGGCGAGCGCCTGCCCTATCATCTGGAAGTGGTCGGTTTTGCGGAAGAAGAAGGTGTGCGCTTTCGCAGCACATTCTTGGGCAGTAACGCGGTCATCGGGCAGTTCGACATGGCGCTGCTGGAGCAGGTCGACGCCGACGGCGTCACCATGCTGCAGGCGCTGACGGCAGCGGGCCACGATGCGGCGGCGATTGCGGCAATTGCGCGCAATCCGGCCGACCTGCTGGGGTTCGTCGAGGTGCATATCGAACAGGGACCGGTGCTGCTGGAGCGCGGCCTGGCGGTTGGCGTGGTGACGGCGATTGCCGGCAGCTCGCGCTACCTGGTCGAGTTGACCGGCCTGGCCAGCCACGCGGGCACCACGCCCATGAACATGCGCAAGGATGCTGCGGCAGCGGCGGCCGACATCGTGCTGCTGGTGGAACGCCGCTGCACCGGTGCGGGGTCGCTGGTGGGTACCGTGGGCCAGTTGCAGGTGCCGAATGGATCGGTGAATGTCATTCCCGGCCACTGCAAGCTGTCGCTGGACATCCGCGCTGCGGACGACGCGGTGCGCCACGCGGCCGTGAAGGATATTTTGGATGGCATCGAGGCGATCTGCGGACGCCGGCATGTGGACATGGAGATCGAGCAGATTGTATCGGCACCGGCTGCGCCATGCGCGCCAGCGTTGATGGATCGCCTGGGCGCGGCAATCGAACGCGCAGGCTTGCCGCGCTACGACCTCGCTTCCGGCGCCGGCCACGATGCGATGGCGATGGCGAAAATCACCGATGTGGCGATGTTGTTTGTCCGCTGCGGCAATGGTGGCATCAGCCATAACCGGCTGGAGACGATGACGGCGGACGATGCGGAACTGGCGGCGCAGGTGCTGCTCGATTTTTTGAAGAACCTGCCATAGCGTCGTTCCCGCGCAGGGCGCCAAGCCTTGCGCGGAAACGACGAGTGTTACGGCGTCAGCACGACCTTGCGGCACTCATCCTCTTTTTTATCGAACATCTTGTAGCCCTCCGCCGCCTGCGACAGGTTCAGGCGGTGCGAAATAATGACATCCGGATGCAGCTTGCCTTCCTCGATGAACTTAAGCAGATCTGGCATGTGCTTCTGCACGTGCGTCTGCCCGGCCTTGATCCCGATCCCCTTCTCGAAGATATCCCCGAACAGGAAGCCGTGGATAAACCCGGCATACAAGCCAGGCACGCTGACGGTGCCGCCGCGCCGCACGGCGGCGATACACTGGCGCAGCGCCTTGCCGCTGCTGCCTTCGAGCTTCAGGTTGGTCATCACGGTTTCCACCGCACTGCCTTTGGCTTCGAAACCGACTGCCTCCACCACGCCATCGACACCGCGCGCGTTGGTGTGTTCCAAAATGAACTCCGCAGCGTCGCAATCCTCGAAATTGATCGGGATGACGCCATACGTCTTCTGCGCAAAATCGAGCCGGAACTTGTGATGATCGACCATGAAAATCTTCTCGATGCCCAGCATGCGCGCACTGGCGGCGGCCATCTGGCCCACCGGCCCCGCGCCGAAGATCGCCAGGCTGCCGCCCTTGCCTACGCCCGTATTGAGCACCGCCTGGTACCCCGTTGGCAGGATATCGCTCAGGAACAGCACCTGCTCGTCGGCCAGGTTTTTCGGGATCTTGATCGGGCCCACATTCGCCTTCGGCACGCGCACATACTCGGCCTGCCCACCCGGCACGCCGCCATACAAATGACTGAAGCCGAACAACGCCGCGCCCGAGCGCAGGCTTTTCTTGTTCATGATCGAACCGCGATCGGGATTGGTCGTCTCGCACGCCGAGTACAAATCCATGTCGCAGAAAAAGCAGCTGCCGCATGCGATCACGAACGGCACCACCACGCGGTCGCCCTTCTGCAGCTTGGTGACGCCGGCGCCTGTGTCGACGACTTCGCCCATGAATTCATGGCCCAGGATATCGCCGCTTTTCATCGCCGGGATCTTCCCGCGGTACATGTGCAGGTCCGATCCGCAGATGGCGGTGGCAGTCACTTTCAGGATGATGTCGTCCGACTCCTGCAAAATCGGGTCGGGAACGTTGTCAACCTTGACGTCGTTGCTGCCGTGATAGGTTAAAGCGCGCATGAATTGTCCTCCTCATGGAAAAGGACAGCGTAACAAGCAAACTCCCACACACGAATCAGCAGAGTCCGTATGTAGAGGTAGGAGAATGCCGACGTAATTTCATATAGGAAATTTTAGGACACGACGTTGGCGCGCTCCAGCATCGCGTGCAGCAATACGTTGCAGCCCGCTTCGAGATGGTCGGACTTGGCATCCTCGATTTCGTTATGGCTGATGCCGTCCTTGCAGGGCACGAAAATCATCCCGGCGGGCGCCAGGCGGGCGGCGTAGATCGCATCGTGGCCGGCGCCGGACACCACGTCCATCGTCGAGTAGCCAAGTTTGGCGGTCGCTTCGCGCACCGCCCCCACGCAGTCGGGGTGGAACGGGCAAGGCGGATAGTACGACACGCGCTCGATCGAAATGGCCAGCCCGGAGTCGCTGCGGGTCTTGTCGATAAAGGCCAGCATCTCCTCGTGCATGGTGTTGAGCAGTTCATCGTTCACGTTGCGCAGGTCGATGCTGAATTTGACTTCACCCGGAATCACGTTGCGGCTGTTCGGGAACAGCTGCACCATGCCGACCGTGCCGCGCCCGTAAGGCGGATAGCGGTTCGCGATCTTCACCACCTCCTGCATGATGTAAGTGGACACCTGCAGCGCATCCTTGCGCAGGCCCATGGGCGTGGGGCCGGCATGTGCTTCCATGCCGGTGACCACGCAGTCGTACCAGGACAGTCCCATCACGGCCGGCACGACGCCGATCACCTTGTCGGCGTCTTCGAGCACGGGGCCTTGTTCGATATGGGTCTCGAAATAGGCGCCGATAGGGTGCTGGCCGGGGACCTGCTCGCCCATGTAGCCGATGCGCGCCAGTTCGTCCCGCACGCTCTTGCCTTCGGTGTCCCTGGCGGCGTAGGCCGTCTCCAGGCTGAAGGCGCCGCAGAAGACGCCGGAGCCCATCATCACTGGCACGAAGCGCGAGCCTTCCTCGTTGGTCCAGAAGGCCACTTCGACCGGCGCTTCGGTCGTGATGCCCTGGTCATTCAAGGTGCGCACGACTTCCAGGCCGGCCAGCACGCCGTAGTTGCCGTCGAACTTGCCGCCGGTCGGCTGGGTGTCGATATGGCTGCCGGTCATGATCGGCGGCAGCGATGGGTCGCGCCCTTCGCGGCGCATGAAGACGTTGCCGATCTGGTCGACCGTGATCGACATGCCAGCTTCCTTGGCCCAGCCGACCACCAGGTCGCGCCCCTGCTTGTCGAGGTCCGTGAGGGCGAGGCGCTTGACCCCGCCTTTTGGCGTGGCGCCGATTTTGGCCAATTCCATCAGCGAGGCCCACAGGCGCTCGCCGTTAATGCGCAGATCGTTCATTGATCACTCCAGAGTTGAAGACATGCGACGGTAGGTCAGGCATGGGTCTTCGTGAATGCGGGCCGGTCCACGTGGCGTCCCGCGCCTTCGACCGCGCGCAGCTCGCCCTTTGCAAACACTACCGCTCCCGCGTGCAGGGTATGCGACGGGATACCCTTGACGGTGCGCCCTTCGAACACGTTAAAGCCGCCCTTGGCGAACTGCGTGCTGGCCGAGATGGTGCGTGTGCCTTCCGGGTCCCACACCACCAGGTCCGCGTCCGCCCCCACCGCCACCACGCCCTTGCGCGGATACATATTGAAGATTTGCGCCGCGTTCGTCGACGTCACGCGCACAAACTCGGATGGCGTGAGCATGCCCGAATTAACGCCCGCATCCCACACCACCGACATGCGGTCTTCGACCCCGCCGCAGCCGTTCGGGATCTTGGTAAAGTCATCCTGCCCCGCCGCCTTTTGCTCCGCGCAGAAAGTGCAGTGATCGGTCGCCGTCGTATGCAGGTTCCCGCCCCGCAGGCCCTGCCACAGCGCGGCCTGATGGTGCTTGCTGCGAAACGGTGGGCTCATCACGTGGCCGCGCGCGAAATCGAGGTCCGCGCTCTGGTACACGCTGTCGTCGATCACCAGGTGGCCCGCCAGCGCCTCGCCGTAGACGCGCTGGCCCTTGGCCCGCGCGCGCGAAATCGCATCGAGCGACTCGGCGCACGACACGTGCACGATGTACACCGGCGTGCCGAGCACGTTGGCGATCGCGATGGCGCGGTTGGCCGCCTCCGCCTCCACCTCGGGAGGACGCGAGAGCGGATGCGCGCTCGGGCCGGTGATCCCCTTCTTCAGCAGGTCTTGCTGAAGCTGGAAAACCAGTTCGCCATTTTCGGCGTGCACGGTCGGAATCGCGCCCAGTTCCAGCGCGCGCGTGAAGCTCTTCACCAGCGTTTCGTCGTCGGCCATGATGGCGTTCTTGTACGCCATGAAGTGCTTGAAGCTGTTCACGCCATGATCGCGCACCAGCACGCCCATCTCTTCGTGCACCTTATCGCTCCACCAGGTGACCGCCACGTGAAAGGTGTAGTCGCCGGCCGACTTGGCGGCCCAGCCGCGCCACGTGTGGTACGCCTCCAGCAAGGACTGCTGCGGGTTCGGGATGACGAAGTCCATGATGGTCGTGGTGCCGCCCGCCAGGCCGGCGGCGGTGCCGGTAAAGAAGTCGTCCGCCGTCACGGTGCCCATGAACGGCAGCTGCATGTGGGTGTGCGTGTCGATCCCGCCGGGCATGACGTACTGGCCGCTGGCGTCGATCACGGTGGCATGGGCGGGCGCATCGAGCTGCTCGCCGATGGCGACGATCTTGTCGCCCTCGCAGAGCACATCGGCGCGGAAAGCGCGGTCTGCGTTGACGACCGTGCCGCCGCGGATAATCGTGGTCATAAATCTCTCCTGTAAGGCAAACGAATACTCAGGTACGGATGGAAGCAAGGGTGGAAACTGCCTTCCCCTTCATCATCACGCCGTACACCAGTGCGGAAATGGCGATGCCGACGAACCACGCATATGTATACAGTGTCTTGAACAAGGCACCCACATCGGGGAACGACGCCGGAAACGCCGCATTCAAAAAGCCCGGGATATTCGGCAGCACGCCGGCGGCAAAGGCCACGACTGCGGCCACGTTCCAGCCGTTCCCGTACGAGTAGACGCCATCGTCGCGGTACAGGTGGGCCACATTGAGCTCGGTCTTGCGGATGAAGTAGTAATCGATGATGAGGATGCCGGCGATGGGTCCGAGCAGCGCCGAATAGCCGATCAGCCAGGTGAAGATATAGCCCTCGGTCGATTCGAGTATCTTCCAGGGCATCATCACCAGCGCGATGCCGGCGGTGATGTAGCCGCCGGTGCGGTAGGTGATGTGCCTGGGCGCCAGCGACGAAAAATCATAGGCTGGACCCACCAGGTTGGCGGCCAGGTTGACGCTGACCGTATCGACCAGCAGCACGATCAGCGCGATCAGCACGGCGGCGCCGGTCATGCGGCTGGCCAGGTCGACCGGGTCCCAGATCGCCTTGCCGTATAAAACCACCGTGGCCGAGGTCACGATCACGGCCAGCGCCGCCAGCAGGCCCATTGGCACCGGCAGGCCGACCGACTGGCCGATGATCTGGTCGCGCTGGGTCTTGGCGAAGCGCGTGAAGTCGGGGATATTCAGCGCCAGGGTGGCCCAGAAGCCTACCATGGCGGTCAGCGACGGCCAGAAAGTGGACCAGAACTGGCCGGCCTTTTTGCCGCCTTCGACAAACTGGGAAGGCTGTTCGAGCAGCGGGCCGAAGCCGCCCGCCTTGTTGTGGACCCAGCCGAGCAGCACGAAGCAGATGAGGATCTTGAGCGGCGCGGTCCAGGTTTCGAGTTTGCGGATCGATTCCATGCCGTGCACGATGTAGTAGAACTGGATCGCCCAGAACGCGAGAAAGCACAGCAGCTGCATGCCGTTGATGCCCAGGCCGGCGATTTTGGCGCCGCCGATCTCGGACCCCATCATCACGCCGAGCAGCGTGTAGATCATGCTGCCGCCGAACCAGGTCTGGATGCCGTACCAGCCGCAGGCCACAATCGCCCGCATCAGCGCGGGAATACGGGCGCCGGTGGTGCCGAAGGAAGCCCGCGCCAGGACCGCGTACGGAATGCCGTACTTGGTGCCGGCGTGGCCGATCAGCAGCATGGGCAGCAGCACGATGGCATTGGCCAGGAAGACCGTGAGCACCGCCTGGTAGCCGGACATGCCGCCTTCGATCAGGCTGGCCGACAGCGTGTACGCCGGAATGCACATGACCATCCCGACCCACAGGGCGGCGAAGTGATACCAGCGCCAGGTGCGCTGTGCGTCGGAGGTGGGTGCGAGGTCTTCGTTCCAGAGCTGGGTGTTGGCGGACAGGTCGTTGCTCACAGTGGTGTTCTCCAATTGATGACACAAGACGATAACACCGTCGTTCCCGCGAATGCGGGAACCCAAGTTCGTCGATCCGCCTGTGGCTACGGAACGAAATTGGGTGCCCGCCGAGGGCCGCCTTGGCGCGGGAACGACGTATTAGCTGACGACTTCGGCCCTCGGGTTCCTCGGATCCTGCGTCCAGTTCATGTACGCTTTCCCGGTCTCCTGCGGCACCATCGTGATGCACGCCTCCACCGGACAGGTAATCTCGCACAGGTTACACCCAACGCACTCCGACTTGATCACTTCGTACGTGCGCACGCCCACCGCGTCGATCAGCTGCGCGATCGACTGGTGCGACGTATCCTCGCACGCCACGTAGCACTTGCCGCACTTGATGCACTTGTCCTGGTCGATCTGCGCGATCACCTGGTAGTTCATGTCCAGGTATTTCCAGTCCGTGGTATTGGGCACCGCCTTGCCCGAAAACTCGGCGATGCTCTTGTAGCCCTTCTCGTCCATCCAGCGCGACAGGCCGTCCTTCATCTCTTCCACGATCCGGAACCCGTGCAGCATCGCCGCGGTGCACACCTGCACCGATCCGGCGCCAAGCGCGATGAATTCGGCCGCATCGCGCCAGTTGCCGATGCCGCCGATGCCCGAAATCGGCAATCCATGCGTCTCCGGATCGCGCGCGATCTCGGCCACCATGTTCAGCGCAATCGGCTTGACCGCCGCGCCGCAGTAACCGCCGTGCGTGCTGGCATTGCCCACGATCGGTAGCGCCACCATGCGGTCCAGGTCCAGGTGCGTGATCGAATTGATGGTATTAATCAGCGACACCGCGTCGGCGCCACCCGCCTTGGCCGCGCGCGCAGGTTTACGCACATCGGTGATGTTCGGCGTGAGCTTGACGATCACCGGCAGCGTCGAATGCTTCTTGCACCAGCGCGTGACCATCTCCACGTACTCCGGCACCTGCCCCACGGCCGCGCCCATGCCGCGTTCCGGCATGCCGTGCGGGCAACCGAAATTGAGCTCGATGCCGTCCGCGCCGGTCGCCTCGACCTTGGGCAGGATCTCGGCCCACAGCGCTTCCTCGCATGGCAGCATGAGCGAGACGATCATGGCGCGATCCGGCCAGTCCTTTTTCACCTGCGTGATCTCACGCAGGTTGATCTCCAGCGAGCGGTCGGTAATGAGTTCGATGTTGTTAAAGCCGATCACCTCGCGGTTCTTGCCATACAAGGCGGAGTAGCGCGACGACACGTTGACCGCGGCAGGGTCTTCGCCGAGCGTCTTCCAGACCACTCCGCCCCATCCCGCCTCGAAGGCGCGCACCACGTTGTAGGCCTTGTCGGTCGGTGGCGCGGAGGCCAGCCAGAACGGATTCGGGGACTTGATGCCGCAAAATTCGATGCTCAGGTCAGCCATGGGAAGCCTCCACCTTGAATTGGATGTCATTGTGAATGGCCATGGCCGCCAGCTTGCCATGCTGGACTGCTTGAACCGTCAAGTCCTGCCCCGGTGCGACGCAATCGCCGCCCGCGTAAATGCCCGTCAGCGCCGTGCGGAACTGCGCGTCGACGTGGATCTTGTCGCCTTCGCGCGTGATCTGCTGCGCCATCTGGTCCGATAAGCCCACCGGGTCCATGCTCTGGCCGATCGCCTTGAACACCGCGTCGGCCGCGATCTCGATGAATGCGCCGGTGCCGCTCAAGCGTCCGTCGTCGAGCCGCGTCTCTTCAAAGCGCATGCCGCGCACGCGGCCCGCATCGTCGAGCAGCACTTCCAGAGGCGCCGCCCAGGTGCGGATGCGCACCATATTGGCCTTGGCGATATCCTGTTCGTGGTGCGTCGCCGTCATCGACTCGAAACCGCGGCGGTACACCAAGGTCACGTCTTCCGCGCCGAGGCGCTTGATCTGGACCGCCATGTCGATCGCCGTGTTGCCGGCCCCGATGACGATGGCGCGCCTGGGCACCGGCAGTGCCGCCAGGTCGGTCGCCTGGCGCAGGTCGGCGATGTAGTCGACCGCCGCCATCAGGCCGGGTGCGTCCTCCCCGGTCAATCCGAGCTCGCGGCTGGCGTTCAGGCCGAGGCCGAGGAACACGGCGTCGTACTGCGTGTGCAGCTCGTGCAGGTGCAGGTTCACGCCCAGGATGCGGCCGTGCTGCACGTCGATGCCGCCGATACTGAGCAGGAACTCCACCTCGCGCTGGGCGAAGTCGCCGGTCAGCTTGTACTTGGCGATGCCGTATTCATTCAGGCCGCCGGATTTTGCGCGTGCTTCATAGATGACGACGTCGTTGCCCAGCATGGCCAGGCGGTGCGCGCACGACAGGCCGGCGGGGCCGGCGCCGACCACGGCGATCTTCTTGCCGGTGCGTTCGGCGCGCTGGAAGGGATAGGATTTAAAGGAGGCGTGATCGAGCGCGTGCCGTTGCAGCAGGCCAATCTTGACGGGCTGGCCCTCTTCATCGTGGTTGCGCACGCAGGCGTCTTCGCACAGGATTTCGGTCGGGCACACGCGGGCGCAGCTGCCGCCCAGGATGTTCTGCTTGAGGATGCCCGCCGCCGCACCGTTGATGTTCTGGTCATGGATGTTGCGGATAAAGCTGGCCACGTCGATCTCGGACGGGCAGCTGCGGGTGCACGGCGCGTCGTAGCAGTACAGGCAGCGCGCGCTTTCGATGGCGGCCTGGCGGCTGGTCAGGGCCGGTGCGAGGTCGGTGAACTGGTCGGCCAGGGCGGTGTTGGAGCTGGCCGCGTGTGGCAGGTGTTTGAGAGATTCGATCATGTTTACATCCCTGTTTTTGTAATAAGTTCACCCACTTTGCAGAGGCGTCGCTAGCCTCAAGACCGTCGCCCCCGCGAAGGCGGGGGCCCAAGTCCGCTCCGAAGCCGGCGACGGATTATCGGACTTGGGCCCCCGC
>DASVVC010000192.1:0-45517 GCA_036386755.1 Telluria sp.
CAGCCGAAAAACAGGAAGCGATACCAGAGCGTCAGGAACGGGATGGCGCCGTCGGCGCCATGCTCGGAGGTGGGCGTATCTGCCATGATGGGGGCCTTTGCTGGACTGGCGGGGCTCGGCTCTGCGACCAGGTTCGACGACTGGGTTCTCCGACTATATACCGATCCCGGCCGCCCCGCTGCGCGCCAGCTCAGGGTGTCAGCGGGCGCGGCTTGCCGACCCAGTAACCCTGCGCAAAGTCGACCCCGATCGCTTTCAGGCTCTCCAGGATGGATGAGTCGGTCACGTATTCGGCGATCGTCTTGCGCCCCATCATGTGGCTGATGTCGTTGGTAAAACGCACCATTTCAAAATCCACCTGGCTGGACGACATCATCTGGATGAAGGAGCCATCGATCTTGATGTAGTTGACGGGCAATTGCTTCAGGTAAGAAAACGAGGTCATCCCGGTGCCGAAGTCGTCCAGCGAAAAGCGGCATCCGCGCGTGGACAGCGCTTCGATGAAGGAAATTGTCTTTTGCATATCGGCGATTGCGCCGTTTTCGGTGATTTCGAAGCACAGCTTGTCGGCCGGCACGTCGGATGCATCGATCAGCTCGGCCGCGAATTTGTGGAAGCTGGGGTCGCCCAGCGAGCGGCGCGACAGGTTGATGCTGCACATTTCCAGCGCCTCCGTATGCTCGGGGTTGCTGGCCAGCCATTCCAGGGTGCGCGTGAGCACCCAGCGGTCAATCTTGACGATCACGTCGTAGCGCTCGGCGGCCGGCAGGAAGATGCTCGGCCCGATCGGCCCGCTGCGGCCGTTGCGCATGCGCAGCAGGATTTCGTAGTGGCGCGGGGCGTCGCCATCGTCGAGCGCCAGGATCGGCTGGTAGTACAGTTGCAGCTGATCGTTCTGGAAGGCGTGCGTCAGGCGCGTGACCCAATGCATGTCGCTGCGCCGCTGGGCAAAGTCGAGGTCGCCCTTGTAGTGCACGTAAATGCGGTTGCGCCCGCGGTCCTTGGCGATGTAGCAGGCATGGTCGGCGCGCCGCAGGGCTTCCTCGACGTCGATGGTGCCGCTGTCGATCGGGGTCAGGCCGATCGAGACGCCAAGCTGGAAGGCGCGCCCCTTGCACACGTAGCGGAAGGTGCGGGTGGCGTCGAGAATTTTTTGCGCCACCGCCATCGCTTCGTCGACATCGCAATGCTCGACGATCAGCGCGAACTCGTCGCCGCCGATGCGCGCCAGGGTATCGCGTTCGCGCACGTGCTCGCTGTAAGTGGTGGCCAGGCGCTTGAGCAGGTCGTCGCCCGCCTGGTGCCCGCAGGTATCGTTGACCACCTTGAACTGGTCCAGGTCCATGTACAGCAAGGCCGCGCACGCCCCGCCCGGGTGCTGCGCCCGCTCGATGGCGCGCTGCAGGCGCAGTTCGAATTCGCGCCGGTTGACCAGGCCGGTGAGCGCGTCGTGGCTCGCTTCGAAGCCGAGGCGGCGCAGCAGGCGCTTCGATTCGGTGACGTCGTGCATGATCAGCACCGCGCCGATCAGTTCGCCATTTTCGAGAATCACCGGCGCCACCGCGTTTTCGACCGCGAAACGGGCGCCGTCCCGCGACAGCAGGGTGGCGTGCGGCAGCGCGTCCACGGTCTGCTGCTGGCCCAGGCAGCGCTCGATGGCGGCAAAGGTGGCGTCGGCGCAAACGGACTCGTCGATTTGCAGCACGTCGCGAAAGCGCAGTCCGCGCGCGGCCGCCTCGCTCAGCCCGAGCATGCGCTCGGCGGCCGGATTGACGGTCATGATGATGCCGTCCGGATCGGCCGTGACCACGCCGTCGGTGATGGCCGCCAGGGTGACCAGCGCGCGTTCCTTTTCGGCCGCGGCCGCCAGTTCCATGTGCTTGAGCGTGCTCACGTCGTGCAGGACCGCGATGGCGACCCGGGCCACGCCGTCGCTGTCGACGATCGCGGCGCTGGTGACGTCGATGTGCAGGCGCTCGCCGTCGGCGCGTTCGTAGATCAGGCCTTCGGTGCGCGGTACGTCCTGGCCGCGCACGGTGCGCGCGAGCGGCAAGTCTTCCGAGGCGATGCGCGTGCCCTCGGCGTCCACGAACCGATATTCGCGGTAGTCGTGATAGGTGTCTACCCCTGAAAATTCGCGTCCCAGCATGTGCGCGGCGGCCCGGTTCTGGTAGGTCAGGCGGCCGGACGGCACGTCGGCCAGCACCACGCCCGACGGCATCTGTTCGAGAATGTCGGAAAAGCGCGAGCGTTCCTGGCGCAACTGCGACACCAGGCCTTCCTTTTCCTCTTCGGCCAGCTTGATATTGTCGATGTCGACGCAGGCGCCGAGAAACTGCATCGGACCGTCCTCGATGCTGCGGTGCCAGTTGGCGCGCAGGAAAAACCATTGGCACTGGCCGTCGCGGCGCATGAAGCGCAGCTCGGTTTCGATGGGCGCCGTCATCGGGTCGCGGCAGGCGTCGTCGAGCAAACTGCGAAAGCGCGCGCGCTCGTCGGGGTGGACGAAGCCGAGCCAGGCGTCGAAGTCGAGCTGCTGCGGCTCGCCATCGTAGCCGAGCAGTTCGCGCAGGTGGCGCGACAGTTCGACCTGGCCGCTGTCGACATGCCACTTCCAGGTGCCGGCCTGGGCCGCTTGAAGGATGAGGTCGATTTCCTGTTTTTCTTTCGTGCACGCTTCAAGCAGCTTGTGGTGGGTCAGGTCCATGGTGATCTTGGAAAAGCCCAGCAGCAGGTCGTCGTCGCCGCGCAGGGCGGTGAGGGCGATGTGGGCCCAGAACAGGCTGCCGTCCTTGCGCTTGCGCCAGGTTTCCTCGCTGTAGAAGCCGGTTTCCGCCGCCTTGGCCAGATTGTGCTGCGGCCAGCCGCGTTCGCGGTCCTGGTCGGTGTACAGGAGCGACAGGTGGCTGCCGATCGCCTCGTCCGCCGTATAGCCCTTCATGTCCTCGGCGCCGCGGCTCCACACGGTAATAAACCCGCCAGGGTTCATGAGGAAAACAGCCACCTCGCGGATGCCGACCACCATCAGCCGGTACAGCTCGGCGGCTTCATGTTGCGGCAATGCGGACGCCAGGAATCGTTCAGGCATGCGGTACCCCCACCGTGGGAAGGTGTAAAAACCCTTTGAGAGAATAGGATGAGCTTAAGTTCGCCGTTTTTCAAATATTTTTTTAGTTCTTGCACAATTGACTTTTTTTCATCCTCGGCCTACATTGCGCTCTTGACCTGGGCGATCGCCACGAGGCACATCGGATACCCAATGCTCAACGAGAACCGCACGCCCCAGGCCCCGATCAACGGCAGAGTCAACATCTTGCTGGTGGACGACCAGAGCGCCAACCTGCAGGTGCTCGAAGCCGTCCTGGCCGAACTCGACGAGGTGCTGGTCAGTGTTTTATCGGGGGAACAAGCCCTGCGCGAACTGCTGGTGCGCGAATTCGCCGTGGTGCTGATGGATGTGCATATGCCGACCATGAGCGGCTTCGAAGCTGCCGGGCTGATCCGCAGCCATCCGCGTTCGCGCGCGGTGCCGATCATTTTCCTGACCGCCACCGAGGACGACCCGGCGCATATGGAGCGGGCCTACGCGCTGGGCGCGGTCGATTACCTGACCAAGCCGATCAGTCCGGTGATCCTGCGCGCCAAGGTGGCCGTCTTCATCGACCTCTACCGCAAAACCGCCGAAATCGCCCTGCATGCGCAAGCGACGCACCTCGAAGCGCTGCGCACGCGCGACGAGCGCATCCGTTTAATTCTCGACAACACCCGCGATTACGCCTTCATCGGCACCGATACCGATGGCATCGTCACCGAATGGGAGGGCGGCGCCGAAACCATCACCGGCTGGTTCGCGGCCAAGGCGTGCGGGCAGCCGAGCGCCATCATTTTCACCCCGCAAGACCGGGCCGCCGGCGTGCCCGAGCACGAAATGCTTGTTGCGCACGAGACCGGGCGCGCAGACGACAAGCGCTGGCACGTGCGGCGCGACGGCACCCGCTTTTTTGCCGACGGCGTGATGGTGCCGCTGCGCGACGAGTCGGACAAGCTGCGCGGCTACGCCAAGATCTTCCGCGACGCCACCGCCGAACGCCTGGCCGCGGAGCAGCTCGAAACGTCCGAGCAGCAATTGGGCGAGTCGCGCCAGCGCTCCCAGCGCGCCGAGGAAGGCATGCGGCGCCTGGCGGCGGTGGCGGCGCAATCGTCCGACTTCATCGGCATCGCCAGTTCGCAAGCGCGCACCAGCTACGTCAATCCGGCCGGGCGCCGCCTGGCCGGGCTGGCGCCCGAGGCCGCGCTGGGCGACTATCGCATCGGCGACTTTTTCGCGCCCGATTGCCAGGCCTTCGTCGATACGGTGGTGTTGCCGGCCGTGCGCGGCCCGCAGGCGCGCTGGGAAGGCGAGCTGCGCATGCGCAATTTTGCCAGCGGCGCGATACTGCCCATCTATTACAAGGGCTTCGCCGTGTTCGACGACGAAGGCCAGAATATCGGCCTGGCCTCGATCATGCGCGACATCACGGCGCAAAAACAGGCCGAAAACGAACTGCGCCGGGTGGCGGCCGACCTGGCCGAGGCCGACCGCCGCAAGTCCGAGTTCCTGGCGACCCTGGCGCACGAGCTGCGCAATCCGCTGGCCCCCATCCGCACCGGACTGGACCTGATCCGCATGTCGCCCCCCGGCGCCCAGAACATGGCCAAGGTGCACGACATGATGGACCGCCAGCTCGGCCACCTGATTCATCTGGTCAACGACTTGCTGGACGTGGCGCGCATCACGCGCGGCAAGATCGAACTCAAGCGCGAAGCGAGCGACGTCGCCACCCTGGCCGCGATGGCGATCGAAACGAGCATGGCGGCGCTCAATGCCGGCGGCCATACGCTGGCCATCGAGGTGGCCCCCGAAGCGCTGCCGCTCGACGTCGACGTCACCCGCATCGTGCAAGTACTCAGCAACCTGCTCAACAACGCCGCCAAGTACACCCCGGCCGGCGGGCGCATCGTGCTGCGCGCCGTACGCGACTGCGACGACGCGCTGCTGACGGTAGGCGATAACGGGGTCGGCATTTTGCAGGAAGACATCGGCACCCTGTTCGACATGTTCACCCAGGTCGGGCGCAACCTCGACCGCTCGCAGGGCGGGCTGGGGATCGGGCTGTCGCTGGTGCGCCGCCTGGTCGAGCTGCACGGCGGCAGCGTCAGCGCCGCCAGCGCCGGACGCGACCAGGGCAGCACCTTCACCGTGCGCCTGCCGCTGCACCTCGGCAATGCGGCAGCCACGGCGTCGCTGGCGCCCTGCGGCGCCGCTGCCGGCGCGCTGCGGGTGCTGGTGGTGGACGATAACGTCGACGCCGGGGCCACCCTGTCGACCCTGCTCGAAGCGCTCGGCCACAGCACCCGGGTCGCCGTCGACGGCGAACACGGCCTGCTGCTGGCGGCCGCGTTCCGGCCGCACCTGGCCTTCCTCGACATCGGCCTGCCCGGCATGAGCGGCCACCAGCTGGCGCGCGCGATCCGCGCCACGAGCGAGCTCGACGGCATGGTGCTGGTCGCC
This sequence comes from Telluria sp., assembly GCA_036386755.1. Classification (GTDB taxonomy): domain Bacteria; phylum Pseudomonadota; class Gammaproteobacteria; order Burkholderiales; family Burkholderiaceae_D; genus Telluria_A. The sequence continues at coordinate 5,552 of DASVVC010000192.1, forward strand.
CTGACCGGCTGGGGCGCGCGCGCCGACGTCATCATGTCGCAGCAGGCTGGGTTCGACCGCCACCTGACCAAGCCGGTCGACATCACCGCGCTGACCAGCGTGCTGGCCGCCGCCGCTGCCGCTGCCGCAGCCGTAGCCGCACTCTCGGGTTAAGACAATGCACCGCCCCGCACAGCAAAGGAAGACGACTATGGACGCGATGTTGTTGCATCGCCGGCGGGCCCTGGCATGAGCGCGCCACCGAAACGCGTGCAGACGGTGTCGTGCGGCACCCTGGTGGTCAATCCGGCCGGGCAATTGCTGCTGTGTCACGTGACGAATACGCCCAGCTGGGACATTCCGAAAGGCATGCAAGATCCCGGCGAAACCACGCTCGAGTCGGCCATGCGCGAGCTGCGCGAGGAAGCGGGGATCGCGTTTGCGCCCGAGCGCTTCGAGGACCTGGGCGGGTTTGCTTACCGCAGCGACAAGCGGCTGCACCTGTACCGGGTGCGCGCCGGCGACGATTTGACCAGCCTGGCGCACCTGGTGTGCACGAGCTTCTTTCCGCATCCCGTGACCGGGCAGCCGACCCCGGAAACGGACGCATTTCGCTGGGCCGCGCGCAGCGAGCTGACGCGCCTGTGCTGGCCGCGCATGGGCAAGCTGCTGGTCGCGCTGGACTGGTAGCGCGGCCGGTGGAGCCGGCTGGTGGATTCAGGCTGAAAGAGCCAGGCTGAAAGAGCCAGGCTGGAAGATCAGGCGGGCGCGTTGCCGAGGCGCTGCGCGTGCTCGGCCAGCAGGCTGGCAATGGCGCTCAGGTCGACCGGCTTGGTCAGGTGCAGGTCGAACCCGGCGGCGCTGCTGCGCTCGCGGTCTTCGCTGCTGCCCCAGCCCGTCAACGCCACCAGCAGCACGCCGGCGTGGCGCCCATCGTCGCGCAGCGCCTGCGCCAGCTGGTAGCCATCCATCCCGGGCATGCCGATATCGAGGAACATCACCTGCGGGCGCAAGCGCGCCGCCATGGCCAGCGCGCTCGACCCGTCGTTGGCGACGTCGACCGTGTTGCCGATCAGCCCCAGCAGCTCGGCCAGCGTGGCGGCGGCGTCGACATTGTCGTCGACGACCATGACGCGCAGCGGCGGGCCGTCGGGGGCCGTGGCAGCCGTGTCGGCCGGCGCGGGCGTGGCAGCGGGCGCGCCCGGCGGAACCAGCGGCAGGCGCACGCTGAACACGCTGCCGTGGCCCGGGCCGGCGCTGGCGGCGCCGACATTGCCGCCGTGCTGCTCGGCCAGGCTGCGCACCAGCGACAAGCCGATGCCCAGCCCGCCCGAATGATGCGCCGCGCGCCCGACCTGGGTGAACATGTCGAACACGGCCGGGAGCTGGTCGGGCGCGATGCCGATGCCGTTGTCGGTCACCGACAGGAGCACGTCGGCGCCTTCCTGGCGCGCGGACAAGGTGATGCGCCCGCCATGCGGCGTGTACCTGGCGGCGTTGTTGAGCAGGTTGTTGAGGATCTGGCGCATCCGGGTCGGGTCTGCATATAACGCCAGGGGCTGGTCGGGCAAGTCCACGCGCAGGTGATGCTTGCCGGCATCGATCAGCGGACGGCTGGTTTCGACGGCGCCGGCGACAATCTTCTGCACGCTGGTCCACTCGGGCTTGAGCTCGATATGGCCACGCGTGATGCGGGCCACGTCGAGCAGGTCGTCCACCAGCGCCACCATATGGTCGAGCTGGCGGTCCATGATGTCCTGCACGCGCGCGGCCACCTTGGCGTCGCCGGCGTTCAGGCGCATCACTTGCAGGCCGCTGCGGATGGGCGCGAGCGGGTTGCGCAGCTCGTGCGCCAGGGTCGCCAGGAACTCGGTCTTGCGGCGGTCGGCCGCGGACAGGTCGGCCGCCATGCGGCGCAGTTCGGCGTCGGCGGCGACGCGCTCGCTGATATCGGTAAACAGCACCGCCACCTGGCGGCTGCCGGGCCCGCCCACGCGGGTGGCGTACACATCGAACCAGCGCCCCATGGCGCGCGCTTCGTCGACGAAGCGCACCGGCACGCCGGTGGTGGCGACCTGGCCGTACATGGTGAACCAGTGGCGGTCGTGGCCGGGCACCATTTCGCGCACGGTCTTGCCGACGGCGTCGGACAGACCGGTGTGCTTGACGAACGCCGGGTTGATCTCGATGAAGCGGTAGTCAACTGCGGTGTCGTCCTCGAACAGCACGTCGATGATGCACACGCCGGTGTCGATCGCATTGAACAGGGCGTGGTAGCGCTCTTCGCTGGCGCCGAGCTGCGCCTCGGCCTGTTTCTGGCGCGTCACGTCGATCACCACGCCGCGCAGGTGCTGGCCGGACCGGGCCGCGTCGGCCACGATCTGGCCGCGCGCAATCACGTTGTGGTACAGGCCGTCGCTGCCGCGCACCCGGTACTCGACGTCGTACGGCGTGCCGTCGGCGAGGGCGGCGTGGATGTGCGCCATGGTGCCGGCCAGGTCGTCCGGGTGGAGCGCGTTCAGGTAGTTCTGCACCGGTCCGCCCGCGGCCACATCGGGCGTGAGGTTGAACAGGCGCGCCATGGCGGCGTCGGCGGTCACGCGGTTGGCCGACACATCCCAGGTCCAGGTGGCCAGTTCGGCGGCGGCCAGGGTGGTTTCGAGGCGGGCACGGGCGTCGCGCAGGTCGCTGTCGCTGCGCCGCTGGCGCGCTGCGGTATGGTGCGCCTGGATCAGCAATGCGAGCTTGGCCTTGAGCGCCGCCGCCAGCACCGCACTGGCCAGCACATCGATGGCGCCGGCCTCGTATGCTTGCGCAATCGGAAACGATCGATCACCTTCCGGCGCAATGACGATCAACGCGATGCCGGTCAGGCCGGGCGCGGCGCGCAAGCGGCGAATGAGGGCGATGATATTGGTGGCGTCCGCGCCTGCGGCGTCCGCGCCCGCGGCATACGCGCCTGCGGCGTCCGCGCCTGCGGCATACGCGCCTGCGGCATGCGCGCGTGCGGCGTCCGCGCCTGTGGCATACGCGCCCGCGACGGCGCCCCCTGCGGCATGCTTGCCCGCAGCGGCGCTTCCGGCATGTGTGCCCGTGGCGCTCACGCTCGCGGCTTTATCGATTGCAGCGGCGCCGTGCCAGCCGTATGCGCTGGCATCGAGAATGATCAGGGCGACATCGGGACTGGCGGCGTGGGCTGTGGCAGCTTGCGCGTCGAGCCGTACAGGCACGTGGCCGAGTTCGCTTAACAGAAGTGCCAGCGCATCGCTGGCGGCATTTTGCTGGTCGACAAGCAAAATGCTCGCGGAATTGCTTGCCTTCATCGTGTTATCGGTCCCGTGGCGTTGGTCTTGTCGGGAGCGGATGATGTCGGCATTGCAAGCTTTTCAATGTGAGAGGTTAATTTGTCAATGTAGGGGTTCACTCAACGAAAGTCAATCGAACGCAGCCCTGTGTGGCGGGATGACGGCAGGCCGGCAGGCAACAGGTGCTGTCGGTACAGCCGAGGCGCCGGCTTGGCATGCGCTGCGGGGCGACAGCGGACCCGCGGGCAACAGGCGCGCTGTCGGCCTGCCGAGCCCGGTCCGGCCTTGCGTGCGAGCCGCGTGGCTGCATACCGGCGGCGCGGGCTGAGGATTCTGCGCGCGAAGGTCTGCCTTTGCCGTTGCGGCGCGGGATCTTCGCGCGGTGCGCAATCATCTGGAGGCCGGATGGCGACGCGCGAGACGAACCCTCACGGCGCTTAAGCCTGGGGTACAGCAAGCATGGCTAGCACCGATTGGGCGCCCCGGTGGCGCTGCCCGATCAGGGCTTGGCGGACTCCGTTCCGGCCGCGGGGGGCTGCGCGGCGCCATCTGGGGCCAGCGATCCGGCCACCGCGCCGGCCAGGTCCGCCCCCGGTGCGGGATCGGGCGGCAGGGCCCCGACCCGGCGCGCGTCGTCCGATTGCTGGTCGAGGCTGACTTCTTCGGCGACCGCGAAACGCCCGTCGTCCTCGTCGTCCCCGGGCGGCAGAAGCGATTCGGAACGCACATCCGCAGCGCCCGGGTCGGCACCGGCTGGCGGAAGAGGCTGGGCGTCGGGTTTGTCGCTCTCGGTAGCTGGCATGATTGTTCCTTTCGCTTGCGATAATCTCTGTTAGATAGTTCGCCCGCCCTGAAAGTTCACTTCACGCCGCCTTGTTTGACGCCCTTGATGCGCGGCCAGTTCTTGGCGGCGATCGCCCACAGGATCAGGCAGTAGGCCAGCAGGCGCAGCAGGAAGTGGAAGGGCGAGTCTTCGCTCATGCCCGGCGTCAGGCTCGCATAGACACGGTGCCCGCCTTCGATCAGGAAAGAGAGCGCGAAATACAGGAAAAAACGGTCGCCCGAGGTGCGCCAGAAGCGCAGGAAAAACAGGCCGATCACCAGGGAGCCCATGGCGCCGGCGCCGGCCAGCATCAGATCCATTGCTTACTCCATTGCTTTTCCATTTCTTACTCCTTCTCGTAGATCAGCCCGTACAGTAGCAGGGCGACCGAGATCAGCGCCGTCACCAGGCGCAGGGTCAGCAAGTCCATGCTGGGGAACACCAGTTTGTCCAGGATCAGGATCAGATTGTTGAGGGTCATGCCGCAAAAGCACAGGCCGCTCCAGAACAGCAGGCGGTGGTTCGTACGCGCGTAACTGGCCAGCAGCAGCCAGGCGCAGGCAAACGAGGTCAGCATGCAAAGGCCATAGATCGCCGTCGCCATTACGGTTCCTTGCGCCAGATGAACGCGTCGGCAAATTGCTGCGCCTTGCGTTCGAGTTTCGAATGAATCAGATGGGTCACGTCGACCAGGCGTCGGGTGTACAGCTCGGCCAGCGCGTCGATCACCTGGCCCAGCGCCGCCGTGGCCGGCTGGTAGCGAAACACCGGCTCGCTGCCTTCTTGCCGCAAGGTGACCGTCATGCCCGCGCGCGACAGGTCCGCCAGCACGGCGGCGGCCAGCTTCTCGCCAATGTAGAGCCGCTCGGCCACCTTGTGCACGGCCCAATCCTGAGGCGCGCTGTTGCGCAATAGCACCAGTGCCTCCAGGTGGGGCACGGAGGCAATACTCGTCAGCACGAAACGACGCAGTTCTTCAGGAATCGGTTGGGGCACCATGATGTACAAGAATCCATTGCGCCAAGCGAAGCCAACGCGGTCCAAAAAGCGTATTCTAGTCGATTTTGCTTATCAAGCATGCATCATTATTCTGTGTTTACGTATCAATGCGTCAATACTTTTAGCGCCCCGACAGCTTAAAACAGGTTGCGCACGAGCTGCGCCGCGCTCAGCGCCGCCACCGCCATCAGCAGTACGCCCATGCTGCGCGCAAGCAGCGTGGCGGGGCCCGGATGGCCTTCCAGCCAGCGGCCCGCGCCTCCGCCCAGCCATGCCAGGGCGCCGTAGATGCCGGCCTGGGTCAAGGCCGTAATGGTGCCCAGCAGCGCGGCCTGCGCCCAGAGCGGCTCGGGGCCCGGCTTGAGGAATTGCGGAAAAATGGCCAGCATGAATAAATAGGCTTTGGGATTGAGCAAGCTGGTCACGAGCGCGCGCCGGAAGGTGGCGCCGGAGCTGCACGCGCTGCCCGGCAGGCGCTGTGCAAACTGGCTGCTGCTGCGCAGGAAGCTCCAGCCTATCCAGGCCGTGTACACGGCGCCGGCGGCCAGCATCGCATTGAACAGGGCCGGCCACAGCCGCAGCACCGCGGCCACGCCCAGCGCGCCCATGGCCAGGTGGCAAAAGCCGCCGCTGACGATGCCGGCCACCGCCGCCATGCCGGCGCGCCGTCCGCCCAGCACGGCGCTGCCCATGACGAAGGCCATGTCGAGGCCGGGCAGGGCGATGATGCCGAATACGACCACGAAGTAGAGGCACAGGTTGGCGACATCGCTCATGCGGCCGCCATGGCCGGTGCGGTGACGCTGGCCGCGCTGACCCAGCGCAGGCGCGAGCGCCGGCAGGGATCGAGCACCAGCACCTCGCCAGGTGCCGCCAGCAGGCCGTTGGCAGCCAGCGCTCCGGCGGCGTTGTCCAGGGCCGGACGCAGGCCGGCCAGGGCCGCATCGTCGCAAACAATACCCAGCCAGACCAGCACCGCGCCGGGAGAGGCCCGGCCGGGAAAGGCCCGGCCAGGAAAGGCCCGGCCAGGAAGGGCCCGGCCCGGAGATGCCCAGCCGGGAGCGGGCCCGTGCTCGTCGTGCGTGACCAGGATGCCGGCCTCGATCACGCCGCGCCCGTGGTAGGCGGCGAAGCAGGCTTCGGCGGCGCGTGCGCAAGCGCCCAGCAGGCCCGCTTCCACGTAGAGAATGTGCGCGACAACGATGCCCCCGGCGTCGTTGGCGATGGGCGGTAGCGTGAGCGCGCTGCCGGGATGAAGCGCCCTGAGCAGCAGAACGCCGGCGCCCTCGGCCGCCACCGGTGCCTGTGCGTCGAACGCCCGGGTGATCCTGGTACGCGCGGCGTGCGTGCGAAAGCCGCGCAGCCAGGCAACGCTGCCGGGCCGGTCGCGCTCGCAAAAATGGCCGATCGCCACGCCGCCCAGTTGCTGGAATGCCGGCGCGTGGACCTCGTCGAAGCGGCGCGCAAGGTCCGCACGGTGCCCGCGCGCGGCCGTAAAGCGGAGCAATTCGATCACGGGACCGGTATCGTTCGGTGGAAATGGGTTCATGGCGGCTGATCACTTCTTGATGAAATATCGACAAGTGCAAGCGTAAATGCTAAGCAGGACAGATTTCGTCCTATTAAGATGTTATCGTTGCGCCATGTACCATCCAACCACCCGCGTGCTGGCAGTGCTGGAACTGCTGCAAACCCATGGCCGCCTGAGCGGTGCCGAAATGTCGGCGCGCCTCGCCGTCGACCCGCGCACCCTGCGCCGCTACATCGTCACGCTCGAAGAGATGGGCATTCCCATCACGACCGAGCGCGGTCGCCATGGCGGCTACGCGCTGATGGCCGGCTTCAAGCTGCCGCCGATGATGTTTACCAACGACGAAGCGCTGGCCCTGGCAATTGGCCTGCTGGCCGCGCGCAGCCTGGGCTTTGCCGAGGCCGCGCCGGCGGTGGCCAGCGCCCAGGCCAAGCTCGAACGCATCATGCCGGCCAACCTCAAGCGGCGCGTGCGCGCCATCGACGAAACCGTGCGGCTCGACATGATCCGCGCGGTGGCGCCGCAAGACAACGATGCGCTCGTCACGCTCAGTTCGGCGGCGCTGGCGCAGCAGCGCGTCTGCCTGCGGTACCGCGCCCCGGATGGCCAAGAAACCGAGCGCGATTTCGACGCCTACGGCCTGGCGTTTCGGGCCGGCTGCTGGTACGTGATCGGCATGTGCCACCTGCGCGCCGGCATGCGTTCGTTCCGGCTCGACCGCGTACTCAAGGTGGAGCCGCGCCCGGTCTCGTTTGCGCGTCCGCCCGGCTTCGACGCGCTCGGCTACCTGACCGTTTCGATGGCGTCGATGCCGCGCGAGCATCCGGTCGAGATCGTGCTGCTGACCGACCTCAAGACCGCCAGCGCCCATTTTTTTGCCGCATTCGGCGTGCTCGAACAGATCGACGGCGGCGTGCTGCTGCGCTGCAGTACCGACCACATCGACTGGTTCGCCGGGCACCTGGCGAGCCTGCCGTTCGACGTCGAGGTACGCGCGCCGGACCTGCTGCGCGCCAGTCTTGCAAAATTAGCTGAACGACTGCTTCGCATGGCGGGCGGGCTCCGCTAGAATGCGTCGCTCAACTATTTTTCGTTTTGGAAAACATGATTCAGAAAACACTGGCCGGCATCGTCCTCGGATGGACCTTGCTGGCAGCGGGCAGCGCGTTTGCCGGCGGCTGTCCCGCACACTATATCGACGGGCGCCTGCCCGAGATCCGCAACACCAAACTGGCGAAAGCGACGACCGAATTATGCTACGGCGTGTTCGGCGTGATGCACTCCGGGGTCACCCGCACGCCGCTGTGGTCGGCCGAGCGCCTGCGCCCGGAAAACCTGAAGCTGGCCAAGAAACTCTCGCGCGACGACTCCTTCCACGCAGAGGAACGGTTGTCGCCGTCGCAGCGCGCCGAGCTGTCGGACTACGCCCGCAGCGGTTTCGATCGCGGCCACATGGCTCCGAACGGCAACATGCCGGACCGCCAGACCCAGCACGAAAGTTTTACGCTGGCGAACATGGTGCCGCAGGATGCCGACAACAACCGCCATTTGTGGGCCGGGCTCGAAGGCCGCGTGCGCGACATGGTCAGGAAGGAAGGCACCTTGTATGTGATCACCGGGCCGGCGTTCATCGGCAGCCGCTTGCAAAAGGTCGGCAACGTGCTCGTGCCGAGTCATTTGTACAAGGCGGTGTATAGTCCGAGCCAGAAGGCGGGCGCGGCGTGGATGGTGGAAAACCGCTCGACCGACGAGCTCGACGTGATGACCATCGCCGAGCTGGAAGAAAAGATCGGCATCAACCTGATGCCCTCGCTGAGCGCCAGGCAGAAGTCGGCGATGCTGGACCTGCCGCAGCCGAAACAGAAGAAATCGCGCCGCTGGCCGTTTTGAGAATCCAAGGAGACGCAATGAGTGGCAAGAAACAGGGTTTTGTACCGTACGCCAACGAGGCGGACGTGCTCGCGGTCGGCAAGCTGATGATCGAAAACCGGCTCGACCGGATTACGGTCAGCGGCGATGTCGACCTGACCGCCGACGAGGTGGGCCTGGCGCACGCGCGCCAGCTGCACAAGTTGCTGGGCGAGATCGTCGCCAAGCTTGAGGCGATGAAGCTGCCGGCCGAGCTGCTGCCGCCGGTGGTGGGCGAAGTGGACAATCCGTTCAATTAGGTGACGGTTTCACTGCATCTCGTGCCGCGGTAGATATCGATTGTTGTCGATGAAGGCCCGAAACGATCAAGCCCGGCACTAGCGCTGCAGCACATAACTCCCCGGCGCCGCGTCGAGCCCGGCCTCGACGACACGTGGCGGCACGCGCGGCTGGGTCGACACCGTGTCGAGCCAGCCGGCCCACTCGGGCCACCACGAACCGTCGTGCTCGCGGGCCCGGTCCAGCCAGCGGTCGGGGTTGACGTAACGCTCGCCGCGCTGCCGCCGCGCCGTATGGTAGCGCCGTCCCTTGTGCCCCGGCTCGCTGACAATGCCGGCATTGTGGCCGCCGGTGGTGAGCACGAACTGCACCTCGCAGGGTGACGCAAGGTGGATCTTGTACACCGAGCGCCACGGCGACACATGGTCCGTCATGGTGGCCACCGCAAACAGCGGCGCGCGGATATCGCTCAATGCAACCGGCCGCCCGTCGACCTGGTAGCGCCCCGAAAACAGGTCGTTGTTGAGGAACAGCTTGCGCAGGTACTCGCTGTGCATGCGGTAGGGCATGCGGGTGGTGTCGGCGTTCCAGGCCATCAGGTCGGTCATCGGCACGCGCCGTCCCAGCAGGTACTGGTTGACCGCCCTCGACCACACCAGGTCGTTCGAGCGCAGCAGCCGGAAGGCGCCGGCCATCTGGCGGTTGTCGAGGTAGCCCTGCTGCCACATCAGGTCTTCTAAATAGGAAACCTGGCTCTCGTCGATAAACAGCATCAGCTCGCCCGCCTCGCTGAAATCGGTCTGCGCGGCAAGCAAGGTCATCGAATTGATCAGGGCCTCGCCCTCGCCGCCGAGCGAGGCCACGGCGATCGACAGCAGCGTGCCGCCGAGGCAATAGCCGGCCGTGTTGATGCGCTGGCCGGGCGCAATGCCGCGGATGTGGCCGAGCGCGGCCATGACGCCGTCGCGCAGGTAATCGTCCATGCCGAGGTCGCGGTCCTGCGCGTCCGGATTGCGCCACGAAATCATGAAGACCGTGTGCCCTTGCCCGACCAGGTAGCGCACCAGCGAGTTGTGCGGCGACAGGTCGAGAATATAGTATTTCATGATCCATGCCGGCACAATCAGCATGGGTTCGGCGTGCACGCTGGCGCTGTCCGGCGCCGGTGCGTACTGGATCAGCTCGATCAAGTGGTTGCGCAACACGACCCGGCCCGGCGTGATGGCCACGTCGATGCCCGGCCGGAACGCCTCGGTGCCGGCGGGCGGCATGCCCGACAGGCTGCGCCAGGTGTCGTCGGCCAGGTTCACCGCGCCGCGCACGAAGTTGGCGCCGGCCTCGCGCGCGGCCGCCTCGCTCACCTCGGGATTGGTGGCCACGAAATTGAGCGGCGAGGCCAGGTCGAGCAATTGGCGCGCCGTGAAGGCCACCACATCCTGATGGTGGCCGCTAACGCCATCGATGCCGGTAGTCGCGTTGTGCCACCATTGCTGGTTGAGCAGGAAGGCCTGCTGCATCAGGTTGTACGGCCAGCGCTGCCAGGCCGGATGGCGGAAGCGCTTGTCCTGCGGCAGCGGCTCGATGCACGGCGCGCCCGCTTCGCGCAGCGTGCTGCGGCGCGCGTAGTCGAGCCAGCGCGATTGCTTGGTCCATGCCTTGTGCAGCAGGCGCTGCCACTTGGCGGGCGACTGCACCAGGTTGAGCAGCCAGTCGGCGTGCGCCAGCGCCAGGCTGGTCGGCGAAATCCCTTGCGTGAGCTGCGCCTGCATGGCGTGCAGGTAACGATCCAGCGGGCTGGGCGGTTCGATGTCGGGCGGCGCCGGCGGCTGCGGCGCGCTGGCGCGCTCGGTCAGCTCGGTCAGTTCGGTCAGCATGGTGGACGTGGACGGCAGCGGCATCGCGGGTTCCTCCTGTGCCCAGCGGCGGGCGAGACTCAAGCTTCGGCTGCGCGGCCGATCAAAACTTGAGGAAGGTCAATGGTGCGCAGGGTCGGCGTACTTTGCGGTACTCTCAACGGCTCCTGCTGCAGCGTCTTTCGAGGAGCGAACTTCATGGCAACAGACAGTTCCGACGCATTTGTCGAGCCCGGTAATGACACGCTCATCGTGCCGCTCCACCGCGAGCAATTGCACGTGGGAACGCGCGTCGTCGATACCGGGAGCGGCGTGCGGATTCACAAAACGGTCAGCGAACATCCCCATCACATCGACGAAACCCTGCGCTACGACGAGCTCGACGTCAGGCATGTGCTCGTCGACAAGATCGTACCCCTGTCCGAGGCGCCAGTGCCGCGTCAGGAGGGCGACACGCTGATCGTACCGGTGGTCGAAGAAGTGCTGGTGACCGAACGGCGCCTGCGCATCAAGGAAGAAGTGCACATCACGCGCATCGGGCGGACCCGGACCCAAACCGGGACCGTCATGCTGCGCGAGGAAGACATCGTCGTCGAACGGTTCGACGAAGGCCCTCACAAGTAAGCGAGTTCAACAAAACGGAGGTAGTCATCATGGAACACACACTGGTAGCGGTATTTGACAATCGTGGCGATGCCACGCAGGCGCTCGACGACCTGGTCGGGTCGGGTTATGCACCCCACGACGTGCGCTTGAGCGATGCCGAGTCGGCCGCGGGCGGCATGCGTGCCGGCAGCGCCGACGCGGTTGGCGATGACGAATCGCTCGGATCGAGCATCAAGCACTTTTTTACCGACCTGTTCGGCGGCGAGCGCAGCGAACATGCGCAGATGTATTCGCAGGCGATCGAACGCGGGCACTATGTGCTGACCGTCACGACCGCGAGCGAGCACGAGGTCGAGCGCGCCGCTGACATTGTCGAACGCCACGGGCCGGTCGATATCGACGAGCACTCCGGCCAGTGGCAGGGCGCCATGCAGGGCGGCGACGCCATGGGCGGGCAGGCGATGAGCGGGCAGGCCATGTCGCAGCAGTCGGCGCTCGGCTCGGTCCAGGGAGGCAGTATAAGCGGCAATGGCAGTAGCAGCAGCGGCAGCGTGCAAGGCGCGGCCATGGGCGACTCCCAGCAGCGTGCGGCCGACACGACGGCCATTCCCGTGATCCAGGAAGAACTCAAGGTAGGCAAGCGCGAGGTGCAGCGCGGCGGGGTGCGGATTTACCAGCGGATTGTCGAAACGCCGGTCACCGAAAGCATCGGCCTGCGCGAAGAGCATGTGAACGTGCAGCGGCGCGCGGTGGACAAGCTGGTCGATCCGGCCGACATCGCCGCCTTCCAGGAAAACACGATCGAGCTGCGCGAAACGGCGGAAGAAGCGGTCGTCGAAAAATCCGCGCGCATCGTGGAGGAGGTCATCGTCGGCAAGGAAGTGACGCAGCACCAGGAGCAGATCAGCGACACCTTGCGCCATACCGAAGTGGACATCGAACAGATTGCGCCGGACGATGACGCCTACTTCCGAGGCCACTGGACCAGCAATTTTGCGCGCGAGGGCGGCAGCTACGACGATTACGCGCCCGCTTACCGCTACGGCACCAGCATGGCTGGCAGCGAGTTGTATCGGGGCCGTCCGTGGGAAGAAATCGAACCCGGGCTACGCACCGATTGGGAGGCGCGCAATCCCGGCTCGACCTGGGAAAAGATGAAGGCCGCGATCAGGCATGGCTGGGAGCGCATGACTTCCTGATGCCGGCCTTGCCGCCACCGCTTTGCCGTATGCGCCAGTGAAAATGCCCTGAAAGGAGTAGGCAGGCAGAACGTCGTCCCCGCGCCAAGGCGGCCATCGGAGGGAAAGCATGCTTTCCCTCCATAGCAGCCCTGCTCAAAGGTGAACAGGTGGGTAGGCAGGTGTAACGATGGGTAGGCAGGTGTAACGTCGTCCCCGCGCAGGCGGGGATCCATAGCACCGCTGCTCAAAGGTGGTATGTATCCCAGCCTGCGCTGGTTTTTTTCGGCTGCCCTATGATTTGCTTCCGCGTTTTAAGGCAAACTCGTGTACACCGGCACGACGAGCAAACGGGGGCGGTGGATAGGCGGAACGCGGACCGGATACGATCCCCGTCCGCGCACGCCGTCTTACCCCGTCTACTCGGCGAACACGGCGCTCGCCGGCGTGATCCTGACCGCTTCCGGCTTGATGTTGAGCTTCATGCTGCCGATGGCCTTGTCTTCGTCGAGCAAGCTCTGTGGCCTGTTGCCGTCGTATTTGATCGTCGACACCGCATCGGTCACCAGTTTTTCCTTCAGTCCGGCGGCATCCTTGGTGATAAACACGAGCGACAGGTTGTTGGTCGACAGGTGTTTCCTGATCGCGGCGTTGAGGTCGGCCAGGGTCAGCTTGCTCAAGCCGTCGCGCATCATCTTGGTGAACTCGGGCGTGCCGTACCATTGCGAGTCGAGCGCATAGCCGAGGTACTGATCCTGGGTGGCGGTCATCACGAACACGTTTTTCATCAGGTAGCCGCGCGTGATTTCGAACTGCTGCTGCGTCAGGCCCTGCTGGATTACCTTGTCGAGCTCGGTCAAGGCGATACGCAGCGCCATGTGGGCATTTTCCGGCGCGACCGGACGAATCCAGACTTCGAACAACTGGCCCTTGCGGCCGACGTTCGGGTTCGGGAAGAACTGGAACATGCCGCGCGGGAAAGCTTCGATGTAGGTGTAGTCGCCGTAGTTCATGCCGCGCAGTTCGCGGATGCGCTGGTATAGGTGGGCGTTCGAGGCGCGGTGTTCACCGAGGAAGGTCTTGGCCAGCCACAGCGCCGGGAAGTCCGGATGGCCACGGCGCACCTCGATCGGCAAGCCGAACGAGAGGGCGGTGGCGCGCGTGTTTTTCTCGATGATCTCCACTTCCAGGCCGTTCGGCACTCTGGCCAGCGGCGCCGTGGTGACCGGCATGCCCGGTCCCGCCGGCAGTTTGCCCAGCGCCTGCTTGAGCGCGGCCGTCATATCGTCCGACACGTCGCCCGAGATGCCGACCCGTACCGATCCCTGGGTATAGGCCTTCTTGTAGAAGTCCTTCACGTCGTCGAGCGTGATCGCGTCGATGCCCTTCGCGGTGCCGAGCACCGGATGGTCGTAGGGCGTGCCGGCAAACACGTTCGTTTGCAGGCGTTCCTTGCCCAGTTCTTCCTCGTTATTATCCTTCAGGTCCACCAGCAGGGCGTTCTTGAGCGAATCCTTGAGGCGGCGGAAATCTTCCTCGCGAAAGCCCGGTGCGACCAGTTGCGGCATCGCCACGGCCATGAACTTGGTCCAGTTATCCTTGTGGATCGATCCGGTGAAGGTGGTCATTTCCTTGTCGGTCTGCTCGGTGAACGAGCCGGCCAGCGGGAACAGGGCCTTGGTCACTTCGTCGATCTTGCGCTCGCCCGATCCGGCCGAGGCCACCATCATCGCGGTCAGCGCCGCTAGGCCTTCCTTGCCTTTCGGGTCGTGCGCCGAGCCGGCGGCAAACAGCAGCTTGAAGCGGATCTGCGGCAGGGCCGATTTTTGCACCAGTACGTCAACCCTGGCTTCGGCGCCCGGGGCGGCTGCGACGGATGGCTTGGCCTTCGCTGCCGCTGCTGCCGCCGCCGCTGCCGGCGCGGCATCGGCGGCCGGGCTGCTCGTGCCTGTGCCGGCCAGCGCCGCCAGCTTGGGCAGGCTCGCCATCGCTTCCGGCAGGGCCTGGTTCGACAGGGTGGTGACGACCATGCCGTCGTCCACCAGGTATCGACGCGCCGCCGCCAGCAGGTCGGCCGGGCTCAAGCTGTCGGCGAGGCGGTAGAACCGGTTGAGCGTGCCGTAGGACCGGTTGTAGTGCACGTACGAAGCCAGGGTGCCGGCGATCTGCTCGGTATTGTCGAGCGAGCGGATCAGGCCGTATTTCTGGGCGGATTTGGCGTCGGCCAGGGCTTGCGCGGACACCGGCACGTTGCGCAGTTGCGCAACCGTCTGCATGATCTGGTCGCGCACGTACAGGGCATCTTCGGCCTTCTTGACCCTTGCGACGACGGTGACGAGGTGCGGATCGACCCGGCCCGGCGTGTCGGCGAAGAACTGGTCGACCTTTTGTTCATCCTGCACCAGGCGCTTGTACAGCGGCGAGGTCTTGCCGAACGAGAGCGACATCAACATCGACAGCGCGGCGTGGTCCTTGGCGGTGTCTGAAAATTTGGGCGCGCGAAAGCCCACCGTGACCAGCGGCGGCGTGGGCGTAGGCCAGGCCACATGCTTGTAGAGCGCCCCGCGCGCCGCCGGTTCGGCCGGTACCTCGCTCTTGTAAGTGCCTTTTTGCCAGGTGCTCCAGTATTTTTCGACCAGGGCGATGGCTTTTTTCGGCTCGACATCGCCCGCGATGATGATCGTGGTGCGTTCCGGGCGGTACCAGCGGTCGAAAAACACTTTCGAGTAGGCATACTGGTTCGGCATGTCCTCGATGTCCTTGATGAAGCCCATCGTCGTGTGCTTGTAGGTATGCGTGGTGTAGGCGGCGTCGCGCTGCGCTTCGATCATCTTGGCGATCGGATTGGCGCTGTTCTTGTTGTATTCGCCCAGCACGGCGCGGGATTCGGTCTTGAACGCATCTTCGCCGTACGACAAATTCTGGAAGCGGTCGGCCTCGACCTTGAGGATGGTTTCCAGGTCGTCCTTGGCGAAGGTGGTGTAGTAATTGGTCAGGTCGTCGCTGGTGTAGGCATTCTGGCGCGCGCCCGATGTGGTGATCACGTCCTGGTATTTTTCGGGCGGATAGGCTTTGGTACCCCGAAACATCATGTGCTCGAAAAAGTGCGCAAAGCCCGACTTGCCGGGCTCGATTTCGTTGCGCGAACCGGTCTGCACGGGAATCTGTACCGACACCAGGTTCGGGAAACCGGTCGGGACGACGATGATTTTCAGGCCGTTGGCCAGGGTTTTTTCGGTGGCTTTAAAGGGCAGAACGTCGGCTTTGCCGGCTGGCGCCGCCGGGCCGGCCGCGAGCGCGTTCATGGCGAGCGCGGGGAGGGCAAGCAGGCTGATCGGAATGAGTTTCGACACATTGTCTCCTGGGGCTAAAAATAGTAGCCGCAGGATAAAAGAACCGGACCAGAAAGAACAGCGGAAATTTGTGCATACGTCCGGCTGTCAATACGGACGACGTGCGATGTCAGGAGACGTTCATGGCGGCGTGGCTGTCCGGCCTCGCGGCGGCGATGATGTCGGGCTCGGTCGCGGGCAGGCTGATCCGGTTGCGGCCCATGTGCTTGGCGCGGTACAGCGCCGCGTCGGCCGTGGCCACCAACTGGCAGGCGGTGGTGTCGGACGAGGCGATCGCGGTGGCCGCGCCGATGCTCACCGTCACGTGTTCGTTAACGCCGCGTCCGTTCGGCACCTTGAGCTGCTCGACCCGGCAACGGATGCGCTCGGCCACGATGGCCGCACCCTTGAGCGACTGGTTCGGCAGGATCACCGCGAACTCCTCGCCGCCGTAGCGCGCCACCAGGTCGTTGGCCCGCATTTCGCTGGCCACGGCGCTGGCGATGCGCTTGAGGCATTCGTCGCCGCCCAAATGCCCGTTGGCGTCGTTGTACGCCTTGAAATTGTCGACATCGACCATCAGCAAGGACAGCGGCTGTTGCTGGCGCAGGGCGCGCGACCACTCGGCGCACAGCGTATTGTCGAAGCAGCGCCGGTTGGCCAGTCCGGTCAGGCCGTCCAGCGTGGCCAGCTGTTCCAGCGCCACCTGGGCCGCCTTTTCGTCGGTGATATCGCGCAGGGTCTGCACCACCGCTTCGAGCTTGCCGTGCTCGCCCAGGATCGGAATGGCGTCGACCGACAGGTAGCGCCGCTCGCCGAAGCGCGGCATGTCGCACCAGCTTTCCGCCCCCAGCTGGCCGGCCACGTGGCGGCTCTTGGCGGCCTGCGGATACAGCGAATCGAGCTCGTCGCCACGGTCTTGCACGACCAGGTCGGCCAGGGTCGGCCGCGCTTCCTGGTAAAAACTCTGCCAGTGGTCGCGCGTGCCCAGCACTTCCTCGGCCGCTACCCCGGTCAGGCGCTCGCAGGCGCGGTTCCAGATGATCACCCGGCGCTCGTTGTCCAATACAAACGCGGGCACGGCCAGCATTTCCATGAGCTTGTAGGCAAATGCGCGCCCCTGTTCCGGTGCCGCTTGCGCCGTGTCGCTGTGGACTTTCATCGTGCTCATCATGTGCCGCCCCTGTTTGAGTTCCTGACAATACTTGACGGCAAATATTGACTGCCGACAAGACTTGATTTTGCCCGCCGCGCACGGCGCTTCTATTGATAAAGCACAAGGGTGAGTGCGATTACGCTTTAGTGTGCGGCAATTGCAACCGTCAAGGGGATCGATACAGACAGGATGACGCCGCTGCCGGGCAAGCTGTCGATGGCAAAGCAGCCGCCGATGGCGCGCACGCGCTCGCGCATGCCGGGCAGGCCGCAGCCGCGTCCGTTGCCAAGTTCGACCATGCCGACGCCGTTGTCTTGCACGCGCAGGGTGAGCATGTTGCCGAAGCGCTGCAGCTTGATGTCGACCTCGGTGGCATGCGCATGGCGCGCCACGTTCGACAGCGCTTCCTGCACGATGCGGTACAGCATGGCGTCGCGTTCGGCGTCCTCGGGCGCGTGAAGCGCGTCTGGCTCGGCCGTGAAAGCATGGCGGATACCGTGCATGCGGGTAAATTCGCTCAACTGCCACTCCATCGCGCTCTGGAAACCCGCTTCCAGCACGACCGGACGCAGGTCGTAGATGATGGCGCGCAGCGACTTGATGGTGTTGTCGAGGTTGCCGATCATGCCGTCGATTTTTTGCGTGATCAGCGGATGGGCGCCGGTTGTGCTGACGTGCATCAGTTGCAGGTCGATCTTGAGCGCCAGCAAATTCTGGCCAAGGTCGTCGTGAATGTCGCGCGCGATGCGCTGGCGTTCGCTTTCGCGCACCGTGTCCTGCTGTTTGGTTGCCTGGGACAGCGACAAATGGGTGTTGGCGAGCGCCAGTTCGGCCACGGCGCGCGCGTGGCGTTCGACGGCCAGCTGTGCTTCCGACTCGGTGAGCTGGTCGTCCAGACGCAGGTGGCGTTGCAGCAGGGAATAAAATCCCCAGCCGATAAACAGCATCCACAACAGGGCGAGGAGGGCGGTGGGTGTGATGTGCATGAGAACCTTCCGATAATCTGACAAGACAAGCTGGCAAGTCCAGGCTGACTTTGATCAAGTTACTCTCCGTCATCACTATCCATATTGTCTCCGATCAACTCTATTTCACTTGGGAACTTCTCTGTCGTAACGGCATCATTTTTCGTGATTTCCGATTGCTCCACGCGACCTTGCTATAATGGAGGGTTGACGATTAAGGTTATCCACGTGACTTACAGCATCAAAGAGATTTTCTACACCTTGCAGGGCGAGGGCGCGCACGCAGGCCGTCCTGCCGTGTTCTGCCGTTTTTCCGGCTGCAACCTGTGGACCGGACGCGAAATCGACCGTGCCAGCGCCGTCTGCACCTTTTGCGATACCGATTTTGTCGGCACCGACGGCGAGCGTGGTGGCAAATTTGCCAACGGCCCCGCCCTGGCCGCGCTCATCGACAGCCTGTGGCCGGCCTCCTACCCGCAGAGCAAATACGTGGTCTTTACCGGCGGCGAGCCGCTGCTGCAGCTCGATGCGCCGCTGATCGACGCGATGCACGCGGCCGGCTTCGAGATCGCCATCGAAACCAACGGCACCCTGCCGGTGCCGCCCGGGGTCGACTGGATCTGCGTCAGCCCGAAGATGGGTTCGAAACTGGTGGTCGCCAAGGGCAATGAGCTCAAGGTGGTCATTCCCCAGACCAACCAGGACCTGGGCGCCTACGAAGGGCTCGATTTCGAACACTTTTTCGTGCAGCCGATGGATGGCCCGCTCGGCGAACACAACACCCGTCTCGCCATCGAGACCTGCAAGCGCAATCCCAAGTGGAAGCTGAGCTTGCAAACCCATAAACTTTTACAGATACCTTAAAGCACTTCATGCTCACGATTACACGCAAGCTCGAATTCGATGCAGGCCACCGCATTCCCGACCACAAAAGCCAGTGCCGCAACCTGCACGGGCACCGTTACACGCTCGAAATCACGCTTCAGGGCGCCGTCATTCACGCCGAAGGCAACTCCGACAATGGCATGATCATGGATTTTTCCGACATCAAGGCGCTGGCCAAGGAGCACCTGGTCGATGTCTGGGACCACGCCTTCCTGGTCTACGAAAAAGACGACAAGGTGCGCGAGTTCCTGGCCTCGCTGCCGGGCCACAAGACCGTGGTGATCGACCGCATTCCGACCGTCGAGAATTTGGCGCAGATCGCCTTCAACATCCTCAAGGCGGCGTATACGGACCGCTTCGGCACCGGATTGCACCTGCACAAGCTGGTCCTGCACGAAACCCCGAACTGCTGGGCAGAGATCACCGATGCCTGATCCGGCCTTCATGCAATTGGCGCTGGAACAGGCGCAACATGCATGGAGCCTGGGCGAAGTGCCGGTGGGCGCCGTGGTGGTCAAGGATGGCGAGGTGATCGCCACCGGCTTTAACCAGCCGATCAGGCGCCACGATCCGACCGCGCACGCCGAAATCGTGGCGCTGCGCGCCGCCGCCGACAAGCTGGGCAACTATCGCTTGCCCGGATGCGAGCTGTACGTGACGCTGGAGCCGTGCGTGATGTGTTCGGGCGCGATGATGCATGCGCGCCTGGCGCGCGTGGTGTTCGGCGCGCTTGATCCCAAGACCGGGGCCTGCGGTTCGGTGCTCAATCTGTTCGAGCAGGAACAGTTAAATCATCATACGGAACTGGTCGGCGGCGTGCTGGCCGATGAGGCGAGCAATATGTTGCGCGCATTTTTTGCGGAGCGGCGCAAGGCGGCGCAGGTCGCGCGGCTGGCGGCACAGGTCGGCGCCACCGGGGTCTGACCCCTGTATACACCTGCATACATCAGGCGCGGTCCGTCGTTAGCGTCAGAACCAATAAGCAGCTCGAAACCGCCGCCGTCCGTCGTTAGCGTTTGAACCAATAACCTCAAACCGTCGCCGTCCGTTGTTAGTGTTTGAACCGATAACCTCAAACCGTCGCCGTCCGTCGATATAACCGGTAACCTCAAAACCGTCGTTCCCGCGCAGGCGGGAACCCAATTTTTTAGAGCCGCCACCAACTGAGCAACGAACTTGGGTTCCCGCCTGCGCGGGAACGACGGTTTTGAATGAGTCAGTTCTGCATGTGCTGGTTATAAAAATTCGGTTTTTGCATGCACTGGTTTTGAACTGCGGTTGTGAGGTTGGTCGAGTTGACGCCAACGGCTTTTCGATCAGATCGTCAAGGCCAGCGGTTTGCGGTCAGCCTCCAGCATGCCCGCACGCACGGTATGCCAGCCGCCCCTCAAAAATGGTATGCTCAATCGCGTCGGTGCATGCGGCGTCTCCATCCGCATGCACGGCGCGTGTCACGCGACTCAACCAATCAACAGTCTTCAACCTGAGCATGCCTATTCTTACCGCCAACGGGATCCGGATCGCCTACGAAACAGCGGGCGACCCCAAGGACACGCCGCTGCTGCTGATCATGGGCCTGGGCATGCAATTGACCGCCTGGCCCGACGACTTCGTCGAGGGCCTGGTCGACCTTGGTTTCTACGTCATCCGCTTCGATAACCGCGACAGCGGCCTGTCCACCAAATTCGACCATGCCGGCATCCCAAGCCTGCCGCTGGCCTGGCTCAAGCGCTTGCTGCGCTGGCCGCAGCGCAGCGCCTACACCTTGTCCGACATGGCCGCCGACGCGCTCGGCGTGCTCAACGCGCTCGGCATCGCGCGGGCCCACGTGGTGGGCGCGTCGATGGGCGGCATGATCGCGCAAATCCTGGCGGCCCGGCATCCCGACCGCGTCACCAGCCTGACTTCCATCATGTCCGACAGCGGGCGCCGCGGCTTGCCCGGGCCGAGCAAGGAAGCGCGCGCACTGCTGATGCGCCCGGCCCGCAACACGCGCGACCTCGACAGCCTGGTCAACCACATGGTGCACACCATGCGCGTGATCGGCAGCCCCGCCTATCCCACCCCCGAACGCCTGCTGCGCGAACGCATCGTGCGCTCGATCAAGCGCAATCTGTGTCCGGCCGGGCTGGCGCGCCAGCTGATCGCCATCGTGGCCACGGGCGACCGCAGCGAACTGCTCAAGTCGATCCGCGTGCGCACGCTGGTCATCCACGGCGCGGCCGATCCGCTGGTGCCGCTGGCCGGCGGCGCGGACACGGCGCGCCTGGTGCCGGGCGCGCGCCTCGAAGTCATCGAGGGCATGGGCCACGACCTGCCACCACAACTGGTCGAGCGGCTGCTCGCCTTGATCGATGAGCACGCGCACGGTAAGATAAGCCCCGACTCCACAGCGCGGCTTTTCGAAAAACAGTGATTACACATCCCATCGGCATCGCCATCGTTGCCCCGAGCGGCTTTGGCAGCGACAACGCCGCCATCGAACGTGGCATCGCCTGCCTCGTCGCGCAGGGCCACACGGTCCACAACTACTTCGAGGCCGACAAGGTATTCCAGCGCTTCGGCGGCACCGACGAGGCGCGCCTGGCACAACTCGATGCCGCCGCGTGCGATGCGCAGGTGCAGGTGGTGATGGCCCTGCGCGGCCAGTATGGCCTTACACGCCTGCTGCCGCGCATCGATTTCGAGCGCATGGCGGCCAGCGGCAAGATCTTTGTCGGCTACAGCGACTTCACCGCCTTCCATATGGGCCTGATGGCCAGGACCGGCGCGCAAAGCTATGCCGGCCCGATGCTCTACAGCGACTTCGGCGGCGCCGAGCCGGTGGCCTTCACCCAAAACGACTTCTGGCACTGCCTGCGCGGCCCGCGTCATGAGATCCGCGCCTGCGTCGCCGGCAATCCGCAACTGGAGGTGGAAGGCACGATCTGGGGCGGCAACCTGGCGATGCTCATCTCGCTCCTCGGCACCGAGTGGTTCGCGCGCATCGACGACGGCATCGTGTTCGTCGAAGACATCAACGAGCATCCCTACCGCGTCGAGCGCATGCTGCTGCAATTGCTGCAGTCCGGCGTTCTGGCGCGCCAGAAGGCGCTGGTGCTGGGCGATTTTTCGGGCTACCGCCTCTCGCCTGCCGACAATGGCTACGATTTCGACGCCATGCTCGCCTACCTCCGTGCCAACCTGCCGATTCCCGTGCTCACCGGCCTGCAGTTCGGGCATACGCCGCACCGCGTGACGATTCCGTTCGGTGCGCATGCGCACCTGCGCTCCGACGAGGCAGGCTTCACGCTGACGATGAGCGACTATCCGACCATCGCGCATGCCTGAGGCCCTGGCGGGGGACGACTACTACCGGGCCACGTCGCCCGGCCAATCGTATGCGTCGCTGGCCGGACCGGTCGATGCGGCGGTATGCATCATCGGCGCCGGTTTCGCCGGCTTGGCAACGGCCATCGGCCTGATGGAACGCGGCGTGCAGGGCATCGTGCTGCTCGACGCGCAGCGCGTCGGCCATGGCGCCTCGGGACGCAACGGCGGCTTTGTGTTCGGCGGCTTCTCGCTCGGTGAGCGCAGCATCGCCGCCAGCATCGGCGCCGAGGCCGCGCGCGGCCTGTACCGGATGACGCTCGACGCGGTCGAGCGCATCGCCCGCCGCATCGACCAATACGGCATCGACTGCGACGTCCGTCACGAAGGCGTGTACCTGGCCAACTGGTTCGACGATGCGCGCCTGCTCGACGAGCGGCAGCGCTTCATGATGGATGTCATGGGCGTCGAGTGGCAGCGCGTCTCGCGCGCGCAGCTGGCCGGCAAGCTCGATTCGACGCGCTATTTCGGCGGCCTGTTCGAGCCGGCCGCGTTTCATTTCCATCCTCTCAAATATGCGCAGGGCCTGGCTCGCGTGCTGGCGCAAAACGCCGTGCGCGTGCATGAGCACAGCAAGGTCGCCAGCATCGCCGCCGACGGCGAAGGCTGGATCGTGACCACAAAGGGCGGGCGTGTACGCGCGCGCGAGGTCGTCGTGTGCTGCGGCGGCTATATCGAGAAGCTGCATCCGCGCCTGTCGCGCGCGGCGCTGCCGATCGCCACCTACGTGATGGTCACCGAGCCGCTGGGCGAGCGCCTGCAAACGGCAATGCGCACCGGCGCGGCGGTCTACGACACCCGTTTCGCGTTCGACTACTACCGCCCGCTGGCCGATACACGCCTGCTGTGGGGCGGCCGTATCGCGGTGCGCGAGCGCAGCGGCCTTGAGGTGGCGCGCCTGCTGCAGCGCGATATGCTCAAGGTCTACCCGCAACTGGCCGGCGTGCGCGTGGCGCATGCGTGGAGCGGCATGATGAGCTACGCGCGCCACCAGATGCCGCAGATCGGGCGCCTGCCCGATGGCCTGTGGTACGGCATGGGCTTCGGCGGCCATGGCGTGGCGCCGACCACCCTGGCCGGCGAGGTGATCGCCGCCGCCATTGCCGGCGATGGCGGCCCGCTCGCGCGCTTTGCCGCATGGGGCCTGCCATCGGCCGGGGGCCATGCGGGCCTGGCCGCCGCGCAGATGACGTACTGGTACTACGAACTGCGCGACTGGATGCGCCAGTGAAGGCCGCGCGCTCGGTGCGCATCGATACGCTGCGCGGTATCGCCGTCTTCGGCATCATGCTGGTGAACGTGTGGGGCTTCGCGCTCGGGAATAACTTCTCGCGCTACGGCATCATCGGCGAGCACGCGCCGCTGCTCGACCAGCTGGTGGTATTCGTGGTGGCCGCGTTCGCGGAGCAGAAGTTCTATCCGATTTTCGCGTTCCTGTTCGGCGCCGGCTTCGCGCTGCAAACGGGTGGACGGCACTTCCCGGGCCCGCGCTTCGAGCGCATCAAGACCACCTACCGCCGGCGCGTCACCTGGCTGCTGGGGTGCGGCGTGCTGCATGGCTCCTTCCTGTGGTTCGGCGATATTCTCACCGTGTACGCGGTCTGCGGCTTCTGGCTGCTCACGCATGCCGGCCGCCGGCTCTCCGGCATCGTCGATTCGCTGCGCCGCCTGGCCGCGCTCAATGTCGGGGTACTGGTCTTCATGGCCTACCTGACGTACCAGTTGATGACGATGCCGCCGGAGGCCGTCACCTGGGGCGTGGCCGAAATCGCGCGCACGCACGCCGTGTACAGCGAGGGCACGCTGGGCGCCATCGCGCGCGAGCGGCTGCTTGACTTCTGGGGCAACCTGGTCAATTCGCTGTTCTTCCTGCCCAAGGTGGCGCTCCTGTTCCTCATGGGCGTAGTCAGCGTGCGCCTGGGCTGGCTGACCCGGCCCGGCCGCCATCGCGTGCTGTGGGGCAGGGTGCTGGCAGCGGCGCTGTGGGTGGGCCTGCCGATCAACCTGTGGTGGGGCTGGGCCGCGCTGGGCGACGCGATCGATCCCCATGCCGGCGGGCCGCTGGCGGCGTTCATGTCGTTTCTGGTCGAAGTGGCCGGCCCCTTGATGGCGGCTGGCTACGTGGCACTGGTGATGCGCGCGCCGGAACAGGTTCTGGCGGCCCTGGCGCAGTGGCTTGCGCCGGTCGGGCGCATGGCGCTGACCAATTACCTGGCGCAGTCGGTGCTGTTCGGCCTCCTGCTGCAAGGGACGGGGCTGCGTCTTGGCGCGCTGTTGTCGCACGCCGGGCTGGTCGGCGTGTGCGTGCTGCTGATGCTGGCGCAGGCCCTGTTCAGCCGCTGGTGGATGCGGCGCCACGCCCAGGGTCCCGTGGAGCAGGTATGGCGCCGCTTTGCCGCCGGCGGTGATCCGACGGGTGGCTAGTGGTTGCGGCGGCTGATGTAGCGCTTAGGTGACGCTCATCTGACGCTCACGCGGCGCTCATGTGGCCAGCCAGGATTTGCCGCCGGCCGTCCTCTGCCTGGCGCCACGTACGGGTGCAGCGCAGGTCGAGATCGAACGGCGACTCGCCGAAGCTGCCGACCAGGCGCATGCGGGCCGAGATGACGCCGACCGGGCCGTCCGCCGCGACAATCCGTTCGCCGGCCTCGATCGCGCGGAACTTCAGCAGGCCGGAACGGTGCATGTCGAGGTCTTGCTGCTTGCCGATGACCTGGCCCATGTGGGTGGTAAACAGCAGGTCGGGCGCAATCAGCCGGTCGAGCGCGTCGACATCGGCTGCGAGCATGGCCACCCGCAATTGTTCTTCCAAAGCGATCATATGCTCGTGTGCCTCGTTCATTGCGCTCCCCGGTGTGTTGATTGATTCAGAACTGATAGCGAAATCCGGTCGAAATAACAGTGACCTTGGTTTTGGTCAGGCGCAGCGCTTCGGCGTTGATCGACCAGTGCGGATTGAAATCGTAACGTACGCCGCCGCCGATACTCGGATCGGTTTCGTTATAGTCGTCCCGGCCCAGCGCGACCGAATGCATTTTGGTGCGGCCGATGCCGGCGCGGCCGGTCAGGCTGAATCGCTCGTTCAAGGGAAGGGTGCCGGTGACGGCGACGCCGTAATGCTCTTCCGGATGGGCAGGCTCGGTCGAGCTGAAAACATAGCCGACCTCGATAAAGCTGAGCGAACTGGTAAATAGCTCGACGCCGATGTTTTTGTTGATCTGGTAGCCGGTACGCAGTCCGAACGACATATCATCGCGTTCGATCCGGTCGTTCGACGACGATGCCTGGCCGGCCTGCAAGCCGACATACACGCCGGGCGCGGTCTGCACCGCTGAAACCGGCAGGGACACACCCGCAGCCAGCGCGACGAGGGCGCTGCTCAATATGATTCGCATAAAATATCCTGAATAGGTTTGTGCGATAGCCTGACGAGTAATGGACTATTGCTACGGGAAATTATAGCCGGACAAATGATAAAAGTGTCAATCCTGCTATCCATGCAACATAATAGGGTAAATAAAGTGCGTTTTCCCGCATATGGAAGGCGTCTGTAGATGTGTGAGCAAGGTGATCCGATCGTTTCACCAAGGCAGGCGCGACCCGTTTATCGCGCGAATGATACGGACCATATGAAGAAAATCGTCTCGCTGTTTCAACGTAACTACGATGGCGACCGCCAGGTGCGCGACGACATCGTTCCCGCCGCCGCCTGGGTAGCCGCTGGCGAAGGCATGGCAACGTGCAAATGGGATGGGATGGCGGTCATGCTCGCCGATGGCCTCGTCTACAAGCGCTACGACGCCAAGGCCGGCCGCACGCCGCCGGCCGACTTCATGCCCGCGCAGCCGGCGGCGGACGAAGCGACCGGGCACTGGCCGGGCTGGATTCCCGCGGTCGGGCCGGATTCGGCACGCATCATCGAAGGCGTGGAGTGGGGCGTGCGCGAGCTGTTCGGCGGCGGGGCGGTACCGGACGGCACGTATGAAGTGTGCGGCCCGAAAATCGGCACGCGCCATGGCGCCAATCCGGAACGTCTGACGGAACATATCCTCGTTCCGCACGGTAAAGATGAACTGCCCGACTGTCCGCGCAGTTTCGCTGCGCTGCGCGAGTACTTAAGCGAGCACGTCATCGAAGGCATCGTCTGGCACCATCCGGATGGGCGGATGGCGAAAATCAAGGCGAGCGATTTCGGCATCAAGCGCGATATCAGCGTCGGCTTGACCTAGCTTACAGCGTCAGTTCCGAAGACAGTCGTCACGCGCTAACGAAGACGCCACATGCAGTGCAGTCATCGCGTGCGACGCTGGTGATGTCCAACTGTCAAACCAGTCGACGGGAACCTTCCATTCCGGAGTGTCATTCGGCAACGCTGCTCGTGGATACTAATCCTCCAACGCCACCCTGCAGCCGCATATAACACCGCCCAATTGTCACAAATTAACAACATTGTCAAAATTAAATAGTTTCAATTGGTTAATTAAGTGCATAGTATTAAAGGATCGTGGGGAAGCGTGCCGTGGCCGCGCCGGGCTTGCGTCCTATGTTGTCAAAGAACGCACTAATGTCGCCTGCAAGGCGCGCGGGAGGTTGCTCGGTTGTGTCGATACGGAAGTCGACCCGGTAACTAGCGCGGAGCCTGCGCGGGTAGGAAACGAACTCTGTTCGGCTTTCATACCGACGCCGCCAACGAAAGGAGTGGGCATGCGAAGTGGAACCAAAAAAACTGTTCTATGGTGTTTATGGATTATTTTGGCGATAGGCATGTTTAAAGTTATCGGTGCGATATTGTCGCCTTTTAATGCGGATAAATTCGACGCAAAAATATGGAACGTGCCGATGAGCGATGCGGCGCTGTCAAATTGCCTGCGTGGTGGAATGGCCGATGATATTCGTCATAACGTCCTCAGCGTAGGAATGTCGCGGCAACGAGTATTGGAGTTGCTCGGTAAACCTTCAGATATCCAAGGCAACGTAGCGAAGTACACACTAGGTTTTTGTAGCGGCCT
Source organism: Telluria sp. (assembly GCA_036386755.1). Lineage (GTDB taxonomy): Bacteria > Pseudomonadota > Gammaproteobacteria > Burkholderiales > Burkholderiaceae_D > Telluria_A. Next base: position 32,690 of record DASVVC010000192.1, read on the forward strand.
CGGTGTAGACGTTGATTACCTCGACCTGTATTTCGACGCTGCAGACAAACTCATTCGTATCGAAATACGACAATATTAATCCCGTTAGAATAATTGATAAAGGAAGACTTATGGGGAGCAGTACGGGGCATAATTTGCCTACAGTATCGAAAACCTTCGAAGCGTATATGACGGGCGGCGCTAGCGTCGGCGCACGACAGGAGGGTATTAATTCAAATATGCCGGGGCACGCAAACGGCCCCCAGGACGCTTATCGTCATCTGATCCTGTCGGCGGAATTAACGCGGCAAATGGGCGTTGAATACGCAATACTAGCCCTTGAAGCGCACGAAGGCGGAGCTAATCAGCCTGCTAATAAAATGGACCGCCACAATAATGACATCGGGATCGACATCGGTGCAAAATCGAAGAGTTATGAAGACAGCGTTGCGCGCGCGCGCGAGGCGATTTCCAAAGCTGTTCCGTCGAGCGGACCGGATGGGGCAAGCGGAAGCGGCGTGAATTGGATGCCGGAGTCTACCTGGAGCAAGCCAAGTGATCCGAGTAAACCCGTTAACTGGCCGCCAACATTTCCCCCAGACGGCAAGCGATTCCCTGGTGATAATACGTATCATCCGAAAGATGGAAACAGTGGTCCGCGCGGCTGGCATATCAATCCCGGCGGGACCGGCTTTTTTAACGGGGCGGAGCACTGGGTGCCGCGACGCGATCCCCTTACGCTCGATCTCGACCATGATGGGCTCGAAACCAGTGGCGCCTCGGCTACGAACCCCGTGTACTTTGACCATGATGGCGATGGTGTCCTGACGAGTAGCGGCTGGATTACGCCTGACGATGGTTTTTTAGTCATGGACAGAAATGGCAATGGCACCATCGATAATGGATCAGAACTGTTCGGCGATGCTACCGCACTCTATGCCGGCGGACATGCCGTTAGTGGTTTTGATGCTCTCAAGCAAGAGGATAGCAATGGTGACGGTCTCGTAGATAAAGCTGATGCTCACTGGAATAAACTTCGGGTATGGCGAGATTTGAACCAGGATGGTGTTTCCCAGGCTAACGAATTATTTGCCCTGGACGCGATCGGAATCGTTTCGCTTGACGTAGCCCCGAAAGTAAACAGTCAAATTATGCCAAATGGCAACGAAATTGCCAGCCTCGGATCATATACCACTGCGTCCGGTCAACATGAGACTGTTGGTGTGGTGGGTAAATTAGGCGACATTAACCTTATGCAGGATACATTCACAAGTAAGTTTGTGGACGCGATTCCTCTTACTGCCATTGCGGCTGGATTGCCCAAGCTACTAGGATCGGGGCAGGTACGCCAGATCAACGAGGCCGCCAGTCTGCCGACTCCCGCTGGGAACGCCTTGGCCGCCGATCTTGTCAATTTTGCCGCTGCGACGACGCGTACGGAGCAAATCGCACTCATTGACAAAATTATCTTCGGGTGGGGCGCGACCAGCACAATGCCGACCAGTATTCAGACATATACCGGGCCGTCGTGGATTTCTACCTGGCATGGCAACATCCCGGAGCCGGTGGACTATAAGTCCCGCAGCGATATCTCAGCAATTCAACAATTCGCTCTTGATGATCCAAAGTTGTATCAGCAACTCACGGCGTTAGAACGGTTCCACGGACGAACGCTGATCGATAAATTCGTGGTTCAAGTAACGTTTAGCAACGTAAGTGCGCGTGACGGGGTTTATGCGGTCCAGATGGCCGAGGAACAGCGCGCACTGCTAACCAAGGCATGGGAAATTCTACGGGAATCGGTCTATTCGGGATTAGTTATTCAAACCCGACTTGCAGGTTTGGGCGCCATGTTTGATATAAAACTCAATGCGGAAGGGGAGGTGTTGTTCGAGTTGCCACGTCTGAAAACGTATTTTGCCGATCGCGCTTTGCTCGACCCTGCCGCCGCCATCGGCGACTTGATCGATATTAACGTTGCGATGACTTCGCGCGGGGTGGTGTGGGACGGTTGGGAAATCCTCCAAGATCTGCTGCCGACAGTCCCGATGAACCCCGCCATTCAGGAAATCCTGAAGGAATTCAAGATCCCCGCGCCCGGCGCGACGGGCTATACGTCGGTGCCGGCATCGCTCGGCGAGGATGTCCTGTTCGGGGGCGATGCAAACGATACTATCTCCGGATTGTCGGGACACGATGTCATCGTTTCAGGCGGCGGCGACGATTCGCTGTCGGGCGGCGAGCACGACGACGACCTGTTTGCCGGCGCTGGCAACGACAAACTGTCCGGTGACGGCGGCGCCGACACGCTGCACGGCGGCCAGGGCGACGACGAGCTCGACGGTGGGGCAGGCGACGATATGCTCATCGGCGACGCTGGCAACGACGTCCTCGTTGGTGGCGCGGGCAACGATACCTTTGTGTTCCGGCGCGGTTTTGGCACGGACGTGCTCATTCAGAATGACGGCAACCAGGTGCGCAGCGACGTGGTCGAGTTTCCCGACCTTAAGAGTACGGATGTCCAGGCATTCTTGCGTGACGGTACCCATCTCGTGATCCGCTTTACCAGCGGCGACCAGCTGACCCTGAAAAATTTCTATTACAGCGAAAGCTACTGGGAATACAAGATCAACCTCATCGAGTTCGCCGATGAAGTCATCTGGGACAAAGCGGCGATTATTGCCAACACGATTGCCATGGGCACGGACGGCAACGATACGATCGCCGGCTACGGCAATAGCGTCGATCATATCCAGGGCCTGGCAGGCAACGATTCGCTCAGTGGCGGTGACGGCAACGACACCATCGATGGCGGCCTCGGGGACGATGTGATTGATGGCGGCAATAGCGACGACAAGCTCGTCGGCGGGGCCGGCAACGACACCATCAGCGACGGCGCCGGCGACGACGACGTCACCGGTGGAACCGGAAACGACCTCATCAACGGTAGCACCGGTAACGATACCTACGTGTTTGCCCGCGGCTTCGGTGCCGACATCCTCACCCAGAACGATGGCAACCAGGCGCGCGTCGATGTGGTGCAGTTCACCGACCTCAAGAGCACGGATGTGCAGTCGTTCGTACGCGAGGGCACCAATCTGGTGGCCCGCTTTACCAGTGGCGACCAGCTGACGCTGACCAATTTCTACTACAGCGAAAGCTACTGGGAATACAAGATCAACCAGATCAAGTTCGCCGACAACGTCATCTGGGAAAAAGCCCAGATCGTCGCCAACACAATCACCTTGGGTACGGCCGGCAACGACACCCTGTCCGGCTATGGCGATCTGGCCGATGTGATGCAGGGCGCCGCGGGCAACGATGTGCTGAGCGGCGGTGGCGGCAATGACACCATCGACGGCGGTATCGGTGACGATGTGCTCGACGGCGGCAATGGCGACGACCAGCTCGTCGGCGGGGCCGGCAACGACACCATCAGCGATGGCGCCGGCGACGACGACGTCACCGGTGGAACCGGAAACGACCTCATCAACGGTAGCACCGGTAACGATACCTACGTATTTGCCCGCGGCTTCGGTGCCGACATCCTCACCCAGAACGATGGCAACCAGGCGCGCGTCGATGTGGTGCGGTTCACCGACCTCAAGAGCACGGATGTGCAGTCGTTCGTACGCGAGGGCACCAATCTGGTGGCCCGCTTTACCAGTGGCGACCAGCTAACGCTGACCAATTTCTACTACAGCGAAAGCTACTGGGAATACAAGATCAACCAGATCAAGTTCGCCGACAACGTCATCTGGGAGAAAGCCCAGATCGTCGCCAACACGGTTACCTTGGGCACGGCCGGCAACGACACGCTCGCTGGCTACGGCGAGCTGGCCGACGTGATCCAGGGCGCGGCGGGCAACGATGTGCTGAGCGGCGGCGGCGGTAACGACGCCATTGATGGTGGCGTCGGTGACGATGTCCTCGACGGCGGCAACGGCGACGACAAGCTCGTCGGCGGCGCCGGCAACGACACCATCAGCGACGGCGACGGCGACGACAATGTCACCGGTGGCGCCGGCAACGACCTCTTCAACGGTGGCACCGGTAACGATACCTACGTGTTTGCCCGCGGTTTCGGGACCGACATCCTTACCCAGAACGATGGCAACCAGGCGCGCGTCGATGTGGTGCAGTTCACCGACCTCAAGAGCGCGGATGTGCAGTCCTTCGTGCGCGAGGGCACCGATCTGGTGGCGCGCTTTACCAGTGGCGACCAGCTGACCCTGACCAATTTCTACTACAGCGAAAGCTACTGGGAATACAAGGTCAACCAGATCAAGTTCGCCGACAATGTCATCTGGGATAAAGCCCAGATTGTGGCTAACACCGTTACCTTGGGCACGGCTGGCAACGACACCCTGTCCGGCTATGCCGAACTGGCCGACGTAATCCAGGGCTTGGCAGGCAACGATGTGCTGAACGGCGGTGGCGGTAACGACACCATCGACGGCGCTATCGGCGACGACGTGATGGACGGCGGCAACGGCGACGACAAGCTCATTGGCGGCGCCGGGAACGACACCATCACCGACGGCGCCGGCGACGACAATGTCACCGGCGGCGTCGGCAACGACAGCATCAATGGCGGGACCGGCAACGATACTTACGTGTTCGCCAGCGGCTTCGGCATCGACGTGCTGACCCAGAACGACGGCAATCAGGCCCGTGTCGACGTGGTGCAGTTCACCGACCTGAAAAGCACCGATCTCCAGGCCTTCGTGCGCGAGGGTGTCAATCTCGTGGCGCGCTTTGCCAACGGCGATCAACTGACCCTGGCCCGCTACTACTACAGCGACAGCTATTGGGAATACAAGATCAACCAGATCCGCTTTGCCGACGGCGTGAGCTGGGATCAGGCGCAGATCAAGGCCAACAGCGCTGCCGGCCCGATTGTCGGCACTGCCGCCAACGACACCATCGTCGGCGAGAGCGCCCTTGCCAATCGCATTCAAGGTCTCGCCGGCAATGACACGCTCACTGGCGGCGGCGCGAACGACACGATCGAGGGCGGTTTGGGTGATGACGCGCTCAACGGCGGAGCCGGCAACGATACGCTGAGCGGCGACGCTGGCAACGACAAACTCGACGGCGGTTCCGGCGACGACACCTTCGTGTTCGCCAAGGGCTTCGGTTCGGACGTGATCAGCCAGAATGACGGGGCCCAGGTACGCGCCGACGTGGTCCAGTTCACCGACCTGAAGAGCACGGATCTGCAGGCGTTCGTGCGCGAGGGGACCAACCTGGTGGCGCGTTTTACCAGCGGCGATCAACTAACGCTGACCAATTTCTACTACAGCGAAAGTTACTGGGAATACAAGATCAACCAGATCAAGTTTGCCGATAACGTCACCTGGGAAAAGACGCAGATCCTGGCCAACACCGTTGCCTTGGGCACGTCCGGCAACGATACCATCGCGGGCTATGCCGAGATGACCGATCTGATCCAGGGCCTGGGCGGCAATGACGTGCTCACAGCGGGCGGCGGCAACGATACCGTGGACGGCGGCGCCGGCGACGATGTGCTGGACGGCGGCAACGGCGACGACAAGCTCGCCGGCGGCGCCGGCAACGACACCATTACCGATGGCGCTGGCGACGACAACGTTACTGGTGGTGCAGGGAATGACCTCTTCACCGCCGGGACCGGCAACGATACGTTTGTGTTCGCAAGCGGTTTCGGTATCGACGTGTTGACCCAGAACGACGGCAACCAGGCGCGCGTCGACGTCGTGCAGTTCAGCGACCTGAAGAGCACGGACTTGCAGGCCTTCGTGCGCGAGGGCACCAATCTGGTTGCCCGCTTTAACAGTGGCGACCAGCTGACGCTGACCAATTTCTATTACAGCGAAAGCTATTGGGAATACAAGATCAACCAGATCAAGTTCGCCGACAATGTGGTTTGGGAGAATGCCCAAATCATCGCCAACACCCTGACCTTGGGCAAAGAGGGCAATGACACCATCGCCGGCTACGGCACAGCCGCCGATCATATCCAGGGGCTGGCAGGCAACGATTCCTTGAGCGGCGGGGAGGGCAACGACACGCTCGACGGCGGTCTCGGCGATGACGTGCTCGATGGCGGCAACGGTGACGACAAGCTGACCGGCGGGGCAGGTAACGATACCATCAGCGACGGCAGCGGCGACGATAAAGTGACCGGCGGGGCCGGCAATGACCTCTTCAACGGCGGTACCGGTAACGATACCTACACCTTCGGGCGCGGTTTCGGGGCCGACGTGCTGACCCAGAACGATGGCAACCAGGCGCGTGTCGACGTGGTCCAGTTCTCCGACCTGAACAGCACGGACTTGCAGGCATTCGTCCGTCAAGGCAACAACCTGGTGGCGCGCTTTGCCGATGGCGACCAACTGACCCTGACCAATTACTACTACAGCGATAGCTATTGGGAGTACAAGATCAATCAGATTCAGTTTGCCGACAGCGTCAAGTGGGACCAGGCCCAGATCAAGGCCCACACCACCACCGAGGTCGTCACGGCGAGCAAGGCGGCGATGATCTCCATCGGCGCCAGTGCCGGCAGTCAAGAGGCAAGCAATGCGCTCTGGGCAATCAACCTCGCCAACGTGGACTTGGCACCGGCCGGCCAGCAACGCGTCAGCACGGAGTCCAACGACAACGTTGAACTCAGCGTGGTCGGCATTGCCGGCAACGTGGCCGGCGGCTGGCTGGAGATACATGCCTAGTCGTTGGTTTTGCGTTGAGGTAAGGTGTCAGCCCTTGGGCTGACGCGCCAATCGGCGTGAGCGATGAGAAGCCCTGTCCACTGTGCGGTCGACAGGGCTTTTTTCGATCTATGCGCCATGGCGTTTGGGAAAACGTACAAGTCGTGCGCTGACTAAATTTAAAGTAATGGCAACTTATCAATGAGTTAATGAAATCGTATGAATTCACAGATATTTTGCCAGTATCAGCCCTAATCGATCTGCTTGGAGCTTCATTCTCAGCAGCTTTATCTTGCCGCCAGCAGCGATTCCGTCTTCTTTTTTGCTGGAGGGTATAAAGAAGCCAACTGTTCCCGCAGTTGAAACCGTAGGCCGATGGTCTGGAATTGGATTGCCATCGATCCACACAAGTGCTTCCAACGCTGGCGCGATCTGGCGCGCCATGTCGATATAAAGTCGCCGGGCTTTACATCAGCACCACTGTCCGGTAGGCGATGGAACGGCTATTTATAGATGCCGCTGGCGACCAGGACGTCACCGGATTTTTCAAGATACGTGGATTTCCGATCAACCTTGTGCGTCAACGGGTTAGGCCAGCTGTAATCGACCCATCCTTTCCCTTTGGTATTGGCCAACGCGATAAAATTTTTGACCATCGCATTGCCCTCCGCGTCTTTCAGTTCGATCACATTCTTGCCGATGATCTTGGCGTTAGCGCCGTTTGCCCATTCCATACCGTCCATGTCGATGACGAAGATATAAAGGTCACGGTCCTTGAATGCGCCGTTCGGATTACTGAATTCCGCAAACGCTTTGTCCTTGCCGTTGGCCTGGAGATAGGCGACCGCTTTCTTGACAAGAACGATTGCCTCTTCAGCGGTGCCGCGCTCGGCAGCTAAAACTGAACTGTGAAAAATCGATGAGAGCAGCAGGACGCCAGCAGTGCGTATGATGTTTTTAATAATCATGATTTCTCCACTATATTAGAGATAAAATAAGGGCCTGACTCCTGCCCGTTGGGTGCGGCCATATCAATCTCGCATGGCATTGAATGTTCGATCTTCTTAAAATCGCGGATGCGCTCATGCTTATGCCTGAGTCGACTCGACAGTGATGGAGCGGCGCGATGTTTCAGTCTTACATTTATTCAAGGAAATTGCGACAAATACGCGATACGCTGTTGTTTTTTTTGGCCGCTACAGGGCGAGCAGGTCAGTCACCAGCGGCTCCGGCCATACCGCGCCTGCGAGTTATTCAGGAGGATAGTGGTGGAAAATCTTTATCGAAAAACAATCCGAGATAAAATGATGGCTACCTTGGTGGGTTAAGACCATCGGCCGGAAGTCTTGGGCACCGCCCATTGCCTTTCCGCCGCCTGATGGGTTGCGTTGAAGCCCGCCGCTCCTGCCCACGCCGCCACCTCGCGCCCGGCGCATCGTCTCTATAAGCAATTGGGCTTCGGCTCTCCGCAGACAGGATTGTCACTGCCGCCGTCGATTTTTTCTTGCAGCTGTTCTAGCGGCGCAGAAATTCCCGTCTCAATTGCGACATAGTTTCTCAAGTTTCTATTTTTGGTTATTAACAATTTTCCGATTTTTCTGAAAAAAAACTTTGGACCAGATCCATTTTCGCGTATTACTTGATTAAAAAAGTTGGATCTGCTTCCGAAAGAAGAACCGGGCGACATTCTGCCACGCACAAGAAATTGCGCGACTCCGGAATCCGACGCGCGGAAACCTCGGGTGGGCTGGACGGATGTGCAGCAGACAAAAACCGAGGTTTGGGGGCTTGCGCGCCCAGGCAACCTGGGATAAGCAAACTCGGCTACGATCGCGGAGGGAGCGGCCGGCTCGGGCGGCTGCCGGGCAGCGCGCGGAGAGTGCGCGCCAAGTCATTGTTTTCGATCCGATATACAGCTGCAGGCGGCGCCTATTGTATAATGGCCGATTCGCGCCCAGCGCCTGATTCCATTCGCAAGAGACCTACAACGCATGTTATCCACAGCAAATATCACCATGCAGTTCGGCGCCAAGCCGCTGTTTGAGAACATCTCCGTCAAATTCGGTGACGGCAACCGTTACGGCCTGATCGGCGCGAACGGCTGCGGCAAGTCGACCTTCATGAAGATCCTCGGTGGCGACCTCGAGCCGTCGGGCGGCACCGTCATGCTCGATACAAATGAGCGCCTCGGCAAGCTGCGCCAGGACCAGTTCGCGTTCGAAGACATGCGCGTGCTGGACGTGGTCATGATGGGCCATACCGAGCTGTGGAACGCCATCTCGGAGCGCGACGCCATCTACGCCAACCCCGAAGCGACCGACGACGACTACATGCACGCGGCCGAGCTCGAAAGCAAGGTTGCCGAATACGACGGCTACTCGGCCGAAGCGCGCGCCGGCGAACTGCTGCTCGGCGCCGGCGTCTCGATCGACCAGCACCAGGGCCCGATGAGCGCCGTGGCGCCGGGCTGGAAGCTGCGCGTGCTGCTGGCCCAGGCCCTGTTCTCCAATCCCGACATCCTGCTGCTCGACGAGCCGACCAACAATCTGGACATCAACACGATTCGCTGGCTCGAAGACGTGCTCAACGACCGCAATTCGACCATGGTCATCATTTCCCACGATCGCCACTTCCTCAACCAGGTGTGTACGCACGTGGCCGACATGGATTACGGCACGCTCAAGGTGTATCCGGGCAACTACGACGAGTACATGTTCGCCTCGACCCAGGCGCGCAACCAGCAACTGGCCAACAACGCCAAGGCGAAAGAAAAAGTCGCCGAGCTGCAAGACTTCGTGCGCCGCTTCGCCGCCAACAAATCCAAGGCACGCCAGGCCACGTCGCGCGCCAAGCAGATCGACAAGATCAAGGTCGACGACATCAAACCGTCGTCGCGCGCCTATCCGTTCGTGCGCTTCGAAGCCGAGAAGAAGTTGCACCGCCTGGCGGTGGAAGTCGAAGGCATTTCCAAGAAGTACGATCGCCAGTTGTTCAAGAATTTCAGCATCATGGTCGAAGCCGGCGAGCGCATCGCCATCATCGGCGCCAACGGCGCCGGCAAAACCACCTTGCTGCGCTCCATCGGCGGCGAACTGACCGGCTTGCAGCCGGACACCGGCCGCGTCAAATGGGCCGAGAACGCCAACGTCGGCTACATGCCGCAAGATCCGACCGAAGAATTCGCCACCGACGCCGTGCTGACCGACTGGATCGGCCAGTGGACCAAAGAAGGCGACGACGACCAGGCCGTGCGCTCGATCCTCGGGCGCCTGCTGTTCGGCGGCGACGACGTGAAGAAATCGGTGCGCGTGCTGTCCGGCGGTGAAAAAGGCCGCATGATGTACGGCAAGCTGATGCTCGGCCGCCACAACGTCATGCTGCTCGACGAGCCGACCAACCACATGGACATGGAATCGATCGAGTCGCTCAACATCGCGCTCGAAAAATACACCGGCACCCTGATTTTCGTATCGCACGATCGCGAGTTCGTCTCTTCGCTGGCCAACCGCATCCTCGAAATCAAGGAAAACGAAATCGTCGACTTCCGCGGCAACTACGAGGATTATCTGACAAGCCAGGGTATCGACTGACAGTAACAGCGGGGCGTTCGCGTCCTCTGAACTGTGTGTGGCAGGCGGGCACCAAGGTGCCCGCGCGTCATTTTGCGGCCACTCCCTGCAACGAATCTTCTCTTGTGAGATAGTACCGATATGAACATTCTCCCTATCAAAGCCGTTGAATACGAGCATCCCCAAGCCGGCCTGAGCTGCACCGCGCAAGCCTGGGCACGCGCTCCGGCCACGCCGTCCGCCGCCGAAAAAACCGCGCTCAAGGAGCGCATCAAGCGCCTGCTGAAAGAACGCGAAGCGGTGCTCGTCGCCCACTACTATGTCGACGGCGACCTGCAGGACCTGGCCGAAGAAACCGGCGGCTGCGTCTCCGATTCGCTGGAAATGGCGCGCTTCGGCCGCGATCATCCAGCAAAAACGCTGGTCGTCGCCGGCGTGCGCTTCATGGGCGAGACCGCCAAGATCCTCAGCCCCGAAAAACGCATCCTGATGCCCGACCTGGACGCGACCTGTTCGCTCGACCTGGGCTGCCCGGCCGACGAATTCTCGGCCTTTTGCGATGCCCATCCCGACCGCACGGTCGTGGTCTACGCCAACACCAGCGCCGCCGTCAAGGCGCGCGCCGACTGGATGGTGACCTCGTCGATCGGCCTGGACATCGTGGCCCACCTGCATGCGCAGGGCAAAAAAATCCTGTGGGCGCCGGACAAGCACCTCGGTTCCTACATTCAAAAGCAAACCGGCGCCGATATGCTGCTGTGGCAGGGCTCCTGCCTGGTGCACGACGAATTCAAGGGCATCGAACTGGACCTGCTCAAGGCCGAGCATCCGGAAGCGCGCGTGCTGGTGCACCCCGAATCGCCCGCCAACGTGGTGGCCCTGGCCGATGTGGTCGGCTCCACGACGCAGCTGATCAACGCCGCGCAAACGATGGACGCCACCACCTTCATCGTTGCCACCGATAACGGCATCCTGCACAAGATGCGCGCCGCCGCGCCGGGCAAGCATTTCATCGAAGCGCCGACCGCCGGCAACAGCGCCACCTGCAAGAGCTGCGCGCACTGCCCGTGGATGGCCATGAACGGCCTGCAAAACCTGGCCGACGTGCTGGAGAGCGGCAGCAACGAGATCCATGTCGACCCGCAAGTGGGCAAGGAAGCCGTGCGCGCCATCGACCGCATGCTTGATTTTGCCGCTGCGAAAAAAGCCAAAGCCTTGCCGACCAGCGCGTTGGCCAACGAAGCAAACCTGTTTTCCGGAGTGGGCCCAGCATGAGCAACTTGAAAAATCCCTACGCTGTCTTTGACGAAGCGCTGCAAACGGCCTTCGAATCGAATCTGCTGGCCGCCTTGCTGGAGGACGTCGGCAGCGGCGACCTGACCGGCAAGCTCGTTCCCGACGACACCCGCGTGCGCGCCCGCGTGATCGTGCGCGAAGAAGCCGTGCTCTGCGGCGGCCCGTGGTTCGAAGGCGTGATGCTGGCCCTCGATCCGAGCATCGATGTGGACTGGCAATATGCAGAAGGCGACCTGATGAACGCCGGCAGCGTGGTCTGCACCATCGACGCGCCGCCGCGCGCCTTGCTGACGGCCGAGCGCGCCGCGCTGAACTTCATGCAATTGCTCTCGGGCGTGGCAACGGTCACGCGCAGCTACGTTGAAGTGGTCGAAGGAACCAAGGCCGCTATCCTCGATACCCGCAAAACCTTGCCCGGCCTGCGCCAGGCGCAAAAGTACGCGGTGCGGGTCGGCGGCGGCAAGAACCAGCGCATGGCCTTATACGACGGCATCCTGATCAAGGAAAATCATATCGCGGCCGCTGGCGGCGTCGCCAAGGCGCTGGCCGCCGCGCAAGCGTTGGATGCCGGCGTATCGATCCAGATCGAAGTCGAAACGCTGGCGCAATTGGGCGAAGCGCTGGACGCCGGCGCGACCTCGATCCTGCTCGATAATTTTGAATTGGCGACGATGCGCCACGCGGTCGCGATGAATGCCGGCCGCGCGCTGCTCGAAGCGTCGGGTGGGGTGAACATGGACAGCGTGCGCGCAATCGCCGAAACGGGCGTCGACCGCATTTCCATCGGCAGCCTGACCAAGGACATCAAGGCCACCGATTTCTCGCTGCGGATTATCGACTGAGCGCGGACTGATCGACGTAAATCAGTTTCGACGTATCGAAACCAAGCGCCTGGGCTTTATCGACCAGGCGCTTTTTTGTTGCATCGTCCATGGTCGGAGTGCGCGACAGCAGCCAGAAATACGATTTATCGGGGCCGCTGACCAGCGAATAGCTGTAATTGTCGCGTTCCAGGTCGAACACGATATAGGAGCCGTAAAAGGGACCGAAGAACGACACTTTCAGGTAGCCGACATCGGGTTTCTCGACGAAATACGCCTTGCCGACCGATTCCTTCCATTGCGCTTTTTCGGCGTTATAGCCGCGGTTGACGACCTTGATGCCGCCATCGTCGCGCATGCTGTATTCGGCCGACACGCGGCTCAGTCCACGCTCGAACGAGTGATCCATCCGCGCGATTTCGTACCATTTTCCCAGGTATTTGACCGAATCGAAATTGGCCACCGGTTCGA
>DASVVC010000193.1:0-9683 GCA_036386755.1 Telluria sp.
CCCCAACCGGGGTCTGACCTCTGATTAGCAATAATTTGTGTTGCTAATCAGAGGTCAGACCCCGGTTGTAGGAGTTTCTACCCTTGCTTAGGAGCGCTACGGGGGCCTGGCCGCGCCAGGCGGTTTACAATCACTGTTTTAGTGAATAGCGGAAACCGGCATACGCCATGGCAAAACAATTTGATGTAGCAGTGATCGGCGCAGGCGCGGCCGGGATGATGTGCGCGGCTGTCGCCGCCCAGCGCGGCAAACGCGTGGTCTTGATCGATCATGCGGAAAAACTTGCAGAGAAGATCAGGATTTCGGGTGGTGGCCGTTGTAACTTCACCAATATCAATACGGCGCCGCAGAATTTTTTGTCGGACAATCCCCATTTCTGCAAGAGCGCTTTGTCGCGGTATACCCCGCAGGATTTTCTGACCCTCGTTAAGAAACACCGCATCGGCTATCACGAGAAACATCGCGGCCAGTTGTTTTGTAATGAGTCGGCCGAGCAGATTATCCAGATGCTCAAGGCCGAGTGCGCCAGCGGCGACGTGACCTGGCGCATGCCGTCCAAGGTCGCGTCGCTGGAAAAAACCGCCGAGGGCTTCTTCATCCTCACCGACAGCGGCGAGATCCTGGCCGACAGCGTCGTCATCGCCACCGGCGGCTTGTCGATCCCAAAGATCGGCGCGACCGATTTCGGCTACCGCATCGCGGCCCAGTTCGACCTGAAGATGGTCGAGCCGCGCCCGGGCCTGGTTCCGCTCACCTTCGACGGCCCCAGCTGGGAAGCCTTCGTGCCGCTGGCCGGCATCGCGCTCGAAGTCGAGGTGGAAACGGGCAGCAACAAGGGCAAGGGCAACAAGCGCGGCCATTTCCGCGAGGATTTGCTGTTCACCCACCGCGGCCTGTCCGGCCCGGCGATCTTGCAAATTTCCAGCTACTGGCAGCCGGGTACGCCCATCATCGTCAACCTGTTGCCGGAGATGGATGTGGCGCAGGAACTGATCGACGGCAAGAGCACGCTCAAGAAGCAACTCGGCAACGTGGTCTCGCAGTGGCTGCCGGTGCGCCTGGCCGAGGTCTTGATCGCGGTGGCTGGCTTGACCCCCGACGCGCGCTTGGCCGATTTGCCGGACGCTAAGCTGCGCAAGCTGGGCGACGCCATCAACCGCTGGGCCATCGTGCCGACCGGCTCGGAAGGCTACCGCAAGGCCGAGGTGACCCTGGGCGGCATCGATACGCGCGAGCTGTCGCAGCAATCGATGATGGCCAACAAGGTGCCGGGCCTGTATTTTATCGGCGAGGCGGTCGATGTGACCGGCTGGCTGGGCGGCTACAACTTCCAGTGGGCATGGGCCTCGGGCGTGGCGGCCGGGCAGGCGGTGTAGGCAGGCGGTGAAAACGGCGCCGCGCGGCTTGTTGCGAAATAGCAAAAGGAATGCTGCTAAAAGCGAAATCCTTCCAAAGCTGGGGAAACGGTGCTATGATCTCGTTCTTCCCTAAATCTAACGGTTTGATTTTTACATGACCACTATTCGCCTTAAAGAAAACGAGCCGTTCGAAGTCGCAATGCGTCGCTTCAAACGCACCATCGAAAAAACGGGTCTGCTGACCGAACTGCGCGCACGCGAGTTCTACGAAAAGCCAACGGCTGAGCGCAAGCGCAAGCTGGCAGCTGCCGTTAAGCGCCACTACAAGCGAATCCGCAGCCAGCAACTGCCTAAGAAATTATTCTAAGACTGTCCAGTCGAACCTGATCCGGTGACGGCCAACAGCCTGTCCGGGTCATTGTTTTTACTGTAGTCGCAGACCCGCTCCGGTTTACCGCAGCGGGTTTTGCTATTTGGTTTTTGCGGTCTGTTACCGATATTTATTAATTATCCATACGAGGATTGCCATGGGCTTGAAACAACAAATTACCGACGACATGAAAGCGGCGATGCGCGCGAAAGAAGCGGCCAAGCTGGGAACGATCCGCCTGATCATTGCCGAGATCAAGCGCCGCGAAGTCGACGAGCGCATCGAGCTCGACGATGATCAAACCCTGGCGATCATCGAAAAAATGATCAAGCAGCGCAAGGATTCGATCAGCCAGTTCGAAGCGGGCAACCGCGCCGACCTGGCCGATATCGAAAAAGCCGAGCTGGCCATCCTCGCCGCCTACATGCCTGCCGGCCTGTCGGAAGAAGAAATCGCCGCCGAAGTCGCCGCCGCCGTGACCGCCTCGGGCGCCGCCGGTCCGCAAGACATGGGCAAGGTCATGGGCCTGCTCAAGGCGAAATTGCCAAAAGGCACCGATATGAGCGCCGTTTCCGGCCTGATCAAGAAGGCGCTCGCGCCCGCCTGATCGTCCTACGAAACGTTGCCACAGAAGCGCCGCGACTAGCCGACCCGCCCAGGCGACGCGCCAAGGCGACACGCCCAGGCGACACGCCCGCGTCTTGTTGCAGATCAAATCTGCGGCGGACGCGGCGGTATAGTCTGACCTGACACAAAGACTGTTCATCGCACGTGATTCCACAATCCTTCCTTACCGATTTGCTCAACCGTATCGACATCGTCGATGTGGTCGGCCGTTACGTCCAGCTGAAGAAGGGCGGGGCCAATTTCATGGGCCTGTGCCCGTTCCACAGCGAAAAATCCCCCAGTTTCACCGTCAGCCCGACCAAGCAGTTCTACCATTGCTTCGGTTGCAGCGCGCATGGCAACGCGGTCGGCTTCCTGATCGAGTACTCCGGCATGGGCTTCATTGATGCCGTCAAGGACCTGGCCCAGGGCGTGGGCATGGTGGTGCCAGATGCGGACGACAAGATTCCGCCGCTGCAACGCGCTGCCAACCAGGCCCAGGCGCTGGCCCTGACCGAAGCCATGACCCAGGCCTGCGATTACTACCGCGGCCAGTTGCGCGGCGCCACCAACGCCATCGCCTACCTGAAAAACCGCGGCCTGACCGGCGAAGTGGCGGCCCGCTTTGGCATGGGCTATGCCCCGTCCGGCTGGGATAACCTGCGTACCGTGTTTCCCGATTACGAGGCGCTGGCGCTGGTCGAGTCGGGCCTGGTGATCGACAAGGTCGACGAGGATGGCGGCAACAAGAAGCGCTACGACCGTTTCCGCGAGCGCATCATGTTCCCGATCCGCAATACCAAAGGCCAGGTGATCGGCTTCGGCGGGCGCGTGCTGGACCAGGGTGAGCCGAAATACCTCAATTCCCCGGAAACCCCGCTGTTCCAGAAGGGCCTGGAGCTGTACGGCCTGTACGAGGCGCGCCAGGCCATCCGCGACGCCGGCTACGTGCTGGTCACGGAAGGCTATATGGATGTGGTCGCGCTGGCCCAGCTCGGCTTTCCGCAGGCGGTGGCCACCTTGGGCACGGCGTGCACCAGTACCCACGTGCAAAAGTTGCTGCGCCAGACCGACAGCGTGATTTTCAGTTTCGACGGCGACAAGGCCGGCCGCCGCGCCGCCCGCCGCGCGCTCGAAGCCTGCCTGCCGCAGGTGAGCGACAACAAGATCATCAAATTCCTGTTTTTGCCGTCCGAGCACGATCCGGACAGTTTTGTGCGCGAATTCGGCGCCGATGTGTTCGAGCAAGAGATTCACGAAGCCATGCCGCTGTCGCAATTCCTGCTGCGCGAAGTGTCGGGCGAGCACGATCTTTCCACGTCGGAAGGGCGTGCCCACGTCCAGTTCGACGCCAAGCCGCTGCTGCAATCGATGTCGCCCAGTTCCCTGCGCCTGCAGATCGTGCGCGGCCTGGCCAGCATGACCGAGTCGACCCCGGCCGAAATCGAGGCCCTGTTCGAGCTGTCCAAGCCGGTGTCGGTGGCGCGCCGCGCGCCGCCGCGCCAGGGCCGGCCGGAGCCGGTCGGGCTGGAGTTGCAGATCCTGCGCCATCTGGTGGCCCATCCGCCGCTCAGCCTGGAGCTGGACGAGGCCGCCCTGGCCGCGTTCAACCATTTCGGGCCGGACGCGGCCGAGCGCCTGCTGTACCTGGTGGCCTGCGGCCAGGCGCTGGGGCCGAACGGCGGTTTTGCGGCCTTGTCCCAGCATCTGAAAGATACGAGCAACGAATACGACGGCTTGATCGCCGAAATTGCCTCGGAGCCGGAATCGGACATCGACAGCGTGAAATTGTGGCTCGTCGGGGCTGTGAGGGAGATCAAACTTGCGGCACTTAAACAGGAGCTGACCCAGTTGTTTTCCGCCGGCCTGACCTCAGATCAGGTGGGTGTGCGCTACCGCGAAATCATGGCCGAGCAAAAGCGGCTGGAAGAGGAAGGCGGGCCGAGTTAGACCCTGCGCAAAGCGTGAAATCGGAGGCCCGCACAGGGGGCGTTTGGCACTGGAAAAAGACGGACTGCGTGCTATAATAAAACGATAAGTGTTGTGTTTGCAGAAATTTTTTCGTTGTCCGGAAGTTGTATTTCTTTCAGTGAGTTAGGCTCTTGATCGGCGCATAGAAGGTGGGCGTCGGCGGCCAGGGCCAGCTTTGGTTGCGACGGCTGCGCCGTCGGTGGCAAACATCGGTTTGCTTTTCAGCCACACACGGCTCGCGTCTCCAACCGCCGTTGTATGCAGTAGACTACTGCCGAAATCGCGCGGGTCGTGCCCGTAAGGTGATGTAAAGGTGTTATGAGTGCAGCAATGCCGGAGGGGTCTGCGAAGGCCCGGTCCGGGACGTAGGGCCCAAAAGGCCGGCAACAAACTTTATCTTAATCCACCATAAAGCTAGTCGTTGTGACATCGAAAGCGCCTGTGCCAATCAAGAAACCTGAAACCCAATCGGCTGATAAGCCAACGAGAACGTCCGCCAAGGCGGATAAAGCGCAAGACAAGGCCGAGACGCGCAGCCCGAGCACGAGCACGAGCGCTAGCGCCACGCCTGTCGTCAGCCAGACCACCGATGCCGCCGCGCTGGCCGCGATCGACACGTCCGGTTACGTGCTGCCCTCAGTGAAGGTACCGGGCAGGCGCGGGCGCAAGCCGAAGGAATTCCAGCCCGAGAACGATGAAGTCGCCGCCCTCAACGCGGTCGAGCGGGCGGAGCTGAAAGCGGTCGACAAGGCCAAGGCCAAGGACCGCAAGGCCAAGGAAAAAGCGCTGCTGAAAGACGCCTTCTCGTCGGACACCGAAGCGACCGAGGAAGAGCTCGAGCGCCGGCGCCAGAAACTCAAGACCCTGATCAAGTTCGGCAAGGAACGCGGTTTCCTCACCTACGCCG
The DNA here is from genome assembly GCA_036386755.1 of Telluria sp. Taxonomy (GTDB): domain Bacteria; phylum Pseudomonadota; class Gammaproteobacteria; order Burkholderiales; family Burkholderiaceae_D; genus Telluria_A. Next base: position 5,213 of record DASVVC010000193.1, read on the forward strand.
AAATCAACGATCACCTGCCCGAAAACATCGTCGACCCGGAAGCGATCGAAGGCATTATCGGCACGTTTAATGACATGGGGATCGCGGTGTACGAGCACGCGCCCGATGCCGAGACCTTGCTGCTGTCCGACAACGTGGCCACCGTCACCAGCGATGACGAAGCCGAGGCCGCGGCCGAAGCGGCGCTGTCGACGGTCGACTCCGACTTCGGCCGCACCACCGATCCGGTACGCATGTACATGCGCGAGATGGGCTCGGTCGAGCTGCTCACGCGCGAAGGCGAGATCGAGATTGCCAAGCGCATCGAAGATGGCCTCAAGGACATGATCCAGGCCATTTCCGCCTGCCCGGTGACGATCGCCGAAATCATTTCCGCCGCGATCCGCATCCAGAACGACGAAATCAAGATCGACGAAATCGTCGACGGCATGGTCGACCCGGACGAGCCGCTCGAACCGGTCGTGGCCCCGGTCGCCACCGACGAGGATGAAGACGAAGAGGAAGCCGACGAGGAAGAAGAGGAAGAGGAAGAAGAGAACAACGCTTCCGGCGCCGCGGGTTTCTCGGCTGAACAGCTCGAAGCGCTGAAAAACCAGGCGCTGGAAAAGTTCGACATCATCTCGGTGCAGTTCGACAAGATGCGCAAGGCCTTCGAGAAAGACGGCTACAACTCGAAAGCCTACGTCAAGGCGCAGGAATCGATTTCCAACGAGCTGCTGGGCATCCGTTTCACCGCCAAGGTGGTCGAGAAGTTGTGCGACACCTTGCGCGGGCAAGTCGATGAAGTGCGCCATATCGAGAAGCAGATTCTGGACGTGGCCGTGAACAAGTGCGGCATGCCGCGCGCCCACTTCATCAAGGTGTTCCCGGGCAATGAAACGAACCTGGAATGGGTCGATGGCGAAGTCAACGCCGGCCATGCCTACTCCGCCATCCTCGGACGCAATATCCCGACGATCAAGGAATTGCAGCAGCGCCTGATCGACCTGCAGGCGCGCGTGGTGCTGCCTTTGCCGGACTTGCGCAACATCAACCGCCAGATGGCGGCCGGTGAAATGAAGGCGCGCAAGGCCAAGCGCGAAATGACCGAGGCCAACTTGCGCCTGGTAATTTCGATCGCCAAGAAATACACCAACCGCGGCCTGCAATTCCTCGACCTGATCCAGGAAGGCAATATCGGCCTGATGAAGGCGGTGGACAAGTTCGAGTACCGGCGCGGCTACAAGTTCTCCACGTATGCAACGTGGTGGATTCGCCAGGCCATCACGCGTTCGATCGCCGACCAGGCGCGCACGATCCGTATTCCCGTGCACATGATCGAAACGATCAACAAGATGAACCGCATCTCGCGCCAGATCTTGCAGGAAACCGGTGCGGAACCGGATCCGGCGACGCTGGCGATCAAGATGGAAATGCCGGAAGACAAGATCCGCAAGATCATGAAGATCGCGAAAGAGCCGATTTCCATGGAAACGCCGATTGGCGACGATGACGATTCCCACCTGGGCGACTTCATCGAAGACAACAATACGCTGGCGCCATCGGATGCGGCGCTGCATGCGTCGATGCGTGGGGTGGTCAAGGATGTCCTGGACTCCCTGACGCCGCGCGAAGCGAAGGTGCTGCGCATGCGTTTCGGCATCGAGATGTCGACCGACCACACTTTGGAAGAAGTGGGCAAGCAGTTCGACGTCACGCGCGAGCGGATTCGCCAGATCGAAGCGAAGGCGCTGCGCAAGCTGCGCCATCCATCGCGCTCGGACAAGCTCAAGAGCTTCCTGGAAGGTAATTAAGCCTTGACGGGCTGATACGAAAAGCCATATCCTCTCGCCACTTCGTGACGGGAGGATGATCTTCTGATGGCCGTATCGGCATCCCCGTCGCACCGATTTCGGGCCTCTAGCTCATGCTTGGTTAGAGCAGCGGACTCATAATCCGTTGGTGCCGTGTTCGACTCACGGGAGGCCCACCAAACAAGCAATACAGCAAAAAAGGGACGCGCGTGCGGCCCTTTTTTTGTTTTATTTGAGCCTATAATTCGTCACTCGAAGCAATTTATTCGCTTGCAACATTCGTGCTGCGTATTGCCCGTCAATGACCTTCGGCGCCGCCACCGATCCCGCCCAAGCCCCTTCAAACTCCCCATCGTCCCTGACGTAGATCACTAAGATGTCGCACTGTACGGCGCCGGCAGCCAGCGCAACCGCCTCGCCCTCCACTGAATTGGCGGCAATAAAGTCGACATAGTCCGGACGTTGCAGGCAGACCAGTACTGGTGAAGATCCCAAGAACCTTATATGCCGGGGGCCGCGATCTGTTATTTGCGGAACCAGTTCAGTGATCGCGGCAGCCAATTTTTCCCTTCGTGGCGGCCCCATATCCCTAACCATTGAGTCAGCCCGGAGAAAGCGTGGACCTCGCTCCTTGTCGATTGAGCTCAACAACCTGGCTACGGCGTCAGGATAAATCTGGCGCGGTGGTAACGTACTGCGCCATTCAGGATTAGCGAAATATCGATTGATGGCGTATTCTGATTTCTTGAAAATGAGCATGTCGCATCCTTCATCAATGAAGCAAGCTGCATAGATGTCGAAGCGATTCTTGTTCAAGTACATTCCAAGTTGATCCGCCTCGTCATAGAAGAACGCATTCTTAATACCAGCAATGCTCTGTCTGACGTCGAGATAATGAAATAACTCGCCGCAGGTCGGTAAAAAGTGCGAGAGCAGGAAAAGGTCATCAATCGACATCGAGATGAATGGATGCTTTCCTAGAATCGGTTGGATCTCGTCGAGTTCCTTGCAATATGATGAAATTGGTGTGAAAGCCTCGACTGTCAGTCCGATTGGTAAAATCAGGCGATAGTCGGCGAGAGCCAGGCGTCTCACTTCGTTGTAAACGCCGTCGGATAAAGAAAATAGTGAAACCACTTTCTCAGATGCCGCGTAGCGGAGGAAGCGCTTACATTGCAGATAGGCCTTGAGCACAAGGGCTTCAATCTTGTTTGCGTATTGGTCGAAGTGTAGCTCTGGCGAATGCAATGCCATCACCCCTGCCTTCACTTCAATCAGAAGCATCACGTCGCCCAATAAGATAAGAACATCATTTTCGTACCATTTTTTTTCCGAACGGTCATAGTAGTACACGGAGTTGAGCACTTCCGCACCTTGAAGCTGATGATGAAGAATTCGATAAAAGGCATTCTCGGTCAACTCAGTCTGCCGCTCCTTCCACTTGATCTGATAATCGGGCAGGCGCTCCAAAAGAGCACGCTGGATCGTGCGATAAGTGCTGTCGCGAATGAAGTTGGGGTCACACGCGTAATAGCCATCGTTAATGGCAATAAGTGGCTTGATTCGCCCAGGCATTGTCCGTAGTGGCGTTCCGCGTAGGACACCAGAAGCGAAAAAATCAGTTTCAGAACCACGTGTGTACGCGAGATCCGCCAGCAATGCCGGTGGCAGTCCGCTAGTCTTCGTGAGGTTTCTGGATTCGGCGTTCATTTGCCGTGCCCGCCTATGATCTTCTGGGGTCTGCGCAACGGCTAACGGCGCATCGATCGCGGCTTGCAAGCCGCGCGCAATTTCCGTAGCGTCAGCTCCGTAGATCTGATTCAGCGCGTCGTTATGTGGTTCGAGAATGAACTTGAAGAACTCCGCTTCAATTGGCTGATACCGGTAGCCTCGAATACACACCCAACTGAGCATTACATGAAAGATCAACGTACGCGTGTGCTTGCCGAAACGATTACTTGAGTATTGTTCCGCGGCCACGGTGCAGTAAGGCATGCTCAGTTTGCGTACTTGCGCTGCGAGCGCAAGTACCTCTTGGTAAAGCGCATCGTTTCCGTCGTTCTGGTCTTCGGTTGAAGCATTGCTACTCAGGACTGCATGTAAATACTCAAGGGCAACCATGACATCACACCGCAGTTCCGAACTATGGCCTTTTTTCGCGTGCCCCTGGTCGAACTCATCCTTCGCGACCAGTCCCCATAGAAATCCGAGAAGTGATAACGGGCGGCATTTCAAAATCGAGCAACGCAGGGTTTCTGACACATCCTCTAATCTTGCCTGCATCTGCAAATGCAGCTGTTCTAATTTGGTTTTGTCGACAAACGCTTCCTTTATCTCAGCGTAAAGGCCGTCGCCGGAATCATTCTTTATCATGTCTTAATTTCCTATCTCGCGAAGATGCCGTTTTTTTGCCAAGGTCAAAAAGTAGAAATGATGAAGCGGAATTTACTCGAACGTTGTGAATCAAACTGCCCGCATTGCCGCAAACACTGCCCAAAAGAACGCCACCATGGCAATCGGCGAGGCTGACGCCGCGGCAGCTAGTTGTCAAGTCTCGTCTGGTCGTAAACCCGTTTAACAAATAACTGCGGTCTGTTTTGCTGCCATTCCTTGAGCGCCTGGATCGGCGTTTTAGAACCAATGGCACGCTGCGGAATGTGGTGGTTGTACAGCTTCAG
>DASVVC010000194.1:0-38020 GCA_036386755.1 Telluria sp.
CAACTACCTGAAGCTGTACAACCACCACATTCCGCAGCGTGCCATTGGTTCTAAAACGCCGATCCAGGCGCTCAAGGAATGGCAGCAAAACAGACCGGAGTTATTTGTTAAACGAGTTTACGACCAGACGAGACTTGACAATTAGCAACTTCCAACCGGGGTCAGAGCTTTAACTGGAAATAAATGCACTTTATCCACCGGTTACAGCCTTGCTATTGCCACGTTGGGTGCGTATTTTCATACCTGCGCCTGGCCGCGGCGTACCGGCTGCGACTTTCACCAGTTTGCTGGCAACTTGTTGCAAGTTAAAGCTCTGACCCCGATTTACATCAGAAAACGCCAAGCGCCGCTTTTTTGCCGTGATGGCAACTAATTGCTAATCAGAGGTCAGACCCCGGTGTGGGGTGTTTTGTGCCGGTTTTGCAAGTTTTGGCGGCGAGCAAAAATGAAAATGCTTGTCGCGTATTCAAAAGATGTTTGGGGCTGCTCTTCTTATAATAGTTCAACGTGCCCAGTGGTTTCGCCCCGGGACGCTTACTAACATTGGATGAGGAATGCCATGAACGCAAAGCTTGAAACGGGTGCAACCACGCGGCCGGTGACCAGACAAACCTTCGACGACGTCCTCGTCCCAACCTACGCGCCCGCCGCGATGGTGCCCGTGCGCGCCGCCGGCCTCGACCTGTGGGACCAGAACGGCAAGCATTACCTCGATTTCACCTCCGGCATCGCCGTCTCCAGCCTCGGCCATTGCAACCCGACCCTGGTCGCCGCCCTGACCGCCCAGCTCAACAACGTCTGGCACCTCGGCAACGGCTACACCAACGAGCCGGTCCTGCGCCTGGCCCTGGCCCTGACCGAAGCGACCTTCGCCGACCGCGCTTTCTTCTGCAATTCCGGCGCGGAAGCGAACGAAGGCGCCCTGAAGCTGGCGCGCAAGTACGCCCACACCAAATTCGGCCCGCACAAGTCGCGCATCATCTCGTGCCTGTCGTCGTTCCACGGCCGCACCTTGTTCACCGTCTCGGTCGGCGGCCAGCCGAAATACACCGAAGGGTTCGAACCGCTGCCGCAAGAGATCGACCATATCGCCTACAACGATATCGAAGCGGCGCGCGCCGCCATCGGCGACGACGTGTGCGCCGTCATCGTCGAGCCGATCCAGGGCGAAGGCGGCGTCATTCCTGGCGACCCGGCGTACCTGAAAGCGCTGCGCGAACTGTGCGACAAAACCGGCGCGCTGCTCATTTTCGACGAAGTGCAATCGGGCGTGGGCCGCACCGGCGCCCTGTACGCGTACATGGACAAGGGCGTCACGCCCGACATCCTGACCAGCGCCAAGGCACTCGGCAACGGCTACCCGATCGGCGCCATGCTGACCACCAACGAGATCGCGGCCCACTTCGGCGTCGGCTCGCACGGCACCACCTACGGCGGCAATCCGCTGGCCGCCACCGTGGCGCTGAACGTGCTCGAAACGATCAACCAGCCGGCGTTTTTGGCGCGCGTCAAACAGGCATCGGAAAAAATCTTCGCCAACCTGCGCACGCTCGCCGCCGACTACCCGCAAGTGTTCGGTGAAGTGCGCGGCAGCGGCCTGCTCATCGGCCTGCCGGTCGCGGAACCGTTCAAGGGCCGCGCGAAGGACATCACCAAGGCCGCCGAAGCACTCGGCCTGATGCTGCTCATCGCCGGCCCCGATGTGGTGCGCTTCGCGCCCGCGCTGATCGTCACCGACGAACAGATCGACGAAGCCGACCGCATCCTGCGCGCCGCCGTCGACGGCATGCTGAACGCCGCTCCGGCCAAGTAATCAGCTGTACACGGCCCGCCGGCCCCGACCAGCATGCGCCGGGGCCGGCCGCGGCACGCTTTGCCTATAAAGGGAAATCACATGTTTGTTGTCCGTCCGGTTGAACTGTCGGATATCGACGCCCTCGAAACGTTGGCAGCAGTGACGATGCCGGGCGTGCATACCTTGCCCAAGACGCGCGAAAAAATCGCCGCCTCGGTCGAGCGTTCGATCGCCTCGTTCGCCGCCCATGTCGACATCCCGAGCGAGGAGTCGTACCTCTTCGTGCTTGAACAGCAGGCTACCGGCGCCATCGTCGGCACCGCCGCCATCTTCGCGTCGGCCGGTTCCAACGGCACCTATTTTTCATTTCGTAACGACGTGATCCAGCAGGTCTCGCGCGACCTCAATATCAGCCACAGCGTGCATGCATTGACCCTGTGTTCGGAACTGACAGCCTACTCCCAGCTGTCCGGCTTTTACGTCGCCAACCGCGGCAGCGCCGGCCTGGAAGCGGCCCTGCTCTCGCGCGCGCGCCTGCTGTTCGCGGTGCTGGCGCCGCACCGCTTCGGCGACCGCTTTTTTGTTCCGCTGGCCGGCATCACCGACAAGAACGGCCAGTCGCCGTTCTGGGAAGCGCTGGGCCGCAAATTCTTCAAGATGGATTTCCTGGAAGCCGAACGGGTCATCGGCGGCGCCCGCAACCGCACCCTGATCGTCGAACTGATGCCGCATTACCCGGTCTACGTGCCGCTGCTGCCGGGCGACGCCCAGGCGGCCATGGGCCAGATCCACGGCGACGGCGAACTGGCATTCAGCTTGCTCACCGAAGAAGGTTTCGAGGCCGACGACTATGTCGACATCTTCGACGGCGGTCCGATCCTGCAGGCGCACAAGAACGCGCTGCGCACGTTTGCCGGCTCGATGCTGCGCCGCGTGGCGCCGCTCGAAGCGGGCATGTCGTCCGAGCTGCCGGTGACGTACGCGGTCGCTGTCAGCAACGAGCAGAACTTCCGCGCCATTACCGTCTCGTGCCCGCCCGCCGAAGGATCCGACACCGTGTTCCTGCCGCAGGACGCGCAGAATGCGCTGATGGTGGCCCCGGGCGATAACGTCATTTGCGTCAGAATCTGAAAGAGAATCCTATGCTAGTTGTACGCGCAATTCACGCGACCGATCTGGATGCCCTGATCGAACTGGCGCACCAGGTCGGCAGCGGCATGACGACCTTGAAGCCGGACCGCAAGATGCTGGGCGACCGCATCGCGGTGGCCGTGGCGTCTTTTGCCGAGACCATCCCGCCCGAGCAGCGCGACTACATGTTCGTCATGGAAGACACCACCAGCGGACGCCTGGCCGGCGTGTGCGCGATCAAGGGCGCCGTGGGCCTGGACGAGCCTTTCTATAACTACCGCATCGGCACCCTGGTCCATTCGAGCCGCGAGCTCGATGTGTTCACGCGCATGGACACGCTGTACCTGTCGAACGACCTGACCGGGGCCACCGAACTGTGTTCGCTGTTCCTGCATCCGGATTACCGCAGCGGGAACAACGGCAAGTGGCTCTCGAAAAGCCGCTTCCTGTTCATCGCCCAGTTCCCGCACCTGTTCACGGCCAAGCTGATCGCCGAAATGCGCGGCTACCAGGCGGATGACGGCAGCTCGCCCTTCTACGAAGGCCTGGGGCGCCACTTTTTCAAGATGGATTTCAACCACGTCGACCACCTGACGGCGATGGGCAAGAAATCGTTCATCGCCGAACTGATGCCGCGCCAGCCGCTGTACGTGGCCTACCTGCCCGACGAGGCGCAGGAAGTCATCGGCAAGGTGCACCTGTCGACCGCGCCCGCGCGCCGCCTGCTGGAGCAGGAAGGCATGCACTTCGAAGGCTACGTCGATATTTTCGACGCCGGCCCGGTGCTGCAGGCGCGCGTGTCGGAACTGCGCGCCATGCGCGACAGCACGGTGGCCACGGTCGATGAAAGCGCCACGCCGACGGACACCGATCCGCTGCTGGTGTCGAACACGCAGCTCAATGATTTTCGCATGATCGTCGCACACGCCAATCCGGTCTCGGGCAAGCTCGCCCTGACGCCGGACGAACAGGCGCTGCTGCATTGCCGGAGCGGCGACACGGTTCGCACGCTGTCACTCAATGTAAGGAAAAATGTCCATGTCTGAATCTAGCAATTTCATTAACGGCGAATGGCTCGCCGGCAGCGGCGCCGAACTGGTCACCATCGATCCGTCCACCGGCAAACAGACCTGGGCTAGCTGCGAATCGACCGCCGACGACGTGGCGCGCGCCGTGCAGTCCGCGCGCGCAGCCTTCGAGGCCTGGGCATTGACCCCGCTCGACGACCGTATCGCCCTGTGCGGGCGCTTCCGCGACCTGCTCAAGGCCAATGCCGAAGAACTGGCGCAGACCATTTCCGAAGAAGTCGGCAAGCCGTTGTGGGAAGCGCGCACCGAAGTGGCCACCATGGCCAACAAGGTCGATATTTCGGTGCAGGCCTACGGCGCCCGCACCGGCGAAGTGGCGGCCAAGGTCGCCGACGGCAATGCCGTGCTGCGTCACCGCCCGCATGGCGTGTTCGGCGTGTTCGGACCGTACAACTTCCCCGGCCACCTGCCGAACGGGCATATCGTCCCGGCTCTCATCGCCGGTAACACGGTGGTGTTCAAGCCAAGCGAATACGCGCCGCGCACGGCGATCAAGACCGTGCAGCTGTGGCAGCAGGCCGGTTTGCCGGCCGGCGTGATCAACCTGGTCAACGGCGGGCGCAATACCGGCGTGGCGCTCGGCCAGGATGCGGGTCTGGACGGCGTGCTGTTTACCGGCTCCTGCCAGACCGGTGTCGCGCTGCACAAGCAGTTCGGCGGCCAGCCGGGCAAGATGCTGGCGCTGGAAATGGGCGGCAACAATCCGCTGGTGGTGTGGGACGTGAAAGACGTCGACGCCGCCGTGCACCACGCGGTCATGTCCGCGTTCATCTCGGCCGGCCAGCGCTGCACCTGCGCGCGCCGTCTGGTGGTGCAGGACAGCCCGGCCGGCGACGCTTTCGTCAAGCGCCTGGTCGAAGTCGCATCCACGCTCACCGTGGGCGCCTCCAACGCCGAACCGCAGCCGTTCATGGGACCAGTCGTCTCCAGCGCCGTCGCCGCGCGCCTGGTGCAGGCGCAGGCCGACATGGTCGCCAAGGGCGGCACCGTGCTGCTGCAAATGAAGCAGCTCGATCCGAACGCCGGTTTCGTCACGGCCGGCATTGTCGACGTCACCAACGCCACCGGCATCCCGGACGAGGAGTGGTTTGGCCCGCTGCTGCAGATCATCCGCGTCAAGGACTTCGCCAGCGCCGTCAAGGTCGCCAACGCCACCGAATTCGGCCTCGCCGCCGCGCTGCTGTCGAACGACGAAGCGCTGTGGAAGCAGTTCTCGGTGCAGGCACGCGCCGGTATCGTCAACTGGAACCGTCCGACCACGGGGGCTGCCAGCAGCGCACCGTTCGGCGGCGTGGGCAAGTCGGGCAATCACCGCCCGAGCGCCTATTACGCGGCCGACTATTGCGCTTACCCGGTCGCCTCGATCGAAACGAGCGAACTTGAACTGCCGGCCAAGCTCTCGCCCGGCCTGAGTTTCTAGGGAATCCCCATGAGCGCACGCGAATTTAACTTCGACGGCCTGGTCGGCCCGAGCCACAACTATGCCGGTCTGTCGTTCGGTAACGTCGCCTCCTTCAGCAACGTCAAGAGCGCGTCGAACCCGCGCGAGGCGGCCCTGCAGGGCCTGGCCAAGATGCGCGAGCTGGCTGCGCGCGGCTTCGCGCAGGCGGTCATGCCGCCGCAGGCGCGCCCCAATTTCCGCCTGCTGCGCCGTATCGGCTTTACCGGTACCGACGCCGACGTGCTGGCGCGCGCCTACCGCGAGGCGCCGGTCATCCTGGCGTGCGCGTATTCGGCCTCGCCCATGTGGACCGCCAACGCGGCCACGGTCAGCCCGTCGGCCGATACGTTCGACGGCCGCGCCCACTTCACCGCCGCCAACCTGAATAACAAGCTGCACCGCTCGGAAGAGCACCTGCAGTCGACCCGCACCCTGCGCGCGCTGTTTGCCGACGAGCGCCATTTCGCGGTGCACGAGGCGCTGCCGCCGACGACTGCCTTTGCCGACGAAGGCGCGGCCAACCACACGCGTTTTTGCGCCACCCACGGTGGCAAGGGCGTCGAGTTCTTTACCTATGGCCGGGTCGAATTCGATCCGTCCGCGCCGGCGCCTAAAAAGTACCCGGCCCGCCAGAGCCTGGAAGCGTCGCAAGCCATCGCGCGCCTGCACGGCCTGGACTCGGCGCGCACCGTGTTCGCCTCGCAAAATCCGGACGTGATCGACCAGGGCGTGTTCCACAACGACGTCATCGCGGTCGGTAACGGCAATGTGCTGTTCTATCACGAGCAAGCCTTCCATGACGAAGGCGCGGTCCTGAACTCGCTCAGGAATGCGCTGGCCGGCGTCGAGACCGAATTGAGCGCGATCCGCGTGGCGACCCAGGTGGTGCCGGTGGGCGACGCGGTGGCCAGCTACCTGTTCAACAGCCAGCTCCTGACCAAGCCTGACGGCGCGATGGCGCTGGTGATTCCCCAGGAATGCCAGGAAAACCGCGCCGTGGCGCGCTACCTGGAAGAACTGGTCGCCAGCGGCGGCCCGGTCGACGAACTGATTCACTTCGACCTGCGCCAGAGCATGCGCAATGGCGGCGGGCCGGCCTGCCTGCGCCTGCGCGTGGCGCTCACCGAAGCGGAAATCGCGGCCATGCACCAGGGCGTGATCATGACCGACGCCCTGTACGACACCCTGGTCGATTGGGTCGAACAATACTACCGCGATCGCCTCGAACCGAAAGACCTGGCCGACCCCCAGCTGGCGCGCGAATGCAGCGCCGCGCTGGAGGAGTTGAGCCGCATCCTGGGCCTGCCCGGCCTGTACGACCTGACGTAGAATACCGCCAGCCGGACGGTGCACCCTATTTGGGCGGGCAAACCCGCCTACCTGCAAATCGCGAAAGCGCCGCCACAAGCTGGCGCCGGAACGATGGAATACAAACCAAGCAACGGAGAAGCAAAGATGAAACAGATGCCACAAGATTTGCGTAAACAGACGCTCGACCTGATCACTGCGAGCCAGCCTGCCGATGACGGCCAGGTGACGGCCCTGATCAGCGCCTGGCTCGGTTCGCTCGACGACGAAGACCTCGCGGGCACGTCGCCGGATAGCCTCGCGCCGGTCCTGCGCGACGGCTTTACGCAAGCAGCCAGGCGCACCGCCGCCGGCTGCCAGATTGCGCAGCTGCGCTACTCCGATGGACGCGGCGCGCAAGCGACGGCGCTGCTGGTCATCAACGATGACATGCCTTACCTGGTCGATTCGATCGTCATGGCGATGCGCAAGCAGCGCGTGGCCGTCAATGGCGTGATGAATGCCGTGCTGGCCGTGCGGCGCGACGCCAGCGGCACCGCGCTCGCCGTCGGCGAAACCGGCGCACCGCTCGAATCGGTGGTCCTGTGCCTGCTGGCCGAAGACCTGGGCGCCGACGAACTGGCCGCGCTGGTGGCCAAGCTGCAGATGGTGGCGCGCGACGCCGCCGTGGTGCGGCGCGACTCCGTCGCCATGGGCGACCGCCTGACGGCGGTGGCCGCGGCAGCCGCCGCCAATGGCACCGAAGGCCAGGAAGTGGCAGCGTTCCTGGAATGGGCCAAGAACGAAGGCTTCGAGCCGTTCGGCTACGCCTACTACGTCGTCAAGCCAGGCGTGCGCGAACTCGAACGCGACATCCCGAGCCGCATCGGCGTGCTGCAAGATACCTCGCATCCGGTCTACGGCACCTGCCTGGCCAACATCCCGGGCGACTTCGACACCTTGTCCAAGCGCCACGATGCGCTCTCGATCGTCAAGGCCGACGTCGAAGGCACCTTGCACCGCGACCAGCCGCTCGACTTCATCGGCGTGCGCGACACTGATGCACAAGGCAATATCCGCGGCGAGCATTGCTTCGTGGGCCTGTTCACCCGCGCCGCCACCGCCACCCCGCTGGCGCGCCTGCCGTTCGCGCGCGGCCGCGTGGCCAAGGTCCTGAGCCTGGCCGGCGTGCGCCAGGAAGGCTTCCGCGCCGAGAAATTCCTCGAAATCCTCGAGTCGCTGCCACGCACCGAAGCGGTCGAAGCCGATGCCGAATGGCTCTCGCAGGTATGCAGCTCGGTCGTCTCGCTCTACAAGCAGCCGCGCGCCAAGGTGTTCGCACGGCGCGACGTCTACGCGCGCCACTTGAATGTGCTGGTCTACATGCCGCGCGAGCGTTACAGCGCCAGCGTGGCCGCCAGCCTGGCGCACGCGCTCAAGGAAAGCTCGGGCGCGACCGACGTGCGTTCGCAGACCCTGGTGGCCGACGGTCCGCTGGCCCGCGTGTACCTGATCGCCCACGCCGCGCGCAACCCGCTCGACCTGGAAACCGACATCCAGCAGCCGCTCCTGTCGGTGCTCGACGGCTGGCACGACAAGTTCGCCGCCCTGACCGACAACGTGTTTGACGTGCCGACCCGCAGCACCCTGCGCAAACTGTGCTCCACCTTGCCGGTCAACTACGTCAGCGCCACCGCGCCGGCCGTCGCCTTCCGCGACCTGAACGCCATCCTGCATAACGGCCATGCCGGGCGCGTGTCGGTGCGCGTGGAACTGGACGACGCCGGCAGCGCCACCATCCGCCTGTACTCGGTGGACGGCGTGCCGTCGCTTTCGCGCATCCTGCCGGCGCTGCACAACGCCGGTGTTGCGATCGACCGCGAACAGACCTACGCGATTGCGGTCGCCGACGGCAGCCGCCATTTCGTCACCAGCCTGGCGGTCGACGCCGAGAGCGCGGCCAAACTGGCCCAGCCGAACGTCGTGACCGTGGCGCAGGAACTGTTTGCCTCGCTGTTCAACAATGAAGCCGAAGACGGCCGCATGAACGGCCTGGTGATCGAAGGCGGCTTGCGCATGCGCGAAGTGCAGCTGATCCGCGCCTACATCAGCTACTGGCGCCAGACCGGCAGCAAATTCTCGGTGCGCTACATGGCCGACACCCTGCGCCGCCAGCCGGTATTGGTCAAGGAACTGGTCGAAGGTTTCATCCAGCGTTTCGATCCGTCGGTGCCGGAGCCGCAGCGCCTGGCCGCGGCCGAGCGCATCGCCGCCATCAAGACCAGCCTGGCCACCGTCAACCACGCCGACACCGAGGAAATCGTCGCCGCCCTGGTCGACCTGATCCTGGCCACCGTGCGTACCAACTACTTCCAGAACGACCAGCAGGGCGACAAGATCATCTTCAAGTTCGACACCAGCAGCCTGGCGCTGGTGCCGGAACCGCGTCCGTACCGCGAGATCTATGTGTTCTCGCGCCGCTTCGAAGGCGTGCACCTGCGCGGCGGCCCGGTGGCCCGTGGCGGCTTGCGCTGGTCGGACCGCATGGAAGACTACCGCACCGAAGTACTGGGCCTGGTCAAGGCGCAGATGGTCAAGAACGCGGTCATCGTGCCGGCCGGCTCCAAGGGCGGTTTCGTCTGCAAGCAGATGCCGAAGGACGCCGTGCGCGAAACCATCGCCGCTGAAGGCGAAGCAGTCTATCGCCTGTTCATTTCCAGCCTGCTGGAAGTGACCGACAACCGCGTGCGCGGCGCCATCGTCCCACCAGCTGACACGGTACGCTACGACCAGGACGATCCGTACCTGGTGGTGGCCGCCGACAAGGGCACCGCGACGTTCTCGGACATCGCCAACAGCATTGCCGTCAAGCGCGGCTTCTGGCTGGGCGACGCGTTCGCGTCGGGCGGCTCGAACGGTTACGACCACAAGAAAATGGGCATCACCGCCAAGGGCGCGTTCGAAGCGGTCAAGCGCCACTTCTACGAGATGGACCACGACATGAACACCACCCCGATCACCATGGTCGGCGTGGGCGACATGTCGGGCGACGTGTTCGGCAACGGCGTGCTGCTGTCGCGCCAACTGAAGGTGCTGGCCGCGTTCGACCATCGCCACATCTTCCTCGACCCGGCACCGGACGTCGTCACCTCGTTCGCCGAGCGCGAGCGCATGTTCGCGCTGCCACGCTCGTCATGGGAAGACTACAACAAGGACCTGATTTCGCTTGGGGGCGGCGTATTCCCGCGCAGCGCCCGTTCGATCGAACTGTCGCCGCAAGTGCGCGCCGCGCTCGATATCCAGGAAACCGTGCTGCCGCCTGAAGAACTGATGCACCGCATCCTGCTCGCTCCGGTGGACCTGTTCTACAACGGCGGCATCGGTACCTACATCAAGGCGTCGACCGAAACCCACGCGCAGGTCAAGGACCGCGCCAACGACAATATCCGCGTCGACGGCAACCAGCTGCGCTGCAAGGTCGTCTCCGAAGGCGGCAACCTGGGCGCGACCCAGAACGGCCGTATCGAATTCGCCCTGGCCGGTGGCCGCATCTTCACCGATGCGATCGACAACTCGGCCGGCGTGGATTGCTCGGACCATGAAGTGAACGTCAAGATCTGGCTCGACACGGAAGTGAACGCCGGCGAACTGCCCGAAGCGGACCGCAACCGCATCCTGAACGAGATGACCAGCGACATCGAAGACCTGGTCCTGCGCGACAACACCCTGCAAACCCACCTGCTGGTGCGCGAAGTGCAGGCGCAGGCCGACCCGCTGGTCGTCGACGGCTACGCCGCGCTGATCACCAGCCTGGAGCTCGAAGGCGCCCTGTCGCGCGAACTGGAGCAATTGCCGACCGACGCCGAACTGCAGCGCCGCAAGACGCTGGGCGCCGGCTTGACCGCGCCGGAACTGGCGGTGGTCATCGCCAACGTCAAGAACCGCTTCAAGCGCCTGCTGGCCGCGCTGCCGCTGACGGACGAAAGCTGGGCCGAGTCGGTGCTCAAGCCGTACTTCCCGGCGCAGCTGGTCGCCACCCGCAATGCGCTGGCGCACCCGCTGGCCAATGCCATCCTGGCCACCGTGCTGGCCAATGAATCGGTCAACCGCTGCGGCCCGTTGATGATCCGCGACCTCGCCACCGCGCACCAGGTCGACGAGACCGAGGTCGTCAAGGCCTGGGGCCAGTCGTGGTCCGCGCTGCACCTGGCGCCGATCTTCGCCGCGCTCGACGCCGATGCGTTGAACGTGCCGCGCGCCGTCTCGATCAAGGTCGATGCGCGCACCCGCGTGCTGTTCAAGGCCATCGTCGAAGGCGTGCTGTCGGTGCCGGGCGAGCACCAGCGCGGCGCGGGCGGCATGGAAGAACTCTCGCGCCTGTTCGCCCAGCCGGACATGCTCAAGCAGCTCATGCCGCCAACGGCAGATGCCGACGCTTTCGTCTCCCTGCCTGCATCGTTCACGCAAGCCTGGAAAGCGGTCGATGCGATCGAAGCGGTAGCGACCTTCCTGTTCGCGGCGGTGTCGGTCAACCGTCCTGCCGGCATGAACCTGGCGCAATTCCTGCAGGTGGGGATGGCGCTGCGCGGCCAGGCCGGCATCGATACGCTCGAACGTGGCCTCAAGCTCGCGCCGCACAGCAAATCGCAGGAACAGCTGCGCAACTACGCGATGCAGGCGCTGCGCCGCACCCAGCAACGCCTGCTGCAGCAAGTGCTGGCCCGCTCCAGCAACGGCAGCGACACCCTGGAGGCGGTTGAAGTAGTGACCAATACCATGGGCTTGTCGGGCTACGCGCCGGCCACCGACCTGGAACAGGCGATGCTCGACGTGTGGGCCTTGTCCGAGGCGACCAATGCGGCGCCGGTGGCGGCGTAAATGACCGCGTACGTTCCACCAACGGCAAACGGCGGCGCGCAAGCGCTTCCCGCCGCCGTGCGCGCGCTGGCCGGTGCCCAATTCGGGGTGCTGGCCAAGCGCTTCCTGGACGCCGGCTTTAGCGTGCTGCAGCCGGCGCCCGGCATCGTGACGATCAAGTCCGGCCGGGCGCCCGCCTGCGCCAGCGTGATCGTCTCGGTCGGCGTGCACGGCGACGAAACCGGTCCGATCGAGGTGCTGGCGTATGTGCTCGATGCGCTGTCGCAGGACCCGGATGCGCTGGCGGTGGACCTGATGGTCTGCGTCGGCAATATCGATGCGATTGCCGCCGGCAAGCGCTTCATCGATGCGGACCTGAACCGGATGTTCCGCCCAAGGCGAGGTAGCCTCGCCAGCGCGGCGGAAGCGGCGCGCGCCGACACCATGATCGCCGCCACCGTGGCGTTTTTCGACGGCGCCGGGCCGGATCGCTGGCACCTCGACCTGCACACGGCGATCCGCCCGTCGCTCTACCCGACCTTTGCGATCGTGCCGGACCTGATCGCCGACCAGGGCAAGTGCGCGCTCATCGCGTGGCTGGGGCAGGCGGCCATTGGCGCCATCGTCATGAATCCGCAGTCGGCGGGCACCTACAGCTACTACTCGGCCGAGTTTCACGGGGCGGCGGCAAGCACGGTGGAACTGGGCCGGGTCGGCACCTTGGGCCAGAACGACCTGAGTTTGTTTGCGGATGTCGGCACCGCGCTCGACGACCTGCTGCGCGGCGCCAGTCCGGCCGGGCCCAAGGTCGAACCGCATGTGTTCGCGGTGGCGCAGGAGATCATCAAGCACAGCGACGCGTTTACCATGGCGTTCGACCGCAGCACCCAGAACTTCACCGCGTTAAGCGAAGGCCAGGTGATCGCCACCGACGGCGACATCGTGTACGCCGTCAAGCATCCCGAGGAACTGGTAGTATTCCCGAACCCGGATGTGCGCGTCGGTCTGCGCGCCGGCTTGATGGTGGTGCGGACGCGTTAGCCGGCATGCCCGTGGCACGCCCGTACCGTTTTTTACACGCGTTACAAGGCAAGCCATGAGTACGTTGTTCACACCTTTCAGCATGGGGCCGGTGACCCTGGCCAACCGCATCGCGATCGCGCCGATGTGCCAGTACTCCGCCGACGAAGGCATGGCCGGCGACTGGCACATGATCCACCTGGGCCACCTGGCTTTGTCCGGGGCGGCCATCCTGTTCCTGGAGGCGAGCGCCGTCGCGCCCGAAGGACGCATTTCTCCCAAAGATTTAGGTATCTGGTCGGACGAGCATGCCGCCGCGCTGGCGCCGATCGTGGCCGCCGTGCGTCGCCACGCGCCGATCCGCCTGGCCATCCAGCTCGCCCACGCGGGACGCAAGGCGTCGAGCCAGGTGCCGTGGGAAGGGGGCGCCAACATCGCCATCGACGATGGCGGCTGGCAGACGGTGGCGCCATCGGCGCTGCCGCATGCGGACGGCGAAACGGTGCCGCTGGCGCTCGACGACGACGGCCTGGCGCGCGTGCGCGAGGCGTTCGTGGCGGCGGCCCGGCGCAGCCACGCGCTCGGGTTGGATGCGATCGAGCTGCACGCCGCGCATGGCTATCTGCTGCACCAGTTCCTCTCGCCGCTGTCGAACCAGCGCAGCGACCAGTATGGCGGCGCGCTGGAAAACCGCATGCGCTTTCCGCTCGACGTGTTCGCGGCCGTGCGCGCGGCGGTGCCGGCCACGATGGCGGTCGGCGTGCGCATTTCGGCCACCGACTGGGTCGAGGGCGGCTGGGACATCGAGCAGAGCGTGCGCTTTGCGCAGGAACTGAACGCCGCCGGCGCCGACTTCATTCACGTCTCGAGCGGGGGCATTTCTCCGGCGCAGAAAATTGCGGTGGGGCCGTCCTACCAGATCGGCTTTGCCGCCCGCATCCGCGAGGCGACCGGCATGCCGACCATCGGCGTGGGCCTGATCACCGAGGCGCAGCAGGCCGACGACATCGTCGCGCGCGGCGACGCCGACGTGGTGGCGCTGGCGCGCGCGATGCTGTTCGATCCGCGCTGGCCGTGGCACGCGGCCGCGCAGCTGGGCGACCGGGTCGATGCGCCGCCCCAGTACTGGCGCTCGCAGCCGCGCCAGTACAAGGACCTGTTCGGCCCGACCACGCTCGGGCAGCGCTAGCGCTCAGCTCAGGCGGCGCTGGCCTTGCGCCGGCGCCGCGCGGCCGCGCCAACCACCAGCGCGCCCAGGCCGAGCATCGCGTACGTTTCCGGTTCCGGGACCGGCACCGTGGGGGTGGCGTTGGTAGCGTAATGCATCGCGATGCCGGTATCGACCGTCATCCAGATGGTCTGGGCGGCGTCGGTGTTGTTGTCGTAAGCGAGGACGATGTCCTGCCTGTGGACAGCGTAGCCGCCGGTAAAATCCTCGCTCTTGAAATCGATTTTCTTGAACACGCCGTTGAACCCCACGCTCACGCTGCCGCTGTTGAAGGTGCGGTTGGTGGGGGTTTGATACCACTCGTTCATCATGATCTCGGCCACGCCGGTGTAGACCAGGCGCGTATGCGCGCCCACGCTCACGCCGATTAACTGCTGGACGCTGGCATTGACGCCGGATTCGCCCAGCCCGACGCCGGTCACATACATCCGCGCAAACGTGTCGCCCCAGCCGTAACTCCTGGCGCTGGCATCGGCGCTCTCACGGTAGATCCCGGCGCGGATCTCGCTGCCTTTGTCGTTCGACGTGGCGCTGTGAAGGTCGGAGGCTGTGCCGGCCGTGTCGAAGCTGGCGGACGCGCTGCTGGACTGGCTGAATGCGGGGAAGGAGTAGCTTGGGGCCTTGCCATCGCGCGGCGTCAGGTCGATCAGTACGATTTCTGATTTTTTGAGACTGGCCTCCACGGAAGCGAGGGCTGGATAGTCGGCGGCGCTGGCGTTGGCCAGCGCGAACGACAGGCCCAGCAGGGCGCTGCTGATCTTGGTGATGCGGTGAAATGGTGTCATCGGTGGGCTCCGGATAGATGCGCTGCAGGTTTAGGGGAAAGGCGTTTCGGTGAAGCGCTTGCCGTCGGACTGGTCGTCGTGGGTGCCGCCACTTGCCGTCAAGACGATCGGCAGCACCGGCAGGGCGGTGGCGACGCTCGCCCGGCGGTGTTGTGTTGCCATCGGATTCTCTTTATCGGTAGCGTGGAGCCCCCCGGCACGGGCGCAGGCGTATCCCGTTATCTTAATACCTATATTGCAGAGAAGACAGTGATTTTTATGCAATTCACCTTGTGTTAGTGTTACTTACAACAAATGGTCGAGCATGTCGGGTCCGAACACTTCGCGGTGCAGGCGCGTTGGCGGCACCCCGGCGCCGGCCAGCGCCAGCCACTGCGCCTGCATGAAGGGCAGCGGACCGCACATATACACGTTCGCTTCCGTGCGCGGCCAGGCCGGCAGGCGCGCCACCTCCATCCGTCCGGCCAGTACGCCGGTGTCGTGAGCGCTCACTTCGTCGTAGAAGGTGACCACCTGCAAGTTCGGCATGCGCGTGCGCGCCGCCAGGACGTCGGCCTGGTGCGCGTGGTGCTGCGCATTGCGGGCGGCGTGGGCGAAGATCACGCGGCGCTGCGGCTGGACCTGGGCAATGCGCTTCAAGGCCGCGATCATCGGCGTGATGCCGATCCCGGCCGACAGCAGCAGCACCGGCTGGTCCGACTCGGTATCGGGCGCAAAGTCGCCGAACGGCGGCGAGACGTGCAGCACGCTGCCCGCGCGCACGTTGTCGTGAAGCCAGTTCGACACTTCCCCCGCCGGCGCAGCGGTCCCCACCCCGACCCCTGCCGGCTCGCGCTTGACCGACACGCGCAGGCTATCCGGCCGGGTCGTGTCGGACAGGCTGTACTGGCGGATCTGGCGCCGGCCATCGGCAAAATCGACCTGGACGCTCAGGTACTGGCCGGGTTTGCCCGACGCCAGCGGCGCGCCATCGTCGGCCGTCATGCGGATCGACACCACGTCCACGCTTTCCTGCCTCACCTCGGTCACGCGCAGGGCGCGCCGCTGGCCCGGCGTGATGCCGGCCTTTGCATACATGGCGCGCTCGGCCTCGATGAACAGAGTGGCCAGCGAACGATAAGCCTCGTCCCAGGCCGCCAGCAGCGGCGGCGTGGCCGCGTCGCCCAGGGTGCTGGCGATGGCGCCGAGCAGGTGACGCCCGACGATCGGATAGTGTTCTTCACGAATGCCGACCGACACATGCTTGTTGACGATGCGTTCGATCACCGGCGCCAGCGCGCCCGGGTCGCCGATGTTGGCGGCGTAGGCAAATACGGCCGACGCCAGCGACTGCTGCTGGGCGCCATTCGCCTGGTTGCCCATATTAAACAGGTTGGTCAGCTCGGGATGCTCGGCGAACATATTGCGGTAAAACAGGGTGGTGATGGCCACGCCGTGTTCGCGCAACACAGGCACGCTGGCGTCGATGTAGGGGCGGGAAGCGGCAGAAATCATATCGTCCTTTCAATTTGTTGCATATCATATGCAACTTTAATGGCGTAAAAAAGGCGCGTGCCAACGCGCCCGTCGAATGGCGGTGTTTCAGGCAGCGGCGCTGCCCTGGTCGAGAAACATCCTGTGCATGCGCACGATTTTCTCGCCGGTGTTGCCCTGCGTGATATGGGCCAGGGTGACCTTGTCCATGGCGCCGTAAAACGCGTCCATGCCGCTCCGCAAGGCGGCGCGCAGCTGGCAGTCGCCGCTCAGGCGGCAGCCGGTGCCGTCGCAGTCGACCAGTTCGGTGTCGCCTTCGAGCTCGCGCAGCACCGCGCCGATGGTCAAGGTGGGGGCGTGCACAGCCAGCCGCAGCCCACCGTTGCGCCCGCGGGTAGCGCAGACCCAGCCGGCGCGCGCCAGGTGGCCCACCACCTTGACCAGATGGTTGACCGGCAGCTCGAACTGGGCCGCGATCTCGGCCACCGTCACCGGTACGCGGCGCTCGTCGGCGCGTGCCAGGTAAATCAGGACGCGCAGGCCAATATCGGTAAAACGGGTCAGATGCATGGAACACTCCGGTGAGAACAAATGCATTCTAGCAAAGGTGCATTTTAAATGCATCTTTATATCTGCCGCCTTGTTGTGTTTTGGTGGAAAGGAAGCGCCGGCAGGGCGCCGTAGCCCGTGCGCAGCGTGCGAACGGCGACGCACGTGGCTACCCGCGTCGCTACCCGTGTGTCGTTGTCAGTCCGGCACGCCCCGTTTTTCGCGCGCGAAAGATGTGTATAAGTAAATGGCAATAGCCCCTATAATCGCTGCTGCCATTCATCTAGCGCGACAAAAGGGACGAATCCGTGAATCAAACTCTGGGCCAGAAGCTGTTCCGCATCAAACCTGCCGGCAGCGCCACCAACCCCCCTCCCGGGCATGCAGGAACCGGCCTGGCGCGCACCATGGGATTGTTCCCGCTGACCATGATCGGCGTGGGCGCCACCATCGGCACCGGCATCTTTTTCACCATGGTCGAGGCGGTGCCCAAGGCCGGCCCCTCGGTGGTGCTGTCGTTCCTGCTGGCCGCACTGACCGCCGGCCTGACCGCGCTGTGCTATGCCGAACTGTCGTTCCGCATCCCGGCGTCGGGCTCGTCCTACTCGTTCGCCTATGCCACCGTCGGCGAGTTCGCCGCCTTCATCATGGCCGCCTGCCTGCTGCTCGAATACGGCCTGGCGGCCAGCGCCACCGCGATCGGCTGGTCGGCCTACCTGAACAACTTCCTCACCAATGCGGTCGGCTGGCAGATTCCCGAAATGCTGCGCACGCCGATGATCGTGTCCGGGGAGCATGGCATGGAAATCCGGCCCGGGCACATCAACCTGCCGCCAATTTTGCTGGTCATCATGTGCTGCGTGATGCTCATTCGCGGCACCAAGGAATCGGCCACTACCAATGCCATCATGGTGCTGGTCAAGCTGGCGATCCTGGTGTTTTTTGTCGTGATCGCGTTTTCCGGCTTCGACATCAACAACTTCACGCCATTCTTCAACACCGATAACAGCAAGGGCTTTGCCGGCATGGCCGGCGTGACGGCGGCGGCGGGCACGGTGTTTTTCTCGTTCATCGGCCTGGACACGGTCGCGACCGCCGGCGAAGAAGTGCGCAACCCGACCCGCAACGTGCCGATCGGCATCCTGGCCGCGCTCGGCATCGTCACAGTGTTCTACATGCTGGTCGCGGTGGCCGCCCTCGGCGCCCAGCCTGCCAAGATGTTCGAAGGCCAGGAAGCGGGCCTGGCGGTGATTTTGCAGAACGTGACCGGCAAGACCTGGCCGGCGCTGGTGCTCTCGGCCGGCGCCGTCATTTCGGTGTTCAGCGTGACCCTGGTGACGATTTATGGGCAGACCCGGATCCTGTACGCGATCAGCAAGGATGGCCTGATTTCGCCGACGTTCCAGACAGTAAGCCCGCGCACCCAGTCGCCGGTCAGTAATACCCTGATCGTGTGCCTGGTGGTGGGGCTGGTGGCCGGTTTCGTCGACTCGACCTATCTGTGGGACATGGTCAGCATGGGCACCCTGACGGCGTTCATCGTGGTGTCGGTGGCGGTGCCGGTGATGCGCAAGAAGATGGGCGAATCGCTGGTCAAGGGCTTCCGCGTGCCGTTCGGCCCGTACGTGGTGCCGGGCCTGAGCATCTGCGCCTGCCTGTACATCATGAAAGACTTGTCCAAGACCACCTTCACCGTCTTCGCGATCTGGATGTGCGTGGCGGTGCTGACCTATTTCGGCTACAGCATCCGCCACTCGCGCCTGAACGGCAGCGCGGCCTGACGGCTTGACTTACAGGGCCAGCCGCACGGCGGCCCGGTCCAGCACGCGCACCACCATGGCGATCGCGTGCGGGACCATCTTCCTGGCGACGCCGCGCCGTACCGCGTGGTCGGTCGACGACATGACCGCTCCCCCATATTTATACGAATACGTGCCGCCCTGCGTGAGCAGCGGCCGGATGTCGGTCGCGCTGTCGGCCAGCGGCGCAAAATCGTTCAGCGCCGCCAGCACCAGCGCCGGGTCGTTCAGCTTTTCGGTATCGTAGTAATCGCCGATCCAGCCTTCCCAGCCGGAATGGTTGTGACCGAGTACATTGAAGGTGTGGTGCGGCTGCAGCAGGTCGGTGGAGTGAAGGGCGAAGCCGAGCGATTGCGCCGACGGCGCCTGCAGGAAGCGCGTCCAGAAATGCTGCGCCAGGTTGTCGATCGGCTGGAACGGGAAGTGCTGGTAATCCTGGTACATGCCGGCCGTCGAATAGCCGCCCTGGCGGTAGCGCGCCTCGGTCACGCCATAGCTGTTGTACTTGCTGGCGTCGCCGAACCAGCCCCCGAGCCCGCCGGCGCCATCATCGAGGTAATCGCCCACCAGCCAGGTGGCGGCCAGCTTGTCGATGTCGCCGGGATTACCGAGCTTGGCGTAGTGGTAGCCGCCGAAGTCGTTGCCGTGCACGTCGGCGCCGGCCGTGTGGTTCTGGAAGTGCCAGAACGAGGTGTAGCGCGCCAGTCCCGAGCCCAGTCCCCACAAGGGCGAACCCTGGCAATTGCCGGTGGCGGCGCCGCAGATATAGGTGTCTTCGAAGTAATCGACATCGTGCGCGCCCTGGCCGATCGCGGCGGCGAACTGCTCCATCGTGTAGCCGGCCCGCGTCACCCCCGCCAAGAGGCTCGCGTAGCGGGTCTGGTTCGGGTGCGTTTTCATGAAGTCGACGGCGTCGAGCACGATGCGGCGGTGCGTTTCGGTGTTCCACGCCCTGGCCGGCAGGCATGCGAGCAGGGCGAGTGCCACGGGGGCGAGCTTGAATAGTGCCTTCATCTGGTCTCCATCTTGGTTGTCGTGATTACGGGCATCACGGACGCGATGCCCGGCCGGCTTGCTGCATTGCCACGGCCGCGTGCGGCCGCGTTCATCTCCCCAGCGCGGGATGATCCTTGACCAGTTGCGCGCGCATGCTTTCGAGCCCGCGCGCCTTCTCTTCCGCCCTGGCGATCTTGTCGGCGCCGATGCCCATGGCCCGCCCGCGCGCGATGTCCTCGCGCAGGCGCGGCAGCTCGTCGTCCACGGCCTTGATGTAAGCGGCCAGCACCCGCGTGTTCTGGCGCGCCTCGAACGCCTGGTAAGCCTGCGGGTCGGCCAGCTCGGCCGCCGTGGGACGCGCCGGCGCCGGGATGTCCTGCGCGATGGGCGGCGCTTCCGGGTCGCCGTGCAGGCGCGTCTGCGCCAGGCTGTGCGCGGCCGCGACCGGCGCGGTCTCGATGGCCTGGTTGACCGGGGGCCAGGCGTCCAGCCAGGGACGGCCGGCGGCGGGCGCACCGGGGGCGGCGCTGCTGCTGACGGCAGCGGGAGCGGGCGCATCCTGCTCCTGCGGCCACGCCAGCCACAGCGCGCCGGCCACCGTCAGCGCGCCAGCGAGAACCAGCAGCGCCGGCTTCATGGCGCCCCCACGGCGCCGGGCAGCCTGGACGGCATGTCGACCTTGGCGGCGCGCACCAGGGCGTTGCGGGCGTCGGTGAATTCGGCGCGGGCGCGCTCATGGGCAATCGCCTTGCGCGCCATGTAGCGCACGGTTTCCGAGCCGGGCGGGTAAAAGCCTTCGATGCGCTGGTCGACCAGCACGATGTCCCACGTGGCCGGCTCGGACGGCCCGACCGGCGCGCGGAACGGGTTCGATACCCGCCCCGCCGGCTGCTGCAGCGCCAGCGCCGCCAGCCAGTCGGGCGCGTCGGTCTGCATCACCCAGCCCAGCTCGCCGCCTCGGGATGCGCTGGGCGCGAGCGAGTGGCGGCGCGCCAGCAAGCCGAAGTCCTTGCCGGCCGTTATTTCGGCAGCGACGTGTTTCGCCAGCGCTTCGCTGCCCACGCGAATATGGCGCGCGCGGACCTTGTCGGTGCGCCGGAACTGGTCCTTGTGCGCGCTGTAGAAGGCATTCACGTCGGCCTGCGTGACTTGCCGCGCCAGCGCCGCCTGCAGCGGGCTGTGCGCCTCGGCGCCATCGGCCAGCCCGTACAGGCGCATGGCGCCGCGCACCGCTTCCTGGTCGTCGAGGGCCTGGCGCAGGCCGGCCACGGCCGCCGCGCCGAAGCGGCGGCTGGCCCAGTCGAGCACGAACAGGCCGGCCACGCGCAGGCGCGCCTGCTGCTCGATGAAATCCGTCTTGCGGTTGAAGAACTCCATGCGTCCCTGCACGTTCTGGCGCTGGGCCACGTCCAGCACGTTCAGGATGACCGGGGCCGCGTTGCCCAGGCGGTAGCGCAGCAGCGGCGTGCGCGCGGCCAGTGCGGCTTGTTCGGGCGTGAAGTCGTAGCCCAGCCGCAGTGCGCCTGGCGCACCGAACAGGCGCTCGAGCGTCGCCGGCGCCAGCGGGTAGGTGGCCTCGATCACGCCTGCCAGGGTGCCGCCGGGCAGGGCGCGCAAGGCTGCTTCCAGTTCGCTGGCGTGCATGCTGCGCAGCAGGCCGACCAGGCGGTCGTCGACGCCCACGCTCGGTGCGAAGCCGACCGTGCTGGCGGGGTACAACTGCGCCGCGCTGAAGCGCTCGCGCGACCAGCGCGCTTGCAGGCGGTCGGCGATGATGTCGGCCAGCACGGCGTCGGCGGATGGGCGGCTCGGCTGGTCCTGGGCCTGGTGCAGCAGCGCGCGCAAGGTGAGCGCGTGCACGGGCGCGCCGTTGATGTGCGCCGCCGGCGCGGCATCAAGCGCTGGCGGGGCGGCATGCGCGTGGCCCAGGATGCTTGCCAGGATCAGCAGGGCGGCCAGGTGGCGGGGGTGCGGGATCAGTGTCATGGAGGCTTTCTTGTCAGGCGAGGATGGCCACGCCGTGGTCGTTGCGGTCGGTGAGGATTTCGAAGGCGGCGCCGTGGCGCGAGTGGAACCGGCGCGGCGCTTGTCCGCGCAGGGTGACGGTGAGGGTGCACGCGGCTAATTTTGAATTGAGGCAGGTCTTGATGCCGCCGGGCGGATTCGGATAATGCAATCCGGCAAACGCGTCGCGCGGCGCTTCGATGCGGATCTCGACCCGCACGCCATCGGCGCGGGCATCGATGTCCCAGGTAAAACCGTCGATCCGCGCGCGCGTGCGCAGCGCCTGCGTGAGGCTGTTGAGCGACAGTTCCAGGGTGTCGATGCGCAGCACCACCAGGCTCATCTGCGGCGAGCGCAGCGGGCCGTACTTCAGGCGCGCGGTCGAGCATTCCAGGAAGACGTCGGGCGCATCGTCGAAGCCGGCCACCTGGCCCCAGGCATAGGTATCGGTATGGCGGCTGCCCCAGTTGTGGTTCTGGCTGCCGCGCCACTGCCGCACCGCCACGCTCTCGCCATCGATGTCGAGCTCGCCCGAAAACAGGGCGCCCGGCGCGCCCACCAGCACCTTCGCTTGCGGAAAGCGCCCGCCGTACATCGACGCCGGCATCAGCAGCAGCGGCGCCTGCGGCGCGTCGTAGCCGAGCGTCCAGGCGATGCGGTGGCCAAGCGTGCTGGCGCTGCCGGCCAGGCTGTCGGCGCCCAGGCGCGCCTGGCCGATCAGCAGGTCCGGCGCGTCCGCCCCGATGGTGCAGTCTGCCAGCGCGAACTGGTTTTTGACCGCCACGATGCGGTGCTGTTCGCCATCGAACCACACGGCCCAGACTTCGCCAACCGCCCGCTGCGGCTGGCCGGCCGGGCTGAAGAAGGTGTAGCGAATCCAGAAGGCGCGCGCGCGGCCGGCCTCGTTAGCGCGCAGGAAGTAGCTTTCGTAGTGGCCGGCGCGGCTGCCGGGCACGAAGCGGCAGCGGTTGGCCTCGGCGCGGCTGGGCGGCGTCATATCGCCCAGGGAAACAGCACCCGCGCCAGGTCGCCGAACACGGTCTTGAGGAACAACACCTTGACCGCCAGTTCCTCGTACCACGGCGTGGCGATGGTCGCGAACGACCACGAAAAGTTCCACAAGGTGGCCGGTTTCCACCATTCGAAGTGCAGTTCCGAGGTCCAGGCATCGCCCTTGAGCAGGTCCGGCACGCTCGGCTGGGGCTGGCCTTGCGCCTGGAACACGCCGCGCAGGGTCGTCATGTCGTCCAGCATGTCGGGTCCGGCATTGTTATAGACGTGCTTGATGCCGACGAACTGCAGCGCCGCGCCCTGGAAGCGGTAGGTCAGCACGCGCCCGCCCGCGCCCGGCGCCGGCGCCAGGATCTGCAAGGTGCCGCTGACGCTGCCGCCCGGCAGGCGGTCGAGCACCAGTTCGCCGCTGAGCTTGGCCGCGTGCTGCGGATTGGCGCGCCAGGCGTCGATATCGTCGATCACGACCTTGAAGTACACGCTGACAGAGCGGTATTCGCCCTGGTGATAGGCATAGCCGTGCATTTCTTCGGAAAACGCGATGCCGCGGGCCCAGCCCAGGCAGGGTAGCAGCATCAGGGCGGCCAGCAAGAGTTTGTGCAGGAAGGTCTTCATGGTCATGCTCCCAGCAAATAGCGTTCGGCGGCGCGCTCGGCCAGCGCGGCGATGGTGAGCAGCGGATTGGCGCCCAGCGAGGTCGGGGCAATGGCGCCGTCGATCACCCTCAGGCCGGAATACACCGCTTGTGGCGCGCCGCGCGGATCGAACACCTGGCCGTCGGCATTGACCACGCCATCCTCGACCCGGTCGGCCATCGGACAGCCGCCCAGCGGATGCACGGTTGTCAACACGCCGCCGAACAAGGGGCTGGAGCGCGGACTGTCGGCGTAGCGCCCGCCGAAGGCTTGGGCGTGCAGTGCCATTTCGGTGCGCATGCGCTGGCCGAAGGGTTCCTTCAGGATGCCGGGCCACAGCACGCGCGCGTTGCCGTGCGCATCGAGTTCGACCGTGCCGGAGGCGCTGTCGTGGCCGATGCCGAGGTACACCATGCTGTGATTGAGGGCGCCGTCGGTGCGGCGCGTGGCGGCGTCGCGCGCGATGCGCTGCAAGGCCGCAAAATCCGTGACGCCGGGCGCGGCCAGCGGCATGGCCAGGCGCAGCGCGTCGACCAGGGCGCTGGGAATGGCCGCATCCTGGATCACGTAACGCTGGGTGACGGGGGTGCCGCTGACGCGGTAGTCGGCCATGCTGGTGATGGTCGGCCCCACGCGCTTGAGACCGAACGGCGCCGGCGCGGCGCCGAAGCCCATGACATTGGTCTGCACGCGCGTGTTGTAGGCCAGGCCCAGCAGGTCGCCATTGGTCGAAAAGCGCGAACCCAGCGCGGGCGAGAGGGCCAGGCCGCGCGAGCGCGAGCGTAACAGGATCTGGGTGCTGCCGAGGGCGCCGGCGGCCAGGATCACGCTGGCGGCGACCACCGAGCCGGCCACGGCGGGGGCGTTGTCCGGGCGCGCCAGGTAATGCACGCGCCAGCGGCCGTCGGCCAGGCGCTCGATCCAGTCGACCTCGATGCGCGCGAAGATCTGGGCGCCACCGCTGCGCGCCAGCGGCAGGTAGTTGACGTCCAGACTGTTCTTGGCGCCGATGCGGCATCCCGTCACGCAATCGCCGCAGTGGGTGCAGGCCGCCTGCCACACGCCCTGGGCGTTCGGCTGGCCCTGGTAGCGGCGCAGGTTGACGGCGATCGGCAGGGCACGCGCCGCGACCTGGGCGCCCTGGCGCTTGCGGGCGCCGGTGGTGGACAGGTGAAACCAGCTCTTGCGCAGGGCGTCGGCCTCGGTAACGCTGTCGGCGCCCAGCATGGCGCGCACGCGCTCCTCGTAGCCATCCATGGCGCCGCTGGCGTAGGCATGCCGGATCGCTTGCGGCCAGCGCGCGAAGATGTCGCGCTCGGGCGCGAGCACCACGTTGGCATTGATCAGCGAGGTGCCGCCGACGCCGTTGCCGCTGAGGACATCGACCGTGCCGCCGGCGCGGTAGTCGAACAGGCCGAGCGGCGCGGCGGGGGTGCGAAATTGCGCCAGGGTATCGGCCAGGCCGCTGGCAAAGGCGTCCGGCGACCATTCCTTGCCGCGTTCGAGCACGGCCAGCGCGCGGCCCGGCGCCAGGCGCGCCGCCATCACGGCGCCGCCGTAGCCGGAGCCGATCACCAGCACATCGTAGAGGGGCGCCAGCTGGTCTGGCGGGCGGCTCAAGGGAACGCGGGGCGGTCCGGACGCGGCCCGGGCCGGGGGCGGGACAAGGCTGGCGCCTGCGGCCAGGCTGCCCAGTGCTGCCATAAAATGACGACGCTCGATGCTCTTCGACATGGTGGCTCCTCCGTGGGATGGAGCAGCCAATGTACGGGGCCGGTATGTACAGCGTCTTGTTGGAATGCGACAGGCAATGGCGCAGTTACGCCAAACCCGGCATCGGTAATCGATCCGTTACGACCCCGGCGCTACCGGGGCCGGGCACCCGCTTATGCGGCCTGGGTCAGGCGCTCGACCACCGGTTCCAGCGCGGCCGGACGGCAGCCGAAGGCGGCCAAGCGGCCTTGCGCTTGCGGCGCCAGGTCGAGGTCGTACGGCAGGCGGCCGGCGACGACCCACAGCTTGTCGGCCGGCATGGCAGCGAGCAGGCGACGCTGGCCTTCGACCAGCATCGCGTTGTAAGTCTGCACCACCACCTGCTGCGCGCCGTCGGCGAAGGCGATGGCTTCGGCCACTTCGGCATCCAGCGCCTCGGCCGACATGGCGTATTCGGTCACGTCCAGCCCGGCCTGGCGCAGCGCCGGCAGCATCGAGCTGCGCGCTTCGTTGTTGCGCCCGTTCGCCACTTCATCGACTTCGCTGCGCGAACGCACCTCGACCGTGATCAGGCGCACCGGCAGCGTTGGATCGAGCGGGCGGAAGTCGCCCTGCACCAGCAGCGCGGCTTTCTGTACTTTTTTGACCAAAGCAATCGATTCTTCCGTCATCAGGCCGCTCGGGACGGCGGCGCGTTCGCGCCAGTCGCCCACCGCGCGCGCCTGCTTCAGGCGCCGCACGCGCGAGAGCGCTTCGTCGATCCGCTGCGCGTCGATGGTGCCTTGCGCAACCGCTGCCGAGACAGATGCCAGCGCGGCGCGCTGCTGGTCTTCGCGGTGCGAGATCAGCACGATGTCGCAGCCGGCCTGCAAGGTCGCCACCGCGCCTGCCGCCACGCCCACGCCGTCGGCGATCGCGCCCATTTCCAGGCAGTCGGAGATGATCACGCCCTGGTAGCCCATCTCGCCGCGCAGCAGTCCGGTCAGCACGGCCTTGGACAAGGTGGCCGGCACCGACGGATCGGGCTCGATGGCGGGAAACGCCACGTGCGCGGTCATGATCGCGTCCACGCCGGCGTCGATGGCGGCCCGGAACGGCACCAGCTCGACCGCGCGCAGGCGCTCCAGGCCGTGCGGCACCAGCGCCATCGCGTAATGCGAGTCGACCGCCGTGTCGCCATGGCCGGGAAAATGCTTGGCCGTGACGATCACGCCGGCTTCCTGCTGTCCGCCCAGGGCCGCCATGCCGTAGCGCACCACGGTGTCGGCATCTTCGCCATAGGCGCGCACGCCGATGATCGGATTGAGGCGGTTGTTGTTTACGTCGAGCACGGGCGCGAGCAGCATGTTGATGCCGATCTGGCGCATCTCGTCGCCATTGATGAAGTTGACCTGCCGGCAATCATCCACGGAACCTGCCGCCTGGAACGCCATGGCCGCCGGAATGGGTGTGACGCCCTGTTCGATGCGCATCACCATGCCGCCTTCCTGGTCGAGCGCGATCAGCAGGGGTTGGTCGCTCACTTCGGCGTTAATCTCCTGCAGCCTCTGGCATAGTTTGGATACTTGCGCCGGCGTGTGGACGTTGCGCCGGAACAGGATCACGCCGCCGATGCGGCGCTCGCGGATCAGGCCGATGATATGGTCGTTCGGTTCCAGGGCGTCGAAGCCCACCATGAATAATTGCCCGATATTGTGCTGCGCGTCTTGGTCCATACTCGTTTGCATCTTGTCGTCCTTGTCCGTAAAAATGGCTGTTCCAGCAGTTATTCCAGCAGTTACTCCAGCAGTTACTCCGTATCCTGCCATGGCCGCAGGCCCAGCAGTTGTTCACCCAGCGGGGACAATTGCGCCCGCTCGTATTTTGTCTGTTCCCATTTGCGCGGGTCGCCGTGCAGGCTGTATCCGGCCGGCGCTTCCCGCTCGCGCCAGGAGCGGATGCGCCATTGTTTCAATGCCTCGTCATGCTCCTGCGCCGGCATCATCGAAATATACTGCGCCATCCGCACCTTGTTGGCCGATACATTCTGGCGGATGCCGTGGCACAGGCGGCTGTTAAAAATGAGCAGATCGCCTTTTTTCAGCAGCACCGGCACGTGCGGCAGGGCCGACACGTCCGGCCGGTACCAGTCCCAATCGGCCGGCTGGGTGCGGCGCCAGGCCTCGAAATCGCGGAACAACGACGGCACGCAGACAAAGCCGCCGACCTCGATATCGGTCTGGTCGCTGATCGAGAGCACGCCCTGCACATTTTGCGGCGCGCTTTCCGGGTCGTAATCCCAGTGCATGAAGCTCTTGAATTCGAAGCCCGGCTCGGGCGGCAGGTTCAGGTTGATGCGGTCGATCGATACCCACAGCTTGTGCGTGCCCCAGATATCGGCAAAGGCGTCGTGCACGCGCGGCATCTGGCGCGTATCCCACAGATACTGGTGATGGTATAACTCTATCATCCCCGCATTGAAGCTCAGCTCTGTTTTTCGCAGGCGCGATTTTTCGGGCGGATACCAGGTGCCGGGATCTTGCGGGTCGAGTTCCTCGAATTCCCAGATCAGTTGTTCCAGATTGGTGAGCTGTTCCGGGGGAACTGCGTCGGGTATGACGATGTAGCCGTTGTTTATCCAGAAGTCCCAATCGGCTTCCGACAGCACGCGCAGCGGCGCGCCGTTGGAGCGGTCGTTCAGGCGCGCCGTGGCCTTGGCCACGGTCGATTGATTGCGCGTGTCCACACTATGCTTGCCGATGGCGTCGATATTGGCGTTCATTGCGATCCTCCAGGTAGCCCCAGTTCCATGAAATGCAGGCGGTCGAAAAACAGATCGGCCGCGTAATCGAATACCGCGCGCGAACGGAATCCCTTGTTCAGGTAAATGCCCATGGCGGCGCTGGTTTCCCACACGGTGAGCACGATGCGTTCGCTGCCTTTGCTGCGCGCCAGTGCGCCGAGATGCGCCAGCATCAGGTTCAGCAGCCCGCTGCCGCGATAGCGCTCCTCGACCGCCAGGCTGGCCACGAACAGGTCGGCGTCGCGCGCGTGCGCGGCGATAAAGGCGTCGTAGGCGGCATCCATGGCGCGCATCTCATCGCGGTAATACGACACCGCGTCCACTTGGGCGAATTCGGCGATGGTGGCGGCCGTGTAAAAGCCCTTGAAGCGGCCGGCGCGATCGAACAGGCCATGCGCATGGTCGATATACGGATCGATATTCTGGCGCCGCTGCAAGGCGACCAACGGCAGGCGCAGGCGATTGCCGAACGAGCAGTATTCGAGATAACTGGTCGCAAACAGCAGCGCCGCCATGCGGTCGCGCTGCGCATCGGCGATCTGCGGGCCGGGCACGAAGACGTGCATGTCGGCGTTCAGTTCAGCGGTCGTTGACATGGGCGCCGCGCAGTCGGGTCGTGAAGCTGGCATGGACGCTCGCGTAGCCGCGCGCGTCCGGCGTAGGGTGTCCGCGGGTCTTGTGCCAGAAGTTGCCGCTCCGGATGCGCTCGGCGTTAATGGCCATCAGATAGGCGCCGAACAGATCGTTGACGCGGTCCAGCCTGGAATCTTGCGACAGGAAGGAATAGTAGTGGCAGCCCGCGGGCGATGCGCGCAGCTGCGACGCGTACGCCATGCGCGGCACTTCCGTGGTGGACAGGACCACAGCCAGCCTGGATAGCTCGCCAATGTCGACCAGGTGCCAGCCGCGTTGCTCGAGCGCGGCAATGCAGCTGTCGTAGCTGGCCTGTTCCGACGCCGTGAGCGGCACCGGCTCGCGCGTGAGGGCGTCGACGCGCAGGCGCATGCCGTGCAGGCCGCTGACGATGGTTTCCGGCGCCTCGTCATGCAGCACGCCGTGGCGCGCCGCCAGGTCGTGGTACGCGGTCAGCGAGCGTCCGATGGTGTCGTGCCAGGCGCCGTAGGTAGCGTCGTGCAGGGTCGAGGCGTAGCTCGCGCCGTGGGCTTTATCGGGCACGTCCGGCCCCATCGCGGCCAGGTTCGCATCGATCCGCGCGAGCAGCTGCGCAATCGATGGATTGGCCTTGCGCGCGACCAGCACGCCGTTTTCGTCGTTGAACAGATTCATCCAGCAGACGAAACTGGCGTCGATGCGGCTGGCCTCCCGGTTCACCGCAAAGCTGACGTAATCGGGCACCTCCGGCTTGCACAGGAACACCGTGGCCGCGCGGTACGGCATGGTGTCCGCATCGAGGTAGATCCCGCCGCAGTGGTGCAGGATCAGCAGCCTGAAATAATCGGCCAGGTTGACGAAGTAGCGCTTGCGGTGCAATTGCGCCATCAGCGGAGCGATAGCGGGGCAGCGCTCGCGCGCCAGTGCGTCGAGGGAATGGACCGTCAACAGGCGCGTGCCGCAAAGGTACGTGCCGATCCCGTGGTGCGCGCCTGGTGCCGGATGAAAGCACGGGTCGTCGCGCAATTGCGCGTCATCCCAGACCCACAGCATCAGGCGGTACGGGCCGGCGTCGAGCGGGCCGATCTCGTCGAGCGCGCAATCCCATTGGCGCACCGATTCGCGGGCCATGGCCGGCAGCGGCCCGCCCAGCCAGATCCGGTGCATGATCATTTCTTCCGGCGCGAGCGGCTGGGTCGGAATGGCCAGCAGCGAGGACAGCCTGCGCGCATCGAACTGGCGGCCATGGCGGCGCACCAGATGCCTTAACTGGCGCAGATGGATGCGGTAGGACGCTTGCGCCGCATGCAGGCGGGCCTGGGCACCGGCGCCGCCATGCGCATCCTGACGGCAGAATGCTTCCCACTGTTTGTACGCAAGGAACTCGGCTTTCAGGTCCTTGATCAGCACTTCGTATTCCAGATCAAAATTCACGCTGCCTCCGTTCCGTATCCGGTTGCTTATTCGGCCTGGGGCGATTGCGCCAGGGCCGGCTCCTGTGCATCGTGCTTGCTTGCAAAGCGCATCAGGCAGATGCCGATCACCACGCCCAAGGGCACATTGAACAGCGCGTACGAGGCAAGCGAATAATCGAAACGGGCGCACACCAGGTTATAGAGTTCGACGCCGGCGGCGATATACACGCAATACAGCAGGCTCATGGCGGACGAAGTCAGGTTCATCGATACGCCGGTAGCGGTCAGCGACAGGCGGATCAGGGCGCCGTTGAACAGGCCGAAGCCGGCCGAGAAGATGAACATGCAGACAATGAACAGGTGCCCGTGCTGGTGCACCAATCCCGCGCCGACCATGCCGATGACGGCCAGCGCGGCGCCCTGGCGAATCAGGCGGGTGAGCGAAAAGCCGTCGCCGAGTTGTTGAATCGCCATGGTGCTGAGGATGAATCCGGAGAAAATCACCAGCTGGTACAGGATATAGGTGCCGTACGACTTGCCCATGTGTTCCATGATGATGACCGGCGACAGGCCGATCCAGGCGGTGAGCGGGGTAATCGACATGGCCGCAATCAGGATCCCGGACATGAATTTTTTATTGCGCACGATGGTCAGGTAGCTGGCGCGGATGGAGGCCAGGTCGGCGCGCGGCTTGATCGTTTCCGTACGCGGCATGAAGGTGAACAGGCCGAGCCAGGCGATGCTGCCCAGCACAAAGCCGATGCCGAAAATCGATTGCCACGGAAACATGCTGATCACGGCGCTGCCGACAACCGGGCCGATCAGCGGCGCGAAGACGGTGGTGTTCGACAGCATGGCGGTCAGCTTGACGGCCTCGGCATCGTCGAACAGTTCGTGGATGGCGGCGTAGCCGATGAAGATGAAGCACGAGCCCATGCCCTGGAAGAAGCGGGCGGTGAGGAACTGGGCGATGGTGCTCGAGCACGGCACGAACGCGGTCGCCACTAGGTACAGCGCCACGCCCGCCAGCATGACCTTGCGCTTGCCGACGCGGTCGGCGAGCGGGCCGAGAAAGATCTGCAGCATGCTGCCGCCGAGGATGAACAGGCTCAGCGACAGCCCGATATGCCGATTCGACGCCTGGAATTCGCGCACGACCTGCGGCATGGCCGGCATGATCATGTCGTTCGACAAGTAAACGGTCAGCTCATAGAGGATGAAAAACAGCGAAAAGTAGAGCAGATGCTGGCGTTTCTCGAACATGTTTTCCACCTGAAAAATTTTCCGAAAATCCTACGGCTGAGCTCCCGAACTCTTACAACCGGGGTCTGACCTCTGATTAGCAAGAGCTTTTATTAGCAACAAACGCGTCCCGATCAGCCCCCGCAGCCTGTTGTTGCAAAACCGGGGACAGACCCCGGTTTTGCAATAACCCGACCGGGGGCAGCGCTTTCATCAGCAACATATCTGCTGGGGTTAGCTGTCCCTCGCGCACGTCGCCCTTACGGAGTCGACGCATTTGTTGCAAAACCGGGGTCTGTCCCCGGTTTTGCAACTAGCCGTTTTAGAACTGTTTCAAGTTAAAGCGCTGACCCCGGTGGGGAATGTGGTCTTAGATTGGAATGTATAGTAACTCGACTGGTCGTAGATTGGTATTAAAAAATTGTAGAATTTTGTCATCGGTCGCTGGACCGCGCTGGCGCAGGCTTATTCGACAGGCATAAAAAATGCCTGCGTCCCAAGGGAGGCAGGCATCGGTTGGAGCGGACGGGGCAAGGCCCCGCGCCAGCTTATTCCACGTTCATTTCCTTGAGCAGGTTGTCGGCTTTGTCGACATGCTTCATGTTCCACAGCATGTAGCGCACGTCGACCTGGATGTCGCGCGTGTTGGCTTTGTTGAAGTCCCAGTCGGAAATGATCGAGTCCAGGGTGCCGTCGAAAGCAAGGCCGATGAACTCGGCCTTGCTGTTGAGCGCCGCCGAACCGGAGTTGCCGCCGGTGATGTCCAAGGTCGCCAGGTAGTTCACCGGCACGGTCTTGAGCTTCGGATCGACATATTTGCCGAAATCCTTGGCCTTGATCGCCGCCAGCTGCGCCGCCGGAGCGTTGAACTCGCCTTCGCCGGTCGCTTTCGCCACCACGCCCTTGACGGTCGTGAACGCGGACCACGAACCGGTGCCGTCGGCGCCATGGTCGCGGCCGGCAATCTTGCCGAAGGTCACGCGCAGAGTGCTGTTGGCGTCAGGATAGACCGGCTGGCCCTTGCTGGTCATGTAGGCGATCTTGGCCTTCATGTAGTTGGCATAGGCTTGCTGGATCTTGCCGGCCAGTTCTTCTTCCTCGGCTTCGCTCTTCATGCCGGCGTCGTACATGGCCACGGCCGCCTTGACGAAGCTGTCGTTGCTGGCCT
Organism: Telluria sp.; assembly: GCA_036386755.1. GTDB lineage: Bacteria > Pseudomonadota > Gammaproteobacteria > Burkholderiales > Burkholderiaceae_D > Telluria_A. The sequence goes on from DASVVC010000194.1 coordinate 32,032, forward strand.
TGAAGTCGGCCGGGGTCTTGCCGATCCACGCCGCGCGCTCAGCCGCGGTGCCGAGCTTGGAACCGGCGTACATGGTGTCGAGCACGGCTTTGAGCTGGGTTTCGCTCATGCCGTCATTGATGCCGAGAGCGGCGTCGAAACTGGCGTTGCGCTCGGCTTTCGGCTGGGCTGCATACTTCTTCAGGCTGTTCAGGACCAGCGCCTTGTCGACTTTTTCGTCGTAGGTGCGCTCGATCGCCGCCACCGCCGCTTTCAGTGCCGGCAGGTCGCGTTCCTGGTAGCCCGACTTGCGCTCGACGTTCGGCTTGGTGTTCTCGTTCGCCAGGCGGTACAGGCGCCGTGCCACGGTCAACATGCGCGGTGCGGACGCGTTCAGGTAGAAGTCGCGCTTGGTTTCGGCATCGCGCTGGGCGATCAGTTTCTCGACCTGCTCGATGTCGGCCGCGTATTCTTTCTGGCGCGCCGGGTTGGCGTTGACCCAGGCTTTCATGTCCGCATGTTCTTTTGTCTTGCGTGCCAGGAAGTCGCTGCCTTCGTAGCTGGTCAGCATGCCCTTGCGGTTCTTGTAGTAGTTGTTGACGTTGGCGACCTGGCCCGCGTATTTCAACTTGGCGTCTTCGTTGGTCTTGGTCTCGCGCTCGATGATGGCCAGCGTTTCAGCCGACGCTTTCACGAATGCCGGATAGTTCCAGTCGAAGGTAAACGCCACTTCCGACGGCAGGCGGTGACGGTTGGTGCGGCCCGGATAGCCGAGCGCCATGATGAAGTCGCCTTCCTTGACGCCTTCCTTGGCGATTTTCAGGTGGCTTTTCGGCACGTACGGCACGTTGTCCTTGGAGAAGTCGGCAGCCTTGCCGTCCTTGCTCACGTAGGCGCGGTAGAAGCCGTAGTCGCCGGTGTGGCGCGGCCACATCCAGTTGTCGGTGTCGCCGCCGAACTTGCCCACGCCGGCCGGTGGCGCGTGCACCAGGCGCACGTCGCGGATTTCCAGCTGCTTGATCAGGTAAAACTCGAGTCCGCCGTAGTAGCTGGACACGGTGCAACGGTGGCCGGCGTCTTTTTCGCACTCGGCAACCATCGACTTCATGTTCTTTTCCATCGCGTCGACGCGGGCCTTGCCGGCCAGTTTGGCGACCTCAAGGCTGATGATCTTGTCGCTGACGTTGGTGACGTCCTTGGTGACGTAGATGCGGCTGCCCGGCGCGGCCGGCAGTTCTTCAGCAAAACTCTTGGCCAAAAAGCCGTTGGCCAGCAGGTCGCGCTCGGGCGTCGAGTTGACGGCCACGCTGTTGTACACGCAGTGGTGGTTGGTTGCTACCAGGCCCTGCGGCGAGACGAACGATGCGGAACAGCCTCCCAGGCTGACGATCGCATTCATCGGAAATTCGGTGAGCTTGGTCAGGCTTGCCGGATCGAGCTTGAGGCCGGCGGCTTTGAGTTGCTTTGCTACTTGTGGCAGCTGCTGCGGCATCCACATGCCTTCGTCGGCGTGTGCGACGGTGCTGAGGATGGCTAGCGTTAGGAAGGTCTTTTTCATTCGCATTTCGTCTCTTTTTGGTCAATCGGAACTGGCTTGGCTCGCTGAGCGCCCTAGAGTATCCGTATCGCCAAAATATTAGTCAACCACATTTTGATTGGACGCCGGGCGCGCGGGCCCGGACATGCTGGCCTGCCTACAACTGGCCGCCGACCATCGACGCCACTTCGCCCGCCACTTTCTCGGTCCACGGACGCTGCTGCCATGCTTGGAGGGTAATCGGGCGCGAAAGTTTCCAGTCCTTCTCGAAAATGGCGACCTGCTCGGCCGCGAAGGCATGGTCGATGATGTTCAGGTTGGCCTCGTCGTTGAGGCTGAACGAGCGGTTGTCGAAGTTGGTCGAGCCGACCGACACCATCAGCGAATCGACCACCAGCGCCTTGACGTGGAACATGGTCGGCTGGTACTCGGCGATCTCGACGCCCGCTGCCAGCAGCGCGCCCCAGCGTTCGCGCGAGGCGATGCGCACCACGTCCGAATCGATGTCTTCGCCGGGGGTGATGATTCTCACCTTCACGCCGCGCTTGGCGGCCGCGACCAGCGCGTTGATGGTCAGTTCGTCCGGCACGAAATACGAACTCGACAGGTGAATCGTGTCGCGCGCCGAGGTGATCGCCATCAGGTACATCAGCAGCATGCTTTCGCTGCCGCCGCTGGGCGAGCTGCTGAACATCTGGGCCGCGTGGCCGCCGGCCGCTTTGAGCGGGGGAAAGTAAGTCGGGCCGTCGAGGACGGTGCCGGTGGCCTTGGTCCAGTTGTCGGCGAACACGGCCTGCATCTGGCCGACCACCGGGCCTTCGACGCGGAAGTGGGTGTCGCGCCAGTGCTTTTTATCCTGGCCCGAGCCGCGCCACTGGTCGGCGATGCCGACCCCGCCGGTAAAGCCGATGTTGCCGTCCACCACCAGCACCTTGCGGTGGGTGCGGTTGTTCAGGCGCGTGAATTTCCACCAGACCGGCTTGTGGTAGCGCTGCAGCTGGATGCCGGCCTGCTTCATCTGCTCCATGGCGGCGTTGTCCATTTTCATGCTGCCGACAAAGTCGAGCATGACGTGGACCTTGACGCCGGCGCGCGCGCGCTCGATCAGCGCGTCGGAAAATTCCTGTCCGATCGATTCGGACCAGTAGATATACGTTTCGAGGGTAATCGTGTGCTTGGCCTCGCGGATGGCCTTGAGCATGGAAGGGAAGATCTGGTCGCCGTTGAGCAAAACCTCGACCTGGTTGCCTTCCAGAATTGGTGGACCCAGCAGCACGCCCATGGAGCGCCGGAATTGCGGGTCGTCGGTGTCGTACAGGCGATGCAGTTGCCGCTCGATTTTCTTCTCGCTCGGCATGAAATTGAAAACCAAAAACACTCCCAGCAAGGTAAGCGCGCAACTGATCAATGCGACGAAGAGGGGTTTTTTGGTCATTGGAACTTTCAGGCAAAAAAAAACCAACGCACGTGTGCGTTGGTCATGGGGAGAGCTGCATTTAGCGTACTTTACCGCGACGCAGCAGGTTGACGATGGCCAGCAGGATGACAGCGCCCAGGAACGAGACGAGCAGCGACGAGACGCTGAAATCGTCATAGTTGATGGTGCCGGCGCCGAACAGCGGCGAGAGCAGCCAGCCGCCGAGTGCGGCGCCGACGATACCGACGATCACGTTCAAGATCATGCCTTGTTGGGCATCCGTTTTCATGACCATGCTTGCCAGCCAACCCAAGATACCGCCGACGATGATCCAGATGATGAATAACATGTTGATTCCTCCAGTGAGTTAAGTGATTTACCCGGCCCTTCGTTATTGCCGGGCCATGGAAAAAGAATAATTCGGACAACTTGCACGGTCGGTGCGGCAACGAACGTAATGGACGATTCAACATCTTTTTGAGGAAGTGTTGCGCAAACGCGTGGTTGGGTTGCAACCGTGAAGGCGGCCGGCACGCCGGGAAAGCAAGGTACCCGCGCAGGCGGGGCCAAGTTCTTCATCAGCCCTGGGGGTTACCGAACTAACTTGGGTCCCCGCCTTCGCGGGGACGACGGTAGTGAGCGTGGGAACTTCGCGATGGCTGCGCCGTCCCTATCTGTAGCACCAGTGCCGCCCCGCATCTCGTTTGGTCGACTGGCCCCTGAATTTCGCACAGCAGCATTTCTAATGCCAGTTGGAAACACTGTTTTTGAGTGCGGCAACGTACGGAAGCATTGTCCAGCACGCCTTATCGTTTCGTCACTGGCATTGATTTCCAGGTTTGTATGCGAGCCCCGCACATCCATAATTCGAAAGGAAATTGAAATGAGCAATTACGACACCACGAACCAAAAAGATTCCCGCATGGTTACCGGCCTGTTCCGTGATCGCGACAGTGCAGAGCGGGCTTATAACTCCCTCTCCGACCGCGGCTACAGCAAGGACGACGTCACCTTGATGATGTCCGACGACACCCGGAAAACCTATTTCAACGATACCGATACTGAACTCGGCAGCAAAGCGGCTGAAGGCGCAGGCGTTGGCGCCGGCATCGGCGGCACCATCGGCGCTGTACTGGCTGGCATCGCCGCCGTCGGCACCACCCTGGTCCTGCCTGGCATCGGCCTGGTCGTCGCCGGTCCTATCGCCGCGGCCCTGGCCGGTGCTGGCGCTGGCGGCATCGCCGGCGGCCTGGTCGGCGCACTGATCGGCGCGGGCATTCCTGAAGACCGCGCTGCCCACTACGAAGAAGGCATCAAGAGCGGCGGCATCCTGATGGGTGTGAACCCACGCAACGATGACGACGCAAGCCACATCGAGCGCAGCTGGACTGAAAACAAAGGCGAACACATCATCGGTACCGGCGTTGGCGCTGGCGCTGGTGCATTGACCGGCGCCGGCATCGGTGCCGCGGCCGGCCCGATCGGCATGGCAGCCGGTGCGGCAATCGGCGGTATCGCCGGCGGCCTGGCTGGCAAGGGCGCAGCCGAAGTCATCAACCCAAAAGCTGGCGACGATCTGCATGAGCATCACTTTGCCAAGGGCATGGGCGCCGGTAGCGGCGCAGCGATGGGCGCAGCCGCTGGTGCGGTTGGTGGTCCGGTCGGCATGGCGGCAGGCGCAGCCATCGGTGCAATGGCCGGCGGCATGGCTGGCAAGGCAGCCGGCCAGCTGGTCAATCCGGAAGAAGAAGCAGCTTACTGGCGCAGCTCGTACCAGACCGCTCCTTACTATTCGCCAGGCTACACCTACGACGACTACGGTCCTGCATACGAACTCGGCTACAACAGCCGCGGCCGTTATGCCGGCACCAACTTCGATTCGGTAGAGAACAACCTGTCGGATGAATGGGATACCGTCAAAGGCAAATCGCGCCTGAACTGGCAGCAAGCCAAGTCGGCCACCCGCGCAGCGTGGGATAAAGTTGAGCGCGCCATGCCGGGCGACTTCGACCGCGACGGCCGCTAAGCCGGGTTCTACCCGCTGAGCAGCACGTAGAAAAGCCTCGCTTCCCGTCAAGGAAGCGAGGCTTTTTGCCGTTCAGCGCGGGCCGCGCGGCGCGTTTGCTTCGCTGTTACTTCGCTTTTGCTTAGTTCTTGACCGCTTCGACCTGGATCAACAGCTTGACTTCCGGTGCGAACGGCGGCACGGCGTAGCTGATGCCGAAGTCGGTGCGCTTGAATTCAGCCGACGCATCGGCGCCGCAGACTTCCTTCTTGTGCATCGGGTGGATGATGCACTTGAACTTGTTGATCGTCAGCGTCACAGGCTTGCTCACGCCGTGCAGGGTCAAGGTGCCTTCCACCGACACCGGCACATCGCCCTTGTAGGTGATCGACTTCGATTTGTAGGTCACTTCCTTGAACTTGGCGACGTCGAACATGTCTTCGTTCTTGGCGTGCTTGTTCAGTTTTTCGTTACCGAAATCGAGCGAATCGGCATCGATGGTGATGTCGATCGAGCCGGTTTTGGCGGCGCGGTCGAGCACGACGGTGCCTTCGGTCTTGGTGAACTTGCCGCGCAGGATCGAGATGCCCATGTGATCGGCTTCGAAGCTCGGGAAAGTGTGGGTCGGGTCGATCTTGTAGGTGTCGGCGGCGAAGCTGGCGGTGGCGGTCGCGGCGGCGGCCATGGCGATGATCAGGTGCTTGATTTTCATGTGGTGTCCCTTGAGTTGAATGTGAAATCTTGAATGTGAAATCTTGAAGGTGAAACGTTTTATACGCGTGCTTGTGAAGGTACTGCGTTTACTGCGCCGCGCTGACGCGGAATTTGATGATGACTTCATCGGCGACCATGCTCGTGTCTTTCCACTCGCCATCGCCAATGTTGTAAGTGAGGCGCTTGATCGGCAGCGCACCGTCGAAGGTGTACTTGCCGGCTTCGCTTTTCACCGTTAGCGGAAAGCTGACATCGGTCGTCTTGCCCTTGATCGACAGCTTGCCGGTCACCGTCATCTTGCCCGGGCCGGCAGCCTTGATTCCCGAAGAAACAAACG